>NZ_CAKRXI010000001.1 GCF_934424005.1 uncultured Blautia sp.
ACCGCCGTATACGGAACCGTACGTACGGTGGTGTGAGAGGTCGGGAAAACTTATTTAATTTTCCCTCCTACTCGATTATGTGGTTTATTATGATCAATAATAATCAACAGCTTCGACAGTTTCACTTCCGGAAGTGAAATCTGTTGTGATGGAGAAATCGTTGAATGAGTAAACACCACCAACTTCGTTGCCATTTGCATCGTATGCAGGTTCATAATCAACTGGTGTTCCATAGACATTCATAAATTCATTCAGTGTAGAACCAACATAAGATGATGCATCACCGGAAGTTGCACTTGCTGTGGAAGAAGCAGAGTCAGAACTGGTATCTGTGGATGCTGCATCAGAAGCGGTGCTGCTGTCTGTAGAAGCAGTTCCGTCTGTTGTTGTACCATCTGCCGGAGTTGTGGAAGAAGCATCTGTTCCGGCCGGTGCAGGTGTAGTTGTCAGGCTGGCTGCCGGGGTAACAGTAGGTGCTGGTGTAGCGGTAGGTGCCGGTGTGGCAGTAGCCTCGGCTGGTTCTGGAGTTATAGTTACAGCCTGACTGTCAGCCGGATCATCTGCGGTGAAACCGCATCCAGTCATGAGGATCGATGCTGCAGCAATCGCTGATAATAGCATAAGATTTCTTTTTTTCATGAGTATAATCTCCCTTACTATAATAATCTCTTATGTTTATTATGCGTTCTTTTTTGAACTTGTCAATAGGATATGGGAAAAGTTTAGAATAAAAACACAAATTATATCGATGTTTTTAGTAAAATAGAAAAAGCTGTATGAAAAAGAATGCAGGCAGAATGCAAAGGGAATGCTTGCCAACAGGGTTCATAAATGATACATTAATAGGGAAATGTAGGAGGCAGATATATGTTTAAAGAAATCAAAGATGAAAAAGCTTTTGATGGAATATTGAATCAGATTATAGATAATATTCAAAATGGACATCTGAAAGCAGGCGATGCGCTTCCGGCAGAAAGAACGATGGCAGAGACGATGGGAGTATCCAGGCCGGCGTTACGGGAAGTCTTAAGAGCACTTGAATTGCTTGGAATCATAAAGACCGTGCCCGGTGGTGGAAATTATATAGCAGATGACCTGGATTCCTGGCTGATCGGTCCGTTGTCTATACTGTTTAAACTGAATAACGGATATATCCGGCAGACACAGCAGCTTAGGGCTGCACTGGAACGAGAGATGGCAATTCTGGCTGCGAGAAAGTGTACACCACTGGATGCGGCAGAACTGTGGAGGATACTTTCGAACATAGATAAAGCGGAAGATGAGAAGATCAGAGGAGAACTGGATAAAGAACTGCATACGCAGATTGCAAAGATTGCAAACAATCCGATGATCTACAGTGTGCTTGCCGCAGCGGATCAGCTGACTGAAAATATAATCGCGGGAACCAGAGATTATATTATGAAGAAAAACCGTCCGGAATTTAAAGTGGATGAACAGCATCGCCTTCTTGTTGAGGCTATTATCAATAACGATGAGAAGGGTGCCGAGCAGTACATGTCCGAGCATATGGAGATAATCGAAAAATGCATGGATGAGATGCAGAAGAACAGCAACAACAAAAGACCAGCAAATGGAATCGTAATAGGAGGAGAATGAGATGGATTACGCGAAAGAATCCCTGAGGTGACACGGGGAATGGAAAGGCAAGATTGAAGTCGTTACACGAGTACCGGCAGTAGCCAAAGCAGTTGCAGAAGCAGCAAGAAAGACCGGTGTGGCTCGGAAGTAGGATTGTGAGAGTGCGCAGCACGGAACAATCCGTATGTATCATCGTAAAAAACAGATAAAAAAGAAAGAAGACATGAAGATGGGCAACTGGGAAAAAAATATCCGCAAGGTGATTCCGTATACACCGGGCGAACAGCCAAATCAGACGGATATGATCAAATTAAATACAAATGAAAATCCTTATCCGCCGGCACCGGGGGTTACGGAGGTACTTCGGAATACAGATACAGATGCACTGAGACTTTATCCGGATCCGGCTGCGAAAGATCTTGTGCATGCCATTGCAGGGGAGTATGGACTTCAGGACGATCAGGTATTTGTCGGCGTGGGATCTGATGATGTACTGGCAATGAGTTTCCTTACTTTTTTTAACAGTGAGAAACCAATTCTGTTTCCTGACATCACCTATTCTTTTTATGATGTATGGGCAGATCTGTTCCGCATTCCATATGAGAGACCGGCACTGGATGAACACTTTCATATAAAGAAAGAAGATTATTTCAGAGAGAATGGTGGAATTATTTTTCCGAACCCGAATGCTCCGACAGGTGTTTCTCTTCCACTGAGTGATATTGAAGATATTGTGGAACATAACCAGGATGTGATCGTGATCGTGGATGAGGCATATGTTGATTTTGGTACACAGTCAGCATTGCCTCTGATCGAGAAATACGAGAATCTTCTGGTGGTACAGACATTTTCCAAGTCCCGATCCATGGCAGGCATGCGTATCGGATTTGCACTTGCATGCCCGAAACTGATCAAATATCTGAATGATGTCAAATATTCGTTTAATTCTTATACAATGAATCGTACGTCGATCGCAGCTGGTGTTGCGGCGATAAAGGATCAGGAGTATTTCCTGGAAACTTGCACTAAGATTATAGAGACGCGGGAATGGACAAAAAAAGAACTCAGGAAACTTGGATTTTACTTTGAAGATTCAAAAGCAAATTTCATTTTTGCGGCTCATAAAAACTGCCCGGCAGAAAAACTGTTTCAGGCATTGAGAGAGCAGCATATTTACGTGCGCTATTTTCCGGGAGGAAGAACCGGTAACCATCTGCGTATTACGATTGGAACAAGGAATGAGATGGAAGTCTTCATTAATTTTGTAGGAGAATATCTAAAAAAGGAGAATTTATGGAAGTTTTAGTACAGTGGTTTACAGATAACTTGTCTCAGCATATTTCCAGAGAACTTATCATTTTTATCATTTCCATGATACCGATTCTGGAACTTAGAGGAGGTCTGCTGGCGGCATCTCTTTTGAAAGTGTCTGCGGCGAAAGCAATTCCGATCTGCATTATCGGAAATATTATTCCTATACCATTTATATTACTGTTTATTCGTCAGATTTTTAAAGTTCTGAAGAAAACAAAACTGTTTCATGGCCTGATCGTTAAGATGGAAGATCGTGCCATGGGCAAGAGTGACCAGATCAAACGGTATGAATTCTTTGGATTGCTGCTGTTTGTAGGAATTCCTCTTCCGGGTACGGGGGCATGGACAGGATCTCTGATCGCATCCCTTCTTGAAGTGGATATCAAGAAGTCTTCTATTGCTATTTTCTGTGGGCTGATCATGGCAACCGTGATCATGTATTTAGTATCCTATGGAATCGTAGGAAATCTGATTCATTAACTTTATTACTTATCAGTTTTACCGGTGACACCTTCTGGATGGTGTCTGCTGGTATTCTGATTCATGTCATTTCAGACAAATATTCCGTAAATAATTTTATTATCAAGTAAACAGGTTTTGAGAAGACAGAGAGGATTTTTTTATGAGAGAAAAATACGAATCATTGTCGCTTGCAACATTAAAAGATCTGGCAAAAGCGAGAGGATTGAAAGGGATTTCTACATTGAGGAAACCTGAACTGATAGAGCGCATGCTCCAGGAAGATGAAAAAGAGCCCGCCGGCAGAGAGGCAGAAATGAAAAAAACTGAAATCCTGCAGGAGGAACCGGGCAGACAGGAAAATAGAGTAAGAGAAAACAGAACGTCTTATGAGGCGAATGAGAGAAAAACATATCAGGATAAAAATTATCAGGACCGGAACTATCAGGAGCGAAATTATCAGGACAGAAATTATACAGAACGGACGGAATATACACATAAGAATCCGACCGATACGGCACAGCTTGACAGTGGAGAAAAAGCAAATGGTATTCTGGAGGTCCTTCCGGACGGATATGGATTTATCCGCTGTGCAAATTATCTTCCGGGTGAAAATGATATTTATGTATCACCGTCTCAGATACGCCGGTTCAATCTGAAAACCGGTGATATCCTGAAAGGGAGCATCCGTATTAAAACCCAGGGAGAGAAATTCAGTGCTCTTCTTTATGTGGATTCCATCAATGGTTTTCCACCGAGTGAGGGACAGAGACGATATAATTTTGAAGATATGACGCCAATCTTTCCGAATGAGCGTCTGCGTATGGAAAGACCAGGTGGAACCGTGGCAATGAGAATCATGGATCTTTTAAGTCCGATCGGCAAGGGACAGCGAGGCATGATCGTATCACCACCGAAAGCCGGCAAGACAACCCTTCTGAAAGATGTTGCCAAATCGATTCTCAAGAATAATCCGGATATGCATCTGATCATTCTTCTGATCGATGAACGTCCAGAGGAAGTTACGGATATTAAAGAAGAGATTCGTGGAAGCAATGTAGAAGTTATTTATTCTACTTTTGATGAACTTCCGGATCATCACAGACGTGTTTCAGAGATGGTCGTAGAGCGTGCTCGTCGCCTGGTTGAACATAAACAGGATGTAACGATCCTTCTGGATTCGATCACAAGACTTGCGAGAGCGTATAATCTCTGTGTGACACCAAGTGGCCGGACACTGTCCGGTGGCCTGGATCCGGCAGCACTTCACATGCCGAAGCGATTTTTTGGAGCAGCGCGTAATATGAGAGAAGGCGGAAGCCTGACGATCCTTGCCACTGCACTGGTAGACACCGGAAGCAAAATGGACGATGTTATTTATGAAGAATTTAAAGGGACCGGTAATATGGAACTGGTTCTTGACCGTAAACTGCAGGAAAAGAGAGTATTTCCGGCAATCGATATCCAGAAATCAGGTACCAGACGAGAGGATCTGCTCCTGACTCCGGATGAACAGGAAGCAGTCTATAATATGCGCCGTGCACTGAACAGTCTGAAGGCCGAAGATGCTGTGGAACAGATCCTGAATATGTTTTCCAGAACGAAGAATAATGAGGAATTTGTGCAGACGGCAAAAAAACAGAAATTTTTATAAACGACTTGCATTTGAGAAATCAGTGTGTTATAATCAGAAAGCTGCGAAATAAATTAGCAATTTCGTTAAGTTAATACGAATAGAAAAATAGAGAAATATAGAGAGGTGAAAATCATGCGCGAAGGAATCCATCCGAACTACTATCAGGCAACTGTAACCTGCAACTGCGGAAACACATTCGTAACAGGATCTACTAAGAAAGATATCCATGTTGAAATCTGTTCCAAATGCCATCCATTCTACACTGGACAGCAGAAAGCAGCTCAGGCTCGTGGACGTATCGATAAGTTCAACAAGAAATACGGCTTAAACAAATAATTCAGACTGAATAATGAAAGAAGAGACAGGTTGAGGTTGGGAAATCTCAACCTTTCTTTGCTTTTATCAGTGATAATGGAGTGATATATGAAATCATCGAATATTGGTGGTCAGGCAGTAATGGAAGGCATCATGATGCGCCACAAGGACAAATATGCCATTGCAGTACGCCGTCCGGATAAAGAAATAGAATTAAAGGTAGAAGATTACAAATGTACATTTGGAAAGGCTGCATTTTTGAAATGGCCGATCATCCGTGGAGTGGTAAGCTTTGTTGACGGACTGGTAGTAGGAACCAAATGTCTGATGTATTCTGCTGAGATTGCAGGCGACGAAGAGGACGAGAAGGAAGCTGCAAAGAATGCAACGCTGACAGAGGAAGAACTTTCTGCAAAGAAAGCGAAAGAAGCAAAGCAGTTTCAGTGGCTTCTTTACATAACGGTTGCTATTTCCATAGTTGTTTCTGTTGCGGCTTTTATGCTGCTTCCGTATGCACTGGCAAGCCTTCTGCGCAAGGTCGGTGCTTCAGAAGTAGGGGTAACAGTTGCGGAGGCATTTGTGAAACTGGCACTGTTTATGGGATATATGCTGCTGATCTCAAGAATGAAGGATATTCAGCGCACGTTTATGTATCATGGCGCAGAACATAAATGCATCAACTGTGTGGAACATGGACTTCCGCTTACTGTGGAAAATGTCCTGGCAAGTTCCAGACAGCACAAAAGATGCGGTACAAGCTTCCTTTTTCTGGTAATGATCGTCAGTATATTCCTGCATTTTATTTTTGTACTGGTACCGGGATACTGGGTTCGGCTGTTTGGTCGTCTTCTGATGGTTCCGATCGTGTCAGGTGTTTCTTTTGAACTTATTCAGTGGGCCGGCAGAACAGACAGCAGACTTGCTGATTTTTTGAGCAAACCGGGACTTGCAATGCAGAAACTGACAACCAAAGAGCCGACAGCGGATATGGCTGAAGTAGCAATCGCAGCAGTAGAGGCTGTTTTTGACTGGAGAGAATATCTGAAAGAAGAATTCGGCTGGGAGCCGGAAGAAGAAAATGAGGAAAAAAATGCGGACATATAAAGAAGTTTTGGAAGAGGGAATCCGGCTTCTGGAAACTGCCGCAATCGAAGAAGCCAGGTTAGATGCCTGGCTCCTTCTGGAGTATACGGCAGATATTACAAGAGCATGGTATTATGCACATATGGATGATGGGCTGGATGCTGAAACAGAAGAACGTTATCGAACGCTGTGCACAAAACGTGCTCAGCATATCCCGCTGCAGCATATTACCGGGCGTGCATACTTTATGGGATATGAATTTTGTGTAGATGAACGTGTACTTGTACCGAGACAGGATACAGAGGTGCTTGTGGAAGAAGCGATTTCTCGCATGAGGAATCTGGAGAAACCGCAGATTCTGGATATGTGTACCGGTTCCGGATGTATTCTTCTGAGTCTTCTTCTGGAATTGCCACAGGCATTAGGAACAGGTGTGGATGTTTCAGAAGGAGCGCTTTGTGTAGCAAAGGAGAATCAAAAACGTCTCGGACTGGAACAGAGAGCTGAACTGATACAGAGTGATCTGTTTTCGGCAGATTATTTTCAGAAAAACAGTGGAAATGACCACATGGAATATGATATGCTTATTTCGAATCCGCCATATATCCGGACTGAAGATATTGAAGGTCTGATGGACGAAGTGCGCTTTCATGATCCGGTGCTTGCACTGGATGGCAAAGAAAATGGTCTGTATTTTTATGAAAAGATCACAGAACAGGCGGGCACATATCTGAAACCCGGCGGATGGCTGATGTACGAGATCGGCTGTGATCAGGGTATGGATGTGGCGGAAATTATGAAAAAAAATGGTTTTGAACAGATAGAAATAAAAAAAGACCTTGCCGGGCTGGACAGGGTCGTTACAGGAAGAAAAATGCAGGAGGAACAGAATGTTTGATAAATTAGAGGATCTGCTTGTGCGCTTTGAGGAAGTTCTGAATGAGCTTGGTGAGCCGGGAGTAACGGATAATCAGGAACGTTTTCAGAAGCTGATGAAAGAGCAGAGTGAACTGCAGCCGATCGTAGATGCCTATAAAGAATATAAAGACAATAAAGAAACGATTCAGGACAGTCTTTCCATGCTGGAAGAAGAAAAAGATGAAGAAATGCGTGAAATGCTGAAAGAGGAGCTTTCCGATGCAAAGAAGCGCGTGGAAGAACTTGAAAAGGAACTGAAGATCCTTCTTTTACCAAAAGATCCGAATGACAGCAAAAACGTTATCGTAGAGATCCGTGCAGGTGCAGGCGGTGACGAGGCTGCTCTGTTTGCAGCAGAGATCTATCGTATGTATGTGAAATATGCAGAATCTCGCAGATGGAAGACAGAGATGATGAGTCTGAATGAGAATGGAATCGGCGGATTCAAAGAAGTTACATTTATGATTCAGGGACAGGGAGCATATTCCCGCCTGAAATACGAGAGTGGAGTACATCGTGTACAGCGTGTCCCGGAGACAGAATCCGGCGGACGTATCCATACGTCTACCTGTACTGTGGCAATTATGCCGGAAGCCGAAGAAATTGATTTCCATCTGGATATGAACGACTGTAAGTTTGATGTGTTCCGAGCATCCGGAAACGGTGGACAGTGTGTCAATACAACAGACTCTGCAGTACGGCTTACACATATCCCGACAGGAATCGTTATTTCCTGCCAGGATGAAAAATCACAGCTCAAGAATAAAGATAAGGCATTGAAAGTACTTCGCTCCCGTCTGTATGAGATGGAACTAGCCAAACAGCATGATGCGGAGGCGGAAGCCAGAAGAAGCCAGATCGGAACAGGAGATCGTTCCGAAAAGATCCGTACTTACAATTTCCCTCAGGGACGTGTGACAGACCATAGGATCAAGCTGACACTTCACCGTCTGGACGCTGTTCTCGGAGGAGATCTGGATGAAATTCTGGACAGCCTGATAGCAGCAGACCAGGCCGCAAAACTGAGTTCATTAAATGAGGAAGATGCATAAACAAATGTAGAAATGCAGTGAGCATAAGGAGGACGTTTTTATGAAAAAGACAGCACTTGTTATTATGGCTGCCGGAATTGGAAGCCGTTTTGGAAAAGGTATTAAACAGCTTGCACCCGTAGGACCAAATGGTGAGATCATTATGGACTATTCAATCCATGATGCGCTGGAGGCAGGATTTAATAAAGTTGTATTTATCATCCGTAAGGATCTGGAAGAGGAGTTTCGCCGTGTGATCGGAGAAAGGATCGAAAAGATCACGGAGGTAGAATATGCATTCCAGGCGCTAGAAGATCTTCCGGCCGGATTTGAGAAACCGGCAGACCGTACCAAACCATGGGGAACCGGTCAGGCGGTACTTGCAGCAAAAGCTGTCCTGAATGAGCCTTTTATGGTAATTAATGCGGATGATTATTATGGTAAGGAAGCGTATGTGAAAGTCCATGATTATCTGATCCAGGAACAGCCGGATGATGGAATCCTCCATATCTGTATGGCTGGTTTCCGTCTTGGAAATACTCTGAGTGACAATGGAAGTGTTACCAGAGGAGTATGCCATATTGAAGAAGGTGCACTGACAGGTGTTACGGAGACGCATAACATTTTTAAGACAGCAGACGGTGCGGAAGCACGTAATGATGATAAAGTCGAGAAACTGGATGTGAAGAGCCTTGTTTCCATGAATATGTGGGGGCTGACACCGGTATTTATGGAAACACTGGAAAAGGGGTTTGTAGATTTTCTTTCTGAGCTCAAAGAGGGAGATATCAAGAAAGAATATCTTCTTCCGGAGATGATTGACCGTCTGATCAAAGAAGGCAAGGCAAAAGTAGATGTTCTTGAGACAAAAGATACCTGGTTTGGTGTAACATATCAGGAAGATAAAGCAGCTGTTACAGAGGCATTTGCGAATCTTGTAAAATCAGGAGTATATCCTTCAAATCTTTATAAATAATCAATGCAATCAATCGTGTGCAGAAGGGTGCACAGTAAGGAGTTAAAAATGGGTAAATATTTTGGAACAGATGGTTTTCGTGGAGAAGCAAACATTCAGCTGACAGTAGATCATGCATTTAAAGTGGGCAGATATGTGGGATGGTATTATGGTCGTGATCATAAAGCCAAAATCGTCATCGGTAAAGATACTAGACGCAGCAGTTATATGTTTGAGTATGCACTGGTTGCCGGTCTGACTGCATCAGGTGCAGATGCATATCTGCTTCATGTAACGACTACACCGAGTGTTTCCTATGCAGTACGTACAGAAGATTTTGACTGTGGAATCATGATCTCTGCAAGCCACAACCCATTCTACGATAATGGAATCAAACTTCTGAACGGAAACGGACAGAAGATCGAGGCTGAAGTTGAGGCAAGAATCGAAGCATATCTGGATGGCAAGATTGAAGAACTTCCATATGCAACAAGAGAAGATATTGGACGTACTGTAGATTTTGCTTCCGGACGTAATCGTTATATCGGATACCTGATTTCCATTCCGTGCCGCGATTTCAAAAATATCAAAGTTGGTCTGGACTGCTCCAACGGAAGTTCTTCTGCAATCGCAAAGAGTGTTTTTGACGCTCTGCGTGCAAAAACTTATGTCATTAACAATGACCCGGATGGAACAAACATCAACAGAGCATGTGGATCCACGCATATTGAAGTACTTCAGAAATATGTGGTGGATAACGGACTGGATATCGGTTTTGCATATGATGGAGATGCCGACCGTTGTATTGCAGTAGACCATAAGGGAAATATCATTGATGGAGACAAGATTCTGTATGTTTGCGGTAAATTCCTGAAATCTCAGGGAAAACTGAATGGAAATACCGTAGTTACAACTGTTATGTCAAATATGGGACTTTACAAGGCATTTGAGGCAGAAGGCATCAACTATGAACAGACGGCAGTTGGTGATAAATATGTTGCCGAAAATATGCTTGAGAATAACTACAGTATTGGCGGAGAACAGTCCGGCCATGTTATTTTCAGTCGCTATGCAGCCACCGGTGATGGAATCCTGACTTCTCTTATGATCATGGAAGCTTGTGTGGAGCAGAAAGCAACTCTCTGTGATCTTGCAAAAGAAATGAAAGTTTATCCGCAGATTCTCCGCAATGTTCGCGTTGCAGACAAGAAGACTGCAAGAGAAAATCCGAAGGTTGTTGAAGCAGTAGAGGCTGCTGCAAGAGTACTCAGCACAGATGGACGTATTCTTGTAAGAGAAAGTGGTACAGAGCCGCTGATCCGTGTCATGGTAGAGGCAGGAACAGAGGAAATCTGTGCAGAACACGTAAATAACGTTGTTCGTGTAATGGAAGAAGAAGGACTCGTAGTAGAATAGGATATCAATGAAAAATAAAAGAATCATATGGATGCTGACAGCCGGACTGACATTTGGAATGCTGACCGGCTGTGGAGGGGAAGAAAAGAAAACTTATGACCAGGCCTGTGCAGATCTTGCACAGGGCAGTTATGATTATGCCCTTCAGGGGTATCAGTCATCGATCACTGCCGGATATAAAACAGCAGAGGCATATCGTGGGGCCGGGATCGCAAATATTCATCTTGGAAATTATCAGGATGCCATTGACAGCCTGACCAATGGTCTGAATGATGAAAAAGCAGGAAAAGCACTTAAGAAAGATATGCTTGCTTACAGAGCAACCGCAGAATTAAAATCCGGGCTGAATGATGCTGCGATGGCGGATTGTCAGACACTGGCAGAAAGCTACAGCATGGATGCAGAGACTTATTATCTGACAGGATGTGTGGCACTGGCAATGGATTCTTATGATGAGGCTTCTTCAAACTTTACGGAAGCTTACGGAGAAGATGCCACTTATGATAGAGCAATCCAGATCTATGAGGCATATCTGGAAAAGGATATGGAAGCAGATGGTACACGATATCTTGAGGCTGCGTTGAAAACAGAACCGAAAAATGCAGAGGATTACTGCAACAGAGGAAAAGTCTATTATTACATGGAAGATTATTCCAATGCGCAGAAGGAACTTACGGAGGCTGTGAATCAGAAGAGTACAGAAGGAATGCTTCTTCTGGGAATGGTGTACCGTGCACAGGGAGATACTTCCAATGCCAGAAATATGTATCAGCAGTATGTGTCAGCGGATGACAGTGATCCGGCCAAAGGCTACAATGGACTGGCACTTTGTGACATGGATGATGGCTCTTATGACAGCGCACTGGAAAATATCAGCAAAGGCCTGGAAGATGCATCTACAGAAGAAATGCAGGATCTGTTGTTCAATGAGATTGTGGTATATGAGAAAAAACTGGATTTTGCAACTGCACTGAGCAAAATGCAGGAATATATCAAGATGTTCCCGGATGACGAAAATGCAGCGAAGGAACTGACATTCCTGCAGTCACGTAATGGTGAACTGAGTAATGATACAGCTTCTGATACAACGGAGAATACCGATGCAGAGGCGGCTTCTGATGCAGGTGATGCTGCAGATACTTCGGATGGCTCTGATGAATCCGGTGAAGAGGAGTACTGATCTATGCAGTTTTATGATTTCAAGGAAATTGAAGAGCGTGTCATCCTGATCGGTGTACAGACGGAACAGGACGAGGATGTTTCTGCATCGCTTGACGAACTGGAAGAACTGGCGGCCACTGCAGGCGCTGTAACTGTTGGGAAAGTAATCCAGAACCGTGAAGCAGTACACCCTGGAACTTATATCGGCAAAGGCAAGATAGAAGAGGTTGCGGCGCTTCTGGCAGCTTATGATGCCAATGGGGTGATCTGCGATGATGAGCTTTCACCGGCACAGATGAATAATCTGGAGAGAGAACTGGACTGCAAGGTTATGGATCGAACACTTCTGATCCTGGATATCTTTGCCGGCCGTGCGACCACAAGTGAAGGTAAGATCCAGGTAGAACTGGCGCAGCTTCGTTACCGGTCGGCGCGTCTGGTTGGACTGCGCGAATCTCTTTCCAGACTTGGCGGTGGTATCGGAACAAGAGGACCGGGTGAGAAAAAACTGGAAACAGACAGACGTCTGATCCGTACCAGAATATCTGCTCTGAAAGCAGAACTTGTGCAGGTAGAGAAACACCGTGAACTGATCAGAGGCAAGAGAACCAGAGGAAATCTGAAGACAGCGGCGATCGTAGGCTATACAAATGCAGGAAAATCAACGCTTTTGAATACACTGACAGGAGCCGGCATTCTGGCAGAAGATAAGCTGTTCGCAACATTGGATCCAACGACGCGTGTATTGGAACTCAAAGATGGGCAGCAGATCCTTCTGACAGATACTGTAGGATTTATCCGCAAGCTGCCACATCATCTGGTAGAAGCGTTTAAAAGTACGCTGGAAGAGGCTAAGTATGCAGATTATATCATTCATGTGGTAGATGCTTCCAATCCGCAGGCAGAGATTCAGATGCATACGGTGTATGAGACACTCCGGGAGCTGGGAGCGACAGGCAAAAAGATCATTACACTCCTGAATAAGCAGGATCAGGTGCAGGGAGAATCACTTCGGGATTTTCGGGCAGATTATACAGTCAAATGTTCAGCCCGTACCGGAGAGGGTCTGGAGGAACTCAAAGATGTTCTTGCAAAACTTCTCGCAGAGAGCCAGATTTATCTGGAAGAGTTATATACTTATAAAGAGGCTGGCAAGATTCAGATCATCCGGGAGTACGGAAGTCTGCTTTCTGAAGAATATCGGGAAGATGGAATTTTTGTAAAGGCGAGAGTACCTGCAGAAATCTTTGTTTCAGTAATGCCAAAGGCTCATAAATAAAGGAAAAACGGGAATATTGGACAACACCATATAGTTGTGCATTTACATTATCGGCACAATATATGGTGTTTTTGTCTATTGACGTATAGATAAGAGTCTGCTACAATAGGTTCTACATGGTTGCTGTAAAAGGAGAAAACAGCAATCTGCAGCATGTAATTCACGGTATGGATATGACCGTATATAATACAGGTGCAAGGAGTAGAGGGAGGAATGTATAACATGTTTCAGGTAGTAAAACGTGATGGAGAAATTGCTGAGTTTCAGATGGCAAAGATTACATCAGCTATTGATAAAGCATTTGATGCAAAAGAAAAAAACTACAGTAAAGATATGATCGACCTTTTGGCCCTTCGTGTTACAGCAGATTTCCAGAATAAGATCCAGGATGGGAAGGTAACCGTAGAGGATATCCAGGACAGTGTGGAGAATGTTCTGATCCAGGCCGGATACAGTGATGTTGCCAAGGCATATATCCTCTATCGTAAACAGAGGGAAAAGATCCGTAATATGAAATCCACGATTTTGGATTACAAAGAGATCGTGGACAGTTATGTGAAGGTTGAGGATTGGCGAGTAAAAGAGAACTCCACTGTCACATATTCGGTAGGTGGTCTGATCTTGAGTAATTCCGGTGCAGTTACAGCCAATTACTGGTTATCCGAGATTTATGACAATGAGATCGCAGATGCACACAGAAATGCAGATATCCATATTCATGATCTGTCTATGCTGACCGGTTACTGTGCAGGGTGGTCATTGAAACAGCTTATCAAAGAAGGGCTGGGTGGCATCGAAGGCAAGATTACATCCGCACCGGCAAAGCACCTGAGCGTCCTTTGCAATCAGATGGTGAATTTCCTTGGAATCATGCAGAATGAATGGGCTGGTGCGCAGGCATTTTCTTCTTTTGATACGTATCTGGCACCTTTTGTCAAGGTGGACAACCTAAGTTATCCGGAAGTTAAGAAATGTATTGAATCTTTCATTTATGGCGTGAATACACCAAGCCGTTGGGGAACACAGGCACCGTTTTCCAATATCACACTGGACTGGACGGTTCCGGATGATCTTGCAGAGCTTCCTGCGATCGTTGGCGGCAAAGATATGGATTTCAAATACAAAGACTGCAAAAAAGAAATGGATATGGTTAATAAGGCTTTTATTGAGACGATGATCGAGGGAGATGCCAATGGACGTGGGTTCCAGTATCCAATCCCGACATATTCTATCACTAAAGAGTTCGACTGGTCCGATACAGAGAACAATCGTCTGCTGTTTGAGATGACTTCCAAATATGGAACTCCATATTTTTCAAATTATATCAACAGTGATATGAAACCAAGTGATATTCGAAGCATGTGCTGCCGTCTGCGTCTGGATCTTCGTGAACTGCGTAAGAAGAGTGGCGGATTCTTCGGATCCGGTGAAAGTACCGGTTCGGTAGGTGTTGTTACGATCAACATGCCACGTATCGCATATCAGTCCAAGACACCGGAAGAATTCTACAGAAGACTGGATCGTCTGATGGATATTTCTGCAAGATCACTGCATATCAAGAGAGAGGTTATTACAAAACTTCTGAATGAAGGTCTTTATCCGTATACGAAGAGATATCTTGGAAGCTTTGACAATCATTTTTCGACCATTGGTCTTGTAGGCATGAATGAAGCCGGTCTGAATGCGAAATGGCTTGGCTGTGACATGAGCGATCCGCGTACACAGAAATTTACAAAAGAGGTTCTTACACACATGCGCAACCGTCTTTCTGATTATCAGGAAGAATATCCGGGTGAACTGTTTAATCTGGAGGCGACTCCGGCAGAATCTACGGCATATCGTCTTGCAAAACATGACCGTAAGCGCTGGCCGGATATCCGTACAGCCGGAAGCAAAGGAGATACTCCGTATTATACCAACAGTTCCCATCTGCCGGTAGAATACAGCTCAGATATTTTTGATGCACTGGATATTCAGGATGAACTGCAGACTCTTTATACATCTGGTACCGTATTCCATGCATTCCTCGGTGAAAAACTTCCGGACTGGAAGGCTGCTGCATCTCTGGTACGCAAGATTGCCGAGAACTATAAACTTCCATACTATACGATCTCACCTACTTACTCCGTATGTAAGGAACATGGATATTTAAGTGGTGAGCACTTTACCTGTCCGAAATGTGGAAAGAAAGCAGAGGTTTACAGTCGAATTACCGGATATTACCGTCCGGTACAGAACTGGAATGATGGAAAAGCGCAGGAGTACAAGAACCGTACACTGTATGATGTGCTTCACTCCAAACTTAAGAAAGTCCATACCAGTATGGTTACAGTGACAGATGATGATGTCAAGATCGAGCCGGTAGAAACACATAAATATCTGTTTACAACCAACACCTGTCCAAACTGCCGCATGGCAAAGAAGATGCTGGAAGGTGAAGATCTGGAGATCATTGATGCAGAGAAGAATCCGGATATGGCACGTCAGTTTGGCATTATGCAGGCACCGACACTGGTCATTACGGATGGAGAACATCTGAAGAAATATGTAAATGCATCCAATATTCAGAAATATGTGGATGAAGAGTTAGATTAAAAGAATACAGGTGGATAAGTTCTGCTGAAAAGAGTCCTGTGGAAGGGTTTGGTGTACAGAAAGAAAACGTACAGAACATTTCCGCAGGATTTTTTTGTCCACTGCAAAGGTTTACATTTGAAAGAAACGTGAGTATAATGGATAAAGTTGGTATAATATGCAAGTTTTAATTTATTTATGCACAGGACGAGGAGAGAGAAAATGATCAAACAGAACATTGTATTTATTGAAAATAAAGCAGGAAGTCTTCAGAAAGTCACCGAACTTCTGGCAGAAGCAGGGATTGATATTTATGGATTTGCATGCTTTGATGCACCGGAGTTTGCTCTTTTTCGTATGATAACAAACCAGGCAGATGAAGCAGAGAAACTTCTGAGTGAGAATGGATATATGAATCGTGTGACAGAGGTCATTGCTGTAGACCTGAAAGATGAAGTGGGCGGACTGAATACCGTACTGCAGGTCCTTGGCAACTGTAATGTGAATCTGGATTATATTTATACATCCTATCATAGAGAAAACAGCCTTCCGATCATGATCCTTCAGACAGATGATGTATTTGTGACAGAGAATGTACTGAGCAATAATGGATTCCGTGTACTGAATTCACTGGAGGACTGATACAGGCATGAATAAAACAAGTTTTGGGAAAGGCCTTCAGGATGGAATTCCGATTGGCCTGGGATACTTTGCGGTATCCTTTACCTTTGGGATTATGGCTATTCAGTCAGGTCTGACTGCATGGCAGGCAGTTCTGATCTCACTGACAAATCTTACCTCGGCAGGACAGTTTGCAGGTATTGGAATCATTGCAGCCGGTGGTTCGCTGTGGGAGATGGCACTGACGCAGCTGGTCATCAACTTAAGATACTGTCTGATGTCTTTTTCTCTGTCACAGAAACTGGAAAAAGGTGTTTCCAATGGACACAGACTTGCGGTTGCATTTGGTGTGACAGATGAGATCTTTGGTGTCAGTGCAAGTCAGGAGGGAAGGATCAGTCCGTGGTATAATTATGGTGTAATGTGTGTCGCGATTCCGGGATGGACACTGGGAACACTGGCAGGAGCTGTTTCCGGAAGTCTGCTTCCGGATTTCCTGGTAAGTGCACTGAGTGTGGCAATCTATGGAATGTTTCTTGCGGTGATCATTCCACCGGCGAAGAAAAATCGAGCCGTTCTTGGTGTAGTGATCGGAGCGATGGCTGTGAGTACGTTATTTGCGGTGGTTCCGGTACTGAATAAAGTTTCTACCGGATTTGTGATCATTATCACGACATTGCTGATAGCAGGGCTGGCAGCACATTTCTGCCCGGTTGAGGAAAAAGAAACAGAGGAAAAGGAGGCAGCAAACTGATATGAAACCGAATGTATATCTGTATATTCTGGTGATGGCAGGCGTAACATATCTGATTCGTATGCTTCCACTGGTCCTTTTCAAAAGGGAGATCACCAGTCCGTTTGTAAAATCCTTTCTGTACTATGTGCCATATGCATGTCTTGCTGCTATGACATTTCCGGCAATTCTGACAGCAACGGCAGGCGGAATCATTTCCGGTGCAGCGGGACTCATTGTAGCACTGATCGTGGCATATCGTGAAAAGAGTCTTCTTACGGTTGCGTTGTTCGCGTGTGCGGCGGTATTTATTGTAGAGAGAATAATGGAATTTATAATGTAGAAAAAGTTCTGGCTTTGCTTTGTGCGGGGCCGGAATTTTTTTTCGAAAATAGTTAGATGAAGCAAATTTTCTTGACAAAACAGATAGCCTAAACTAACATAAGTATAGGCATAACTAACCGACGAGGTTGGCAAAGGTATGAAAAGGAGAAACTTATGTTTTTGGAAATTCGGGATATTAAGAAATCATTTGGCACCGGGGACAGCAAAGTAGATGTTCTAAAAGGGCTGGACCTGGATATTGAAAAAGGGGAATTCTGTGTACTTCTGGGGCCATCGGGCTCCGGTAAATCCACCTTGCTGAATATTATCGGTGGAATCGAGAGCGCAGATGGTGGAAGTATTTCTATCGAAGGCGAAAAGCTGGCTGATATGAAAGAAAAGAAACTTTCTCAGTACAGACGGAAACATCTTGGCTATATCTTTCAGATGTACAACCTGATTCCGAATCTGACTGTGAGGGAGAATATTGAGGTTGGTGCTTATTTAAGTGACCGGGCACTGGATGTGGATGAGCTTCTGCATACACTTGGTCTTTTTGAGCATCAGAGGAAACTTCCGAATCAGCTTTCCGGCGGACAGCAGCAGAGAACTGCGATTGGGCGTGCAATTGTAAAAAATCCGGATATTCTACTCTGTGATGAGCCGACCGGTGCATTGGATTACAATACTTCCAAGGAAATTCTGAAATTGATCGAAACAGTGAACCAGAAATACGGAAATACGGTGATCATGGTAACACATAATGATGCAATCAAGGACATGGCGGATCGTGTGGTAAAACTTCGAGATGGAATGATCCGTAAAAACTATCAGAACGAGCATAAGATTCCTGCGATGGATCTTGACTGGTAAGGGGGCGGTGCTATGAAAAGTCCTCTGAGAAAAAGAATTCCCCGTGAACTGAAAGGGGAGATTGGAAAATATCTGGTTGTATTCATCTTGATGGTTGCGACGATTGGTATGGTGTCCGGATTTCTGGTTGCAGATGGGAGCATGATCCAGGCATACGATGAAGGATTTGAAAAATACAATATTGAAGATGGAAATTTTCGTACCGGAGAGCGTCTGTATCGAGGTCAGCGCGAGGCAATTGAAGAGGAAGGTGTCAAAATCTATGAAAACTATTATATAGAAGATTCTCTTTCAAATGGAAGCACAATGCGCTTTTTTAAAAACCGTACAGATGTCAATAAGGTCTGCCTGATGGACGGGAAGCTGGCAGAGAAAACGGGTGAGATCGCAATTGACCGTATGTATGCAGATAATAATGATCTGAAGATAGGAGATACACTGGATGACGGGACAAAGTCCTGGACGATCACCGGGCTGGTTGCATTATCAGATTACAGCTGTTTGTTTCAGAATAATAACGATTCTATGTTTGATGCTGTAAAGTTTGGAGTAGGCGTAGTGACGGATGAAGAATTTGATTCTCTGGATCAGGATAAGCTGCAATATAATTATGCATGGACCTACAATGAAAAACCGCAGACAGAACTCGAGGAAAAGAATGTTTCGGAAGATCTGATGAAGGCAATGGGAAAAGTTGTCACTTTGGAAAATTTTGTGCCACAATATCAGAATCAGGCGATTATATTTACTGGAGATGATATGGGAAGTGACAAGGCAATGATGATCATGCTTCTCTATATCATCATCGTGATCATGGCCTTTGTATTTGGCATCACGACCAGTAATACGATTGCAAAAGAAGCTGGTGTCATCGGAACACTCCGGGCATCCGGCTATACAAAAAATGAGCTGATCCGGCATTATATGACTCTTCCGGTGATCGTAACGCTGGTGGGCGCGCTGATCGGTAATATTTTAGGTTATACGGCATTTAAGGATGTATGTGCCGGTATGTATTATGGAAGCTACAGTCTGCCGACTTATGTGACAATCTGGAATGCAGAAGCTTTTCTTATGACGACAGTAGTTCCGGTAATAATTATGTTTGTAGTTAACTATGCGGTTCTGCATCATAAGCTGAAGCTGTCGCCGCTTAAATTTCTGCGAAGAGATCTTTCTTCCAGAAAGCAGAGACGTGCGGTTTATCTCAGTCCGCGAATGAAAATTTTTCACAGATTCCGCCTGCGCGTGATCTTTCAGAATATCAGCAATTATCTTGTCCTTTTTGTGGGGATCATATTTGCAAATCTGCTTCTGATGTTTGGCCTTCTGCTCCCGTCCGCACTGGATCATTACCAGCTGGAGATCCAGAACAATATGCTGGCAAAATATCAGTATATGCTTTCAATGCCGGTAAGTGTGATGGGTGGCAGTAATAAGCTTGAAAGTATGCTGGATATGCTGTTGTTTGCACATGACGCAAAAACAGATAATGAAGACGCAGAAGAATTCAGTGCTTACTCACTGAATACACTTCCGACCAAATACAAAAGTGAAGAAGTAACACTCTATGGCGTTCACGATGACAGCAAGTACATTGATGTGGATTTTTCAGATGGCGTGTATATTTCAAAAGCGTATGCAGATAAATTCCTGCTGAAACCGGGAGATTCGATCACACTCAAAGAAAAATATGAGGATGACGAGTATACTTTTAAAATCAGTGGAATTTATGATTATAATGGCAGTCTATGTATTTTCATGCCACAGGAGGAATTGAATCAGACCTTTGATCTGGGTGATGATTATTTCAGCGGATATTTCAGCAACACGGAGATCACGGATATTGACAGTAGCTACATAGGTTCAGTGATCGACCTGGATGCACTGACAAAGATTTCCAGACAGCTGAGTGTTTCTATGGGAAGTATGATGGGGATGGTAAATTTATTTGCAGTTGCAATCTATATGATCCTGATATATCTTCTCTCTAAGATCATAATTGAAAAAAATGCACAGTCGATTTCGATGACGAAGATTCTTGGTTATACCAATGGTGAGATCAGCAGGCTATACATCTTGTCTACGTCGATCGTGATTGTTTTGTGCCTTCTGATCAGCCTGCCAATTGAGACTACGATCATGGAAGTTCTGTTCAGGGAAATGATGCTGCAGAGTATCTCCGGATGGATCGCGCTTTGGATTGACCCGATGATCTATGTACAGATGTTTGTGATCGGGCTTGTGACATATGCAGTGGTTGCACTTCTGGAATACAGAAAAATCCGGAAAGTACCGATGGGTGAGGCACTTAAAAATGCGGAGTAATAAAAAAAGTTCCCACTTTATATTGTTAACGTGCTAAATAACTGTTATAATGAGCAAATAGTGATGCAGTGAACAAAGGGAATATAAAGTGTTCACAGCGATAAATTTGTTTATAAGAGAGGGAACGATACATATGAATCAGTTGGAAGTACTTCGAGAGAGCCTTGGACAGTGTGATGAGATTGTGCTGGATGCATTACTTATGCGTAACAGAATCGTAGAAGATATCATGGCTTACAAAGAAGCAAATGATATTCCGATCCTTCAGCCGGAGCAGGAAGCAAAACAGAGAGAATGGCTGAACCGCAGAATGGAAGGCAGACGCCATAAAGATGAAGTGACTGCTGTTTTTGAAGAAATTACCAGAAACAGTAAGAGAATCCAGGCACGTAAACTGTTTGATTACAATATTGTACTGATCGGTTTCATGGGTGCAGGTAAATCTACGATTTCTGATTTCCTGCGGACAGTATTCGCAATGGAAGTTGTAGAGATGGACCAGATCATTGCCGAGAGAGAGGGAATGTCCATTTCTGATATTTTTGAGACATATGGAGAAGAGTATTTCCGTAATCTGGAGACAGAACTTCTTATAGAAATGCAGTCCAAGACCAATGTAGTTATTTCCTGTGGCGGTGGTGTGCCGATGAGAGAACGCAATGTAGTCGAAATGAAGAAGAATGGACGTGTTGTACTTCTGACAGCCAAACCGGAGACAATCTTAAGCCGTGTCAAAGATAATCACGACAGACCACTTCTGGAAGGTAACAAGAACGTTGACTTTATTGCAGATCTGATGGAAAAACGTCGTGAGAAATACCAGGCAGCAGCTGATATTGTGATTGAGACAGATGGTAAGGATAAACTGGAAATCTGTGAAGAACTTGTTCAGAGAATCCGTGCACTTGACGCAGAAGAATAGGATGAACGAAGTGAACAGCAACATGTCAATAGCATAAAATTATTGTTTTTTTAATGAACATATCGAAAATGTCCAGATGCATGCCATCTGGATGTTTTTTTATCACAAAAATTGAAAGATATATCAAAAAACAGTCCATTTTGTTTAATATATCCATATGGTATTATAATTTCATCAAAAAGCTATACAAAATAGCTAAAGAGCGAAAACAAAAATGGGAGGTTTCTTTTATGAAGAAAAAATTAGTTTTAGCGATGGCAGCAACAATGGCAATCACATCTTGTGCAGTTCCGGTACTTGCAGATGATGCAGCAGCTGAAGGCGGAAAGATTGGTATCTCAATGCCAACACAGTCTCTGGAACGTTGGAACAGAGATGGTTCTTATCTGGAAGAACAGTTCAAAGCAGCTGGCTATGATGTAGAGCTGACATACTCCGATAACGAAACAGACCGTCAGGTAAATGATATCCAGAACCTGATCTCCGATGGAGTTAACCTCTTGGTAGTTGCAGCTATCGATGGTGAAGCACTTAATACAGTTATGGATGAAGCAGCAGATGCAGGAATCCCGGTTATCGCTTATGACCGTCTGATCAAATCCGATGCAGTTTCCTATTACATCTCCTTCGATAACTATACAGTAGGTACTCTGCAGGGCCAGTACGTAATCGATACTCTGGATCTTGACAATGCAGGCGATAAAACATACAACATCGAGTTCACAGCTGGTGACCCGGCAGATAACAACGCTGGATACTTCTTCAACGGAGCATATGATACTCTGAAACCATATCTGGATGCAGGTACACTGAACGTAGTATCCGGACAGACAGATTTCGACTCTGTTGCAACAGCACAGTGGGATACACAGACAGCTCTCGAAAGAATGCAGAACATCCTTGCTTCTTACTATGCAGATGGAACTCAGCTCGATGTAGCTCTTTGCTCCAATGACTCTACAGCACTTGGTGTTACACAGGCTATCGAATCTGACTATGCAGGTAAAAACGACGTTCTGATCACAGGACAGGATGGTGACGAAGCTAACCTTGCAAACATCGTAGACGGAAAACAGTCCATGACAGTTTACAAAGCAGTTGCAAACGAAGCAGTTGTTACTCTTGACCTTGCAGAAGCAATGCTGAAAGGTGACACAATTGATGATTCTCTGATCACAAACTCCAAATGGGATTTCGACTGTGCATATGATACAGAATCCTATGAAACATCTGAAGGACATAAATGCCCATCATTCCTTCTGGTTCCTACAGTTGTAACAAAAGACAACATGAAAGAAGAACTGGTTGACACAGGATACTATACACAGGACGATGACGGATATCTTCATCCAGCACAGTAAGCAGAAAAAATTGCTTAAGTAACCAATAAAACATGTAATTTGAAATTTTAGGGCGGGGTGAAGAGCCCCGCCCGATTTTTTGAAAGGGGGCGCCATTTTGGCAGACAATATTTTAGTAATGGATCACATTACAAAAGAGTTCCCCGGTGTCAAAGCTCTGGACAATGTAAATCTTGAAGTCCAGCGAGGAGAGATTCACGCGCTGATCGGTGAAAACGGTGCGGGAAAATCCACACTGATGAACGTTTTAAGTGGTCAGTATCCATATGGAAGTTATACAGGTACAGTTACCTATGAAGGTGAGGAATGTAAGTTTAAAAACCTGAACGACAGTGAAGCGAAAGGAATCGTTATCATCCATCAGGAACTTGCGCTGATTCCGTTACTTTCTATTGGCGAGAATATGTTTCTCGGAAACGAGATTAAGAATAAAAGAGGCAGCATTGACTGGGACAGAACATACAGTGAAGCAGAAAAACACATGGCACAGGTTGGACTCCATGAATCTGCACAGACACTGATCAAAGATATCGGAACAGGTAAACAGCAGCTGGTAGAGATCGCAAAGGCATTCTCCAAGAAGGTTAAACTTCTGATCTTGGATGAGCCTACTTCATCTCTGAATGATGAAGATGCAAAAATGCTCCTGGATCTTCTGATGGAATTCAAGAAGAACGGACTGACCTCTATCATCATTACACATAAACTGAATGAGATCATCTACTGTGCAGACCGCTGTACGATCATCCGAGATGGTACAACGATCGAGACACTGACCAAGGGTGTAGATGATTTAAGTGAAGACCGTATCATTAAAGGTATGGTTGGCCGTTCTATGGATGACCGTTATCCTACCAGAAAACATAATGTCAGCAAAGAGGTTATGCTGGAAGTAAAAGACTGGACTGTTCATCATCCACTCTATCCTGAGAAGATCGTAGATAATAAAATCAACTGTAAAGTACATAAAGGTGAAGTTGTCGGTTTCTCAGGACTGCAGGGTGCAGGACGTACCGAGTTTGCAATGTCTGTATTTGGTAAGAGCTACGGATCCAATATTTCCGGTGAACTTTATATCAAGGGAGAAAAAGTAAATTTCAAGAATCCACACGATGCGATCCGTCATGGTCTTGCATATGTTACAGAAGATCGTAAGACAAACGGACTGATTCTCGGAGAATCTATTCGATTTAATACAACACTTGCAAGACTTTCCAAAGTCTGCGAGAAGGGCGTCATCAATACAGATATGGAAGTTCATCTGGCAGATGAGATGACAAAGGAAATGGGAACCAAGACTCCTTCCAATGAGCAGAAAATCGGTAACCTTTCCGGTGGTAACCAGCAGAAAGCTCTGCTTGGTAAGTGGATGTTTACAGAACCGGATATCCTGATTCTGGATGAACCTACACGAGGTATCGATGTAGGTGCAAAATATGATATCTACTGCCTGATCAATAAGATGGTAGAAGATGGAAAATCAGTCATTATGATTTCTTCTGAAATGCCGGAACTTCTCGGTATGTGTGACCGAATCTATGTTATGAGTGAAGGCCGTCTGGCTGGTGAATTTACAGCGGAAGAGGCAACTCAGGAACGTATCATGGCTTCGATCATGCAGGAACAGAATAAAAAATAAGAAATAGTGACTGAAAAGTTACTGGGAAAGGGGTAAAAAAATGAAATTTAATGTAAAAGATTTCTTAAGAAAATATACAATGGTCATTGCACTGGTGATCGTATTTATCCTGTTCTGTGGATTGACAAACGGAAGACTCCTGTATGCACAGAACATGTCAAACTTAATGCTTCAGAATGGTTATGTTCTCGTTCTTGCCTGTGGTATGTTATTATGTATCCTGACAGGTGGTAACATCGACCTTTCTGTTGGTGCTGTAATCTGTCTGGTTGGCGGTCTTGCAGCAGTACTTATCAGCAACAAGGGAATGAACCCATATCTGACCATCATCATCTGCCTGGTTGTTGGACTTCTGGTAGGTATCTGGCAGGGTTACTGGATCGGTTACAAACGTATCCCTCCATTCATCACAACGCTTGCTGGTATGTTCATCTTCCGTGGATTTGGACGTCTGATTCTGGACAACAAAACTGTTTCTATCCAGAACAAAGATTTCCTGAAAGTATTTACTTCTTATATTAATATTCCTGGACTGGATGACACTGCAAACTATTCAGCATTGATCGTTGGTATTGTTGTTGCTGTATATGTAATCTTCAGTGTAGTTCGTTCCAGAGCAAACAAAGCAAAAAGAGGATATCGTCAGAATACAGCATTTTCTGATTACAGCAAAGCTGTTATCATCGCAGCAGTTATTCTCTGGTACTGCTACAAACTGTTCCAGTACAAAGGTATCTCCGTAATGTTCATCTGGGTAGTTGCAATCTGCCTGATCTACAACTTTATTACATCCAAAACAGCATTTGGACGTTATTTCTACGCAATTGGTGGTAATGAGAAAGCTACACAGCTTTCCGGTATTGATACAAACAAAGTTTACTTCATTGCATATGTAAACATGGGACTTCTTGCAGGTCTTGCAGGTCTTCTCTGTGCAGCACGTGTAGGTTCTGTAAATGGTAGCACAGGTACTTCCTTCGAAATGGATGCAATCGGTTCCTGTTTCATCGGTGGTGCTTCTGCATATGGCGGCAGCGGTACTGTAGGCGGTGTTGTAATCGGTGCACTTCTCCTTGGTGTTATCAACATGGGTATGTCAATCATGGGTATCGGTGATTCCTGGCAGTACGTAGTAAAAGGTGCCGTACTTCTGATCGCAGTAGTATTCGATGTATTATCCAACAGAAAGAATGGATGATAGAAGCAGATAACAAATCAATAAAATGAATGACGAGGGTCATTGCGTGTGGCGCAATGGCCCTTTTTATAACTGGATATGAAATGGACAACAACACTTTTGCACTATGGAGTGGAATATGTTACACTGATATCTGGTAAAAATAAACAGAAAGAATGAAAGCTATGAAGAAATTTACACTGACAGTTTTTTGTATCCTGGCAGGCTGCATTTTTTTTCTTTCCGGTATCTGGATTTATTTTCAGAAAAGTCTGGACAGAGTTGAGCTTGGAGAAGGAGAGCATGCGACAAGCTATCAGAGACATTATCTGATGATCTCCAATGATAAAGATACTGATATGTGGCAATCGGTTTATGAGAGTGCATCCAAAGCTGCGGAAAGTGAAAATGCATATGTGGAAATGCTCACTCCGGAGCAGATGAACGGATACTCACAGGCAGATTGTCTGAAGATTGGAATCGCTTCCCAGGTGGATGGAATCATTCTGGAAGCGGATGGAAGCAAAGAAGAACAGCATCTGATCAATGAAGCATTGAAGGAAAAAATCCCTGTAGTAACGGTTATGACGGATGATACTGCAACAGGCAGGATCAGTTTTGTCGGCTTAAACAGCTATCAGATGGGAAGCGCCTACACAGAGCAGATCAAGGGTCTGCTTAAGGCGGAGGGAACTACCAGTGTCATGTTTCTTTCAACATCAGCGTCAAAAACACAGGAGAGCAATCTGGTCTATTCACAGGTAAAAAAAGAGCTTGAAGAAGTGAAAAAAGAGAGACAGTATGTCGATATGACCGAATACTGTGTGGACAGCAGTGCGGATTTTGATACAGAGGAATTTGTCCGTGACATGTTTGTAAATGAAGAAGAACTGCCTGATATTCTGGTATGTATGGATGAGGTTGTAACAGAATGTGTCTATCAGGCACTGATCGACTACAACCAGGTTGGAAATGTCAAGGTGATAGGATATTATTATTCTGAAATGATTCTGGATGCAATTGATAAGGGAATTATTTCTTCAGCGATTGCGCTGGATATGGAAGAGATAGGAAGATACAGTATCAATGCACTCGACGAATATCTTACTCTGGGGCACAGCAACGGATATTACAGTGTAAATCAGCATGTGATCACAAAGGATAATACAGGGGACTACAGGACGGAGGACAAGGGATGAAACATGTTAAAGAAATATCTTCCGTTAAAAATTCCATACAGACCCGTCTGAGTGGTGTCATGATTCTGGTGCTTGTGCTTATACTTGGAATCAATATTTTTATTTTTAATCAGATCCATACGGCGGTAAAGAGAATCGATGCTGTTTTTTCCAGTAACACAGCTGTAAATGAACTGTCAGAATCCCTGGAACAGGTGGAAAATACCGTGTTTGAGTATCTGAATACAAAGAGCACCCAGGCATTGGAGAATTATTACCGCTATGAACAGAATTATAAAAATCTGATAGAAGAACTGAATGATAAGAATCTGGATAATGAAGTGAAAATGCTGGAAAAAAATATCCGGAGAATGTCAGAAAGCTACCTGGATCTTACGAACGAAACCGTTCAGGCAAAGCGAGGCAGAAACGTAGAAAAATACAAAACAGCCTATGAGTCTGAAAGCGAATTATATGAATATATTAATTCCTACATATACAGACTGAATAATCTTCGGTTTAAGACGAACTCTGCCAATTACCAGCTGCTTCTTTCGGCTATGAATGTACTGTATAAGCTGTGCATTTTTGTTATGCTTGTGGTATATGCACTTGGACTTGCCATGACAACCATTCTTGTGCGCAACATGATTCAGCCGCTGACTGATCTTTCCAATACGGCGCATGAGGTTGCAAAGGGTAACTTAAATGTACCTCAGCTTCCGGTAGTTGTTGAAGATGAGGTTGGTGTTGTAACACGAAGCTTTAATCAGATGCTGGAAAGTATCCGGCAGAATATCGAGCAGCTTAAGGAAAGCATGGAACGTCAGGCACAGATGAAGGAACGGGAGCTTCTTATGGAAACCCATCTGAAGGAGGCTCAGCTGAAATACCTTCAGGCGCAGATCAATCCGCATTTTTTGTTTAACAGCCTGAATGCCGGTGCGCAGCTGGCAATGATGGGTGATGCGGATAATACAGGTATCTTTCTTGAAAAGATGGCAGATTTTTTCCGTTACAATGTACGTAAGATGGAAGAAGACGCCATGCTCTGGGAGGAGATTGAAGCAGTAGACAACTACATCTATATCCTGAATGTTCGTTTTGCAGGTGATATCACTTACATTAAAGATGTAGATGAGAATATTGAAAATATCCGTATCCCGAGTATGATCCTGCAGCCTCTGGTGGAAAATGCAGTACAGCATGGAATCCATGACTGTATGGAGACAGGATGGATCCGTATGGAAATTCATCTTAAAGATGACAGGTTGGATATTACAGTCAGTGATAATGGAGCAGGAATGACAGCAGAAATGATCGATAAGGTTATGTCCGGTCATGCAGATCAAAATGAAGAAAACCGTTATTCTACGGGAATCGCAGTTCGTAACGTAATTGACAGATTGCAGCTGTATTATAAAGAAGAAAACACCTTTACGATTGAGAGTGATGGACCTGATACAGGAACCAGAGTTCATATTACACTTCCGGTGGATAAAGAGTATCTGAAACAGTAAAAATGTGTAAAAATATTTAAAAGTATTGCGGAACAAGGGGAGACAAAATATGTATAGGATTCTGGTTGCTGATGACGAGGGAATCATGCTGGAAGCTTTTAAAAACATCATATCCGGTACGTTTGGAGATTCCTGCATAATAGAAACTGCTAAAACAGGAAGAGCCGTAACAGAGATCGCGGAGACTTTTCACCCGGATATCGTGTTTATGGATATTCATATGCCTGGAATCAACGGAATACAGGCAATTCGTGAGATACGAAAGTTTAATACGACGGCGTTGTTTTATATTGTGTCAGCGTATGACAAATTTGATTACGCAAAGGAAGCCATTGATCTGGGCGTGGAAAAGTATCTGACAAAACCAATCTCAAAGGCAAAGATCATTTCGGTTGTAGAAGAAGCAATTGCCAAGGTTAACAAAAAAAGAAATCAGAGGAGTAACCTTCTTAAGATCCAGGAAAAGCTGGAAACGGTCATTCCGGTAGTGGAGAGCAGCTTTGTCGGAAGTCTTCTTTTTCAGCAGGAGCTGCAGGCAGCAGATTACTATCAGAAGCTTTTGGATATTGAAGAAAACCAAGGATTTGTTATGATCCTGCAGTTTGGACAGTCTTATGAAAATGGAAGATTGGTGAGCCCTGTAGGGATGAATGTAAAAGCACAGGATTTCTATTCAGAATTGAGGGATATTGTAAAATCAGCTTTTTCCTGTGCAGTTGGTTCAATTATGTCAAACAGGATTCCAATCGTAGTACCATGCAAGGTTTCAGATCATCCGTATGAGGATCGAATAGATATGGTTGAACAGGCAAGAGACCTGATCGGCAGACTGGAGGGCAGAATCGAAGCCAGATTTCGTATCGGACTTGGAAGAATCCGTGAGATGCAGGATATGGAGCGTTCTTATCGTGAGGCGCTGCGAGCCCTGAACGGAAGCAAGAGTCGGGTGATACATATTGAAGATCTTTCTCAGAATGGTGTCTATGATGAGGCTTTCCCGGTTGAAATGGAAAAAAATATCTTCCGTTATCTTGAAGAAGGGAAAGAAAAGGAATGCGTTCAGGAGATCAATGCGTTTTTTGACTGGATGGTGGCACATTATGCAGAGGATATGAATAATATCAGACTCAAAGTACTGGAGTATATCATCTGGGGTGAAAAAAAGGCTTTTGAAGCCGGTGCAGTCAACTATGGATTCAGCTATCGCAGGGAATATCTTGATTCAGCAATGGCATGTGCCGGTTATGAAGAACTGAGAAAATGGTTTCTTGATAAGATGGTAAATGTCTGCAGAATGATCCGCGACCAGAAGGAAGAGCAGTCAAATTCTGCGGCTAAAAAAGCGATGCTGTATATCCAGGAGAATTATAATAAAGACATCTCATTGGATGATGTATCTGGCATTGTAAATATCAGTCCTTATTACTTTAGCAAGATTTTTAAAGAAGAGACCGGAGAAAATTTTATTGAATATCTGACGAAGGTGCGGATTGAAAAGGCTAAGGAATTTTTGGCTCAGCCGGATATCAGTATTAAAGAAGCCGGGATCCGGAGTGGTTATACAGATCCGAACTATTTCAGCAGGATCTTTAAGAAACAGACAGATATGACACCAAGTGAATACAAAACGAGGTATGGAAAATGAAAAAAAAGGTAATCGCTTTTCTGGTGGTTGGCGTAATGCTCGTGTTTATGATGACCGGATGCAGCAGCAAGACTGATGAGACAGAAGCAACACAGGTATCTGAAGAAGATAAGCTGCAGATCGGCCTTAGCTTTGATTCATTTGTAATTGAAAGATGGCTTCGTGACCGTGATATGTTTGTATCGACTGCCCAGAGCCTTGGGGCGGAAGTAAATGTACAGGTTGCCGGTGGCGTGATAGAGGAGCAGATCTCCCAGATTGAGTACTTTATAAAGAAAAAGATGGATGTGATCGTGATCATACCGATCGATGGCGATGCATTGTTCGATGTGGTAAAAGAAGCCAAAAGCCAGGGAATCTCTGTGATCTGCTACGATCGTATCATACCCAATGCAGATGCTGATCTTTATGTGACGATTAATAATGAGATGGTTGGAACATTGATGGGTGAGGCTCTGAAAAAAGCCTGCCCGGATGGCGGAAATATCTTTGCAATTTATGGATCACCGACAGATAAAAATGTTGAGGAAGTTGAGAAGGGATTTAAAGATGCATTGGCGGATAGTAAGCTGAATATCGTTTATTCCGGTTATTGTGATAACTGGCTTGCAGAACTGGCGGCAACTCATGTAAACAAGGGACTGGAAGTGACAGATGATATTGTTGGTGTGATGTGTGGAAATGATGACCTGGCAAGTCAGGCAGTAAAAGTATTGTCTGAGAACCGCCTTGCCGGACAGGTGGCTGTTGTTGCACAGGATGCAGATCTGGCCGCATGCCAGCGTATCGTAGAAGGAACCCAGACCATGACTGTATATAAACCGATCGAACAGGAAGCTGCCACAGCTGCCACACTGGCAGTTGCACTGGGAAAAGGGGAAGATATTTCATCCTCAGACTGCGATTATCCTGTGGTAGAGACCATAAATAACGGAAACATCGATATTCCATATTATAAGATCACACCAGTGGCCGTGACAAAAGAGAATATGGATGAAGTGATCGTGGATGGAGGGTTCCATACACGGGAAGATGTGTACCTGAATGTAAAGTAGAGATATGATAGCGTAGTCGGTTTATAAATTAAATATCCCTTCTGATGCTTACAAGCTGTTGTCAAAATCTTGAAGTACTAAGAGAAGAAAAGCTTACAAAAAACGCTTCCCCAAATGTCAAACTCGCTGACACTCAGACAGTGCCATTTGGGAAAGCAAAGTAATCTTTTATTCTCTAAGTGCTTCTAAAGATTTCTCCAAGGCTTGTATGATCAGAAGGGATATTTTTTTATATCTGACATACGTATCATGGGGAAGGGGAAGGAGTGAGCCCGAAGGGCGTTGGCAGGGGCTAACCGCCAGAGGCGGATAAAATCAGTAGCGAGCAGTGCGAGCGGTTTTTCCCAAGTGCTCCTTTCCTTCGTGTCTTATAATACCAAGAGCGTATATAAAAAACGTATCCTTTCTGATTCTACAGGTCTCGAGAAAATTCGTAGATATACTTTGGAAATAAAATTCTACTTTGTCCCTCAAAATGACACTGTTTGAGCTTTAGCGAGTTTGGCATTTTGAGGGACGATTTTTGTAGGATTTTCTTTTCTTAGTACTTCCAGATTTTGGAAACAGCCTGTATAAAACAGATAGGATACGTGATTTTACATCTCAGCGCTGGTATTATTCTTTATCCATATATGTTTCATAAATTTCCGGCTTGATTACTTTCTTGATGGATTCGTATACTCCTTTGGACGCCTCGCGGATTTCTTCGCGTGTTTCATCGGACAGGGTAATGATCTGTGTGCCGCTTGCTTCGATGGTTGCGATTTTATCTGCAATACGTGCATCGGACTGTTCTCTTGCGTATTCTGTCGCAAGCTTTGCAGCCTCAGTCATGATATCCTGTTCATTTTCCGGAAGATCCTTAAAGAAATCATCGTTGACGATCAGAGAAATTAGATGCGGCAGATGATTAGTTTCGACCACATAATCCTGCTGTTCATACAGATTGTTGGAAACGATAACTTCATATGGATTTTCCTGTGCATCGATCGTATGCTGCTGAAGACCAATGTAAACCTCACTGAAACTCATTGGAGTCGGATTTGCACCGAGTGCTTTCCAGAAAGCCAGATGATAACTGTTTTCCATAGTACGGATCTTCTGACCTTTGAAATCAGCAAAACTGTTGACTGGTTTGTTTGTGCTCATGACACGGAAACCCTGGTCTGCCATACCGAGAAGATGATAGCCGCCATCGGTGTAAACATCACTGATCAGGCTGTAGAATTTCGGGTCATCGATCTTTTTACGGCAGTCGTCAAGAGAATCAAAGACACACGGAAGATCAAAGACTGCCAGATCACTCATGAAGGAAACCTGAGGTGCAGTATTCTGTACGACAAACGGGATATCTCCATCTGAGCAGGTTTCAAGCAGGTCGCGGTCACCACCGAGTGTGGAGTTCGCGTATACCTGGATTTTCATTTTGCCGTTACTTAATGATGCAACTTCTTCAGCAAACTTTTCAGCAAAGATCTGAGTTACCGTGTCCTCCGGGCTGGCAGTTGCCAGTGGCCAGGAATAACGCTGTACTTCATCTTCAGAAGAAGTACCACATCCTGTAAGGGCAATGCTCAAAGCACCAGCCACGGTCAGTACCGGGATCATATGGAGGATGTGACGTTTTTTCTTATCTGATGTATCGCATGTAGTAAATTTTTTCATGTCTCTCCTCCTATAAAATACCAATTGAGATCGCCGGGATAAAGGTGATCAGAAGCAGTGCCACCAGGAAAAATGCAATCATTGGCATGGCTTTTTTTGCAATCTGCATAACCGGGACATCGGTCAGGGAACTTGCAACGAACAGGTTGACTCCGATTGGTGGAGTTACAAATCCAATCGCAAGGTTTACGACCATGATGACACCAAACTGGATCGGATCCATGCCAATTGCCTGTACGATCGGAAGCAGGATCGGTGTCAGGATCAGGATTGCCGGTGTGGTATCCATGACCATTCCTACGATCAGCAGGAAGAGATTAATGATCAGCAGGATTGCAACCGGGCTGTGGAAGTTGTTCAGTATAAATTCGCTGACGGTCTGCGGTACCTGCATCAGAGTCAGTACTCTGGAGAAGGCAGTAGAGGCTGCCAGGATGAACAGGATCGGTGTAAAAGTACGGATCGCTTCTACAAGAATCGGCCAGATATCACGGATTTTAATGCTCTTGTATACGAACAGACTGATGATCAGGGCATAAAATACGGAGATAACAGCAGCTTCTGTCGGGGAAGCAACACCGGTGTAGATACATCCGAGGATGATAACCGGGCTTAACAGAGCGAAGAAGCTCTCTTTCAGCACTTTCAGAAGTCCTTTGTCGTGAAGCATCTGTACTTCTTTGTGGATCTTTTCTTTGTCTTCACCATAGCGTTTGCAGTGGTAAATCGCATAGAGCATGAGCAGGGCTCCGATCATGAGTCCTGGAATAATACCGGCAAGGAACAGAGCACTGACAGATGCACCGGATGCCATGCCATACATGATGAATGGAATACTAGGCGGAATGATAACACCGAGTCCACCAGCCACTGCAACGATCGCGGTAGAAAATGTCAGATCATAACCAAGATTGGACAGGATTGGAATCGTCATACTTCCAACTGCAGCAACCGTTGCCGGAGCAGAGCCGGAGATTGCACCGTAAAAAAGGCAGGTGACGATTACGGCACATGGCATACCAGCAGTGAATTTGCCAAGAAAATAGGCAAAAACATCAAACAGCTTTTTGGAAATACCGCCCTTGGCCATGATGATACCGGAAAGGACAAACATTGGAACTGCAAGGAGCGGGAAGGAGTCCAGACCGCCAAACATGGCACGGATCAGATATTTGGCACCAACAGTAAAGGAAGGATCAAACACAGACGGAAGAACAGATGTGATTCCAAGGGTGATGGATACCGGAACTGCGATGACCAGTAAGGCAACAAAGATAATAAATAAAACTACAACTGGCATTTAGTGTTCCTCCTCATTTGAATTTTTGATCGTGTTGATGCGGTTATCGATTCCTGACTCCAGAGCAGATTCGTTATGGGATTCTGCGTTTGCCTGGATAAAGGATTCCGGAGTATTGCGTTCCGGATGTGCCGGGTCAAATACATTTTCACCTCTTGCAACGCGGAACTCAATGATCCAGCGCTGCAGGACGCGGAATGCGACCAGCACAAAAGAAACCAGAGGTGCGGCCTGTACATAGTACATCGGAATGCCGCATGCCGGTGAAAGCTGTCCGCTGTGAACAGAAGACATCATATAAGAATAAGCAAACGGAATCATGTAAATAAAAAAGATCAGCTCGAAGGTGTGATTCACTACTTTGAAGATTGCTTTTCCGCGGCGTGGAAAAATTGCGACAAATTGCTCGATCTTAATAGAAAGGCATTTTTTGCTGCAGTAGCTTACACTCAAGAATCCACACCAGATGAAGAGATATCTGGTAAGTTCTTCGGACCAGGACAGGGACATTTCAAGAACATATCTGCAGAATACCTGAATCCCCATGATCAGTGTCATGGCAATCAGGAAGATGACCAGGATAAATTCTTCGAGATTCTCGTCCAGCCAGTGAAGTATTTTTTTCATGAAGGACCTCCCTTAAAATAAGTATAGATGGTAATGTAACTGTAACAGTTCAACGCTTTGCAGTTGTAAAAACACCGATATTTCTATTTTAAATAAAAATACCGGTGTTTTCAAGAAGTAAATATATTATATGTTACATTGCATTGTGAAGAAGTCCAAGGACTGTATTCAGATCATTTACTCCCATCTGTCCCGGTGCAGATGCTTTCTTAGCGGCACCGAATGTCATGGAAGAACCAAATACTTCACCGCAGAGACGACTGATTACGCCAGTACCTGCCATAGACATGGTAATGATCGGTCTGTCAGCATAATTTGTTGCCATTTCCTCTGTTGCAGCCAGAAGAGTCAGGACATCCTTTTTGTTCTGTGGCATAACTGCAATCTTTGGAATATCTGCATTCATGTCCTGCATCTTACGGAGGCGATAGATGATGTCTGCTTTAGCAGGAGTTTTGAAGAAGTCATGGTTGGAAGCGATAACCTTAACACCTGCTGCATGAGCTCCGTCGATGATCTTTTTAACGATCTCATCACCTGTGAAGATCTCTACGTCAACCAGATCTACATATCCGGTCTGAGCTGCTTTGATGTTGAGTTCTGCATAAGCATCCGGCTCGATCGCTTTCTCGCCGCCTTCTTTAGAAGTACGGAATGTCATAAGAAGAGGGATGTTTCCAAGAGCTTCACGAAGGTCTTGGAGTACGTCTTCAACTTTGGCAAAATCAAAAACACCTTCAAACCAGTCTACACGCCATTCAACAACATCAACCGGGATAGAATCAAAAGTTTTTGCTTCTTCAATGATGTCTTCTTTTGTAATACCAACGATCGGAACGATGATTTTCGGTGTACCTGCACCGATTTCGATATCACGGATTTTAACTGTATTCATGATGAGTTTCCTTTCTATTATATAATGATTACGGTGGGTTCCAAGTCCAGATGCCTTATCGTGCAGGCACGAACAGATATTGGACTTTTCACCCTTGGTTTTCATTTTAGTTCTCAGCTTCTGCGAGTTCAACCATTTTTTTGTAACGGATGTTTACAAACAGACCAAGTACAACACCAACTGCTGTAAGTACGATGTTCATGATCATAACCTGAGATGGCTGCATTTTGGATGCTGCTGTCAGGATCGTGTAGTTACACAGAGAGGATGCAATCATAACCAGAGCAGTTACAGTACCTTTGATCTTAGGGAAGAGCATGTTGCATACAGAGGTAGCAATCTGAAGCAGTCCGCCTGCGCCTGCCCATCCGATGATAAATGCACCTGCGATCATCAGTGTCTGGTTCTGTCCCGTCAGAACAACAATCAGAGTTGCAAGACAGATAATCGGATAGATTACAATAAAACGAACATCTTTAATCTTTCTGGTGAGGAGTGCTGTCACAACAAGTGCGATCAGTGTTCCAGCGGAATAATAAGTCTGCATGATAGACGGGTCAGCCCATCCTACATTTTCTTTTGCAAAGTTCTGTGCACAGTTCAGCCACAGCTGGAAAGTACCTGTGCATGTGAAACCGATCAGGATCATTGCGATGGATTCGAAGGAGAAGTGAGTGTGTTTCAGGCTGTCGATGAGTCCTTCTTTTTTACCTGCTGCCATCTGGTCCGCGTCTGGAAGTGGGAAGAGGAATACCAGTACAAAGAGTACCAGGTAGATGATTCCACATCCATAGAACAGACGGTTGTAGGAAGTAAGTCCTGCTGCAGTTGTAGCTACAGTTGCTCCAAGTACGAATGGAAGCAGCATCTGAGCGATTGCGATAAAGAATTTGATTCCCATGGTTGCAACACCAGGTGCTTTGTAGATGATTTCGGAAACTGCAGGGTAGATACCTGTATCCAGGAATGAGTTTGCGATACCACCAAGGACTGCACATACATAAGCGATTGTGTAACCACCGCTTGTACCTGCGTTAAATGCAAGAGCAAGACCAATCAGGTAGATTGCATAAGAAGCACTACCGATCGCTGTGGAAATGCGACGTCCAAGTTTGTCTGAAAGAGGACCGGCAAATGGAAGGGCAATCAGTCGTCCAAGTCCAAGAGCAGCAGAGATTGCTGTGATCGCCATTGCTTCTACGCCCCATGCAGTAGCGAGAGCATCCTTAATAACGGCCTGTCCCAGAATAGAACATCCAACGCCGTGGATGAAGTAGTTCAAGTACAAAATTAATGCACTTGGCAGGTATTTCTTGTTCATGTTATTCTCCTTTTCCTAAAGTAATTGTGCTGTTACTGTTCACGGGTAACTGTGAACAGTAGTTTTTCGGTTTTCTTTTTGTTCTGTCACAAACATCAGAAATGCCGGGTTATATTGTGTTAAAAAAATAACATTTGATTGTATTGTAACAGGAACAATACATGTAGTCTAATGCTTTTAAAGCGGAAAACTAATGCATTGAATGCATTGATGTGGTATAATAACTGATAAATTTTAGCGATTTATATAAGGAAGGAAAAATAGGAGAGAGCAGGTTGCTGTGGATGGTACAAACAGTAACGGGTAATACTGCAGAATAAAGGGTATAGTATACAGGAGGAGAAGGTAATGACACTAAATCAGATTCTGTATTTTCAGAAAGTGGCAAGACTGGAAAATTATCACCAGGCAGCAGAGGAACTTTATATATCGCAGCCGTCTCTGAGCCGCTCGATGGCAGCATTGGAAAATGAACTTGGGGTAGCTTTATTTGAAAAAAAAGGCAGGGGAGTGACACTGACCAAGGCAGGGCAGCTTTTTCTGGAGCATGCAGACCGGATCGCAGCAGACTGCGATGTGGCAGTGGGTAAAATGCAGGAGCTTTCTGCGGATGGCGGCAAAATTGATATTGGTTATATTTTTCCGCTTGCGGGCCATTATATTCCACATAAGGTAAGAGAATTTCTGGATAAAGAAGAAAATAAAAACGTAGTTTTTAATTTCTGGCAGAATCATACACCGGCAATTGCTGCGAAAGTGCGTACCGGAGAACTTGATATAGGATTTGGCGGCTATCTTAAGAAAGAAGATATGGAGTTTTTTCCGCTCAGTGCACAGGAACTGGTGATCATTACGCCGAAGGATCATCCGCTTGCAGGAATCCGGGAAGTACCACTTTCAGAGATGAATCATTATCCGGTGATTGGTTATGAGAAAGAATCCTGGATGGGAACATATGCAAAACATTTATACAATAAATATCAGATTCATCCGAGTATGATCGTAGAATGTCCGGATGAATATTCTATCGTGTCTTTGGTAAGAGAGAACTTTGGAATTGCCCTGATGCCACAGACAGATATTCTTTTGGATGCAGATGGTATCAATATCCACAAATTAAAGGGTTTGCAGATCTATCGTCAGGTGTTTATGTTCTGGATGAAAGACCGTTATCGTCTGCCGGCTGTAGAACGTTTTATCAATTATATGAAGGAGCAGCAGGCAGAAGATGCGAATGATACCGAAAACGTATCAAAAGTTTATCTGAAAGATATTGTTAATTTTTAATACAAAGAGTTATGATAATTGTGTCACAAACAAAGGATTGCCACTCATGTGAATGTCATATTTTATTACTTATGAATGAATAGGAGATTATTTCATGAAGAGTGATTACCCAAAGATTTTTGAACCAATTACGATTAAAAGAACGACTATTAAAAACCGTATTGCAATGACTCCGATGGGAACCAACTACGGTGAAACAAGCGGTGAGATGAGTAACCGTCATATGAATTACTACTCACTTCGTGCAAAAGGTGGCACAGGTCTTATCATTCTGGAAAATGCCAATATTGAGTATCCGGTAGGATCCAACGGTACCAGCCAGATCCGTATCGACCACGACAGTTTTATGCCGCGTTATTATCAGCTTGTAGAAAACCTTCATAAGAATGGTGCGACTGTAGCAATTCAGGTAAACCATGCTGGAGCATCTGCTTCTTCCGCAAGAACCGGAATGGAAACCGTTTCTTCTTCCAACATCCCTACAAAGGCAGGCGGAGAAGTTCCGCGTCCGATGACAAAAGAAGAAATCCTTACAACTGTTAAAAAATATGGAGAGGCTGCAAAGCGTGTCCAGGCAATTGGTTTTGATGCAATCGAGATCCATTGTGGACATTCTTATCTGATGAGCCAGTTCATCTCCCCTTATTATAATAAGAGAACAGACGAGTTCGGAGGTTCTGTAGAAAACCGTCTTCGTTTCCCACGTATGGTACTCGAAGAGGTTCGTAAAAATGTAGGACCATGGTTCCCGATCATCGTTCGTATCTCTGCTGAAGAAAGAGTACCGGATGGAAACACTCTGGAAGATACACTGGAATATCTGGAATATCTGGATGAGTTCGTAGATATGTATGATGTTTCCTGTGGCCTGAATCCGTCTCTTCAGTACCAGATCGACTCCAACTTCCTTCCGGATGGATGGAGATCCTATATGGCAAGAGCCGTAAAAGACAAATTTAAGAAACCGGTCATCAATGCCGGTAACTATCGTGATCCGAAGATCGTTGAGAAAGTTCTCGAAAGTGGGGATGTGGACATCGTCGGAATGGGACGTGGTCTGATCGCAGAGCCGAATTGGGTTAAGAAAGTCGAGAACGGAGAGGAAGATATTCTTCGTAAATGTATTTCATGTAATGTTGGATGTGCAGGAAACCGTATCGGCGTAAACCGTCCGATCCGTTGTACCGTCAACCCGGCTGTACCGGAAGGCGATATTTATAAAGCACTCAAAGTCAACAAAAACTGCAACGTCGTAGTTGTAGGAGGTGGTACTGCAGGTCTGGAAGCTGCATGTACAGCTGCAGAAGTTGGATGTAATGTTTTTGTTCTGGAGAAAAAAGATCACCTTGGCGGCCTTTCTACATTTATTTCTGATCTTCCGAGCAAGACTCGTATGAAAGATTTCCCGAAATATCTGGAAGCACGTGCTGCAAGACTGAAAAATCTTTATGTTTTCCTGAACACAGAGGCAACTGTTGAGAAAGTAAAACAGTTTAAACCGGACATTGTTGTAAATGCAACCGGTTCCGTGCCGCTTGTTCCACCGATCAAAGGGCTGAAAGAGAACATTGAGGCCGGAAATGTGGCTACGATCTTTGATATGATCAATAACCTGAATGCAGGAAAATACCCGGATGAAGCCTGTCAGGGCAAAAAAGTCGTTGTAGTCGGCGGAGGTTCTGTAGGACTTGATGTGATTGAATACTTCGCGCCTCGCGGAGCTGAGTGTACGATCATTGATATGCTTCCTCAGATCGGTATGCTTGCAGATCCGATCACCAAATGTTCCATGCGTGAGACACACGACAAGTATGGTGTTAAAGAATATGTAAACACAGCACTTCAGGAAGTAAAAGAAAATGCATTCACAGTAAAACTTCCGGATGGTCAGATCAAGGATATGGAATTCGATCTTGGCTTCAACTGCCTTGGAATGCGTTCCAACAATCCGGTACTTCCGGGACTTGAAGAGGCATTTAAAGATACAGAAACTTATGTATATACAATTGGTGATTCTGTACGTGCCCGCCGTATTATGGAAGGTACTATGGAAGGTCGTGCGATCCTGAACGTACTTGAATCTCAGGGTTATCTGCACTTAGAGCCACTTGAATAACCAAGGCTTTAAAAGTACAAATGCTGAACCATGCTTGCATGGGGAAGCATTTGAATTTGAAAGCCGCTCAAACATGAGAAAGTAGCGAATCTGCGGATTTCGAATGTTTGCAGACTTGTGAAAATTGCGAAGCAATGGAACAAGTCGTGGTTATTAAAATACATACAATTCATAAAAGAAAAGAGGAAAAAATCATGCCAAACGTAACAGGACATACAGAATTAGTAGGATTAATGGCTTACCCGATCCGTCATACACAGTCACCAACAACTCACAACCTCGCATACGACAAAAACGGTGATGATGTTATCCAGCTTGCATTTGAAGTAGATAATGATTCCCTGAAAGATGCTGTTCAGAGTATCCGTGCGCTCAAAATGCTTGGATCAAACATCTCTATGCCAAACAAAACAGTTGTTCACAAATATCTGGATGAAGTTGACGAGGCTGCCAAGTTATGTGGCGCGATCAATACGGTTGTAAATATGCGTGACGAAAACGGACAGGTTACAGGAAAGCTCAAAGGCTACAACACTGACGGTATGGGATACTGGCAGGGACTTACCGAAGAAGGCATTGATTTCAAAGGAATGAAGATGGTTCTGATCGGAACCGGCGGAGCTGCAACTGCAATCGCTGTACGTGGAGCACTTGACGGAATCGCTGAGATCGAAATCTTCAATATCAAAGACAAATTCTACAGCCGTGGAGAAGAAATCGTAGATCTGATCAATAAGAACACAAACTGTAAGGCTACAATGAACGATCTTGGAGATCTTGATCTTCTCAAAGAAAAAATGCACGCAGCAGATTTGTTCTGTGATGCAACAGGTGTAGGAATGCACCCACTGGAAGACCTTTCCAATATTCCGGATCCTTCTTTCTTTAAGAAAGACCTGATCGTAACAGATACAGTTTATGCACCACGCGAAACAGTTATGATGAAACAGGCCAAAGAAGCAGGCTGCGAAAGAGTTTACAATGGTATGAGCATGATGCTGTTCCAGGCTCTGATCGCAATCAAACTTTACACTGGAAAAGATACTCCGGTAGATTACATGAAAGAAAAACTTGGAATCTGATCCTACTCCCACCGCGCCCCCGAAGAATGATACATGTTCTTCGGGGGATTTTTCTATGCAAATTTACGTAAGGTATTGAAATTCGTCCTGAAAAATGTGATGATAGCCCTGAAAGAATAAATGTATAGGATATGAGGAGAATTCATATGATAAAACTTATTGTGACAGATATAGATGGAACACTTGTAAAAGATGGGACTCTGGATATCAATCCGGAATATATGGATGTGATAAAGATGCTTACAGAAAAGGGGATACATTTTGTGGCATGTTCCGGCAGACAGTACTGCAGTGAAAGACAGTTGTTTGCACCGGTAAAAGACAGGATCTTTTTTATTTCAGATGGCGGTACTCTGATCCGTACATCTGAGAAAATATTAAAGGTTCATACACTGTCTGCTGAAATCTGGAAAAATATGGCGAGAATGGCAAAGAAAGAAATGCCGGGATGTGATTATTTTATTTCCGGCCCGGATGTCAGTTATGCGGAGAATGCGAAAACACCAATGTTTCGCTGGTTACATGACTCTTATGGATATGATATAAGAGAAGTGCCTGATTTATTGGAACCTTCCTTTGAAAATGAACAGATTATGAAGATTGCTATCTACAATACAGATCATTGTGAAGAAAAATGCGCTCCGGTTTTTACGCCTTACTGGAAAGATAAAGTCAACATGGCATGTGCGGGAAAGGAATGGATGGACTGTACACCACATGGCGCAGATAAGAAGTCAGCGGTTGCCTTTTTACAGGAGTATCTGGGAATTGCACCAGAAGAGACCTGTACTTTTGGTGACAATATCAACGATATTGAAATGCTAAAAAATGCCGGATACAGTTATGCAGTTGCAAATGCCAGAGAGGAAGTACAGGCAGCAGCCAAAGCAGTCTGCCCGTCTTATCTGGAAGACGGTGTGCTACAAGTGTTGAAGAGTTTACTGTAAGGTGGTTCAAGGCAAATGCCAAAAATGACAGGAGGTTTTGTGACAGTTTGGAGTTGATTTTTTATCGGCAATAGCATATGATAATAACAGCTAAGGAATGTGATGAGATTCCATGAAGCAAAAACGAAAGCCCCCAGAGTTGCAGCTCTGGGGGCTTTCTTGCTCGTTACGGTGAGCTATTCCGTTTAGGCTGTTGCTGCCTATCGTCTGCCGCTCAGCCATTTGCATATGTAGTAGCTAACTACGTTTGCTATCACGGAGACAAGAAGTGTGATGAGTATTTCTTCCATGAAGTGCGAACCTCCTTTCTGCTGGAGGTTCGACAGCTCTTTTACTATAGCATGCTTTAGAACAAAATGGAACATAGAGGAAATAAACAGAAAATAATCTTTGCTTTATCACTTTAAATCGTGTATAATATTTTTTATATTCAGGCGAGAGTGAAATCGTCAAATTTTGATACGCGGAAAGGAAAATGGATTATGTCGAAACATATCACAGGACACACCGGATTATTATGTTTACTTGGAAGCCCGGTCGCACACAGTGTTTCCCCGGAAATGCATAATGAAGCATGCGATCAGCTGGGACTGGATTATACATATCTTGCATTTGATGTACCGGAAGATAAAATGCCGGAGGCAGTACAGGGACTTCGTACGATGGGAGCAAGAGGATGGAATATCACCATGCCAGGCAAGAACATTATGTGTAAGCTTGCAGATAAAGTATCCCCTGCATCTGAGATTTCAGGAGCATGTAATACCATCGTTAATGACAATGGTGTTCTGACGGCATACACAACAGACGGTGTCGGATTTATGAGAGCTGTCAAAGAAGACGGCGTTGATATTATCGGAAAGAAGATGACTCTTCTCGGTGCTGGTGGAGCTGCAACTGCAATTCTGGTACAGGCCGCACTGGATGGAGTTGCTGAGATCAATGTATTCAACGTAAGAGATAACTTCTTCGCAAGAGCAGAAGAGATCGTTGCAAAACTGAATGAGCGCACAGAGTGCAAAGTAACATTGCATGATTTTTCCGATCCGGAGGTCCTGCGTGCATCCATCGCTGATAGTGCAATTCTTGTAAATGGTACTTCAGTAGGTATGGCACCGAATGTAGACAGAACGATCATTACAGATACAAGTATGTTCCATAAAGATCTGTTTGTATTCGATGTAATCTATAATCCGCAGGAGACACGTTTGCTTCGTGAAGCAAAAGAAGCAGGATGCAAGACCGGTAATGGAATGTACATGCTGCTGTACCAGGGAGCTGCTTCCTTTAAACTGTGGACCGGGGAAGAGATGCCGGTTGAAATTATTAAAGAAAAATATTTCTCTTAGGAAGAGAGAATATACAGCTTGAGAAGCTGTGAAGGGACTTGTCCAGTCCTCTCACACACCCCTCGGAATGAATTCGACGTGACGAATGAAGTGAGGAAGGATACAAGAGTTCTAAGTAGAATAGGACAGGAATGTACTAACTTTACTTGGAATGGGAAAACGGTAGGTGGGCTCAGGCGGGAAGTAATTGTAGTATTGCCTGAGTTACATTGCATAGAATATCATGGGAAACCAGAAGATGGACCCAGATGATAAGTAACTGTTTGAGTTACGTTCAACAGAATACCAGTGGAATGTTAAACCAGCGGGAAATCTTCTCCATACGAGAGAGAAGAGTCCTGCTGTTTTTCTATGCATTTCATATTTGATTAATGAAGAAATCCTTATTCTTTTCCGCCCAGGGGTTGCAAGGGGATGGCGAAGTCCCCTTGCGGTTTTTTATGATGTCATCATATAATGACGGGTCCAAGGGAAGCTCCCTTGAAAATCTTGACAAAGTTCTTTCCCTGTATTTATAATAGATATAGTTAGTCAAAACTAATAGAGGCTATACATACAGTACTCATGCAAGGAGGCCACGTATATGCAGAAAATCACTCCGCCAACGCGGATCGGTCTTGACATGCTGTCTTCGCGAAGGGAGATAGAAGAAGATCTTCTTGAAGAACTCTGTCGTATTTCGCAGAGAAAAAATTTGTTGACGATACAGAATATCAGTGAACAACTGAATATTTCGGAAAATGAGCTTACCTATTACATTCGTCAGATGAAACGGCATGGTTATGTGAATCTTTCTCCGGAGGGGACACAGATCTGGCTTACAGAACTTGGACGGATCACCGGTGCAGAATGTAGTTACCGCCATGAGACATTTATGCAGTTTTTGCAGTTTGTTGGTGTGGAGAGTGAGACTGCACGGGAAGATGCCTGCCGCATTGAGCATATTGTCAGTGAAGAAACTGTTCGTCAGGTTTGCAATTTTGTAAACTATGGAGATACTTTTGAGAGGGTGCTTCGTTATACAGATCTCAGTTACCGTTATACCCCAGGTGAATATTCCTTCCTGATGGGAATCTATTATCTGGAAAAAACTTACCCGCGTAGATTTGCACGTGAATACAGTAGTTTTTCTGAAAATATCCGTCTTTTTGTAGAAGAGAATAAGAGCTGGTTTGAGCTGGAACCAACCGGTGGTGATACGGGACATTTATGGTATCAGGAACAGAAGCAGTGGATTTGTGCAGAAGAACATGATGGCAGACCTGTTTTGCCATCAGATATTTTTGAATTTACGTTGCAGAAACAGGATCTGATCATAGAAGGAACTGCACTCATTGCTTTTGCACGTGATGGAGAACGTCCGCTGGACTGGGGCATCCGGGAATTAGATGTGCATATCTGGTGAGGTGTATGGAAGGGAAATATTTGGAACAAATATAAATTTTCAAAATGACAAATAGTTGCGTTATATATTGTAACCATAAGGATAAGGGGATTTAAAAATGCAAGAATTGCTTCATCCATCTCTTCTTCAGATCACATATCTGACTACGCTGGAAAAAACAGAGAAAAAACGAGGCTGTGTCGGTCAGGTCGCAGATATCTGTGGTGTAAGTCATGGGCCTGTCAGTCGTTTTTTTAAAGAATGTGTAAGTTATGGATATCTGACTGAACAGTATGAGTTTACAGAAACCGGAATACGTGCACTGCAAATGTACAAAAGAATTCTTCATGATACTTGTGCTTATCTGACACGACTTGGTATCAGCGGAGAGGAAATGCCTGAAAAACTTCGTCAGCTTGTGGAAAATGTCGACTATGAACTTCTGATGTCGATTACAAGAAGTGATATTAAAGTAAAAAAAGATACAACCAATATGCAGATCGAAGAGTCGACGCCCTGGTTCCTGGAAAATGTTCTGGAGAAGGGAAATTACGAAGTGGAAATTGCACTTCTGCAGGTCAATGGGAATACACGGCCGCTCCTGTCTATGGCACATCGTGGGTTTGAGCATCTTGCAATGATCCGACATAATAATCGAGGAAGCTGGATTGAACTTACGATTTGCCCGGTGCATGGAATTTCACGGATTGACGGAAAAAACATGACAGGATGGCTTTCGTCCTTGAAATATGAGAAACAGGGTCAGCTCTATGAAGTGGACCTCCGCACAGATAAAGTCCGCATTCCTTTAAGCGCATGCCGGTTTATCAAAAGCAGCCACGGAAACATTAAAGGTATGATCATGATCACCGTCACCTGCAGCGCAGGCAAGGCACATATGCCCGAAAGCACCGCATTGTTGACATTCTGGTTGTAAAAGAGCACGGGGACTGACTGGATCAGCCCCTTGTATTTTTTTATTGAAAAGGTTCAATAGACTTTATATAAATTTAAGCTCTAAAATAATTGTTAATTTCATTGCAGAGCGTAATGTTCTATGATATAATACAAAAAACAAAAGATAAATTCTTTCAAATCTAAAATTCTATTTTCCATAACAGAGAGCGTATCTGTCCTTTCGGAAAATAACACCATTTACCCAGGACAGGAGGATCCGGCGGGGAGGATTCTTCTGGATTACAATTAAAAAGGAGGATACGTGGAAGCAGTCGGAAAAAATGTGCTCCAGTGGCACCCGCCATTCTGTGCCGACATGCAGGTCGAACTCGAAGAAGAGGCGAAGAATCTGCAGTTCCAGAGTGAATATGCACTGAGCAAGAAACCAATGTTGATAGACCTGTTGATTGTTAAGAAGGTCGGCACGAAGATACAGAAAAATATCGGCAGGATTTTTCGTACATATAATATCGTAGAGTACAAGAGTCCGAAAGATTATCTTGCGGTCGATGATTTCTACAAAGTATATGGATATGCCTGCTTTTTCAAGGTAGATACAGGAAAACAGAATCAGATACCGCTAGAAGAAATTACAATAACGTTTGTATCGAAGAACTATCCACGAAAGATGATCCGACATCTTAAAAATGTAAAAAAATATACGATAGAGAAAATAGAAGCGGGAATCTATTATGTACATGGCGATGTGATGGGGATACAGATTATTGTGACGAGCAGGCTTTCACCGGAAAAGAACCTGTGGCTGTACAGCCTCACGGATGAGCTGAAGGATTCTGAAGTTAAACAGAAACTGCTGAAAGAGTACAAAGGGAAAGAAAAGGACAAGCTTTATTCTGCGGTGATGCAGGTGATTATTACGGCAAACAAAAAACAATTTAGGGGGCGAGAAAATATGTGTGATGCATTGATGGAGATTGTTAATGAAGCATGTGGAGAACTGATTGAAGAAAGGCGAGAGGAATGGATGGAAGAAGGAATAAAGAAAGGTCGAGAGGAAGGCTCTAAGTTGGAAAAGATTTCTTTGATTAAAAGACTTATAGAAAATATGAAAGTATCGACGGATCAGGCGATGAATATTATTGGCATTCCGGGAGAGGAAAGAGCGATGTATAAGGAGATGCTGTAATGTTGAAATGCAAGGGGACTGGCTTTAAGTCCCTTTGCGGTTTAGCCAATATAATTGGCGGGGAATGGGGAAGTACCCCAAAAAGATTAAAGGTCGAAATGAAGAAATTTCGACCTTTTTTTGTTGGAAAAATCTGGAAAAGCTTGATTTCACGGGAATTTCACATTTTGAGTTTCGTGCCCGGTGGGAACGGAACGAAGAAAAAATGTTGACTTTAACTAACTATATATGTTAGTTTCGTAGAAGATGAGTTAGTGTAAGGTAACCGCGGCACGCGGTGGCGAACTACTAAAGGAGGAACAAAATGAGAAGAAAGAATTTATGGTTACGTGTGTCATCCTGCACGATGGCAGCACTGCTTGCAACAACATCGGTAGCACCGGTATCTGCAGCGGGCAGCACAGACCGGATTCGGCATAGCAAACACAGAGCTGAAAAAAGGAATCTACACTGTACAGGCATCCCTCAAAAATGCATCTGATACAAGCAAAGATTCCATGGCAGCAAGCTGCATCGCTGGTGATGCAACTCTTAAGGTAGCTGAGGACGGAACTGCAAACTGAACTTAAAGAAGGGATGTCGGGAAGTGCGAATTCTGGGACTGCGAATTCTGGGACTGGGATTGAACAGGGGAAGAAGCCGGCGATAGAAGTAAGGGATGTCACACAGTACAGAGACAGGGAACTTTCCCGTCTGTCCGGTGGTCAGAGACAGCGAGTCTGGATCGCGATGGCACTGGCACAGGCACGGAGACACTTTTCCTCGATGAGCCGACGACGTATCTGGATATCCGTTATCAGATTGAGATTCTGGAGCTTGTGAAGAAACTGAACCGGGAATATGGGATGACGATCATTATGGTCCTGCATGATATCAATCAGGCAATTTATTTCTCAGACCGGATCATTGGACTCTGCGACGGGAAGGTGATCGTGCAGGGCGATCCGAACGAGGTGATTACAGAGGAGAGTATCAAAGCTTTGTATGGAATTGACCTGGAAGTCACCGAAGTGAACGGACGGAAGTTCGTATTGACGGTGTAGGAGTTTATGGAGAGTGAATGGATGAAGAGACCTTTAAAGATTATATGGATGGTTCTGGGATTTTTGTGTCTGGGACTGGGGACTGTGGGGATTGTACTCCCAATACTCCCCACCGTTCCATTCTACATGGCAACCTTGTTCTGCTTCGCGAAAAGTTCGGAGCGGTTACATAGCTGGTTCATGGGTACCAAGTTGTATAAGAAGCATCTGGACAGCTTCGTAAAAGGACGAGAAATGACCATGGATACGAAACTTCGTATCGTAGGAACCGTAACTGTAGTCATGGCAATCGGATTTTTGTGCATGAAAAATGTTCCGGTTGGAAGAATCTGTATTGCGATTGTGTGGGTGTGTCATGTATTATATTTCTTTGTAAGAGTAAAAACTGTGAAGATAGTTTCGACAGCAGAGGAAGAATAATGGAGTAGTTTATTATGATCAAAAAAAGACTTGTGGGGCTTTTATCCCATGCAAAAAAATACATTGGATTTCAGGTTTTCTGGCAGTGGCTTGCACTGATCACACAGATAACGGCAGTTTTTTATATTGCAGGACTTCTGGAGAATGTGTTGTACGGAACTGCGGATGTGGCAGACATGCAGAAAACGGTCGCGGTGCTGGCGGTCTGTATTATTGTAAGATTTGTCTGTGAGAGACAGGCGGCAGCAGCTTCCTTTAAGGCGAGCGTCGATGTCAAGAAGATTCTTCGACAGAAAATCTATGAGAAAATGCTTCGTCTCGGACCGGCATACCGGGAACAGGTTTCGACTTCTGAGGTCATGCAGGTGAGCACAGAGGGCGTTGAGCAGCTGGAAACATATTTCGGACGTTATCTGCCGCAGCTTTTTTACAGTCTGTTGGCACCGATGACTCTGTTTTTAGTGCTCTGCCGGGTGAGTATGAAGGCGAGTGTTGTTCTTCTGATTTGTGTGCCATTGATCCCGCTTTCTATCGTGGCAGTGCAGAAGATTGCAAAAAAGCTTCTTAATAAATACTGGAGTATTTACACGGGGCTGGGCGATTCTTTCCTGGAAAATCTGCAGGGACTGACAACGCTGAAAATATATCAGGCGGATGATAAAAAAGCAATTGAGATGGATGAGGAAGCGCAGACATTCCGCCGGATCACGATGAAGGTACTGACGATGCAGTTAAATTCCACAAGCATGATGGATATTGTGGCGTACGGCGGTGCGGCGGTCGGAATGATCGTGGCTGTTTCCGAGTTTCTCGCGGGACGGATTGGCTTCGCGGGATGTGTGACGATCGTGCTGCTGGCATCGGAGTTTTTTATTCCGTTACGACTGCTGGGCTCGTTTTTCCATATTGCAATGAATGGAATGGCGGCGAGCGATAAGATATTTGCGATTCTGAATCTGCCGGAGCCGGAAGAGGGAAGCGTGGAGCTTGAGGCAGGTTCGGAACTTGCGGTCAGGTTCGAGGATGTTCATTTTTCCTATGAGGAAGACCGGGAGATCCTGAAAGGGATTTCGCTTGAGATTCTGGCGGGAAGTTTTGTTGCTCTGGATGGCGAGTCCGGTTGCGGTAAGAGTACGATCGCAGGAATTTTGTCCGGAAAGAACCGAGGATTCAGTGGAAAAGTGACGATTGGTGGCGTTCCGATTGGGGATATCTCAGAGAAATCTCTGATGAAGAATGTGACACTGGTTCGGCACAACAGTTACTTATTTAAAGGGACTGTGGAAGAGAATCTTAAGATGGCAAAGCCGGATGCAACAGAGGCGGAGATGCGAACAGTGCTTGGACGTATGAATCTGATGGCATTCCTGGATACGCAGGATGGTTTGCAGACACAGCTTCAGGAGCAGGCGGGAAAACTGTCCGGCGGTCAGAAGCAGAGGCTTGGACTTGCGAGAGCACTTTTACATGATTCACCGGTGTATATCTTCGATGAGGCAACGAGCAATATTGATGTCGAGAGCGAAGAGATGATCATGGATGTGATCCGGGAGCTTGCGAAGACAAAGACCGTCATTCTGATCTCGCATAGACTGGCGAATGTTGTCGAAGCGGACCGTATTTATATGATGAAAAATGGTGAGTTTGCAGAGCAGGGTGTGCATGAGGAACTGATGAAACTGGATGGTCACTATGCAGAATTGTTCGAGAGTCAGAGAGTGCTCGAGGAGTATTCCGAGGGCGGGAATGGAGTGAAGTCCGGGTCGGATGTAAGTGTTGAGAATGGAGATTTCGGGAGTGGAGTTTCCTGGGCTGGAAGTTTGAATGATGATTTGAGAGATGAGAATTCCGGTCGGAAGAGTTCTGAGACAGATCGTTTGGAGAATGGAAGAAAGGGGGCGGTCGGATGAGTTCAGAAATGAATAGAAACGGGGCTGCGGGTTCTGTGGCTGGGACTTCGAGGAGAAGTGCGGGGAAGATTATGCTGCAGTTGATCGGTTTGATCAGGCCGCTGCTTCATATCATGCTACTTGCGATCATTCTGGGAACGGCAGGTTATCTTTGTGCGATTTTCCTGACGATTTTGGCGGGGCAGACGATCCTTCGCGGACTTGCTGACGGAGGAGTTGGAATGACATTGCCGGTGTCACTTTCGGGAAACTTTTTCCTGGGATCCTTAAGCGTAAAGGGGATTTTTATTCTTATGGCAGTGATCGCGGTTTTGCGGGGCGTATTGCATTATGCGGAACAGTACTGCAATCACTTTATTGCATTTAAATTGCTTGCAATCATCCGTCATAAAGTTTTTGCTGCACTGCGGAAACTTTGCCCGGCGAAACTGGAGGGACGTGACAAGGGAAGTCTGATTTCCATTATTACGACAGATATTGAACTTCTGGAAGTTTTTTATGCGCACACGATCTCGCCGATCGCGATTGCTGTGTTGACTTCACTTGTGATGGTCATTTTTATCGGCGGTTATCACCCGGCAGCAGGCGTGTTCGCACTGGCGGCATATCTGGTTGTGGGTATTGTGATCCCGCTCTGGAATGGCAGAAGAGGCGGCGACAGCGGTATGCAGTTCCGTACAGGGTTCGGCGAGCTGAACAGCTTTGTGCTGGATTCCCTTCGCGGACTGGATGAGACGATTCAGTATCAGCAGGGCGCAAAAAGGGCTGCAGAGATGCAGACGCGCTCAGACGGGCTTGCCGGAATGCAGAAGAAACTGAGTAAGATGGAAGGAAGCCAGCGTTCTGTGACGAATTTGGTGATCTTGCTTGCTTCTTTCGGAATGTTATTTTTGACTTTGAATCTGTATGAACAGGGAAACCTCGGATATGACGGCGTATTGACCTGCACGATCGCCATGATGGGCTCCTTCGGACCGGTGGTGGCATTGTCGAGCCTTTCCAATAACCTGAACCAGACACTCGCGAGCGGGGAGAGAGTGTTGGCGATTCTTGAAGAGAAGCCGCAGGTGGAGGAAGTGTCTGGGGAGTGGAAAAACAAAGAAAAAACATTTTCCGGTGCGGATGCCGAACATGTGACGTTTGCGTATGAGGATGAGACGATTCTGGATGATTATTCTCTGGAGATTCCGGCGGGTAAGATTCTGGGAATTCACGGAGCGAGCGGCTCCGGTAAATCAACATTGTTGAAACTTTTGATGCGATTCTGGGATGTGAATTCCGGTACACTTCATGTAGATGGTGAAGATGTAAGGAAGATTCCGACGAAACATCTCCGTGATATGGAAAGTTATGTGACACAGGAAACACACCTGTTCCACGATTCTATCGCGAACAATATTGCAATTGGAAAGCTGGGTGCGACCCGTGACGAGATCATGGAAGCTGCCCGAAAAGCATCCATACATGATTTCATCATGCGCCTGCCCAAAGGTTACGATACAGAAGTCGGCGAACTTGGAGACACCCTCTCCGGTGGTGAGAAACAGCGAATCGGAATTGCACGTGCATTTCTCCATGACAGCCCGTTCCTTCTTATGGACGAGCCGACCTCAAATCTCGATTCCCTGAATGAAGGCATCATCCTTAAATCCCTCAGAGAATCTGCCGAAGAAAAGACCGTGGTTCTTGTGTCACACAGGAAATCGACCATGAACGTGGCGGATGTGGTGTTTGAGATGAAAGAAGGAAGGATCTCTTGAGAAGAGAAAAGAATGTCAAAATAGCGGGAAATCTTCCCCATACGAGAGAGAAGAGCCCCGCTATTTTTGTGCCCATTTTATATTTGAAACACCAAGAATTCCTGTGCTTTTTGCCCAGGGGTTGCAAGGGGATGGCAAGTCCCCTTGTGGTTTTTCTTTGTGATGTCATCACATAATGACGGGTCCAAGGGCAGTTTCCTTTGATTTACTTATTAAGGAATCCGACTTCAATCTCCCCATCAAATACGGTTGTAGCAGGGCCGGTCATGTAAACGAGATTTTCCTGACGATTCCAGAGAATCTGAAGGTCACCGCCGAGCAGCTTCACGGTAACCGGCTGGTCCTCATCTACCAGTCCATTCAGGGTTGAAGCAACAGCAACTGCACATGCACCGGTACCGCAGGCAAGTGTCTCGCCGGAACCACGTTCCCATACGCGCATCTGCAGGGTGTGGCGGTCAATCACTTTTACAAATTCCGTATTGATACGGTCCGGGAAAGCGATGTGATTTTCGAATTTTGGTCCGATCTTTTCGATATCCAGATCTTTCAGATCATCCATATATACGATCGCATGTGGATTTCCCATAGAAACAGCAGTGATGTGGTAAGTAGTTCCATCAACATTCAGTGGCTCATCGATTACCTGCTCTTTTGTGGAAACCACCGGAATCTGTCTGGAAGTCAGAATTGGTGCGCCCATGTTAACCTTAACAAGAGCAACTTTTCCATCATCACCCAGAGTCAGGTCCAGATATTTAATACCGCTCTTAGTAGCAACAGAAATATTCGTTTTATTTACAATGCCGTAATCGTAGGCATATTTTGCCACACAGCGAATTCCGTTTCCGCACATGGCACCCTGAGAGCCGTCCAGGTTATACATATCCATTTCACAGTCTGCCACATCGGATGGCTTGATCAGAATCAGTCCGTCAGATCCGATTCCGAAGTGACGGTCGCTGACAAATTTTGCGACAGCAGACGGATTACTTACAGTTTCTTCAAAGCAGTTTACATATACATAATCGTTTCCGATTCCATGCATTTTGGTAAATTTCATAAAAATAAATCCTCCTCATTCAAATAAATATTCTCCCTGATAAAAGTACTTCCCTTTTTAATCGTATTTGGAAAATTCCAAAACAGATTCTATATTTCGAGGTTTTAGTATAACGAAAAAATGTTATAGTTTTGTGAAACCAGAGTAAAAAATTACAATTCAATTACAAATATAACATAAATATGCAGAGACTGTATAGCACAGAAACGTTAAAATTAAGAAATTAAATTGGTTATGAAGGCAGTCTCAGATCAATTTCTGCATCTCCGGGAAAGGCCCGAGGCTTCGTTTCAGAATACCTGTTACCTGTGCAATCAGGATTCCGTAATTGGTAATCGGTACACCCTGATCCTGGCAGCAGGCGATACGGTACTTCATTTCACGTTCGTTTAACATACAGCCACCACAGTGAACCACCATTTTATAGGAAGAAACATCATCCGGGAATTCTGTGCCCGAAGTAAATTCAAACACCGGTTTCTTTCTTGTATAATTTCGAATCCATTCAGGCATCTTGCATGTTCCGATATCTCCGCACTGGCGATGATGCGTACATCCTTCTGCAATCAGGATGCGGTCACCATCTTCAATAGAAGAAAGAGCAGCAACTCCTTTCAGCTGAGTATCCAGTTCTCCTTTATATCTTGCAAAAAGAATCGAAAAAGAAGTCAGAGTGATATTTTCCGGCACGTCTTTTGAAACACGTGCAAATGCCTGGCTGTCTGTAACGACAAGCTTTGGACAGACACCTTGTGCAAGAAAATGATCCAGGGTACTTTTTAATTCAGTATCCCGAACAACGAGAGAAAGTGCACCACATTCCAGAATATCGCGGATTGTCTGTTGCTGTGGCAGAATCAGACGGCCTTTTGGGGCAGCTTTATCGATTGGGACAACGAGAATGACCAGGTCGAGGGGTTCGATCAGATCCTGGATCAGAGGATATTTGTGCGTGTCTTCCGGTTTCAGAGAGGCAATTTTTTCTTTCAGTTCCTGGATGTTCATGCCGTCGGAAGCACTGACCAGAACTTCTCCGGCGCGGACGGACATGGCAAGATCCTTGATCTTTTCGGTAGAAAGCAGATCAATCTTATTATATACGATCAGATAAGGGATGCCTTTTTTATGAAAACGGTGAATCAGTTCAAGTTCTTCTTCGCCTTTACCGGTCGTACTGTCAATAACAAGAATTGCGATATCTGTTTTGTTCAAAACCTGATAACTTTTGCGGACACGGAGTGATCCAAGTTCTCCTTCATCATCAATACCGGGAGTATCAATGACCATGACCGGGCCAAGTGGAAGCAATTCCATGGTCTTGTAGACGGGATCGGTGGTTGTTCCCATAACGGAAGAAACAATTGCGAGATCCTGTCCGGTTACAGCATTGATAACACTGGATTTACCGGCATTCCTTTTTCCGAAAAAACTGATATGTACCCGTTCAGAAGCGGGTGTCTGATTCATTCCCATAAAATACCTCCTTCATGATGTCTGCTGGACAGACAGTAAAAAACGAAAAATTTATTGCTATAAATTGTAAAAGTGGATTGATTCTATTATATGAGATATCATCAGGATATTCAAGCAGACACCATGGGTTTTGCGTTAACAGAGCTATAAGAAGTGGACTATTAGAAGATAAAAAAGCCTTTAAAAATAAAAAATTATGCATTCTAACAAGGTAAATTGTGAATGTGTCAAAAATTTTGTATACTTATAAAAGAAAGTATTGCTTGTAATTTTGGGATAGTATGATACAATAAGAAAAATGAATAGGAATTATGCAATTTTATGCATAAATATTCCTGGAAAAACGAGGAGGAGAACAAAATGAACTTAAAGAAAATTACAGCACTTATGATTGGCGCAGTTATGGTAGTATCCATGGCAGTTCCGGCAATGGCTGATGATAAGGTAGAAACTGTTACAGATGGTAAACTTACAGTAGCAACAAGCCCGGACTTCGCACCATATGAATTCTATTCTATTGATGAGGATGGCAACCCGACACTTTCCGGATTTGATATGGATCTGGCTCAGTACATCGCAGACAAGATGGGACTGGAACTGGAAGTAGTTCCGATGGACTTTGATGGTGTATTAAGCGAACTTTCTCAGAAGAACGTAGACCTTGGCATGGCTGGCCTTTCTCCAGACCCGGCTCGTGAAGATGCTATGGATTTCTCAGATCTGTACTACAAAGGTGGACAGTCTTTCGTAACAGTAAAAGACAAAGCAGACCAGTTCAAGACTCTGGAAGATGCAAACAACAAAGATTACTCTATCGGAGCTCAGACAGGTTCTATCCAGCTTGATCTTGCAAACGAAAATACTCCGGATGCAGATATCGTATCTCTTCCGAAAGTTACCGACCTGATCACAGAGCTTCTGACAGGTAAGATGGATGGTGCGTTCATCGAGACAGCTGTAGCAGAAAGCTATCAGAAAAACTATCCGGATCTTCAGATCGTATGTGATGTACCATATGATACAGAAGGATCTGCAATTGGTGTATGCAAAGGAAATGACGGACTTCTCAAAGCTGTAAATGATGCGATTGCAGATGCTCTTGAAGACGGTTCTATGGACAAATTCATCGCAGATGCTACAGAGCTTGCAGCAGGACAGACATATGAAGGAACACTGGATGAGAATGGTGCAGTTCCGGAAGCTGATGATTCTGCAGACGCTGAATAATTAGAAAATATTTTAAAAGATATTCTTTGCAACACAAACAAAAAATTACGGATTCCTCCCCAGATATATATGGGGAGGAATTGTTGCTGTTTAAACTTAAGTAATTAAGTTCAGTATTCAGCATGGATATACAAAAATTAACTATACAATGAAAGGAGTTTATATGGACAGTTTTATTAAATTATCGAATTTTGGCAAAATTGCCCCATATGCACAGCTGTTCAGACAGGGCCTCCTCGTAACGGTACTGTTGTCCCTGTTTACAGTTATGATTGGTTTTGTACTTGCGCTGATCCTTGCTCTGATGCGTATGTCAAATATCCGTCCGTTCCGTGCCCTGGCGGTAGACCGTAATGGACATCTGAGAGAGGGAGGACCGCTGGTGTGGCTGTCCAAATTTAATCCCCTTTCTTTTATCGCAACTGCTTATGTAGAGATTCTTCGTTCCACTCCGGTACTGGTACAGATATTTATCATTTACTATGGTGTATTTGGAATGATCGATCTTCCATCTTTCCAGATGTTTGGATTTATTAAGTTTAACCGTTTCTTCCCTGGTGTTGTTGCACTTGGTATGAACTCTGGTGCATATCTCTGTGAGATCATCCGTGCAGGTATTCAGTCCATTGATCAGGGACAGACAGAAGCAGCGCGTTCACTGGGACTCTCCCAGACTATGAACCTGCGTTACATCATTCTTCCACAGGCACTCAAGAATATCCTTCCGGCGATCGCGAACGAGTTCGTTGTTATCATTAAGGAATCTGCGATCACTTACACCATCGGTGTACAGGATATCATGTCTGCTGTAAACGCAGTCAAAGGTGCAACATTTATTATCATCGAGCCACTGCTGGTAGCTACAGCCATTTATTTCTGTCTGTGCTTCCCAACCTCCAAACTGATTGCATATTTCGAAAGGAGAATGAGCCATGGCGACAAGCGATAGTCTGATTCAGGTAAGAAACCTTAAGAAACATTATCACAGAGGTGCGATCAAAGCACTGGATGGTGTGACAGCAGATATCAACAAAGGTGATGTAATGGTAGTTATTGGACCATCCGGTTCCGGTAAATCTACGTTTCTTCGCAGTTTGAATCTTCTGGAAGAGCCAACTGACGGCGAGATTATTTTCAATGGAGTGGATATTACAAAGAAAAAATATATCGATGCTTCTGGCAAGAAAGTAAAGCTGGATATCGACAGTCTCCGTCAGAAAATGGGAATGGTTTTCCAGCATTTTAACCTGTTTCCGCATATGACGATCCTAGATAATATGACACTGGCACCGATGAAGGTAAAAGGTGTTTCCAAAGAAGAGGCAGAGAAAAAAGCCCTGGAGCTTTTGGATCGTGTTGGACTTGCAGACCGTGCAGGGGCATATCCGATTCAGCTTTCCGGTGGACAGAAACAGCGTGTTGCAATCGTGAGAGCACTTGCAATGGAGCCGGAGGTTATGCTTTTTGACGAGCCGACATCCGCACTTGATCCGGAGATGGTAGGTGAGGTTCTGGATGTTATGAAAGAACTGGCAAAAGAAGGCATGACCATGGTCGTGGTAACACATGAGATGGGATTTGCAAGAGAAGTTGGAAACAGAGTTCTTTTTATGGCAGATGGAAAACTGATCGAAGAAGGCTCTCCGGCAGATATCTTTGAGAATCCGACCAATCCACGTCTGAAAGAATTTTTATCCAAGGTATTATAGTAACTAAGGTGACCGGAGGAGTCTGGTCGCCTTTTTGGGTTTTATAAAGCAAAATTCATGGAGTTTGAAGTAGACTTGTCCACTTTGACAGAAAGAAGGTACGATACATGACAGTAGAAAAACAGTCTGCATTGCAGACGATTGAAGACAAAAGAGACCTGATCACCGGCATTGCCGATAAGATCTGGGAGTTTGCGGAGCTTTCCCTTCAGGAATTTAAATCCGCGGAAACTTACTGCGAAGCACTGGAAAAAGAGGGATTTGAGGTAGAGCGTGGAACCTGCAACATTGAGACTGCTTTTGCAGCATCTTATGGAAAAGGCCGCCCGTACATCGGAATCCTTGCAGAATATGATGCGCTTTCCGGACTTTCTCAGGAGGCCGGTCTGACAGAGCGTAAAGAGATCCATGCAGGTGGAAACGGACATGGCTGCGGCCACAATATACTTGGAGCAGGAGCTTTTGCGGCTGCACTTGGAATTAAGGCATATCTGGAACAGAATGATGTTTCCGGAACAGTGATCCTTTACGGATGCCCGGGAGAAGAGGGCGGTGCTGCAAAAGCGTTTATGGCGCGTGACGGTCTCTGGAAAAAGCTGGATGCGGCACTCACTTGGCATCCGGAAGACGTCAATGAGGTGGCGACAGGTTCTTCAAACTCCTGTATCCAGACGCAGTACAAGTTTACCGGTATCGCTTCTCACGCGGCAGGAGCCCCGGAAATGGGCCGTAGTGCGCTTGATGCAGTCGAGCTTATGAATATTGGTGTGCAGTTCTTAAGAGAGCATATGAGCGATAAGGCGCGTATTCATTATGCAATCACAGATGCCGGCGGATGCAGCCCGAATGTGGTACAGCCTCGTGCAAGCGTTCTTTATATGGTCCGTTCTAACCATGTGGCAGAGGCAGTGGAGCTTCAGAAACGTGTGGATAAGATCGCAGAGGGTGCTGCTCTGATGACAGAGACGACTTATGAAAAGAAATTCATAGACGGTCTTGCAGATACCGTAAGCAACTTTGCACTGGAGAGAGTTCTCTACAAGAATTTTGAAGAACTTGGTGTGCCGGAATATACAGAAGAAGAAAATGCATATGCGGATGCACTGGCTGAGACTTATGATTCCAGCGGTGTACCTGGAGTTGCAGCAGAAAATGATGAGACTGCAAGAGAACAGGTAGAGAAGATGCAGAAAGAGTACGGACATGCGATGAATGCATTTCTGACACCTCTGTATCAGAAGGATGCCTTTAAGGCTGGCTCCACTGATGTTGGAGATGTAAGCTGGCTGACACCAACCGCACAGATCCATGTGGCAGCATGGCCGAATGGATGCCCGGGACACAGTTGGCAAAATGTTTCCTGTGACCGCACAGAGATTGGCCATAAAGCAGCGGTCCACGCAGGAAAAGTTATTGCAGCAACCGCAATTGACCTGATTGAAGATACATCTCTCTTGGATGAGGCAAGAGCAGAATTTGAAAAGAGAACAAAAGATGGTTTTGTCTGCCCGATACCGGCAGATGCAGTTCCGGTGATTCCGGATTAAAGATTAAAAAAGAAGCCGCTCCATTCAGGAGTCGGCTTCTTCTTTTTTACGAAGAATGCTTAATTCTTTCATTTCTTTGTAACAGTATTTGATGATTTCTTTACGTGTGATGATTCCGATGAAATATCCCTGATCATCAACTACCGGGACGTAATTCTGATTGATCGCACGATCCAGAAGGTCTTCCATATCAGCATCTGCGTGTACCGGTTTATAAGTGGCGCGTCGTGGGATAGCCATGATGGAGACGTTTTCCATTTCCTTCAGGTCAGTGCTGTTGATATTCAGTCGTCTGATGCCCCATAGAATATCCCCCTCGGAAATCGTGCCGGTATAACGGCCATCCATACTCAGGAGAGGAATACAGGAGAATTTGCGGTGCTCCATCTTCTCAACAGTCTGGCGAAGTGTCTCGTCCTCAAATATATAGGCTACATCACTTTTGGGTGTCAGGAAAAATAAAATATTCACGGTAAGTACCTCGGTCTTTCATATATGTTGCAGCTGTGAACAGCTGATGTATATTTACTGAAACAATTTATGTCAGTTGCTATTGATATGATAGTATGAAGGTACCTGTCTGTCAATAATTCAATTATTAAAATTTGGTGAAATCATACTATAGAAGAAATGTTTAGTAGTAACTTTTACAGCAGATTTACGTTACTGATCACTTCTTTTATAATAAATTTACTCCGGCTTCTTCGGCTGCTTTGGTGATGGATTCCGGCCACAGGGATACGTGGACTTCTCCGATATGAGCTTTGCGAAGGAAGAACATACAGATACGGGACTGGCCAATTCCGCCGCCAATAGTGTATGGAAGTTCTTTATTCAGAATCGCCTTCTGGAAAGGAAGCTCTCTGCGGTCATCGCATCCGGCTTCTGTCAGCTGACGGTCAAGCGCTTCTTCGTCAACACGGATACCCATGGATGAAAGTTCCAGAGCAATGTCGAGAACCGGATAGTATACGAGGATATCTCCGTTGAGTTCCCAGTCATCGTAGTCCGGGGCACGTCCGTCATGACGTTCTCCGTTGGATAAAGTCTTACCAACCTGCATAAGGAATACAGCGCCTTTTTCTTTGACGATCTTGTACTCTCTTTCCTTTGGGGTCAGATCCGGATACATGTCTACCAGTTCCTGGGTGGAAACAAAGGCGATTTCTTTTGGCAGGATCTCTTCAATATAATCATACTGTACAGCCATGTATTTCTCTGTTTTACGGAGTACACTGTAGATAGAGCGGACTGTATTGATCAGAGTTTCCATGGTACGTTCTTCTTTGGAAATGATCTTTTCCCAGTCCCACTGATCAACATATACAGAATGGATGTTGTCCAGGTCTTCATCGCGACGGATTGCGACCATATCCGTATAAAGTCCCTCGCCGTGAGCAAAGCCGTATTTCTTCAGTGCATAGCGTTTCCATTTGGCAAGAGAATGTACGATCTCAGCGTTTTCATCCTGGCCTTTGATATCAAAGCTTACCGGACGTTCTACACCGTTAAGATTGTCGTTCAGACCCGAAGATGGAGATACAAAAATCGGAGCAGAAACACGGAGAAGATTCAGCTTCTGGGAAAGTGTCTGCTGGAAAAAGTCTTTGACAGTTTTAATTGCAACCTGTGTATCATGCAGATTCAGATCTGAATGATACCCGTCAGGAATCTTGATTTGTTCCATAATAATCCTCCTAGATTTAATGTAACTATTATAGCAAGAAAAAGTCTGTATTGCAATTTTTTTACCTTGTAAGATTGCAATAAAAAGGATACAATAATGAATACAGCAATTTGAAGTGAAATCGGAGAAATGATTTGAACTAAGGGGGTGTTGTCTATGAAATGTCCGTTATGTGACGGAACGGTTGTAAATGGACGATGTAAAGAGTGTGGTATGCCATACCGCAATGATGAAATCCTGTATCATCTGAATGAGAGCCGGAGTGATCACTATCGACATGCATCAGATAAGGCCCGTAAGATCATGCAGACACAGAGCGCCGGAGTCGGATCCCTGGGGAAAGGAAGTGCCGGAAAGGCTGCTGGCAATCAGAATAGATCCTCTGGCAGGGAAAAAATCCGGCCTGCAAAAACTAAGAAGCATTCAAAACTTGGGATACTTTGGGTGATTATTATTATTCTTGCAGCAGTTGCACCACTGGCTGAAGATCTGGGTGGTGTCATAAAAGAAGCAATTCAGTCTGAGGTTGAGAATAGCAGTGAGATACAGACAGATACCGCTGAGACCACAGATCCGGATACATATTTTTACAGCTGGGATGATGAGCAGGGATACAAGGATTATTCGATCGGTGCAGGATATGGACCGGCACAGGCTGGCGTTCAGTTTGAAGCAGGAAAATATGGCGTTTTTACTTCCAGCGCCGAAGTGACACTTACTGTTACCAGAAAGAAAGCAGATAACGAACAATATACACTCAAAGATGGTGAGGATACACTGTTTCTGACATTTGAAGAAGGTGACACGATTCAGGTAGAATCCGAAGAGAGTGACTTTGACAGTGTTTATCTGATGGAGTGGGAAGATTAAAAATATTAGTTTAATAATGGATTTTCGGGGGAAGATTTCAGACAATAAAAAATGAAATTCCCCCTTTTATTTCACATGATATTGTGTTATACTCTCATATGCAACACAATATATGGGGAGAATGCGATAGGGGAAGTGTCGTCACTCAGGACGACGCAAACAGTGAAAAACCCTACAAACAGTAGCAAACAGGAGAGACAAGGTATGATTTATGTAATTAAGAAAGACGGAACAAGAGAAGAATTTGATCCGCAGAAGATCGTGAAAGCAGTAAACAAATCTGCCGCACGAATCCTTTATAAATTTTCACCGGAAGAAAAAGATTTTATCTGTCGTTTTGCACAGGAGCATGCAGATTCTCTTGGAAAAAATGAGATTGAGATCCAGGAGATGCATAATATCGTTGAGGGAGCTCTGGAGCGTGTGAATCCGGCAGTTGCCAAGAGCTATCGTGATTATCGTAATTATAAACTTGATTTTATCCACATGATGGACGACGTATATACAAAGAGCCAGGCAATCCGTTACATCGGGGACAAGAGCAATGCAAATACCGACAGTGCACTGGTTGCTACGAAACGAAGCCTGATCTTCAATGAACTGAATAAGGAACTGTATCGTAAGTTTTTTATGAACCGCAACGAGCTGCAGGCATGTAAAGATGGATATATCTATATTCATGACCAGTCAGCACGTCTGGATACGATGAACTGTTGTCTGTTTGACGTTGGCTCCGTATTAAAAGGCGGATTTGAGATGGGTAATGTCTGGTACAATGAGCCGAAGACACTGGATACTGCATTTGATGTTATGGGAGATATTATCCTGAGTACTGCGGCACAGCAGTATGGCGGTTTTACTGTACCGGAAGTTGACAAGATCCTTGGACCATATGCTCAGAAGAGTTATGATAAATATATCAGTGAATTTCTGAAATATGCGGATGAGAACTGGAACGGCAGAGAAGAAAAAGCAATCGAATATGCGTTGGATAAAGTAAGACGTGATTTTGACCAGGGATGGCAGGGAATTGAGTACAAACTCAATACAGTAGGTTCTTCCCGTGGAGATTATCCGTTCGTTACAGTTACATTGGGACTTGGAACCGGACAGTTTGAGAAGATGTGTAATATTTCTCTTCTGGAGGTACACAAAGGTGGTCAGGGTAAGAAGGGCCACAAGAAACCGGTACTGTTCCCGAAGATCGTATTTCTTTATGATGAAAATCTTCATGGACCTGGAAAACCATGTGAAGATATTTTTGAAGCCGGTGTGGATTGTTCAGCAAAGACGATGTATCCGGACTGGTTGTCTCTGACAGGCAAGGGTTATATCGCCAGCATGTATAAACAGTATGGCAAAGTTATCAGCCCAATGGGGTGCCGTGCATTCTTAAGTCCGTGGTATGAACGCGGCGGTATGTATCCGGCAGATGATAAAGATACACCGGTATTTGTCGGACGTTTCAATATCGGTGCAGTCAGCCTTCATCTTCCAATGATTCTGGCGAAAGCAAGAGCCGAGAGCAGAGATTTCTATGAGGTCCTGGATTTCTATCTGCAGATGATCCGTAATCTGCATATCCGTACTTATGAATACCTGGGACAGATGCGTGCTTCCACGAACCCACTGGCATACTGCGAAGGCGGTTTCTATGGCGGTCATCTGAAACCAAATGAAAAGATCGGCAAGCTTCTGAAGCCGATGACAGCTTCTTTTGGTATTACAGCACTGAATGAACTGCAGGAGCTTTATAATGGTAAGTCAATCCGTGAAGACGGACAGTTTGCCCTGGAAGTTTTGAAATACATCAATGATAAAGTAAACCAGTTTAAGCAGGAAGATGGATATCTGTATGCAATCTACGGTACACCGGCAGAGAGTCTCTGCGGTCTGCAGGTAGAACAGTTCCGTAAGATGTACGGAATTGTTGAGGGCGTTTCTGACAGACCGTATGTCAGCAACAGCTTCCACTGCCATGTAACAGAGGATGTAACTCCGATTGAGAAACAAGATCTAGAGGGACGATTCTGGGAACTCTGTAATGGTGGTAAGATCCAGTATGTACGTTATCCGATTGGCTATAATAAAGAAGCCATCCGTACTCTGATCCGCAGAGCAATGGATCTGGGATATTATGAAGGTGTCAATCTTTCTCTGGCATACTGTGATGACTGCGGTCACCAGGAACTGGAGATGGATGTGTGTCCGGTATGCGGTTCGCGTAACCTGACCAAGATTGACCGAATGAATGGATATCTTTCTTACAGCCGTGTCCATGGTGATACACGACTGAACGAAGCCAAGATGGCAGAGATTGCAGAACGTAAATCAATGTAAATCAGAAAAATAATAAAACAGCCGGTACATCAGTGTACCGGCAATTTTTTGCAGAATTTTTATTTTTTCTTTGGTGTAACTGGCGGCAATTCGCAATTATATGCGATTCCGAGTGGAGTTACAAGAAGTGGATGAACCGGACGATATACCGGTAATTTCAGCTTCTTCTCGAATACATTTGTGAATTCCCTGAAGCTTGCGGAGCCACCTACAACATAAACTGCAGGCACCTGATAACCATTGAGAAATTTCTCAGTGATGGTTGCCATTTTCTCTATGGTAGCCTTGACGACCGGGAAGATTTCATCCTCTTTCTCAGGAGTAGTCTTTAGAACTTCTGCCTCTTCGTAAGGAATCTTATAATGCCCGGCAACTGTCATGGTCATATGACTTCCACCAGTTGCTTCATCATCGGTGTAGATGACTTTGCCATCTTTGAGGATGCTGATACCGGTTGTTCCACCACCGACATCAACAACTGCACCATCTGTGATTTTGAGGACAGCAGCGGCAGCAGTCGGCTCATCTACGATATTCATCACTTCGAATCCGGCACCTTCCAGTACATAGCCGATGCTTTTGACACTGCCTTCTGAAACTCCCGGAGGGATGGCGGCGGCAGCATAAGGGAGCTCAGTGCCAAGTTTTTCCTCGAGCTCTGCTTTCAGCTTTGTGACAAGCTGAACGGATTCATAATAGTTTACGATCACACCGTCACGAATTGCATGAGAAGGTGCGGAGACACCTGCAATCGGTCTGTTTGTGCTGTCAACAACCGCAAGGACCGTATTGGCAGTACCGAGATCCACACCGACCTTCAGACGGCCTCTGAATTTCTTGCATTCTCCGGTTCGTACCAGTTCTGCAAAATTCGATAAAGTTCTGTTTTTTATTTCCATTTAAGAATGCTCCAATTATTTAATGATAGTACCGGTCTTTTCTTTGTAGCCATCTTTTGCATGAGCAATATCTGTGATGATGGTGCGATGTCCATTGCCTTTTTCTGCAAATGCGACCGCAGCTTCGATCTTCGGAAGCATGGAGCCTGCTGTAAACTGATTCTCATCGATGTATTTGCGGGCATCAGCTACAGAAACAGTGTCCAGAAGAGTTTCTTTGTCGGTATCTTTATTCAGGCTGACTTTCTCAACACTGGTAAGGATCAGAAGCGTATCTGCATTTAATTCCTCTGCGAGAAGTTCACTTGCAAAGTCTTTTTCAATGATAGCACTTGCACCATGGAGATCGATTCCCTGTTCCATGACCGGGATTCCACCGCCGCCGGCTGCGATCACTACCTGTCCTGCATCTGCAAGAGTACGGATCGTTTCAAGTTCCACGATTTTCTGTGGCTTCGGAGCTGCAAGGATTCTGCGATATTCGCCATTTCCAACTTCTGTAACAAAGTTTCCTTTGTCTTCTTCTGCTTCTGCCTCTTCAGAAGTAAGAATACGTCCAATGACTTTCTCCGGTTCCCCGAAAGCTTCATCATAAGGATCGATCACAACCTGGGTGAGAATCGTTGCAACCGGTTTGTAGATTCCTCTGGAGATCAGCTCTGCACGGATTGCATTCTGAAGATCATAGCCGATATATCCCTGACTCATGGCAGAACATACAGACATTGGCGCAAAGGTATAATCAGGATGTGCCTTACCGAATTCGTTCATGGCTGTATGGATCATGCCGACCTGAGGCCCGTTGCTGTGGGAGATGACAACGTGTGCACCATCCTCTACAAGATCTGCAATGGCTTTTGCAGCGGCCTTGGTAGCCTGTTTCTGTTCTGGAAGAGTTGCGCCCAGGGCTTTGTGACCAAGAGCAACAACGACAGTTTTTTCGCTCATATGGATTCCTCGTTTCTTTTCAATTTGTCTGTAAAACAATCTAATTCTTATTATAAAAGAATGAGAATGGAATTGCAATAAAAAGATAAAATGTGGTAAAAAGACAGACTATAAAAGGGTGATTGTTATAAAAAGATAGAAACTGAAAGTTTGACGTGCTATAATGAGAAAACACAAGGAGGGTGAAGACATGAACTATACGATCAGCAATGAGAAATTTACACTGGTGATTTCTTCCAAGGGGGGAGAATTTCAGTCTATCAAAGATGCAGAAGGACAGGAATACCTGTGGCAGGGAGACGCTGCAACATGGACAGACAGAGGACCGAATCTATTTCCCTATATCGGTCGAATGACAGAAAAAAGCTATAAATACCAGGATACCGTTTATCATATGGATATTCACGGATTTCTTCCGTATGATGAGATGGAGCTTGTTGAGCAGAAAGCAGATTCCCTGACGCTGCGTCTTGTAAGCTCACCGGAAACAAGAAAGCAGTATCCTTTTGAGTTTGCACTTGATATCATATGGAAACTTGAAGGAGAAAAAATCACAATTACATATCGGGTAAAGAATACCGATGATAAGAAGATGTATTTCGGTATCGGCGGACATCCGGGATTCCAGATCCCGATTGAGAAGAATCTGAAATTCGAGGATTACAGGATTGATTTTGGTGAAGATCCAAAACCACGCAGAATTCTTTTTTCAGAGGACTGTTTTGTACTGGAGGAGGATGAGGCTTTTGCATTGGAAGAAGGCCGTTATCTGAACCTGAAGCATAATCTGTTCGATGATGATGCAATTGTGTTGAAAGAAATGCCGAGGGAAGTAACACTTGAAAGTGCAAAAGGCAGCAAAAAGATCACAGTTGCATTTCCGGATATGGATTATCTTGGAATCTGGCACTGGCCACATGTAGAAGTAGATTATGTCTGCATTGAGCCGTGGAGTTCGCTTCCTTCACGCAAAAATGTAGTCGAGGATCTGGAAAAACAGGCAGATCTGCTTTCACTTGAAAGTGGACAGGAATATACCAATACATGGAGTATTACGATCAAAGAAAAATAGTATTCCATGTATTTAATGGCCGGGGATCTTGCCCTGGCATCATATCATGATTTGAAGGGAAAAATGATCATGCAGGTAAACATGAAAAAAGGAAATGGCAAGAACAGCATAACATCCAAACAGTTCAACAGAGGACTGATCTTTCAGTTGATCGCTACGGGAACCTGTAATACGAGAATTGAACTTTCGAGGAGGACTGGCCTTGCCAAAACCACAGTGACCAATATTGTGGCAGAGTTCATGGAGAAGGGGATTGTAAAGGAATGTGAGGAAGAGCTTACAGAAGTCTGCGGCAGAAATCCGATCATTCTCAAAGTTGCTGATCAGGCCCCGAAGATCATAGGAATTCTTGTTTTCAGAACAAATATCCAGGCTGTGCTCTGCAGTCTGGACATGCAGGTATTCCGCACAGAAACCATAGAATTTGGCGAGCTGACAGGGGATATTCTGATTCAGAATGCTTTTGAACTGGTTGACCGGATGATGGAAGAGGAGAAAAATATTCTGGGAATTGGCATTGCTTCTATCGGCCCGGTAGATATCTGCAACGGAATTATTCTGAATCCACCGCGATTTTATGGAGTTAAGCATGTTCCGATCAAAGAAGCAATCCAGAAGAAATATAATCTTCCGGTTTATTTTGATCATGATAACAACTGTGCAGCGCTGGCAGAAAAACTGTTTGGAATCGGTAAGGCGGAACAGGATTTCCTTCTTCTTGCTGTATCCAATGGTATTGGTTCCGGTTTTGTATGTGGAGGAGAGGTTTTTCACAGTCACAGAGGATTTGAAACAGAACTTGGTCATGTCAGCATTAACTGTAAAGGGCTGCAGTGTTCCTGCGGAAACAGAGGCTGTCTGGAAATGTATGCGAGCAGTTATGTGGTCAGAGAAAAACTGAAAAAAATAACCGGGCTGGATCTGTCATATGCGGATTACTTTAAGATTCATGACAGACCGGAAGTTGAGGATATTCTGGAAGAAATGATTCAGGATATCAGTGCAGGGCTGGTAAGCATTATCAATATGCTCCAGCCGGAGATGATCGTACTTGGATATGATGGAATAGATTGGCCGGAGGATTACGTAAAGAAACTGGAAATGTTGATCAATGACCGTAAGATCGCACAGGATGGATGGAATATTCCGGTCAAGAAGGCTTATTTCGGCAAGCAGGCACAGCTGGTTGGTGCGGCAGCTTTGGTAGTAAACAGTATTTTTAAAGGGGAATTACAGTTTTTTATGTAAATTTTTCTTTGTAAAATATACAAAAATGGACGGTAGAAACCAGCAATAGTTCTAAAAAGAAAAGAATTAATCTAAAATACTTGAATATATAAACTAAGTGTGTTACCGTAATAGTACAACAAATGAACTAATAAACTCACCGATATATTTCGGTGAGTAAGTTTAAAAGATAATAGTTCATTAAAAGAACTATTGAAGATCAAAGGAGGATTATTTATGTTAGTAAATTTAAACGATGTTTTAAAGCCGGCAAGAGAAAATCATTATGGAGTAGGACTTTTTAATGTATGTAGTCTGGAATTGGCAAAAGGTGTTCTGGAAGCAGCAGAAGAAACACAGTCACCGGTTATCATTGGTACAGCAGAGGTGCTTTTAAATGTAGAAACACTTCAGGAAACGGCAGATATGCTTATTCCGATGGCAAAAAGAGCATCCGTTCCAGTTGTTGTACATCTGGATCACGGTCTGACTCCGGAATGTTGTAAAGCTGCACTGGAAGCAGGATTTACGTCAATTATGTATGACTGCTCTACAGATCCGTATGATGTAAATAAGCAGAAAATTAAAGAAATGACAGAAATCGCTCATTCTTATGGTGCTACAATTGAGGCAGAACTGGGACATGTCATATTTGATGAAAGTGAGAGATCTGATCCTTCAGCTCTTTATACAGATCCGCAGCAGGCATTGGATTTTGTAACAGCAACAGGTGTGGATGCACTTGCAATCGCAGTAGGAACTGCACATGGCGCATACAAACTTCCTCCTAAACTTGATTTTGAAAGAATCCATCAGATCGCAGATCTTGTTGATTGTGGTCTGGTACTTCACGGAGGTTCCGGACTGACAGATGACGACTTCCACAGAGCAATCCAGGAAGGCATCAGCAAAGTTAATATCTTTACAGATATTGTTACAGCAGCTGCCAAGGCAGCTTATGATTCTTACAATGACGGTGCAAGAATCCTGACTGATATGCAGCCGAAAATGGTTGAAGCGGTGAAAGAGGCTGCAATCAAGAAGATGAATGTTTTCAAAAACAGATAATGTTTCAGGAGGACTATTATGGCGGGAGTAGCAGTAGCAGGATCACTGGTAGCAGATGTGATCAAAATGATCAGCCACTATCCTGAAAAGGGAATGCTTGCGGATGTGGCAGATGTTTCTTACGGGATTGGCGGGTGTGTATCTAATACAGCCGTCGGTGTAAAAAAACTGGACCCATCGATTGAAGTAAAAAGTATCGGACTGGTCGGAAATGATGATAAGGGACTGTTCCTGAAAGAAAAATTGCAGGGATACGGAATTAATACTTCTCTGATAAAAACAAGTGAAAAACAGGAGACTTCTTTTTCGGACGTTATGACAGTCAAAGAAACCGGCGAGAGAACTTTTTTTTATCACAGAGGTGCATGCGGTTCTTTTGATGAGGATACACTCAGTTTAGATAAACTGGATGCAGAGCTTGTTTTGCTTGGTTATGGAGGACTTCTGGATGCGCTGAATCAACCGGATGAAAAATTCGGAACCAAACTTGCAAAATGTTTTTATGATATGAAGCAAAAAGGCATTGAGACAGCTATGGATGTGGCCAGCCTGAAAGACCAGGAAGAAATGCAGAAACTTGTAGTGCCGTCATTGAAATATGTAGATTATCTGATCGTAAATGAAATAGAAAGTGGAATGATCGCGGGAATCCGCCCGAGAGATAAAAAGGGCAAACTGATTCCCGGTGCACTGGAGGCAATCTGCCGCAGGATCATGTCTATGGGAGTTGGAAAATGCTGCGTGATCCATGCTCCTGAAATTGGCTGTGCAATAGACAGTACCGACAAATATTATGAAGAACCTTCCCTTAAACTTCCAAAAGGATACATTGTCGGTGCTGTCGGTGCGGGAGATGCTTTCTGTGCCGGAATTCTTTATTCAATATACCGCAAACTTCCTGTACAGGAGGCGCTTAAGATCGGTGCTTCCTCTGCAGCTGCGAATCTGTCAGCGGAAGATTCCGTGAGCGGACTTCGAAACGTAGAAGAAGTAAAAGAACTTTATAAGAAATATTCGGTGAAATAAACGCATATTAGATACTATAATAAGAAATATTAAAAAGTGTCACAGGGCTAAAATTGACTCTGTGGCACTTTTTTGTGTAGTTTGCTTTAAGTTACTGACTCAACATTCCACTAAAAAGTTGATCTAAAACATTGCAGGCTGACCCGAGAAGAGGCCCATTATCTTCAAAACGTGATTTGAAGATCTTGATCGTTCTGTTATAGCGAAAAAGGCTGATTCGATTTAAACGTTTTTCTATAGAGTCAAGAACATAATCTGGTAGATAGATTGCTGAGTGACCAAGAATGATAGTGCTTATATCAACAATATTGATAAGATTATTCAGTGCATAAGCCAACTGATCTGAAACATCCATAAGGATAGCTCGGGCAGTGTCATTATTATCGCAAAAAGCAAGAGCTTCACGAAAATCTGAAAAATCAGTGTTACACGCCTGATTGATATGTTCGATGATTTTGGGAACACTGGCTGTGAGCTCCAGACAACCGCGGCTTCCACATTGGCATTGTTCGCCGTCCTTATAATTGATGGTCATATGTCCGAGTTCGCCGCAGGAACCGGTCATGTTGTTTAGTAACTGTTGGTTGGCAACAATAGAAGCACCGACACCGATAGTCAGGCCAAGATAAATAAAATGGTCTTTCACTTTGCCAAGGCCAAAATACATTTCGCAGAGTGCTGCGGATTGCATATCATTTTTTACAAAAACAGGAATATCTACATGCCGTTCTAATACAGATTTAATTTCCAATTCATGTATATTAAAAAAATCAGTGATATAGGTGATTCGTCCATTTATTGTATCAACAACACCTACAGTTGAAACACCAAGTCCAAGAAGCGGGCGGTCAGTATAACTGGTTAGATAATCGGCCAGTGTGAGGAGCTTTGTTGTTATTGTATCGGAAGTTTCCTGTCGGGCAAAAGGAACTTTTTTAGTAATGATAATATTTAAGGACAAATCTGTAATAATTCCATACATACAGGTTTTGGAAATAAAAATACCTGCTGCGACAGGTGAATTAGGTGCAGGATAAAGTAGTTTTGGGGTACGCCCTTTGCCTGTGTTTTTGGCATCTATTTCACATATTAAATTATTTTTAATAAGTTCAGATGTGATGTTAGTCAGAGTCATGGGAGTCAGGTTGGTAGCTTCGGTCAGATCCTGACGGGTGACTCCGTTATTTGTGCATATTAATTGTATGATCAGTGCCCGGTTATGGTCTTTGACGATTTCCATATTCAGACCAGAATTATTCATAAAGCCTCCTTCCTGAAACGTTTATAAGGATACAAACGCTTCAAATCATTTCGCTTTCTTCTATTATATATGAAAAAAAGATTTTCGTAAATGGTATATGTGTATAAAAATAAAAAAGATTTATAATAAAAAAATATGTGTATTCTGCACATAAATAAACCGTGTAAAGAAGCACAATTACTAATTGTAAAAATGATTTAAAAAATATGTTGACTTAGATTTGCAACCGTGCTATATTGACATTATTAAAAATGATTTAAAAATAAATGACAAACAAAATTCCGGAGAGGAGGGGAAGAGTAATGAAAGTTCTGGCAATTGGATGTCATCCGGATGATCTGGAAATTGCCTGTGGTGGAACTCTCAGAAAATATGTAGAAGAAGGGGCAGATGTTTATATGTGCCATGTGGCAAACGGTAATATGGGACATGTGGAGATTCTGCCGGAGCCATTGCGAGAGATCCGAACCAGAGAATCAGAGGCGGCAGGAAAGATTATCGGAGCAAAGAAAGTTTTTAACCTGGATGTTGGGGATGTAACGGTGACACGTTTTGACAATGATGTAGTAGATGCGATGGCTGATGTGGTTCGTGAGGTAAGGCCGGACGTGATCATCACACATAATGATGAAGATTACATGCAGGATCATGTCGAAACCAGCAGAATTGCATTTAATGGCAGTTTTGTATCATCACTGGCACATAAATCTGTTAATTTTGCAGCTTATGATGAGTTTGTTCCAATCTATTTTATGGATACGCTGGGCGGCGTCAATTTCATTCCGACGCATTATGTAGACATTACAAATCAGATTGAAACAAAACTGGAAGCACTGAAGAAACACGAGTCCCAGATCAAATGGATGCTGGAACATGATCACATCGATTTTATAGATATGATCCGAACCTGTTCAAGATACAGAGGATATCAGAGTGGTGTAACTTATGCGGAAGGATTCAGACCATGTACCGTTTATCCACGAATGACAACAAAGCATCTGCTACCATAAACAGATATTAGTATTGTGAATGAAATGCAAAGTTGAGAAAAAGGAGGAAGCTACAAATGAGTATTGATTTTAATTCAACCGTAAAGGGTTCTCTTCTAGAAGGGTTTTATCCAAAGGGCTGGGATATGGCTAAAATAGATGAATGTTGTAGCCATGCACCGGAAGAAATTACAGAAAAACAGGATTTTTGGAACGATGATTTCCATCCGGTATCCTGTAAAACTATAGAAGAGTTTAATGTAAAGCTCGGACATGAAATTGCTCTGGAAATTAAAACAGCCAGAGATACAGATCAAAAACTTGCTCTGATTCTTCCGGTCGGACCGATGGGAATGTATGAATGGGTAGTTTATTTCCTGAAAAAATGGAATGTTTCCTGCAAACATGTAACCTGTTTTAATATGGATGAATGGGCTGATGGAGAAGGCAACACATTGGATCCGTCCAATCCGGCATCATTTCAGTATGCAATGGAACAAGCATTTTATAATCCACTAGGTGAACTTACAGTTCCAAGAGAACAAAGAAATTTTGCAACAAAAGATAATCTTCCTACATACCCGGATAAAATCGCTGCTCTGAAAAAAGATGGTGCAAGACTTGTTACAGTATATGGAATTGGACGTATGTGTCATATCGCTTTCTGGGAACCAATGATGGGAGCTGAATTTGATACAGATGAAGAATGGAAGAAACAGCCATATCGTAAAGGAATGAAACTCCATCCGATGACAATTGAACAGAATGCGATTACCAGTTTTAAGAGCCGCATTCCTCTAGTACCGTGCACTGCAAATACAATTGGGCCTGGATTGTTTTTACAGTCAGACCGTATGATCGGAGGTGCAGACGGGGCACTTTCGAGAGGAATGCAGTGGCAGGGAATGTCTCTGTGGATGACACTTCGTTATGGACCGGATAGACATATTACTTCCAGCTTTGTTCCGACAATTCCTGGAACATTATTCTTCCTGGAAGAGCTGGCAGGTCCGCTGGTTGCAGAATGTAATTAATGCAAAGGGGGAAAAGAAATGGAACGAGGATTTTCGGCAAAGTTAAAGACATTTTCTAAAGATTATATGTCTCTTGTGGCAGTGATCATTATTTTCATAGTATTTTCTTTTGCATCACCTTACTTTCTGAAGATGAGTAATGTTATGAATATTTTTCTGCAGACAGCAACCGTAGCGATTGTGGCAATTGGCCAGGGAATGTTGATCATAACTGGTCAGGTTGACCTGTCTCTCGGCTATCAGGTATGTCTTACAGGATGCGTATTTGCATACATGATGAAATTTCAGAATTGGAATCCTGTAGCAGCTATTTTACTGGCAGTAGTAATTGGATGTGTAGCAGGAGCAGCGAATGGATTTCTGGTAGCATACTGGAACATTCCTGCATTTATCGCAACACTTGGTCTTCAGTATATTTGCCGTGGTGCAGCAAAGATTATCACGAATGCTACACCAATCGGAAATCTTCCAAAATCCATTTCTTTCCTTGGAAACGGATATATTGGAATCGTACCGGTACCGATTCTTTTGATGTTGGTTCTTTTCATTGTATTTGCATTTATTATGGAAAAGACTCGTTTTGGACGAAATGTATATGCAATCGGCGGTGGAAGAGAAGCTGCATTTTATGCAGGAATTAACACAAAAGCAGTACAGTTTTGGGTATATGTTATCTCTGGTCTGCTCTGTGCAATTTCCGGTGTGGTACTGACCAGCAGGTTAAATTCTGCAGCTATTACAAATGGTAACCTTTATGAATTTGATGCTTATATTGGTGCATCTATTGGTGGAATCAGTCTTACAGGTGGTAAAGGAAAATTGATTGGAGCATTGTTTGGATCTATTTTCCTGACAACATTCTTCAATGGAATGACTATGCTGAATGTAGATCCGTTCTGGCAGGATGTATTAAAAGGAGTTGTACTGATCGCAGCAATTGGACTGGATGCTTTCCGTAACAGGAAAACTCATTAGAAGGGAGCGGTGGATATGGAAAAAAGCGATATTATTTTTCAGCTTAATCATATTACGCAAGAATTCCCGGGAGTAAAAGCACTTGACGATGTTTCCTTTTCGGTAAGGAGAGGAAGAATTCATGCACTGGTTGGTGAAAATGGCGCCGGAAAATCAACTCTGATCAAAGTTCTTGCAGGAATCAATACACATTTTCAGGGAGAAGTGTTTTTTAATGGTCAGTCATTTCATCCGAAGAATCCGAATGAATCCCAGCAGATGGGAATCAGTGTTGTTCACCAGGAATTGAAACTGGCAGAAACACTGTCTGTTACAGAAAATATGTTCCTTGGGAATCTGATGTATAAAGGTAAACTGGTGGATTGGAAGGGAATGCGTAAAAAAGCCAGAGAAATGCTTCAGAGTCTGCATGTGGAATTAGATGAAAATGCTCTTGTAGACACACTTTCCGTTGCACAGAAACAGATTGTTGAAATCTGTAAGGCAATGAATCATAACTGCCAGGTGTTGATTATGGATGAGCCATCTGCAGTACTGACAGATAGGGAACTGGATATTCTGTTTGATGTTATTGATCGCCTGGTGAAAAGTGGTGTTACGATTTTATATATTTCACATAAGTTCGATGAGATTTTTCAGATTTGTCAGGATGTTACTGTACTCCGAGATGGTAAGCATATCGATACACTTCCGATAGAGGCTGTTACAAGACAGTCATTGATTAATATGATGGTTGGTCGTGAAATGGGTATGGAATATCCGAAGGAAATCATTGAACTGGGAGAACCACTCCTCCAGGTAGAAGGACTTGGTCAGCAGGGCGTTTTTGGTGGAGTTGATTTTACATTACACAAAGGGGAAATCCTTGGTATCTCCGGGTTGGTTGGTGCCGGCCGTACAGAGCTTGTAAAGGCAATTCTCGGAATCGAACATATTACAGAAGGAACGATCACCTATAAAGGTGAAAAAATAGTAAATAAGAATTTTAAAGAAGCAATACAGAGAGGTTTTGGTCTGGTTCCGGAGAGCCGGAAAGAACAGGGACTCGTACAGATGTTTTCTGTAAAAGAAAATATTTGTATGGTAAGTATGGATAAAGTCATCGAAGGAGGCGTGATCAGAAATTCGAAGGTTAAAGAGTATGCCGGAGAATATGTAAAGAAACTGAGAATTGCAACACCTGGAATCGACACAGAGGTACAGTACTTAAGCGGTGGAAACCAGCAGAAAGTTGTTATTGCAAAATGGCTGATGGAAGACTGTGATGTGATCATTCTGGATGAACCTACACGAGGAATTGATGTAGGCGCAAAATCAGAAATATACGGACTGATGACGGAACTTGTAAAGAAAGGTAAAGGCGTGATTATGATTTCTTCTGAGATGCCGGAAATCATCGGTATGTGTGATAATGTGATCATTATGCATGAACGTCGTATGGTTGGAAAGCTCGAAAGAGAAGAATTGTCACAGCAGAAAATTATGTCATATTGTACATGATTTTATGATAATTAAAATGCGTAAACGAAAGGAAAAGAAAAAGGAGGACACTCAAATGAAGAAAAGACTTATGGTTTTGGCAATGGCAGGAATTATGGTAACAGGACTGGTTTCTTCAGCAAACATTGTATCGGCAGATGATAAAGAAGCATCAGATCTTGAGGGCAAAAGAATCGGTGTTTGTCTTGTATACAAAGGTGATGAGTGGTGTGCAGCAGTAGCAGATGAGTTTGAAAAACAGGCCAAAGACCTCGGTGTTGATGTAAACATTCAGGATGGTAACCTGGATGCTGAGACACAGACTAAACAGATCGAGAACTATATTGCACAGGAATATGATCTGATCGCAGTTGACCCTGCAAATGCTGATGGCCTCGTTCCTGTACTTCAGAAAGCAACAGATGCAGGAATACCGATTGTGTTCTTCGATAATAATGCTGATTACGAAGATATTGTTTCTTATGTAACATGGGATAGCTATGAGACTGGACAGATTATTGGAAAATATCTTCATGATAAAATCAAAGACGAAAAAGACGGAAAAGCAAACGTAGCAGTTCTTACCATGTCTTCACCGGTTTCTATCCAGAAACGAATCGAAGGTGTTAAGGATGCACTGGAAGATCTGGATATCAACTATGTATCTGAGCAGGATTATGAAGGCAACAGAGAAAAAGCTTCTAACATCATCACAAACATCAAGGAAGACATTGATTATGTCGTAGCAGGACAGGATAATGGTGGATTTGGTGCGATGTCAGCTCTTCAGGCCCTTGGTAATGATACTACAGAAGTATATTCTATGGGTGGATATGGAGCAGAAGCATTTGATACACTTGCAGCAGATGACACAAACTATAAAGGCACTGTAGTTGTATCTCCAAGCGAACTTGTATCTTCTACATATCAGGTAATTTCCGATTACTTTGATGGAAAAGATGTAGAGCCGCTCGTAAACATTAAACTGAATCTTTGCACAAAAGATAATGTAAGTGAATATCAGAGCGAAGAATAATACAGAAAAAACCTGACTTAAGTATCCTGGGGATTTCGTGTGAATTCTCAGGATACTTTTGCTGTTAAATAACAGAGGAGGATGACATTATGGGTAGAAAAGTTAACTGGGGAATTATTGCGGCAGGTGGTATTGCACGCAGAAGAACACTTCCGGCAATGAAAGATGTCCCGAATGCAGTGATAACAGGAATTATGGATAAAAATCAGAAAGCTTTGGATGAAATTTCAGAAGAGTATAAAATTGCTGATACTTATACAGAAGAACAGGATCTTTTGAACAATCCGCAGATAGAGGCTGTTTATGTTGCGAGCCCAGTATGTTTTCATAAGAAACAGGCTCTGGAGGTACTGCATGCGGGAAAAAGCCTTCTTCTTGAGAAACCACTTGCAATGAATGAAGAGGATGCCAGAGAGATTGTGCAGACTGCATTAAAAAAAGGACAGACAGCTGGTGTGGCGATGGTTATGAAGCATCATCCGGCACATCGTAAAATGAAGAAATTGATTGAATCAGGTGTGATTGGAGATATTGTGAGTTGTCGTGCACAGTTGAATTGTTGGTTTCCGGATATGGAAGGAAACTGGAGACAGAAAAAGGCGACTGCGGGCGGCGGTGCGCTGGTAGATATGGGAACACACTGTATTGATATCCTGAAATATCTTCTGGATGATCATGTAGAGTGGGTGTTCGGAGATATTGGAACAAGAACTTTTTCATATGAAGTAGACGACTCGGCAGACTGTATTCTTCATATGAAAAAAGGAGCGACCTGCTATATTGATGTACATTTTAATATCCCGGATGAAGCGGCCAAAGGAATGCTCGAAATATACGGAACAAAAGGAAGCCTTCTTGCGTCAGGAACAATTGGCCAGGACGGACAGGGAGAAGTTTATCTGAATCAATGTGCAACAGAGGGTTATGACAGTAATCAGAAACGAAAAGAAGATGGCCTGGGGCAGAAAGTAGATTATGAAAGAGAAAATATCTATGGAAGACAGATTGAAGAATTTTCAAAAGCAATCGAAGAAGGATTAACAGTCAGTACATCATTTGAGGATGCATTTGAAACAGTAAAAATTATTGATGCACTTTATAAATCATCAAAAGAAAAGAAAGCAGTGTATCTATAATAGGAGCATTAAAATATGAATGAATTGTATGAAAAATGTCTGCAGCAGGAAAAAGAACTGGTATTTGAAAGTGTGACGCAGGAAGATATGATTCGGTTAGGATGGACATTATATGAAAATAATAAAAAATTTGCGGGTCCATTGGCAATTTTGATAAAAATCAATGAAAAAACAGTGTTTTCCTGTTATCCCGATGGTACAGGAGCTTTTCATGAATTATGGCTCGAAAGAAAAGCAAATATGGTTTACATGAGAGAAATGTGTACATTGAGAGCTTTTCTTGAACTGGAGAGAAATGGAGAGGAGTTGAAAAAGGACTGGATATTAGATGCTGAAAACTATGCTGCATGTGGAGGCGGATTTCCACTGCGATTGAAAAATGGATGCGTAATAGGTGCAATATGTGTATCGGGATTGCCGCATTTGCAGGATCACCAGGCTGTGACAGAAGGAATTCAGTTATTCCTAGAAAAAAGAGGATAAATTTATAACAGCAGTATAAAAACAATACATAAACCATATTTTGTCCCCCTGTTCCGTGAAATATGAATTTGCTATAATATAAAAAATGGTATTTCTAAAAGTGGAGGAACTGAGGATGAAATCAATTTTATGTTATGGGGATTCGAATACATATGGACTCATGCCGGACAGTCCGGACCGTTATCCAAGAGATGTAAGATGGACAGGAATTTTGCAGAAAAAGCTGGGTGAGGATTATTATGTAATAGAAGAAGGACTTTCAGGAAGAACAACGCTGTGGGATGATCCGATTGAGGAACATAAAAATGGCAAAAAATATCTGCTGCCTTGTCTTGACAGCCATAAGCCGGTCGATCTGGTGATTCTTATGCTGGGTACTAATGATCTTAAAACAAGATTTTCATTAACTCCTTTTGATATTGGAGCGTCTGTTGAAAATCTGGTTAAAGTGCTGTTAAAATCTGATGCAGGAATAGACTACCAGCCACCAAAGGTTCTGCTGGTGACACCTGTTCCAATTCATAGTGTGGGACGGGATGATCTGGATCACATGTTCTTTGATGTGGAAGAGAGAAGTCAGGCACTGGCACATTATTATGAAGAAGTTGCAAATCGGTATCAGATAGAGTATCTTAATCCGGGAAGTGCAATAGAGACAAATGAACTTGACGGAATCCATTATTCAGCAAAGGGACATGCAGCCATGGCTGAATTAATGGAAAAAAAGGTAAGAGAAATCCTGGGATAAATTGTTGTGAAAAGCAATGCTGCCTGCTCTGATATCAGATATCAGGGCGGGCTTTTTCTTTGTTTAAATAGAAAAAGTCTGCTATAATCTAAAGTAGGTTTAAGTGAAGGAAAAGGGAGAGGGATAAAGTGTACAGGGTTTTTATAGCAGATGACGAGAGCTGGATTCTGGAAAGACTGGTAACGACCATTGACTGGCGAAGTATTGGCGCGGAAGTGGTTGGCAGGTCCATGAATGGCAGAGAAGCATATGAGAAAATATCCGGACAGGAGATAGATGTTCTGATCACGGATATCCGTATGCCGGAGATTGACGGGCTAGAACTTATAGAAGAAGTTCGAAAACAGCAACGTTCCATAAAATGCATCATAATTAGTGGATACAGTGATTTCGGTTATGCAAGAAAGGCTATTCAGGAGGGTGTTTCAGACTATATCCTGAAACCTGTAGAGGACAGTGAACTGCTGGAAAAAGTAAAACAATGTTGTAGAGAACTTGATAAGGAACGCAGTCTTGTGACAAAGGCGAGAGAAAATCAGTCTTTGGACAGGAAGAGCCGTGTATTGTTAAGAGAAGAAAATCTCCGTAAACTTATCTGTGGGGCGGCAACAGGATTTGATGAGGTATCTTCTGAAGACATTGCCAGAAGTGGAATTGATGATTCGCTTGGCAATTATGTATGCCTTGGCATTGTGTTTGACAATTTTGTAGAAGATGAAGATGTTTCGCTGAGTCAGTTTGTGGTTGAGAATATACTGATTGATCTCTGCGAAAATTTCGGAACCAGTTATTGTGTAAAAATAGATTCCGAACTTTTGATGTGTGTGATTGGCACGAAAGAAACTGAAAATACTAGAACAAAAATTGGTGAAATCGCGGAATCTCTGCGGAAACTGGTGAATCGTGTTTTGGGAGTCAGTATCAGTGTAGGCATGGGGAAAGTGTGTGATTCAATTTATAAGCTGAATGATTCTGCGGAGAGTGCCAAAAAGGCATTGATGAATCGATTCTTTATTGGCGGTAATTCTGTGATTGATTATGAAGCAAAAACAATTTTGCCGACAAAAGACAAATTGAAATATGAAGATTTCACACATATCGTTAATTTTATTAAAGTTGGAGACGAAGAAAAAGCAACCAGTGGGTGTCATTATTATATTCAGAGGTTAAAATTTTCTAATTCAGATATTCAGCCGATCAATCTGAAGATTATTTTTCAGAAATTTGTTTTTACAGTGGCAGAAAGCTGTTTCAGTTCGGATAATGCAAGCAGGATTTTGTATAATTCTGATTATTTTGTTCTGCTTCATTCAATCCGGGATCTGGAAACCATGGAAGAGGCGATGGTCAGTACTATTCACTTTCTTTGTGGTGAAGTGCTGATGCCGAGACAGGATTCCAGGAAACAGGCAATTGAAACGGCAATCAGTTATGTCAAGGAAAACTACGGAGATAAGATAACACTGAAAGAGGTGTCAGGGCTGGTGTATCTGAATACTTCCTATTTCTGCAAGATTTTTAAAGAGGAAATGGGAGAATCTTTTGTAAACTATCTGATTCGTTACCGTATGAAAAAAGCGGCTGAATATCTTGAAGATTTTTCTCTGAAAATTTATGAAGTAGCGGAAATGGTCGGGTACAATGATATGCAGTATTTTACAAAACTGTATAAGAAAGTTCATGGCATCAGTCCTAAGGAGTATAGAACGAATCTTGTCAAAAAAGATGACTGAAAAGCGTAAATATTACAAAGAAGCGAAGTTTGTCTGCTTGTTTTGAAATAAAAAAGAATTACAATTTAAAGTATAGTGAAATATGATATGAGAAGATATTTAAAATTAATATAAGGAGGAACGGTTGATGAAAGCAGCATATTTAAAGGCAAAATATCAGTTTGAAGTCAGGGATGTAGAGTTAAGAGAACCTGACAGAAACGAGGTGGAAGTCGCTGTCAAAGCCTGCGGATTTTGTGGGCATGATAATATTCTGGCAAATTATGCAGCAACTGAGTGGGAGCCGTTTGGCCATGAATTTGCGGGAATTGTAACCAAAATAGGAGCAGATGTACAGAATGTTGCGGTAGGTGATCGTGTGGCAATCGAAACTTCAACATTCAATCCATTTTCCGATGCTGCCTTGAATGGAAGACCGGATCTTTGTACAGACTGTACGGATTATATGAAACGTAAAAAAGGAGATACCATGGGATTTGCAGAGAGAACGATTGTACCTGCAAATCTGGTTGTAAATATCCGAGATCTTTCTTTTGAGGAAGCGTGTATCCTGGAACCAATGGGAGTTGCAGCAGACCTTATCCTGACAGCAGATATTCATCTGAATGATGATGTTCTTCTTCTGGGTGCAGGTCCGATCGGACTTATGGCAATGCAGATGGCCAAGAGGAGTGGTGCACGCCATATATATGTAGCACAGCATTCCGGAAGTAAAGCGCGTGTGGATCTGGCCTGCAAATTTGGTGCTGATGATGTGATCTTTACAGATAAAGAAGATCTTGAAAAATATCCATTCCCACGAGGTGGCGTGGATAAAGTTCTTGTAACTTCACCGCCGAGTACGATTGACCTTGCAACAAGAGTTACCAACCCGGGAGGCAAAGTTGCATTTCTTGGAATCGGATATGGTGACAGGGCAAAGGCAACGTTTGATTCAAATATCGTACATCTCAGAAAAATTTCCATTATCGGATCCAATGCGATTCCAGCATTGTATTTCCCAAGATGTATCGATCTTCTGGAAGCAGGTATGGTCGATGTGAAATCACTGATCTCGCATCGATTCAAACTGGAGGATCTTCCAACAGCAATGGCCCAGTATCTTGCGGAGAAAGATAAAGCGGTCAAAGCGATTATGGTGAACGAATAATATGAGGCTTATATGAATATTCACAGTTTTAAATTTAAGATATCCGTGATATTGATGTTGTGTACGTTGCTGCCTTTGGCAGCAGCGACACAACTTTTGTCGTTTTATGCAGAAAAAAATACAATAACACAGGCAAAAGAAGATATTGCGCTCAGCATGGAGGCACAGATCCAGAATATGGAAAATGTCCTAAAATCGGTAGAGGACATGCAGCAGGATATGAAAAATGATGCTCTTATCTATGAATTTGCGAATCAGACAAGGATCATGAGTAACGAAATCCGCCAGAATTACTGTCGTAGGGTATTTCAGCAACTGAAATATTATCAGGATTGTATTGCAGCAGTAAAAGTAACAAATGAAGTTCATTCTGCTTATGTGTATCTGCCAGGGCAGAGAATGCTTTTTGCATCAAATTTGACATATTTTGAAGATTTTACTCTGTGGGATGTGGATTTTTTAAATCAGTATAATACTTATGGGGAAGAAATGCTGAATCGATGGATTCCTACGGTGCCGGTCAGTTATGAGACAATTCATCATCCGGAAACATGGGATAAATATTCAAAATTGTTGACTTATTGTGATGTGGTACGAAATAATACCGGACGGATCATTGCTGTTTTTGCACTGAATTTAAAACCTGAATTTCTGGAGACTTATTACAATGGAATCCAGAACATCAATGGGAGAGAGATTATTGTTTGTGATAAAGATGGAATGGTGTATTCCGGTGATACCAATGATCTCAGATATTATCAGGAAAAATATGCAGATGGATCGGCAACACATCTGGACTCAGAAGAAATAGTCAGAGATGATGCGAAACTGGTAGTGACAAGAACTTCGGCGTATACGGGCTGGACGTTTGTATCTTTTGCCAGCAGGAAAGAACTTTTGCAAAGTGTAAAAGCGATAAAACTTCTTCTGTATAAAATTGTATTGCTCAGTGCAGTTGGAGCACTGCTGTTGTCAAGATTCCTTTCTGGATATATGTATCGTCCGCTCAAAAGTCTGATCAGTTATATGCGAAAAGTTCGCAAAGGAGATTTCAGCGTCCGAATCGAAGAAAAAAGAAAGGATGAATTCGAGGAGGTTTATTCCGGTTTTAATCGTATGCTTGACGAATTAAATAATACAATGAATAACCTGGAAACTGAAAAACTTCTAAATAAAGAAGCAAAGATTCACATTTTGCAGGAGCAGATAAATCCACATTTTCTTTATAATACACTCGATACGATTTTCAGCATGGCGAAAATTAAAGGGGAGGAGGCCATTGCGAAAATGGTTTTTTCACTCTCAAAATTTTTCAGGATCAGTCTGAGTGATGGTAAGAATATCGTTACATTACGTGAAGCTTCTGAATTATTTGAGAATTATCTTTCAATCCAGGAGATTCGTTTTCCAGGTAAATTTGACTATCAGATCAATATTCCGGAAGAACTTATGACATATATGGTACCCAAATTTCTTCTGCAGCCGTTTGTTGAGAACTCCATCAGTCATGGTCTGGAACGGTCGGCAGGAAAAGGTACATTATATATAGAAGGAAAAGAAAAAAATGGAATTCTTCATTTCCTGGTAGAAGATAATGGAAAGGGAATTCCAGAAGAGAAACTGAAAGATATACAGAAAGTGCTCGAGGAAAACACCAGCAGTGAATATTTTGCTGTCAGTAATATAAATAGTCTGATTAAACTAAAATATGGATCAGGATACGGAGTGACGATTACAAGTAAATATGAGGAATGGACCAAGGTGCAGATTGTTATGCCGGCGAATATGGAACGGGTATAAAGCGAAGAAAATACAATAAAACAAAATATTACAAATGGCAGAAGGGGTTTCAGATTGTTAGAATATAACCATCAAAAACAATTCCAAAGGAGGAATAAACATGAAAAAGAGATTGCTGAGCGTATTACTGAGTGCGGTAATGATCGGAACAATTGCTGGAACTGCAATGCCTGTTATGGCTGACGACAAAGAAGATATTCGTGTGGCAGGTGTTGTTTATCTGGAAGATCAGTTCATGAAACTGATGCTTGCCGGATATGAAGCAGCAGCAGATGAGGCAGGAGTTGATTATGTTTATGGAAACTGCAGTAATGATCAGGCAAAAGAAACAGAACTTATTAACTCTTATGTGGCTCAGGATATCGATGGTATCGCAATTGCACCTTTAAGTGAAAAATCTTCTGTTGCTTCTTTGAAAGCTGCCAGTGAAAAGGGCGTGAAAATTGCACTGACAGATGGAAGTCTGGAAGATTCTGATTTTATTACAGTTGGATATACTTCTGATCAGTATCAGTTGGGACAGAGTACAGGTGAAGCTGCAAAGAAATTCATAGAGGATGAATTGGGTGGAGAAGCTAAGATTGCAGTTGTTCAGTTTAAATCACTACTTCCGGAGAAGAGTTCTCAGCGTGTAAATGGTTTCCTCGATGTAGTGGAAAAACTGGATGGTGTTGAAGTAGTTGCGGACCAGGATGCATGGGTACAGGACGATGCAGTTTCAGTTGTAAGCGATATTCTTACTGCAAATCCGGATGTAAATCTTATTTATGCAGCTAATGAAGGTGGCACAGTTGGTGCAACCATGGCAGTGAAAAACGTAGGAAAAGCCGGATCTGTATATACATTCGGCATCGATGCAAATGAACAGCTTGCAAACATGTTACTTTCTGATGACAATATCTTACAGGCAACAACCGGACAGGATAGTTATACAATGGGATATAACTCTATGAAAGACCTGATCAGCAGTATTAAGGGTGAAGAGACGAGCATTGAAGAGGGAACTACTGAATACGTTGATGGTATGCTGCTCGAGAGAAGTGACGAAGATGGTATAAATGACTATCTGGAAAGACTGAGCGAATTATCCAAATAATAAATAATAAAGAGTCTCCGAAGGTTCTGCTGTCTCAAGACGGAGAGAACTTTCGGAGACTTTCTCTTTATCAGCGGAGAAAACTCCGTGGAAAGGAAACGGAATGAGTGTATTAGAAGTCCATAATATAACTAAAAGATTTCCGGGCACACTTGCGTTGGATAATGTATCTGCCAGTTTTGAATCTGGAAAGGTACATGCACTGGTTGGCAAGAATGGTTCAGGAAAATCTACTTTGATGAAAATTATTTCCGGTGCATATACAGCTGACGAGGGCGAGATTATCTATGATGGACAGACCATGAAATTTAAAGATCCTATGAGTGCTGCGGCACAGGGAATTGCAACGGTCTACCAGGAGCTCAGTCTTGTTCCGACTATGTCAGTAACAGAAAATATTTTGATAGGAAGAATGCCCAAGAAAGGCAAACTGATTGACTGGAAGTCAGCCAAAAAGCAAGTGAAAGAGCTTCTGAAAGAACTTGAAATTGATATTGATCCGGATAAAAATGTAGAGGAACTCAGCATGTGGCAGCGACAGATGGTGGAAATTGCCAAAGCAATGAGTTTTGATCCGAAGGTGCTTCAATTTGATGAGCCAACTTCTTCCCTTGCATCTCATGAGGTTGAAATGCTTTTTCAGATGATACGGAGATTGAAAGAAAAAGGTGTTATTATAACATATGTCTCTCATAAACTTCAGGAATTATGGGAAATTGCTGATACCTGTACGGTTATCCGGGATGGAAAATATATTGGCAAAGTTATGATGCGGGATACAAGTAAAAAAGAACTGATACAGATGATGTTTGGGGATGTAGAAGTACAGCAGAGACCGGATGATCTGATGAGATCAGATGAAGTGATCATGGAAGTAAAACATCTTTCCAGAAAAAATAAATTCAAGGATATTTCTTTTCAGTTAAAAAAAGGAGAGGTACTTGGAATTGCCGGCATGCTTGGAAGCGGCAGAACAGAACTTCTGAAATCTATTTTCGGGGCAGACCCGCTTGACGGTGGGGAAATCTTTATTGAAGGGCAGAAGATCCAGAAGCATACCCTCAAAGAGATGATGCGACACGGACTCGCATTGACTCCGGAAGACCGTAAGACAGAAGGATTAATTCTGGAACAGACAATCTATAACAATCTGTGTTATGCAAATCTGGATAATATTAAGAAGCATGGATTTGTACAGGAAAAGAAAGCTGCCGAGATGGTAAAACAACAGGTAGAGAGATTACAGATCAAAGTTGCATCTGTGCAGCAACCGGTAAATTCTCTTTCAGGAGGAAATCAGCAGAAAGTAGTCGTTGGAAACTGGCTGAATACACAGCCAAAGATTATTATGTTTGACGAACCATCCCGTGGAATTGACGTGAAGGCAAAACAGCAGATTTTCCAGATTATGTGGGAGCAGTCCAGACTTGGAATTGCAAGTATTATGGTTTCCAGTGAACTGGAAGAACTTCTGGAAGTATGTCAGCGAATACTCATCATGCGTGACGGTGTGATACAGCAGGAGGTTTATCCAGAAGATGTAAAAATCGATGATTTATATGCTCTTTGTATGGGAGGGGAAAAATAATGACTACAAAACAGAAAGTACATGAATTTGTTTCAAAATATATGCTCAGTATCATTTTGGTAGTACTGATCATTTGCATTTCTTTTGCAAATGGAAGTTTTTTGACAGCAAATAATATTTTAAATATCCTTCGTACCATGTCCATGAAAGGTATTGTGGCATTTGGTATGACCTTTGTTATCATCGCTGGTGAGATTGATCTGTCTATTGGTTCAACGATTGGTCTTAGCGGTGTTATTGTTGGTGTAGTTGCTGGCAATCTTTCTTCTGCAGGAACTATGAGTCTGGAAGCAGCTACATGGGTAGGTATTCTGGTTGCAATTATTGTTGGAATTCTCATTGGTCTGTTTGATGGATTCCTTCTTACAAAATTTAACATGCCATCTTTTATTATTACACTTGGTATGATGAAGCTGATCTATGGAATTGCAGCAGTACTGGCAAAAGGTTTTCCTGTAACGACGCTGGGATCCTGGTATACAGAACTAGGTGCAGGTAATGCAGGCATCATTCCGATACCAGCAATCTTTCTGGCAGCAGTATTCATTATTTCTTTTGTCCTTCTGAAATATACTGGATTTGGACGTAATGTTTATGCTGTTGGCGGAAATGCCGAGGCCGCCAGACTTTCCGGTATTAATGTTAAGGCAACAAGAGTTTTGATTATGGTAATCGTACAGGTATGTGCAGTAATCGCAGGAGTACTTGTTTCTTCACAGGTAATGTCAGGATCTTTTAGCTTCGGTTCAGGCTGGGAAATGACTGTTATTTCCGCAGTTATCATCGGTGGAGCCAGCTTAAGTGGTGGTAAAGGTAAAATTACCGGAACTCTTCTTGGTCTTGCTTTCCTTGGAGTCATTCAGAATGCAATGACTCTTATGGGTGTAGATAATTATATCCAGTATATCGTTGAAGGTGCCCTTGTACTGATTGCTGTACTTTTTAACACTTTACAGACGAGGAAAACGGAATAGCATTATATAAAATAACAAATAACAGGTGATAGAATTACGGTAATTTATACAAAATAAATAATTTACCATCTCAAAACCATATTTTGCCCCCCTTTTTTGCACAAACACCTCTGTGTATAATAAGTACATAAACAAGAGAGAACAATGTTTCGGAAAGCAGGGTGAAGATATGGGAGATGTAATTGTTTCCATGGAACACATTACGAAAGAGTTTCCGGGTGTTAAAGCACTTGATGATGTTAAATTTAATCTTCGTTCCGGTGAGGTTATGGCACTTCTCGGAGAGAACGGTGCAGGTAAATCAACACTGATGAAAATCTTAAGTGGTGTATATTCTCTGGATCAGGGAAGTTTGAAGATATTTGGCAAAGATTATTCATCACTTACTCCGAGTTCAGCGAGAGAGGCCGGAGTTGCAATCATTCATCAGGAACTGAATATGTGTAAGGATCTTACAGTTGCGCAGAATATGTTCCTTGGACGAGAAGAACGTAAGGGCTTCGTGTTAAATAACTCCAATATGGAAGATATCGCCAGAAAATATCTTGGAGAACTTGGAGTAGATATCAGTCCAGATGAGATTGTTGGAGAACTGCCGGTTTCCAAACAGCAGATGATCGAGATTGCGAAAGCACTTTCTATCAATGCAAAGATCCTGATCATGGATGAACCGACATCAGCACTTACATCACGTGAGATCGACGAGCTGTTTAATATTATCCGTAAGCTGAAAAGCCAGGGCTGTGGAATTGTATATATTTCACACCGTCTGGAAGAGCTTGCACATATTACAGACAGAGTTACGATCATGCGAGATGGTCACTACATAACAGAAGGTAATTTCACAGACTTTACAATGGATGAGATCATTGCCAACATGGTTGGTCGTGAGATCAAAGAGAAATTCCCTCATGTTGAGTGCGAGAAAGGCAAGAAAGTATTCGAGGTCAAGAACCTGAATGCAGGCCACCTGGTAAGAGATATCAACTTCTCACTGTATGAAGGTGAGATCGTTGGATTTGCCGGACTTATGGGTGCCGGACGTACAGAAACAACAAGAGCTATCTTCGGTGTTGATCCGAAAGAATCAGGAACACTGATCCTGGATGGTAAAGAAATTACGATCAACAATCCGATGGATGCGATCAAAGCAGGTGTCGTACTTGCTCCGGAAGACAGAAAGAAAGATGGATTATGTACAAAACTCAGTATCCGTCATAATATTGCACTTCCAAACCTTGACCTTATCTGTGGAAAAGGCGGGGTGATCAATACAAAAATAGAAGAAGAACTCTGTGACAAGGCTGTAGCAGACCTCACGATCAAAACTCCGAATCTGGATGTTGATGCCGGAACCTTATCCGGTGGTAATCAGCAGAAGGTCGTTGTTGGTAAATGGCTGGCAAGGAATTCAAGAGTTGTAATTTTTGATGAACCTACAAGAGGTATTGACGTAGGTGCCAAGGTTGAGATTTATCAGCTGATGAATCAGCTGAAAAAGCAGGGAATCGCTGTTATGTTTGTTTCCTCCGAGATGCCGGAGGTTATGGGTGTGGCAGACAGGATCATCGTTATGTGTGATGGACGTATTACCGGTGAGGTAATGGCAAAAGAAACCACACAGAATGACATTCTGAAATATGCAACATCCTTTGAGAATAAACTTGGATCTCAAAGCCAGAACAACAAGGAGGAATAATCATGAAGAAAAAAAGCGGCTTTTCAAAAATTATGGGGGCAAAGGGTGCCGGTACGGTAGTAACAGCCTTCATAGGATTAATTATTATTTATATAGCATTTGGTATTCTGAACCCGAAGGTATTTACACTTCTGAATATCCAGAACCTTCTTCGTTCAATGTCTAAATACCTGCTGATCGGTATCGGACAGAGTTTTGTAATGATCACAGGAAACGTTGATCTGTCAATCGGTTCTGTTGTTGGTATGAGTGCCATGATCTCAGCAACCATGATGACAAAGGGAATGAACCCGATCGTGGCAATTATTGTAACAATTGTTCTTGCACTGGTTGTAGGTGTTGTAAACGGTTATCTGGTTGGTAAATTTAAACTTCCACCATTCATCGCAACACTGGGAACCATGTTCATCGCACGTGGTATTGCTTACATCGTAAATAATAACAGAAACACTGACAACATTGCATCCGGAATCGGTAAAGAAGCCGGAGACAGATTCCAGAATATTTTCTACTATGGAAAGACAGCAGGAATCTTCAATACATTCTGGATCGCACTTATTATTTTCCTTATTTTCTGGTTTTTCCTTGCAAGAACCAGATCCGGACGTCATATTTATGCAATCGGTTCTAACGTAGATGCAGCAAGACTTTCCGGTGTAGACGTAGTTAAAACAACAATGAAAGCTTACATGGTAAGTGGTTTCTGTTCTGCAATCGTTGGATTTGTCCTTTGTGCACAGGCTGGTATGGGTAACATGGATGCTGGTAACATGTACGAAATGTACGGTGTTGCTGCTGGTGTTATCGGTGGTGTATCCCCACTTGGTGGATCTGGTATCCTTCTTGGAACATTTGCAGGTGCAGGTGTATGGCAGACTCTTGAAAATGGTCTGAACCTGATCCATGCACAGGTTGGTTTCCAGCGTATCATCATCGGTGTGATCGTTGTTGGAGCAGTTCTTCTTGATGTAGTTGTCCGCAGCGGTAATTTCAAAAAGAAAAAAAGTAAATAACTTTAAAAAGAAATAAATTTGAATGAATCTTGATGTTACAATTTGATAAAATAACACAGGAATATAAAGCAAAGAGCTTTATAATATATTAAGGGAGGTTTATACCATGAAGAAAAAAATTTTTGCAGCATTAATTTGTGCATCTATGATCGGATGCCTCGCAGCAACACCAGTATTAGCAGATGAGACTGTTAAGGCTGACGGAGATTACAAGATCGCAGTTATCACAATGGACTCTGTAGACCAGCATTGGGTATCTCTGAAAGAGGGCGCTGAGGAAGAAGCAAAAGCTGACGATGTTACAGTTGACTTCATGGCACCGGATGTAAAAGACGATGCAAAACAGATTGAATGTATCAACAATGCAGTAGCAGGCGGATACGATGCACTTATGGTTGCTGCTAACAGTGAAGACGCTGTTTCCGGTGCTCTTCAGGAAGCAATTGATGCAGGAATGAAACTTGTTTATGTTGACTCTCCGGCAAACGTAGAAGCAGAAGCTACATTCTCCACAGATAACAAAGCTGCTGGTAAAACAGCTGGTGAAGAAATGATCAAAGCTCTTGAAGACAAAGGCGTTAAAGACGGAAGCATTGGTATCGTAAATATCAACAACTCCACAAATACAGCTATCCAGCGTGAAGCAGGATTCAGAGAAGCATTCGAAGGAACAGATTATGAACTTCTTGAAACACAGTTCTGTGAAGGTGATGCTGCAAAAGCTCAGACAATCGCAGAAAACTACATCACAGAGGGTGTTGTAGGTATCTATGGAACAAACGAAGGTGCATCCACAGGTGTTGGTAATGCTATCAAAGCTTCCGGAAGCGATGAAATCATCGGTGTTGGTTTTGATAAATCTGATACACTGAAAGGTCTTATCGAAGATGGATACCTTGTATGCACAATGGCTCAGAACCCGGATCAGATGGGTAAACTTGGTGTTCAGGCTTGTATCAAAGCTCTCAATGGAGAAGATCTTGGCGGAGAAGTAACAGATACAGGTGTATCTGTACTCACAAAAGAATCTCTTGCAGAAGATGGTGCTGAAGAAACAGAAGAAGCAGCTGATGCAGATGACGCTGAAGAAGAAACAGAAGAAGCAGCTGAATAATTATCATAGCTGATTATAAGTAATAAGTGAATATAGGCCGTCGGAAAAAACCGACGGCCTGTTTCAGGATTAATGAGACTTAATAAGGAGACAGAAGACATGAAAAGATCAGAAATTAACAAAGCTTTAAAAGAACTGGAAAAAATGATTGCAGATCATCAGTATTATCTTCCCAAATTTGCAAATTTCACACCGGAAGAATGGAAAACAAAAGGCCATGAGTTTGATGAGATCCGTGATAACATGCTTGGATGGGATATTACCGACTATGGCATGGGAGATTTTGATAAATATGGATTTTCCCTGTTTACTATTCGTAATGGAAATATTAAAATGAAAGATAAATATAAGAAACCGTATGCAGAGAAATTCCTTTATCTGAAAGAAGGACAGTATGCACTGAATCATTTCCACTGGTATAAGATGGAAGACATCATCAACAGAGGCGGCGGAAATATTCTGATCCGTGTATATAATTCCCTTCCGGATGAAGAAATCGATAAAGAGGGCGATGTTACCGTACATATCGACGGAGAAGTTCAGGTCGTTCCGGCTGGTACACAGGTAAAACTGGAACCAGGTATGAGCATTACGATTATGCAGGGAATGTATCATGACTTTGAAGTAGAACCAGGAACAGGCCCTGTACTGATTGGTGAAGTAAGCCAGTGTAATGACGACAATATTGATAACCGCTTTAATCCACCAGCAGGAAGATTTCCTGAGATCGAAGAGGATGAGCCACCATATCGTCTGCTCTGCAACGAATATCCGGAAGCTCCAGAAAAATAAGAATGTTTGTGAGATGACGCCGGAAGTATATTCCGGCGTTATTTAATGTATGGTAGAAAGAGGTAGATATGGTCAAACTCATAGTAGCAGATGACGAAGAACGTGTATGTAGACTGATCGTGGCACTTGGCAATTGGGAAGAACTTGGAATTAAGGTGGTTGGTACTGCTGCAAATGGAATCCAGGCACTGGAACTTATTCGTAAAGAAAAAACAGATATTTTAATCACAGATATCAGAATGCCGGGCCTAAACGGACTGGAACTGATCGAGAAAGTTCGGGAAATATCACCGGATATTAAAATTATGATCATCAGTGGTTATGCGAATTTTGAGTATGCCCAGAATGCACTGAAACAGGGAGTAAGTGACTATCTCCTGAAGCCGATCAACAAAGATGCACTCAATGAATCACTGGCCAAAATGGTACATCAGATAGAAACTGAGAGAAGAACAGATATGGCGTTTCAGGATATCCAGAATGAACGGCGGGAAGAACTTATCAAGCTCAGAAATATGCTCCTTCATGATCTGTGTCATGACAGATCTCTTGGACTATCGGAAGATATTCTGCGAGAGAAATATTATCTGAATGTACAGCCGGGGCTGTATCAGGTCCTTGCAATCAAGCAGGATGCCAGAGAAAACGACAGCAAAGAGGATACCATAGAACTGATCTGGTATAAGATGGAAGAAATCCTGCAAAGAGAGATCACCAAAGAATGCTATGATTTTGTAACGGCTATTGAGGGGAAATATCTCTACGGACTTATGAATTATCCTGTCAGAAACAGTGAGAAAATTCGTAAGATAGTGCGCAGCTGCTTTAATCAGATGCTTGCAAGAAATGATTATCTTGGAGAAACACAGCTTTCTCTGGGCCTTGGTTCCTCTGTTAAAGAGGCAGAGAACATTAAGGATTCTTTTGTGCTTGCAAATCGTTCACTTGCTGAACGATTACTTGAGGGAAACAGCAAGATACTGGAGGCGGATGATTCCAATGGTGTTCTCTATGAGAAAAAACTGGTGGACAAATTCACCAGAAATCTGGGAAGTGCGCTTCAGACATTGGATGTAGAAGAAATCAGAAATACGATAAATGTTATATATAATGAAACGATGGAGCCCCCGGGGGTTCATGGCTGGGAGATCCTTGAAATGATAAGGCAGTGTGGAAGCATTTTTATCATGAGGCTTGATATACCGGATAAGGCGGAACTTCAGAAGGAATTTGATAACAAATGTGATAATTGTGTAACTGTAAATGCATTGTTTACCTGTCTGCTTGATTTCATGCTCACCAAAGTAAATCAGATGATCGCACTTCGTGAAGAGGATTCTGTGAGACCGGTACGACTGGCGAAGCAGTACATCCATAACCATTATCAGGAGCAGATTACCCTGGAAGAAGTCAGTGATTATGTAGGACTGACTCCGGCATATTTCAGTGTGATGTTTAAGAAGGAAACAGAGATTGGATTTGCCAAATATCTGATCAACGAAAGGCTTGAAGGTGCAAAGGATCTTTTGAGAGAATCTACATTGTCGGTTGCAGACATATGCAGAAAGGTTGGCTATAATGATCCGAAGCATTTTACGAGACTTTTTGAAAAAAATGTCGGTGTGAAGCCTGCTGTATACAGAAAATTGTATGGATGATGAAATGACCTGGATGGATCAGGAAGACGGAAATATTTGGAATGACTGAGATGGTGATAACATGAAGAAATATAAAGAAAAATTCAGATATCTGGATGCAAGGCTGAAAATATCTTTTGTTGCGTTTTGCATTCTCGCTTTTCTGCTTGTTCTGTGTCTGGACAGGGAGTGGATCTTTCCAGAGGGATTCTGGAAGATAGCAATGATTTTTCTTCTGGTGCTGTTAGTGGGATTTACATATCTGTGGATTTGGAAACCATACAGAAAGCTGACCAATCAGGTGCAGCGTTTTTCAGATGGCTATATATCACTGGCAGATCTGAACGATGTAGAGGTTGCCATTTCACCGGAATTTGAACGTATGGCACGCCATATGAACAAGATCGTTACGGCGACGAGAACATTGGATATGTCGAAGCGGCAGGCACAGTACAGGGCACTGCAGAACCAGATCAATCCACATTTCCTTTATAATACATTGGAGGGGATTCGAAGTGAGGCGATCATAGCAGGACTTGATAATCTGGCAGATATGACAGAAGCACTTGCAATCTTTTTCCGTTATACCATCAGTAAGGTAGAGAATCTTGTTACGGTTGAAGAAGAACTGGAAAACTGTGCAACGTATTTTAAGATTCAGCAGTATCGTTTTGGCAGCAGAATCCATCTGGAAATCGAACAGGATGAAGAAGACTGGGATGACATTCTTCACTGCATGATCCCGAAGCTGACTTTGCAGCCGATTCTTGAGAACAGTATCATTCATGGAATCGAGCTCAAACTGGATGAGGGAAAAGTTACGATTTCAATATCCAGAACGAAGTCTCGTCTTCTGATCAAAGTTTCGGATGATGGCGTTGGAATGAATCGTGAGACACTGGATAAACTGAATGCAAAACTGGGATCCAAGGAAGAAGAGGTAAAAAATTATACGCAGCCGGAAAAAGGTGGCGTGGCACTTGTCAATGTAAACAATCGTATTCATCTTATTTTTGGAGAGGAATATGGGATGCATGTATATTCACTTGAAAATATGGGAACCAGTGTGGAATTATCCATTCCGGTCATTTATAATGAAAATGAACTGAAAAAGAAGGATAAATAATGAAAAAAGAAATTCTTCGTTTGCAGGATGTTACATACAAAAAACAGAATACGATCATTTTTCGAAATATGACTTTTAATATACTGAAGGGTGAGATAATGGGGATTATTCCGATGAATTCCTATGGGATGGATGAGCTCCTGGATGTGATTGTTAATAACCTTCCATTGTATTACGGATATGTTTATTATCAGGATAAGTGCGTAAACTCATGGAAAGAGGAGAAGCACAGTCGCAACAGAATCTGCCTGATTGACAGTGAGACTTCGCTGGTTAATGGTCTTGATGTTCTGACCAATGTATTCACTCTTCGTACAGGATTTGGACAGGAAATATTGAATGAAAAAATGCTGGCTATGCAGCTGCAGCCATTTATTGATGAACTTGGAGTTTCTATTGATCCATTTATGTCTGTGGAAAAGCTTTCTGCCTATAAAAGAGTTATGGTAGAGCTTCTTCGAGCTATCGTAGCAGGATATCATCTTATCATTATCCGGGAGATCAGCACTGTTATCAGTGAAGATGAGCTTGAAAAACTGTTTGACACCATGCGGTATTACACAGGTAAAGGATTTACTTTCCTTTATGTATCGTATCACTTTGAGGAAATACAGCAGGTATGTACCAGAGCAATTCTGATGTCGGAGGGAAGTATTAATCTGATATTTGATAAAGAACAGATAAAAAAAGGGATCAGTGAAGATAATTATATTGATTATTATAATCATGTAAGCCAGCGTCTTCTGCACAGAGCACGTGGAAATGTTCCTACAGCGGAGTCACGGAAAGAAGTTCTTTATGTACGTGATATGTCAGGTAAATACCTGGATCACTTTCAATTCAGTGTCTATAAAGGTGAATGCCTGGTAATTCAGAGCCTGGATACCAGAATGTATAATGAATTTTTGGAGATACTGGAAAAGGAAGGCGGGTTCAAAGAAGTTGACATGCTTGTCGAGGGTAAAAAAGTATCAGATTATCGGACAAGAAAAATCGCATTTATGAAAGAAGAAGCAACCCAGACAATGCTTTTTGATGACCTGACAGTACGGGATAATATTTGCATAGGTCTTGATAGAAAAGCACCGAACATCTGGCTTAAGAAGAGAATCCAGAAATCTGTCCAGGAAGAGTATTATCGTATTTTCGGGGAAGATATCTTTGACTGTTATATAAATGAACTGAGTGATGAACAGAAGACCAGAGTAATTTATATGCGAATTCTTCTGGAAAAACCTGAAGTGGTATTTATGGTACAACCGTTTAAACATGCCGGTACACCACACAGGCTGCAGGTATGGGAATTACAGACACTTCTTCTTGAGAGAGGGGTTTCCATTGTGATCCTGGCGATGAATATGTCGGATTCACTGACAATTGCGGACAGGGTAATACGAATCAGCCGTGTGGACGGCAAAATGGTAACAAAAGAGTTTGCATACAGCCAGTTTGCAGAACTTCCAATGTCTCTGCCGTGGGTGGGCTTTTTTGACGAGTTGAAGAACAGCAAGGAGGAACTATAAGGAATGGAAGTAATTGCGGGAATTGATATCGGAGGAACCAAATGTGCGGTTTCCTTTATCCATATGAACGGGGATGAGGTAGAGTTTTTGTCAAAGGAAAAAAGACCTACGGATGAACCACATCCGGATGAGATGGTGCAGTCGTTTGTGGATGAGATTGCAGAAAAACTGAATGATCATCCGGACTGGGAGCTTGTTTCCATCGGAATTTCCTGTGGCGGTCCGTTGGACGAAGAGAAGGGACTGATCTTATGTCCGCCAAACCTTCCGCACTGGGATCATACAGATCTTTTTACACCGCTAAAGGCAAAGTTTGGAGATGTGCCGATCATGCTGCAGAATGATGCAAACGCATGTGCACTGGCAGAGTGGCAGCTTGGTGCCGGAAAAGGATGCAGAAATATGATTTTCCTTACATTTGGTACCGGCCTTGGAGCAGGACTGATTCTGAATGGTGAATTATACAGTGGTACCAATGGTATGGCGGGAGAAGCAGGACATATACGTCTGGCAGAGAATGGACCGGTAGGCTATGGCAAGGCGGGGTCCTTTGAGGGATTTTGCAGTGGTGGCGGAATTGCACAGCTGGGTCAGATGATGGCTGAGGAAGCCCTCGACCGTGAGGAAATTCCTTCATTTTGTCAAAGCAAAGGAGAACTATTTAAAGTTAATGCCAGAACTATAGCAGAGGCTGCCGAAAAGGGAGATCCTCTGGCACTGAAGATATATGATATTGTTGCGGACAGATTGGGGCAGGGACTGGCAATATTGGTAGATCTTTTAAATCCTGAAAAGATTGTGATTGGTAGTATATTCCTGAGACAGGAGAAGCTTTTAAGACCGCGAATGGAAAAAATACTGAATAAAGAGTCGCTTGAGCAATCTCTGTCAGTGGTGGAAGTGGTTCCGGCAGGACTTGGAGAGAAGCTTGGCGATTATGCCGCAGTTTCAGTTGGACTGCGGGCGTATCAGAAAAAACAGAAAGGGTAATACAATGAATGAATTAGAAAGACTTATGAAAAGATATCCTCAGCTCGTGGGATGTCGTGAAGCTATTACAGAGACATATCAGGTGCTGGAAGAATCTTTCAGAAATGGCGGCAAACTTTTGATCTGCGGAAATGGTGGAAGTGCAGCAGACAGTGATCATATTGTCGGAGAGCTGATGAAGGGATTTAAGAAGCAGCGCCCGGTTCCTGCGGATATGAGAGAGAAACTGGGAGACCTGGCAGATCATTTACAGGAAGCACTTCCGGCAATCTCACTTACCGGGCATCCGGCGTTATCGACTGCGTTTCTCAACGATGTGGCACCAGATATGGTTTTTGCGCAGCAGGTTTATGGATATGGAAATGAAAATGATGTGTTGCTTGCGATCACAACATCCGGTAATTCAGGAAATGTACTGAATGCGGTAAAAGTGGCACAGGCACGAAATATGAAGACGATCGGTCTCACAGGACCGAAAGGTGGTAAGTTGAAAGAAGCAGCAGATGTTTGTATCTGCGTTCCGGGAAGCTGTACAGCGGATATTCAGGAACTGCACCTCCCTGTATATCATGCACTGTGCGCGATGTTGGAGGATAGGTTCTTTGAGTAAATATTTTTTTAGATAATAGTATAATTTATTTACATGAAAAAAGGCACAACTGACAGAAATATCTGTGGGTTGTGCCTTTTTATTATGATTGTTTATTAAAGGAATTAAAGAACAGTGTAAGCTCCGTCGATAAGGATATCAGCACCGGTTGTGTATCCGGCGGATTCACTGCAGAGCCAGATAATTGCACCACAGAGTTCTTCAGGTTTAGCCATGCGATGCATTGGGAACATTGGCTGCCATGCTGCCATAAGCTCTGGTTCAACGAAATCAGGATCTACAGACATTGGAGTTGCAACATATCCCGGGCTGACAGAATTAACACGAATATTTTTGTCAATCCATTCAATTGCAAGACTTTTGGTCATGTGGATAACGCCTGCTTTAGATGCATTATATGCTGCCTGGCACTGAGGGACATTTACAATGTGTCCGGACATGGATGCAATGTTAACCATACTTCCTTTGAAGTTATTATCAATCATAACACGAGCTGCTTCGCGGCATACGATATATTCACCGGTAAGGTTAATGTCCAGACATTCTCTCCATTCTTCAACAGTTGCCTCAAAAGCATCTTTATGGTAGCAGACACCCGCGTTATTGACAACAATATCAAGTCGTCCATAGACTTCCATAATCTTTTCCATGCCTTTTCGTACACTGGATTCGTCTGTGGCATCGGCAATGATATCAAGTGCTTTTCCGCCTTCAGATTCAATCAGTTTTACTGTTTCTCCGGCACCGGAACGAGAAAAGATAGCAATATCAGCTCCGCAGCGAGCAAGCTCACGGCAGATTACCTGACCAATACCGCGTCCACCACCTGTTACAAGTGCAACTTTTCCTTCAAGTGAAAATAAATCCTGTAAATAATTGTTTCTCATACTTATACCTCTTTGTTGTTAATATTTATTATTCAGCCTCGGTTTCTGTTTCTGTTTCTTCTGCTGTATCATTTGCTTCTTCTGTAACTTCTTCGTCAGAGTCATCAGACTGCTCATCAAGAATAGAGGTTGCACTTCCGGCTTCATATCCATGAGATTTTGCTTCATCTTCTGTAATCTGTCCCTGATCAATATACATCTGGATAAACTGATCTACATTATCTGATGTACAGAGAAGAGAATCTACAGATGTATTAACAACTGTCTCAGCACCGGTCAGAAGATCATAAGCTGCTTTAAGGTTAGCTGCTGCAAGTGCCGGTGGATTCTGGTATACAGCCGCAGTATAAACACCATCTTTGATTTCGAGAACAGTTTTAGCAAGGCAGTCTACAGAATAAACAAGCATTCCGTCGTAAGTATCATCATCTTTTACTGCTTCATAAGCGCCGTTTCCAAGAAGATCAGCTGTTGTCAGCATACAGTCGATTCGACCATAAGATGTAGCCCAGTCTTCCATAGTAGCCATTGCAGCTGCTTCGGTTGCTTCTTCTTCCATGTAGTCACCAATGATTTTTACATCATCTCGTTTGTCAATGAATTCATCTTTAATAGCATTGTAACGGGATGTGGTGTGGAAGTTACCTGGCATACAGTTAAGGATACCTACAGTACCACCCTCCGGAACAGCTTCTGCTGCAAGTTTAGCAATTGCCTCGCCCTGTGCATAAGGATCACCATCAACCCATGAACCGCCTTCAAGTTCACGAATTGCTGCGTTTGTTGTAATGCAGAAAATACCCGCATCTAAAATTTTCTGACAGTATGGCTGCTGAAGATTTCCATCGTTTGGCTGCACGATAATACAGTCATAATTTTTGGTGATACAGTCTTCAATGATCGAGTTTTCTTTTTCACTGTCAGCCTGGGAGTCGAAAGTATCCAGAGTAAATGTGTCGGCATATTCTTCAGCCTGTGTAGTGAACTGATTTACAAGTTCTGCCGCAAACGGGTCAGACTGATTTCGGGTGATATAAGCTACCTTAAATCCACCGTCTTTTTCTGCGGCCATTGCGACACCTGGAAATGCTGTTACTGCAAGAGATCCACCCAATACTGCTGCACATAACACCTTTGCGATTCTTTTTTTCATTTTGCTACCTCCTGTTTTAAATTTTTTTCTTTTTTATAACGTGTTCTTTTAAGAACTCATTATTTTCCTTTTTTGTATGTCTGACGGGATTTTGAAGTAATATCCCAGATAACTGCGAATGCAATGATCGCACCTTTTACAATCTGCTGGATATAAGAGTCGATTGACATAAGGTTCATAACATTACCAAGGAAACCAACAACAAAAGCACCGATTACAGTACCCCATGGAGTACCAATACCACCAGTGAAACTTGTGCCACCCACAATTGTTGCGGTAAGACCATCCATTTCGTATCCGGAAGCACCAGCAGGGAGCCCACCGTTTACACGTGACATGAACAGAACTGCTGCGATTCCTACAAGAATACCATTGAATAGATAAGCTTTCATAGTAACCATTTTTGTGTTGATACCTGCTGCATTGGCGGCTTCTGCATTACCACCAACCGCATAAGTGGAACGTCCCCAACATGTATGACGCATCATATATGCCATCAGGATAAAGATACAGAACATGAAGATAACAGGAATCGGAATAATACCGATCGATCCCTGACCAACGATTGTGTAGTTACCGATTTCATAAATATTCTGTCCATTCGTTATGTACAGTGCAGCGCCACGAGCCATTGTCTGAGTGGCAAGTGTGGCAATAAATGCAGGGGTCATGAATTTTGTAACCATTAATCCGTTCAGGAAGTTAACTGCCACGGATACAGCAATTGCTACGATAAATGCAAGAGCCATGCTCTGTGTGGACTTGTAGGTCATTACGGATAATACTCCAGCGAGAGCGATTACAGATCCACAGGAAAGATCTAACTGCCCACAGATGATCAGAATCATTTCACCAAAGGCAAGAATAATGATTACTGACTGTTGTCTACAGACATTGATCAGGTTGTTTGCAGTAAGGAAACTACTGTTTGCAAAAGTACATGCAATCATGATTACGATTAAAACGAGTACGATGCTATATTTGGATAAAATTTTTCGATAATCAAATTTGTTTTCTGTCATTTGGAAGCTACCTCCTCTGTATGTTCCATATTTGATACAGCCAGCTGCATAATAGATTCCTGAGAAAATTCAGAACGTGAGAGCATACCGGCAATACGACCTTCGCTGACAACGTAAATTCTGTCACAAATACCGATCAGTTCAGGCAATTCAGATGAAATCATGATGATACCTTTTCCTTTGGCAGCAAATGTATTCATTAATTCATAGATTTCGCGCTTGGCACCTACGTCAATACCTCTGGTAGGTTCGTCTGTGATCAGAATATCAGGATCACAGAGCAGCCATTTGGCAAGAATAACTTTCTGCTGGTTACCACCACTGAGATTGGCAATTTTTGTATCAAGATTTGGTGTTTTTACGTTCATACTCTTGCAGGCATCTGTAGAAAGTTTATTTTCTACGTCTGGATGAAGGCGACCACCGTAAATAATCTTATTCATAGAAGCAAGAGTCGTATTGTATTTAACACTTAAAATAGGAACGATACCTGTCCGACGACGGTCTTCTGTCAACATTGCAATACCGTTTTTGATAGCCTGACGAACATTTTTAATAGCAACCTGTTTACCTTTGACAGTAATCGTACCGGAAGAATAAGGGTCAAGTCCGAATACCGCTCTCATAATCTCGGTACGTCCAGCACCCATTAGTCCTGCAAATCCGATGATTTCTCCTGCATGTACATTAAAATTGACATCATTGAAGATTCCTGGCTGAGAAAGGTTTTCTACTTTAAGAATTTCATCGCCAATGGAAATAGTTTCTTTTGGATACTGGTTCTCTATCTTACGACCAACCATGCATTCAACAACCTGATCCATTGTCCAGTCTCTGACATCCTTGGTAATTACAGATTTACCATCTCTGAAAACCGTGATTTCATCCGCAATCTGGAAAATTTCTTCCATTTTATGAGAAATATAAATGATACTTGTTCCACGTGCTTTCAGTTCGGCAATTTTTTTGAAAAGGACGGCAACTTCTTTTGTAGTAATAGCAGAAGTAGGTTCGTCCATAATGATGATCTTGGCGTCATAATGTACTGCCTTGAGAATTTCAATCATCTGAATATCAGAAACACTAAGACTTCTTAACTTTACATCAGGTGCATAAGGAAGTCCTTCCTGTGCAAGCAGATCTTTGGTTTTTTTACGAACAGATTTCCAGTCGATCATGCCATTTTTTTTCGGCCAGTTGCCAAGACACAGGTTTTCTTCCAGTGTCATATCAGGAACATAGGATAATTCCTGAAAAATCATTGCAATGCCGTTTGCTTTGGCCTGAATGGGGCTTTTGATCTCAACTTTATTTCCATTAAGAAACAAATCTCCCTCGTCCGCCTGGTAAATGCCATCAATGATTTTCATAAGAGTGGATTTGCCGGCACCATTTTCTCCGCATAAAACATGAACCGTTCCTTTCTTTAATGCGAAGTTTACATCATCAAGAGCTTTTACACCCGGAAAACTCTTGGAGATGTGCTGCAATTCCAATACTGTTTGTGTGTTACTCATTAATACACCCCCATTTTTTGATTTATTGTCACTTTTTTGAATGCATAATTAATTACAACAAGCAGTTTTCGAAAAATGTTTTATATAAGTGTTTATATGACGGATTATAGAATGGTTTGAAATAAATGTCAATAAATTAAAAAATTAACAAATGAATTTATGAAAAATAGCCAAAAACAATAGGAACATTTTGGAACGGAAAAGTATTGACAATTGAAAAAGAGTGTTGTAATATGAAATCACTTTAAGAAAACAGTTTTACAAAAGATATATAAATTAAATCAAAACGGAGGTTACAATATGGAAGGTAAGATGAAAGTTGCAGTTATGGAAGGCATTGGTAAGATGGGATTTACAGAGAGGCCAATCCCAACACCGAAAGATGACGAAGTATTGGTAAAACTTGAATATGTAGGAATCTGTGGATCGGATCTTCATTATTACGAACATGGCAGAATTGGTGATTATATTGTAGAGCCGCCTTTCGTATTAGGACATGAACCAGGTGGAACAGTCGTTGAAGTAGGAAAAGATGTAAAACATCTTAAAGTTGGTGACAGAGTTGCACTTGAACCAGGAAAAACCTGTGGACACTGTGAGTTCTGTAAAACTGGAAGATATAATCTATGTCCAGATGTAATCTTCTTTGCAACACCGCCGGTTGATGGTGTATTCCAGGAATATGTAGCACATGAAGCTGACCTTTGTTTCAAACTTCCTGATAATGTAGATACAATGGAAGGTGCATTGATTGAGCCACTGGCAGTTGGATTCCATGCTGCTAAACAGGGTGGAGCTGCAATGGGACAGACAGCAGTTGTTACCGGTTCGGGATGTATTGGGCTTGTTACTATGATGGCATTAAAAGCGTTAGGCGTAGATCAGGTATACGTAGTAGATATCATGCAGAAACGTCTTGATAAAGCAATGGAACTTGGCGCAACGGATGTGATCAATGGACGAGAGAAAAATACAGTAGAAGAACTTATGAAACTTACAGATGGAAGAGGTGTAGATCTTGCTATTGACACTTCCGGTACAGAAATTTGTGTAAGACAAGGCATGGAAGCTCTTGTGAAGGGTGGTACACAGGTACTGGTTGGATATAGTGCTTCAGGAGATATGAAACTTCCAACAAGCCTGATCTGTGATAAAGAAATTACTATTAAATCTGTATTCCGTTATCGTCATATTTATCCGCTGGCAATTCAGGCAGTTGCAGAAGGAAAAGTAAATCTGAAAGGAATCGTAACAAACGTCTTTGAATTAGATGATATTCAGAATGCAATGGACAGAAGTGTAAATGAAAAAGCAGATATCGTTAAATCTGTAGTGAAAATCTGCTAAATCCTCATAACGGACAAGGAGTAAAACATGGCAAACGAATACTTACTGGAAATAAAAAATGTAAGAAAAGAATTCCCGGGAGTAGTTGCACTTGATAATGTGTCACTGTTCCTGAAAAGAGGAGAAATTCATGCTCTGGTAGGTGAGAATGGTGCCGGAAAGTCAACTCTGATGAAAATTCTTGCAGGAATTTATAGTCTTGATCAGGGAGAAATTCTTTATGATGGAAAACCATTTCAGGCAAAAAAACCAGTAGATGCGCTTGAAAAAGGAATCGCAATGGTACATCAGGAACTGGATCTTATTCCTGAGATGACTGTAGAAGAAAACGTATTTGCAGGAAGAGAAAAAAGCAATGGTATTGTGATTGACAAACGTGGAATGGAAAAACGTACAAAAGATTTAATGGAAAGTCTTGGGATTGATATCAGTCCCAAGACCAAAATTAAAGAACTTAGTACAGCACAGCAGCAAATGGTAGCGATTACACGCGCGTTGGCATTTGATGCAGAAATCATTATTATGGATGAACCTACTTCGGCAATTACAGACCGTGAAGTTGAACAGCTTTTTAAAATCATCAGAAAATTAAAGGCGCAGGGCAAAGCAATCGTATACATTTCTCATAAGATGGATGAGATTTATTCCCTTACAGATCAGATTACAGTATTTAGAGATGGATGTCTCATCGGTTCTGTTGCAACCAAAGATGTAACACCGGAAAAACTGATCAATATGATGGTTGGACGAGAACTGAATGATGTATATGATAAATCTTCTCCTAAGACAGCAGATTACGATGAAAACGAAGTACTGTTGAAAGTTGAAAATCTTACCAGAGAAAAGGAATTCTATAATATCAATTTTGAAGTAAAAAGAGGAGAAATACTTGGCTTTTTTGGTTTGATGGGTGCTGGAAGAACAGAAGTTATGGATACTGTATTTGGTCTTCGAAAAGCTGAAAAAGGTACTGTTACCATGAAGGGAAATCAGATGGGAACAGTAAAAAAAGCAATTTCAAATGGAATGGCATACATTACAGAAGACAGGAAAATCTCAGGACTGAATCTTATAGCTTCTGTAAAGGATAATATATCCATAGCTTATATGGATATGATCACCAAAGGAAAGTTCCTCATTGATTTTAAGAAAGAAAAAGAAATTTCAGATGAACTGATCAAAAAGATTAAAATCAAATGTTCATCCAGGGACACTCTGGCAGGAACTCTTTCTGGTGGAAACCAGCAGAAAATTGTAATTGCCAAATGGTTCATGGGAAATCCGGATCTGCTGATCATGGATGAGCCTACCCGTGGAATTGATATCGGTGCAAAAGCGGAAATCTATAAACTGATGGATATGTTGGTAAAGAGCGGTAAAAGTATCATTATGATTTCTTCAGAAACTCCTGAACTTCTGGGTATGAGTGACAGAGTAATCGTCATGCATGAAGGATATCAGACAGGTGAATTTAAATGTGGTGAACTTGATCAGGACAAGCTGATGGCATATGCGATCGGCGAAGGCGGTAAATATCACCAGTAATGGAATTAGTACGAAGAGGAGAAAACGACATATGAATAAAAATGTAGATTCTGCAAAGAAAGTGGATGTGAGCAAAATCCTTGGAAAATATGGAGTATATATTGCATTACTTGTATTGTTTGTAGTAATGTCATTTGCTTCAAGCTCATTTCTTACAGTAACAAACTTATTTAATATTTTAAAACAGAATGCCGTATATGGAGTTCTTGCCGTAGGAATGACTTTTGTAATTGTAACAGGTGGTATTGACTTGTCCGTAGGCGCAATTGTTGCATTGGCTGCCTGTTTTGCGACAAAACTGGCACAGGATGGGTCTGGAGTTCCAGTTATTGTAGCTATATTAGTTGGGCTTATTACAGGTGTTGCCTGTGGTGCATTCAGTGGATTATTTATTGCAATAGCAAATATCCCGGCATTTATTGCAACATTAGCAACATGTACAATTGCCCGTGGTATTGTATTTGTATTTACAGATGGACGACCGATTACAGGTGTTTCTGATGCTTACAAATATATGGGACGTACTTCCTGGGGACCGGTTCCGGTAATGGTTGTAATTTATTTACTGTTTCTCGTTGTCGGTACATTTCTATTAAAATATACCAAATATGGAAGACATGTATTTGCAATCGGTGGTAACAAAAGAGCAGCACTTGTATCCGGTGTCAATGTCAAAATGACAGAATTCCTTGTATATGTAATCAGTGGATTCTGTGCAGCATTTGCAGGACTTTTACTTTCCTCACGTATTCAGACTGGGCAGCCAGCAGGTGGTGAAGGATATGAACTGGATGCGATCACAGCAGCAGTTATCGGTGGGGCAAGTCTTTCCGGTGGTAAAGGTAGTGTGTTTGGTTCATTCATAGGTATTTTAGTAGTAGGTATTCTTACAAATGGTCTTGATCTTCTGAATGTATCTTCTTATTATCAGCAGATCATCAAAGGTGCAATCATTCTTCTTGCAGTAATGGCAGATAGAAAGAAAGACTGATCAAAAGTATAAAGGGTGTAAAAACTAAAATATAATAACTGCGGAAGCGGATATTATAAAAAACAAAACCAAAATGGGAGGGTTACAAAATGAAAAAAAGAAGCGTATTAGCAATGGTAATGGCAATGGGTATGGTTATGGGACTGGCAGTTCCGGCAAGTGCAGCAGAAAATTATAAAATTGCCTGGGTAGACGGAAACCTTGCAAATGAGTCAAATGCAATCTGTACAGATGCTGCTAAAGCATATGCAGAAGAAAATAATGTAGACTTTACACTTCTTGATGGTCAGGGATCTGGTGAGAATCAGGTATCTCAGATCGAAACACTAATCGCTCAGGGAGTTGACTGTATCATCGTTCAGCCTTACGATGCAGCAGCTTGTCAGGTTGGTGTAGAAGCAGCAATTGATGCAGACATCCCGGTTCTGGTTACAAAGACAACAATTGAAGATAACAGCATCTGTCCATTCGTTGGACAGGATGACACTGTAGCCGGTGAAATGGAAATGGAATGGATGGCAGAACAGCTTGGTGGAAAAGGAAACATCGTAATTATTGAAGGACCTACCGGTATTTCCGCAGCAATCCAGAGAAATGACGGTATTGAAAAAACTCTTGAAAAATATCCGGACATCAACGTATTACATACACAGCCGGCAGACTGGAACCGTGACGAAGGTATGTCTCTTATGGAAACATGGCTTCAGGAAGGCAAAGAAATCGATGGTGTAGTTGCTCATAACGATGAGATGGCACTTGGTGCTTACGATGCAATCGCAGATGCAGGAAAAGCAGGCGAGATCAAAGTTATCGGTATTGATGCAATCGACGCAGCAAAGAAATCTGTCGCAGCAGGCGAACTGGATGCAACTGTTCTTCAGGACGTTGAAACAATTGGAAAGAAAACTGTAGAAGTTGCTATCGAAATGTGCAAGGGTGAAAAAGTTGACGATGTTTATAATGTAGATCCAGTGCTTCTTACAAAAGACAACATTGCTGATTATGTGACAGAATAATAAGAGAGGAATGAAGTGCTATGGCAAAAACAATGAAGGCATTAATGTATGACAAGGCAGGAAGAGAAAATTCCAGTGTACGTCAGATTCCATATCCGGAATGCGGAGATGATGAAGTTATTATTAAGGTAATGTCCTGTTCTATCTGTAAAGGTGCAGAGCATGATCATGACAATGGAAAAGGTACTGATCTGGCAAAATATCCAGTTGTTCCGGGACATGAATTTGCAGGATATGTTCATGAAGTTGGAAAAAATGTAACAGCATTTAAGCCAGGTGACCGTGTAACAGCGGATAACACAGAGTATTGTGGAGATTGCTATTATTGCAGAAGAGAAGAATCCAATTATTGTCCGACATTTGGTTCCCTTGGACATAATATTAATGGTGGATTTGCTGAATTTGTCAGAGTGAAGAAGGAAAAAGTATTCCATATTCCGGATCATCTTTCCTTTAACGCAGCAGCACTTTCTGAACCTGTTGCATGCTGCATTCATGCAGTAGATCGTGCAAATGTCAGATATGGCGATACGGTTGTAATTTTTGGTGCTGGATCTATGGCCCAGATTCTTGCTCAGTTGTTTAAAGCATCCAATGCAGAAAAAGTATACATGGTTGCCGGAAAGAGCAGTAAACTTGATCTTGCAGCAAAATACGGTATTATTCCGGTTGAAATGAATCGTAATGATTATTCTGTACATGAAAATGTACTGCTTAAAGAAAATCCTTTAGGTGTAGATTTGATTATTGATGCTACTGGAAGTACAAAAGTGATATCAGAATCCATGAAACTTCTGAAAAAAGGTGGAACACTTCTTCAGTATGCAATCGTGCATAGTGGAGAAAAAGTAGAAATGGATCCGGTTCTTATGTTTAATAATGAACTTACATACACAGCATCCTTCTGTCAGTCCCATAACTTTGGAAGAGCAGTTGATGCACTGGCTTCCGGAATTGTTGATGGTGATAATCTGGTAACAGGAGAATTTCCGCTGGATGATTTTTACAAAGGTCTGGATGAGAATGTAAAGGATCGAAATTCTATTAAGGTGATCATTCATCCAAATACAGAAGAGTAATAATGTAATCATACATGGCGGGCTGGTAAGCCTGCCATGTGTTGTTTAAGATTACTTTTGAAAAAATATATCAGGAGGAGTGGAAAAAATGAAAAAAAGAGGAGTAATAAATCAGCAGTTAAGCAATGCACTGGCAGGTCTGGGACATGGAGATTATTTCCTTTTATGTGATGCCGGATTTCCGATTCCGAAAGATGTGGAGAGAGTAGATATGGCACTGACTTTTGGAATTCCGAGCATGAATCAGTGCTTGAAAGCAATTTTAGATGAAATTGTTGTACAGAAAATAACAATTGCAGAAGAAATGAAAGGCTTGAATGACGAAGGATATCAATTTGTAAAGAAAGTGTTTAAGAATCAGGATTTTCAGGAAATACCACAGACAGAACTTGTAAAGTTGGCTCAAAATGCTAAATTTATAGTAAGAAGTGGTGAACTCAGATGTTATTCAAATATATTGTTGGAAGCAGCATCAGGAGTAGATACATTTAAAAAAGATTTTATTATTGATCCGGAACAGATTTGATTAAAAGTAAAAAGAACACTGTTTTGTTGAGAAATTGAACTCAAAAGTTTTCTTTTAATTTTAATATAACTTCAGATACGTGATGCTCGGTTATACGATATTAGAAATTGCTTATAAAATTGCTTATATATTATAATGCTTTGGGCATGCGAATCTTGTTGACCTGTGCATAATTTGGTATAATATATATACATGCGTAGAGGGACAAAAATCAATAATAATTACCAAAGGAGAATAAGGAGAAGAAAAATTTGGCGAGTGCAATGGAAATAAAACAAAAAAACAGAAAGAATGTCCTTCGGATTATTTATGAAGAAAAGAAAATTTCAAAAGCGGAGATCTCAAAGCGACTGGGACTCAGTATGCCGACAATAGCACAGAACTTGTCAGAACTTTTTGATAAGGAACTGATCTGCATAAATGGTACATTTGATTCGACGGGTGGACGTAAAGCAAAAGCAATTGGTTTTAATGCAGATGCCAGATATGCGATCGGAATTGATATAACAAAGAATCATATCAGTGGAGTTCTGATTAATCTGTACGGTGAAATTATATATTCCGTAAGAGTCAGATACAGATTTGAAGAGAGTGACGTTTATTATAAGGAAATCCAGAAACTGATTTTCCATGTGATGGAAAAAGGACAGGTCGGAGCGACATCTATTCTGGGTGTTGGAGTAAGTATACCGTCTATTATTGCGGAGGATGGTAAGAGTCTTACCTATTCACCAATCATCGGAGCTATGAATATTTATGAAGATCTGAAGAAATATATTAATTTTCCTTATAAGATCATCAATGACTCCAACTCAGGCGGATATGCAGAACTGTGGCATGCGAAGAAAATTAAGAATATGATCTATCTTTCATTGAGTAACAGTATCGGTGGAGCTGTTCTGATGGATAATGAGATTTATTATGGTGACCGGATGCACAGTGGGGAATTTGGACATATGACTTTGGAGATTAATGGAAGACAATGTTATTGTGGTAAAAAGGGCTGTGTTGATGCATATTGCAATGCGCAGAATCTTTCTAATCTTACAGATGGTGACCTTGGAAAGTTCTTTGAACTTGTTGAGGCAGGCGATGAACGATGTGTGAAAGAACTGCAACAGTATATGCTGTATCTGGCAGTTACAATTAATAATCTGTATAATATTCTTGACTGCGATGTCATTTTGGGTGGTTACGTAGGTGGATATATGGAAAAATATCTGGATGAACTGCGACGTATGGTTTCGGCGAGATGTACATTTGCCACGGATGGAAGCTTTATCAAACCATGTTTTTTCAAACACGAGTCATCAGCTGTAGGTGCAGCACTGTATTTTGTAGACAAATTTATTGAGGAAATCTAAGGAGGTACAATTATGGAATGGGCAGAAAACTTTATAGGATTACAACATATTGGTATTCCAACCAATGATATGGATAAAACTGTTGAGTTTTATAAAAAAATTGGCTTTGAGGTAGCACACGAAACAAAGGATGGAGACGTGAGAGTTGTATTTTTGAAGCTCAAAGATCTGGTTTTGGAAACATATGAAAACAAAGAGGCAGCATTGTGTGATGGTGCAGTGGACCATATTGCATTTGATGTTGTCGATATTGAAGAAGCATATAAATTTATTACCGGACTACAGATCAAGATTCTGACAGAAATCACCTTCCTTCCGTTCTGGGAAAAAGGAGTAAAATTCTTTATAGCACAAGGACCAAATTTGGAAAGACTTGAATTTGCTCAGTATATAAAATAAAGACAAAATAAAGCAATAATCAGCCCTGATAAAGATTGATATCAGGGCTGATTAAGGTTATAATTGAACTACATTTGCATTGCATATTTATAACACAAGGAGGTATTTTTATGGGCAAAAAGAAAGCAATAGCAGCTGGCCACATTTGTCTGGACATCACCCCGGCTTTTAAGAGCAAGGAAGAAAAATCTATCAAAGATCTTTTCAGACCGGGACAGCTGATCGCGATGGATGCGGCCAAAGTAAGCCTTGGCGGTTCAGTATCCAACACTGGGATCGGTATGAAACGTCTTGGTGCGGATGTGGAGCTGATGGGAATGGTCGGCAATGATGCATTCGGTCAGATGGTTCTCAATGAACTGGAGAAATATGATATTTCACCGGACAGTATGATTGTAAGAGATGGTGTGGGGACTTCATATTCAGTAATCCTTGCTCCGGCAGGAATCGACAGAATATTCCTTCACTGTTCGGGAGCTAATGACACATTTACGTTGGATGACATCGATCTGGAGAAAGTAAAAGGTGCAAATCTGTTCCATTTTGGATATCCGTCACTGATGCGTATGATGTATATTGACGGTGGCAAAGAGCTGGTTCGTCTTCTGAAGGCTGTACATGAGCTGGGAGTTGCGGTATCCGTAGATATGGCGATGTTTGAGGAAAGTACTGAGGCAGGAAGTCAGGACTGGAATGAACTTTTGAAATCTGTGATTCCATATATTGATTTCTTTGTACCAAGTATTGAAGAACTTTGCATTATGCTGGATCGTGAACGCTATCATGAGTGGAATGAAAGAGCACAAGGAGCTGACGTCACAAACTTCATTGATATTGAAAAAGACGTAAGGCCATTGGCAGATAAACTCCTTTCTTACGGAGCAAAAGTAATTCTTATCAAATGCGGTACACCGGGTATCTATTTCCGCACAGCAGACAAAGAGCAGCTTCTGAAGATTGGTGGTGGAATCGGAGAAGAAATTGCAGATTCATGGTCTGATCAGGAAGCTTTCGAAAAGAGTTATCTGGTTGAAAAAGATAAAGTCGCTTCCGGAACAGGTGCAGGAGATACAACAATCGCAGCTTTCTTAAGTGCTATACTTGCAGGAAAAGACTGGCAGGATGCACTTCACCTTGCAACAGCTACCGGAGCACTCTGTGTACAGACTTACGATGCACTCAGTGGAATCATACCTCTTGAAGATGTGCAGAAAAAGATTGACGCCGGATGGGAGAAAAGAAAATAAATTTTTTTCAATTAATAGTTTTTTTGAAAAACTTTTAATTGAATTTATCTACAATTGTTATTATAATTAAAGACAGAGATAAATTAGTTTACAGGAGGAAACAAGATGTTAGTTAACATGAATGATGTGCTTTATCCGGCAAAAAAAGGTAAATACGCAGTAGGCCTTTTTAACGCAGTAAACCTGGAACTGGCACGTGGAATCATTGCAGCAGCAGAAAGTTCTCAGTCACCGGTCATCATGGGAACAGCGGAAGTACTTCTTCCATACGGACCACTGGAGGAGGTTTCCTATTATCTTATCCCTATGGCTAAGAAAGCAAATGTTCCGGTTGTTATCCATCTGGATCATGGCCTTAAGAAAGAAACCTGTCTGAAAGCACTGGAACTTGGATTCTCATCCATTATGTACGACTGCTCTACAGATTCTTATGAAGATAATGTAAGAAAAGTTAAAGAGATGGCAGACATTGCGCACTCTTATGGGGCAACTATCGAGGGTGAGCTTGGACATGTAGGAGATAACCCGGATTCTGCAGAGGGAAGCTCTCATATCAATCCGGCTGACTTCTATACAGATCCTAAAATGGCCAAAGACTTTGTTGACAAAACTGGTGTAGATGCTCTTGCAATCGCAGTAGGAACTGCTCACGGAGCATACAAACTTCCGCCAAAACTTGATTTTGAACGTATTCATACAATTGCAAATACTGTAGACGTACCGCTTGTTCTTCATGGTGGTTCCGGACTTACAGACAACGACTTCAAACGTGCAATTCAGGAAGGTATCAGTAAGATCAATATCTTCACAGATATCAACGTTGCAGCAGTAGAAGCTGAGTTCCGTAAATTCGAAACTATGAATAAAGGTATCATTGATCTGATCCCGGCAGCAGTAGAAGCAGTAAAACAGGAAACATTAAAGAAAATGATGCTCTTCTCCAGCAATGGAAAAGGCACATTAAATCAGCCATCCCAGGATGAGCTTGTAAAAGCTGTTGTTCAGGAAGTTCTCAGAGAACTTGGCAGGAAATAATTACATAATATAAAAAGGTGCGCCGTAAGGCGCACAACAAAAATACAGCAGGTGAATTGCTCACCTGCTGTATTTTTTAACTTTTTTGAGGGGGGGAGATAGAGAGTGGTTATTCATCTATCCAAGACCTATTATAAGGAAGAAATATGTTCAAAGTGTGTACTAATTCTAAAAGAAATCTAAAAATGGTAAAGAAAAATTAAAGAAAATCTATAATTTTTACAGCGTATTGTAGTTTCGCAGAAAAAATGGTAGAGTGTAAACACCTGCTGAAAGTCAGCAGATAATATCGCAGGGATTCCGGTTCTGGGAATCTAATTTCAAATGTCATTTCGACAACTATTCCAAAGAAGAAAACATAATAAGTTCAGAAAGGGGAGATGCCTATGCCCTGACAGATTTGCATCCAGTTTACTTTGTTGAGAGAGGCTGCCGGAGAGGAAAAGGCAGCAAAGAGGAGTTCGCAGATGAATTTTAATATGAAAAACAGAATATGGAAAAAATTAAGTGCAATGAGTATGGCCTTTTTCATGACAGGAATGGTTCTTGGAGGATGTGGACAGACAACGGTTTATGCGGCAGAAGTGGCGTATGAAAGTGTGGAATTTGAAGAACATTCTGAAGCAGAAGAGACAGGGATAGAAGAATCCGGGATAGAAGAATCCGGAACAGAAGAATTCGGAACAGAAGAATCCAGAACAGATGAATCTGATCCGGATGAAATACAATCAGAAGAAAATGCAGAAGAATCTGAATCTGAAGAAACGGAAGATTCCGAAGAGAAGGATCAGGAGAAGGCCAGTCTGTCTGATGGTAAATTGGGAGAAGAGGATAAAGAGACCGAGAATAAAAAGAAAACACCGAACTTTACGGTTAGCGTAGTCACAGATGAAAATACAGTAAAAGCAGGAAGTGATCTGGTATATACGGTGACACTGGAAAATACAGGTGATGTAATGTTGAAAAACATACAATTGCAGGCATTGTTTTCAAACCAGAATCTGCAAGGCGAGTGGTCCGGGGATAATTTAGAACAGCTGGATATCGGAATTAGGAAAGAATTGTATCTGACAGTGAGACTTCCAGAGGATCAGGAGTCGGCCGTTTCTGTGAGAATTATGGCATCTGCAGAAGTGGAGATGACAGAAGCAGATACGGAGGATGCTGCAGTTAACAGAGAGGCATCCCTTGATACAGAAATTATCCCACTGAAAGCCTCCTTTGAAGTGACGAAAACAGCTGACCGTTCCGTCGCAGTGCCTGGAGATAAGATTCTGTTTCAGATCTGCATTCGAAATACCGGAGAGCGGACACTGCATTCTGTAGTTACGACAGAACGTTTTCAGCTTGGAAATGTACCGGTACAGTTCCTGGAAAAAGAGGGAGTTGTGCTGAATAAGTCAAAGACGAAAGCACGTATCGAAAAGATTGAACCTGGCAAAGCAGCAGGCCTGCAGGCAATGGTAACATTGCCGGAAAACCTAAAAGAACAGGAACTTTTGAATGAAGTAACCGTGACGACAATGGAAACTGGGGAACAGGTGATGACTTCTCAGGCAAAAATTCAAATCAGGGCAGCTGAAGAGGTGGAAACAGAAGATGCAGACAGAACATCAGTGGATATGGATAATAGCACGGTTTCCCATACGGGAGAGAGTTATCCGGCCTCTACAAATCCAAAAACCGGAGATCCATACCAGCCATTTCTGTGGCTGGCAATGATCCCCGGTTCTATGCTGGCTGCGGGCTGGATCCGCAGACGGATGTAATTACAATTACAGAATATCGATATGTTCTCCGGCAAGTGCTTTGTTCATGCTGCGGACAGCACAGAACTTACCACACATACTGCAGGTATCGCTGTGGTCATCTTCCGGAAGACGGTCATCACGGATAGCTTTGGCTGTTTCCGGATCAAGAGCACATGCAAACTGTGCATCCCAGTCAAGGACGCGGCGGGCATCTGCCATCTTGTCATCGATATCTCTCGCGTGTGGGATTCCTTTGGCAATATCTGCCGCATGGGCTGCAATCTTGGAAGCAATGATTCCCTGTTTGACATCTTCTACATTCGGAAGAGCCAGATGTTCTGCCGGTGTTACATAGCAGAGGAATGCGGCTCCATTCATGGCTGCAACTGCCCCACCGATCGCAGCAGTAATATGGTCATATCCAGGTGCGATATCGGTAACGAGAGGTCCGAGTACATAGAATGGCGCTCCCATGCAGATGGTCTGCTGAACTTTCATATTGGCAGCAACCTGATCAAGCGGCACATGACCTGGCCCCTCAACCATGACCTGTACGTTATGAGCCCATGCACGTTTGGTAAGCTCTCCAAGACGTACCAGCTCTTCAATCTGGCATACATCAGTGGCATCAGCCAGACAGCCAGGACGACATGCATCTCCAAGAGAAATAGTAACGTCATGTTCTTCACAGATGTCCAGAATCTCATCGAAGTATTCATAGAACGGATTTTCTTCACCGGTCATGCTCATCCATGCAAATACAAGGCTTCCACCACGGCTTACAATGTTCATTTTACGTTTGTGTTTTTTGATCTGCTCGATGGTCTTTCTTGTGATTCCGCAGTGGAGAGTAACAAAATCAACACCGTCCTCGGCATGAAGGCGGATTACGTCGATGAAATCATGCGCAGTCAGTTCAGAGAGATCTCGCTGATAATGAATGACACTGTCATATACCGGAACGGTTCCGATCATTGCAGGACACTCATGTGTCAGTTTCTGACGGAACGGCTGTGTATTGCCGTGGCTGGAGAGATCCATGATCGCTTCTGCACCGAGATCTACTGCTTTCATAACTTTCTGCATTTCGATATCATAATCTTTGCAGTCTCTGGATACACCAAGGTTTACATTGATCTTGGTGCGCAGCATGCTGCCGACACCTTCCGGGTTCAGACAGGTATGATGTTTGTTGGCACAGATCGCTACTTTACCTTCTGCAACCAGTTCCATCATTTTTTCAACCGGCATGTGTTCTTTTTCTGCAACAGTTTTGATCTGAGGGGTTACGATGCCTTTGCGTGCGGCATCCATCTGTGTTGTATAAGTTGTCATATGGTATATTCTCCTTCTATGTAAATGATAATTTTTATTGTGTTTTTCCAAGGGTGTGGTCCAGTGGACCAGAACCATGTCCGAGATCCAGCTGTGCCTTCAGGGCATCAGTCAGATACTGTTTGGAACGGCGCACAGAATCTTCAAGAGAAAAACCTTTGGCGAGATTTGAGGCAATCGCACTGGAAAGTGTGCAGCCGGTACCGTGAGTATTTGGATTGTTGATGCGTTCACCATGCAGCCAGATGCCATGTCCTTTTGTATAAAGAAGGTCATTTGCATCGTTGATGCGATGGCCGCCTTTCAGAAGGACAGAAATGTGAAAGCTTTCATAAAGTCTGTGAGCAGCTTCTTCCATAGAGTCAGCATTTGTGATCTGCAGTCCGGTGAGCGCTTCAGCTTCCGGAATATTGGGTGTGATGATCTCCGCAAGAGGAAAGAGTTCCTTCTGAAGCGTTTGCTCGGCATCTTTGTTCATCAGACGATGTCCGCTGGTGGAGACCATAACAGGATCCAGTACGATATGGTGTGCATGGTACTGCTGTAATTTGACAGCAACGTGGTGTATGATCTCAGCGGATGAGAGCATGCCGATCTTAACTGCATCAGGAAAAATGTCAGTAAAGACGCAGTCCAGCTGGTTGTCAAGAAATTCCGGAGAGGTTTCCTGAATTCCGTAAACACCGGTTGTGTTCTGGGCGGTCAGAGCTGTGATCGCACTCATGGCATAGACTCCGTTCATGATCATGGTCTTGATATCTGCCTGAATGCCGGCACCACCACTACAGTCGCTTCCGGCAATCGTTAATACTGTTTTCATAATCGTGTTATTCCTTATTGTTTTGTTGAGATTTACAGTTTTTGCAGTTCCGTAAGAAAATGTCTGACGGCTTCGGCTTTGTTAGCAGGTTTAAAAAGTCCGCTGACAACGGCAGCACCGGAAATTCCGCTTCCTGCAAGAAGATGAAGGTTGTCAGCAGTAACACCGCCGATTGCAACAACCGGAATTTCTACAGCCTGACAGATCGCTCGCAGAGTTTCGACAGGAAGTTGTGTGACGTTGGTCTTAGTGGTGCTTCCGAAGACTGCACCGCAGCCTATGTAGTCTGCTCCGGCGTTCTGGGCCGCAAGTGCTTCCTCGACATTATGGGCACTTCCGCCGATGATAAAGTCAGGCCCGAGAAGCTGACGTGCTTTCTGGATGCCCATATCAGAAAGTCCGACATGAACACCGGAAGCATTTACTTTCTGTGCAAGATCCGGGCGGTCATTGATGATCAGTGGAACATTGTAACGTTCACATATTTCTTTTAAAAGGACGGCTTCCTGAAGAATTTCTTCGTCAGAAGCATTTTTTTCACGAAGCTGGACACAGCTGACACCTGCACGAAGGAGTTCTTCGGTAACGGATGCAAGTGTTTCATCGGGTTTCAGCCAGCTTCGGTCTGTAACAGCATACAGTTTCAGCTGTTCTGGTGATATTTTCATAGGTCTTTCTCCAATGTCTGATCAGAATTTATGTTTCGAGGTGTACATTAATTTCTCTTCCAGTACATCAAAAAGATGTACATGAAAACTTCCAATACCGGATTTTTCTGCGTCTGTTCGTCTGCCTGCTTCAAGGGCAGTTTCACGCCAGAGTGCTCCGGCGGCACGGACCGCATCAAATGAAGAAGTGTCCGTACACAGAAATAATGTGCAGAGTGCAGAAAGCATACATCCGCCACCGGTGATTCGTCGAATCCTGGAGTCACCGCCGGTCAGAATCTGTGTCTGCTTTCCATCAGATACCACATCCTCTCTGCCCGTGATCAGAACTGTGCAGTTGAGAAGAGATGCCGCCTGCCCTGCAATCAGACAGACATCACGTTCCGCCATCTGCAGGGAACTTTCTACACCGCCGTGTTTCTCGGGACTGTCGATATCTGAAAGAAGAGAACATAGAACAACGGCTTCTTCCTGATTACAGCGAACAGCAGTCGGATGAACGGCTTGAAGAAGTTTTTGCAGCTCTTTTCTTCGAAATGTGCTGGCACCGGCGCCGACCGGATCCAGGACGACCGGGTGGTCAAGGGCATTTGCCTTCTGTCCGGCAAGGATGCAGGCCTGTATTTTGGCAATGTCCGGTACTCCAGTATTCAGAAGGGTTCCATGACAGAAAGAAGTGATTTCTTCGACTTCCTGTTCATCCTGTCCCATTACGGCACTTCCGCCGGCTGCAAGCAGTAGATTGGCAACATCCTGCATGGTCACCGGATTAGTGAGACAATGAATCTTGGGAGCATCCTGGTGAATGCAGAAAGAAATTTCTTCTATATTATTAAGTGACATAAATTATCTCCTGGCGGCAAGAAATACCTGGCTTTTTTCAAAAACACGAAGCAGGATAAAGGCCAGTACACTTCCGGTAAATGTTGAGATAAAAAACGGGATCATGTATACGGTGAATCCGGCCGGGGCAAGTCCCATGAGAAGTTTGGCTACCGGATAGGCTGCAAGACCTCCGAGGATTCCGGTTCCCAGTGCTTCTGCAACACAGGTAAGACTTAATTTGCGGGTGAGTCGGAAGACCAGACCACAGCATAAGGCACCAACCATGCTTCCGGGAAAGGCAAGAAGACTGCCGATTCCAAGCAGGTTGCGGATCAGACTTGCACAAAAAGCAATGCCGATTCCCCACCATGGGCCAAGCATGACTGCTGCAAAGACATTGACCATATGCTGGACCGGAGCACATTTGCTTCCGGCAACAGGAACACTGATCAGACTTCCGGCAACAGCAGCTGCTGCCAGTACACCTGCAATGGCCAGCTTCTGAGTGGATGTTGTTTCTTTTGTGTTCATTTTGAGTAAACCTCCTGTTCTGCCTGAGGGATGAGCCATTGACAGCTTTTTAAAAAATTTGATAAAAAAAAGAAGATACCGCAGGGGTACCTTCGTTCAATGTGTCTGGTATTTCCCTACGTTGGCATTATCCAAATCAGGTTAAGGGTCGAAACCAATCAGTTTCCTCTCAGCCGGCTTCAGCCAGCTCCCCTGTTTTGTAATTTTACTTTCCTATTATACTGCCAGTTAAAGAAGATGGCAAGACTATATTCAGAGATGTTTTGTAAAAAAGCAGAAAAGGAAGACAAAATCTACAAACATTGAAAAGAGAATCTGTTTGTGCTATTCTGTAATGGAGTATATATCCCTAGGCAGAGGAGGACAATATGAAAGTATCAACATTATTGGAAGGTTTGAAATATATCTGTTGTCAGGGCAGCACAGAACAGGAAGTCTCTACAGTTGTATATGACTCCCGCAAAGTAGAAGAAAATTCCCTGTTTATCTGCATTCGCGGTGCGGTTGTGGATGGACACAAATTTGTACCGGATGTGATCAAGAAAGGTGCGAAAACACTCGTTGTTGAAGAAGAGGTAGAAGCACCGGAAGATGTAACTGTGATCAAAGTTGCAGATACCCGTTATGCGATGGCCTTTATTTCCGCTGCATATTTTGGACATCCGGCGGAGAAACTGAAAACGATCGGAATTACCGGAACAAAAGGAAAAACTACCACAACATATATGGTAAAATCCATTCTCGAAAATGCAGGATACAAAGTTGGACTGATCGGAACCATCGAAGCGATCATTGGAGAAGAATCCATTCCGGCAAGCAACACAACTCCGGAATCTTATCTGGTGCAGGAATATTTTCGTAAAATGGTAGATGCAGGATGTGACTGTGTAGTTATGGAAGTTTCTTCACAGGGACTGATGCTTCACCGTACACAGGGATTTGTTTTTGATTATGGTATCTTTACCAATATTGAACCAGATCATATCGGACCAAACGAGCATAAGGATTTTGATGATTATCTCAGATGCAAATCTATGTTGCTCCGGCAGTGTCGTGTGGGAATTGTCAACAGAGATGATGAACACTTTGAGAGAATTATCGAAGGTCATACCTGTCAGCTGGAAACTTACGGATTTTCTCCGGAAGCTGACCTGCGTGCAGAAGATGCACATATGGTAGGCGGCAAAGGATATCTCGGTATCTCTTATCAGCTGAAAGGACTGATGGAATTCCCGGTTGAAATTGATATTCCGGGTAAATTCAGTATTTATAATTCACTGACTGCAATTGCAATCTGTCGTCATTTCAAGGTATCACAGGAAAACATCATCAAGGCACTGAAAGTGGCGAGAGTCAAGGGGCGTATCGAGGTGATCAAAGTTTCTGATGAATTTACATTGATGATCGACTATGCACATAATGCAATGGCACTGGAGAGTCTGCTTACTACATTAAGAGAATATCATCCGCATCGACTGGTCTGCCTGTTTGGCTGTGGAGGAAACCGTGCAAAATCCCGCCGTTATGAGATGGGAGAGGTTTCGGGCAGACTGGCAGATTTGACGATCATCACATCCGATAACCCGAGATTTGAAGAGCCACAGGATATCATTGATGATATTAAGATCGGCATCAGCAAGACGGATGGAAAATATGTCGAGATCTGTGAACGTAAGGAAGCAATTGCCTATGCAATCCATCATGGAGAACCCGGAGATATCATTGTTCTGGCAGGAAAAGGACATGAAGATTACCAGGAAATCAAAGGTAAGAAGTATCCTATGGATGAAAGAGTCCTGATCGCAGAGATTCTTCAGGAGGACAAAGAAAGAGCAGATAAATGATCTACGCGGATATCATTGTGGATATATCCCACGAAAAGCTTGACCGTAGTTTTCAATACAGAGTTCCGAAAGAACTGGAAGCAGAGATTCAACTGGGAATGGTAGTGACCATTCCCTTTGGAAACGGTAATCATGAAAGAAAGGGATATGTGATAGGCCTTTCTGACAAACCGGCATTTGATATATCCAAAATGAAAGAACTTCATGGAATCTGCAACAGTGAGGAGACCACAGAAGAACGCCTGATCGCACTTGCGGCATGGATGAAGAACCGATACGGTTCTACAATGGTACAGGCGCTGAAAACGGTTCTTCCGGTCAGGGAAAAGGTCAAAGCAAAAGAGAAACGTTATATAGTGCTGAATATGGATGTGGCAGTGGCAGAGCAGCTGGCAGCGGAACTGGAGAGTGGCAGATGCAAAGCCAGGGCAAGACTGGTTCGGGCGCTTCTGAAAGAGAAGAAACTGGATTATACAAAAGCGTCCAGAGAACTTGGGATGACGGCAGCTGTGATAAGGCCGTTGGTGGATCAGGGTGCAGTGCTGGTGACACAGGATGAAGTCTATCGAATGCCGGTAGATGGTTCTGATATTCCCCGGGAGCAACTGTCCATGCTTACAGAGACACAGGAAGCTGCGTTGTTGCAGATTCAGGAAGAGTGGAAGCAGGAAACACCACGTCCGGTTTTGATCCATGGAGTGACTGGAAGTGGAAAGACGCAGATTTATATGAAACTGATCCAACAGGTAGTGAATGAGGGAAAACAGGTTATCGTACTGATTCCGGAGATCGCCCTGACTTATCAGACGGTCCGCAGGTTTTATGGATGGTTTGGGGATAAAGTATCTGTGTTGAATTCCAGACTTTCACAGGGAGAGAGATATGATCAGTTCAAGAGGGCAAAACGTGGTGAGATCCAGATTATGGTTGGCCCCCGTTCTGCTCTGTTTACACCTTTTTCCAGACTGGGTTTGATCATCATTGATGAGGAACATGAACAGACATATAAAAGTGAAAACAGCCCAAGATACCATGCAAGAGAAACGGCAGAATATCGTGCACAGATGGAAAATGCCCGCCTTGTCATGGGCTCGGCTACTCCATCACTTGAAGCGTATACAAAGGCAAAAGACGGAGAATATCGTCTGGTAAAGCTGGAAGCACGCTATGAGGACCGGCCACTTCCGGAAGTTACTGTTGTGGATCTTCGCGAGGAATTAAAAAATGGCAACCGTTCCATATTAAGCCGCAGTCTGAAGACTGCAGTTGAGAGGAGACTGGAGAGAGGAGAACAGTCGGTACTTTTTCTGAACAGAAGAGGATATGCCGGCTTTGTATCCTGCCGTTCCTGTGGGGAAGCGTTGAAATGTCCACATTGTGATGTAGCACTTACAGAACACAACAATGGAAGGCTGGTCTGTCATTATTGTGGCTATGAACAGCCACGGGTGGAAAAATGTCCGGTGTGTGGTTCTCCGTATATCGGTGGTTTTAAAGCCGGGACGCAGCAGATTGAGCAGGTTCTTCGAAAGACTTTTCCAAAGGCACGCGTTCTTCGGATGGATTACGATACAACAAGAACAAAAGGAAGCTACGAGAAAATACTGTCATCTTTTGCAGAACACAAAGCAGATATTCTGGTAGGTACGCAGATGATCGTCAAAGGACATGATTTCCCGGATGTGACGCTGGTCGGTGCGATTGCGGCAGATCTGTCGCTGAATGCTGCTGACTATCGCTGTGCAGAACGTACATTTCAGCTGCTGACACAGGCTGTCGGCCGTTCTGGCAGAGGGAGAAAAGCCGGTGAGGCGATCATACAGAGCTATCATCCGGATCACTATAGTATTCAGGCGGCTGCAAAGCAGGATTACGAAGCTTTTTATCAGGAAGAGATGGCATATCGTATGCTGATGGATTATCCACCGGCGGCACATATGCTGTCTGTTCTGGCATCCGGAGAAGATGAGAAACTTCTGGAGCAGGGAATGGATTATCTTGCGAAGTTTGTAGAGCGCATTAGTGGGAAGTACAGAGTACATGTGATAGGCCCTGCATATGCATCCGTGGGAAAAGTAAATGATATCTACCGGAAGGTATTATATCTGAAACACAAAGATGAACGTGTACTTCAGGACATAAAGAATAAAACAGAGAAATACATTGAAGTAAATTCCGGATTCCGGAAATTATATATTCAGTTTGACTATACATAAATATCAGGATCGCGAGAACAATTTGTTGTGGAGCAATCCGCAGTATTTATATGCACCACAAAAGAAGAAAAAGAGAGGAAGAATAATATGGCAATCAGAGTAATCAGAACAGAAGAAGATCCGGTTTTGCGAAAAATCAGCAAGCCGGTAAAAGAAGTAACTCCAAAGATCGTAACATTGATCGATGACATGCTGGATACCATGTATGAGGCAATGGGTGTCGGACTTGCAGCACCACAGGTCGGTATTCTGAAACGAATTGTAGTCATTGATGTAGGAGAAGGCCCGATCGTACTGATCAATCCGGAAATCCTTGAAACTTCCGGAGAACAGACCGGTGACGAAGGTTGCTTAAGCGTACCGGGAATGGCAGGTCAGGTGACTCGCCCAAACTATGTCAAAGTTAAAGCCATGGATGAAGATATGAATGAAGTGATCTATGAGGGAACCGAACTTCTGGCGCGTGCATTCTGCCATGAAATCGATCATCTTGACGGAAAAATGTACACAGATCTGGTTGAGGGAGAACTCCACAGAACCAGCTATGAGGAAGACTGATTGCAATAAAGAGCAATTAAGGTGATCACAGATTAAATAATGAAACAGCCCCATGTATAATGGGAGAAAAGAGGAGCAGACTACTATATGAAAATTGTTTATATGGGAACGCCGGATTTTGCGGTACCGCCTCTTGCGGCACTTGTACAGAATGGATATGAGGTGACTGCAGTTGTTACACAGCCGGATAAACCAAAGGGAAGAGGCAAGACACTTCTGCCGACACCGGTCAAAGAAGAAGCAATGAAACACGATATTCCGGTTTATCAGCCGCTCAAAGTGCGTGAACCGGAATTTGTGGAAACTTTAAAAAAACTGGAACCGGATATGATCATCGTAGCCGCTTTTGGACAGATCATTCCAAAGACGATCCTGGATATGCCAAAGTATGGATGTCTGAATATTCATGCATCGCTTCTGCCGAAATACAGAGGTGCGGCACCGATCCAGCAGGCCGTGATCGACGGAGAAAAAGAATCCGGTGTAACGATCATGCAGATGGGCGTTGGATTGGATACGGGAGATATGATCTCTCAGGCAGTCGTACCACTTGCTGAGGATGAGACAGGTGGAAGCCTTTTTGACAAACTGGCAGAGGAAGGTGCGGCTCTTTTGATCAGAACGCTTCCTTCAATTGTAGATGGAACTGCTGTTTATACAAAACAGCCGGAAGAGAGCCCGACACCGTATGCAGCAATGATCAGCAAGAAAATGGGTCTGATGGATTTTTCAAAAAGTGCTGTTGAACTGGAAAGACTGGTGCGTGGACTGAATCCGTGGCCGAGTGCATATACGTTTCTTAATGGAAAGACGCTGAAGGTGTGGAAATGTGCAGTTGAGTGTGCAGAATGTGGAAAAGAAGCACCGGGAACGATCATTGGTGTGGATAAATCCGGCATTCATGTTGTATGCGGAAGGGATGCACTGATTCTGAAGGAAGTGCAGCTGGAAGGAAAGAAACGGATGGAAACAGATGCGTTTCTTCGCGGATATCAGGTAACTGCAGGGACGATGCTGAAAGATCATAAGGAGTGATGCGGATGTACGGATATGGATACGGATATTATGGAGTTGACTGGACCTATGTGCTGCTGATCATTGGAATGCTGCTGTCACTTGCTGCATCTACAAGGCTGAAAAGTACATTTTCCTATTATCGCAGAATCAGAAGTGCATCCGGTCTTACCGGAGCGGAGACAGCAGAGAGAATCCTTCGTGCGGCAGGGATTACAGATGTACATGTAAGAGCAATTTCCGGAAGCCTTACAGATCATTACGATCCAAGGACAAAGACTGTAAGTCTTTCCGAGGATATCTATGATAAAACTTCACTGGCAGCAGTTGGAGTAGCTGCGCATGAGTGCGGACATGCAATTCAGCATGCAATCGGCTATGCACCACTTGAATTTCGCAGCGCGATCGTTCCGGTGGCGAATTTTGGGAGCACGCTTTCCTGGCCGTTGTTTCTGATCGGACTATTTTCAGGAATCCGTCCACTGGTAACGGCCGGAATCGTTCTCTTTTCACTTGCGGTTCTGTTTCAGCTGGTGACACTGCCCGTAGAGATCAATGCATCTTCCAGAGCTTTGAAAATGCTTCAGAGTACAGGGATTCTTGGAAGTGATGAGACAAAAGGTGCAAGAAAAGTACTGACAGCTGCGGCAATGACCTACGTAGCTGCACTGGCTGCTTCCATACTGCAGCTTCTGAGACTTTTGATACTTGCAGGAGGAAGAAGACGAGATGACTAGTGGAATCAATACAAGAGAAATGATCATGGAGATCCTTCTTCAGATTGATGAAGAGGGAGAACACAGTCATATTGCGATTCGTAATGCGCTTTCCAAATATCAGTTTCTGCCGAAACAGGAGAGAGCTTTTATCACAAGAGTCTGTGAGGGAACACTGGAATACAGGATACTGATCGATTATATCATCGATTCTTTTTCGAAGATTCCTGTTGATAAAATGAAACCGCCGATACGTGAGATTCTGCGAAGTGCAGTATATCAGCTGAAATTCATGGATCGTGTGCCGGACAGTGCGGTCTGCAATGAAGCGGTGAAACTGGCACAGAAAAAAGGATTTTATAATTTGAAACCGTTTGTAAACGGTGTACTTCGCACGGTGGCAAGGCAGATGGATGAACTGGAATATCCTCCAAGAGAAGAGAATCTTGTACGTTATCTCTCAGTTCGCTATTCCATGCCGGAAGAACTGGTGGAACGCTGGCTGAATGATTACGGAGAAGAGACAACAGAAAAAATGCTTGCAGATTTTCTGGAGGAAAAGCCGGTGACTGTACGCTGCCGTACATATCTTAATTCCGTAGATAAGATCTGCGAAAGTCTGAAAAATCAGGGAGTCAAAGTAGAGCAGGCACCATATCTTCCTTATGCAAAACGTATTTCAGGATATAACCATATTCTTGCACTGGATGCATTTATTCAGGGGAAAATGGTTGTACAGGATGTCAGTTCCATGCTGGTTGCCGAGATTGCCAATCCTCAGAAAGGTGACTATGTTATCGATATGTGTGCAGCACCGGGAGGAAAAAGCCTTCATATAGGAGATAAAATGGAAGGTTTTGGAACGGTAGATGCCCGCGACATTAGTCAGTATAAGGTAAACCTGATTGAAGAAAACATTCAGAGACTGAATTCCATCAATGTACAGGCAAAAGTACAGGATGCAACCATATTTGATGTGGAATCGGAATGCAAAGCAGATATTGTCCTTGCGGATGTGCCGTGTTCCGGATATGGTGTGATCGGCAAAAAACCAGAAATCAAATATCGTTCGACAGCACAGAAGGAAGAAGAACTTGTGATCCTCCAGAGAACGATCCTGGACAAAGCAGCAGAATATGTAAAACCGAGAGGAGTACTGGTATTCAGTACATGTACGATTGCAAAAGAAGAAAATGAAGAGAACATGATGTGGTTTATGAACAATCATCCGTTCAAACTGGAAAGTATTGATGAATTCATACCGGAAGAACTTCGCTCAGAAACGACCGGACTTGGATATTTGCAGATGCTTCCGGGAGTGCATGGCACAGATGGGTTCTTTATTGCAAGATTCAGAAGGAAATAATTATGACAGATATCAAATCAATGACGATAGATGAGTTAAAAGAACTCATGACGCAGATTGGAGAAAAACCTTTCCGTGCAAAGCAGATCTACAGCTGGCTTCATGAACATCTGGTAACTTCTTATGATGAGATGGCAAATCTCCCGAAGAGCCTGAAACAGAAACTGGCTGATTATCCGATTACAGCACTGGAAACTCTGGATGTTCAGATCTCAAAGGCAGATGGAACCAGAAAGTATCTGTTCCGTCTCTCTGACGGAAATATGATCGAAAGTGTTCTCATGCGCTATAAATATGGAAATTCCGTCTGTATTTCATCTCAGGCGGGATGCCGTATGGGGTGTCGTTTCTGTGCATCTACGATTGGCGGCCTGACCAGAAACCTTCTTCCGTCAGAGATGCTGGATCAGATTTACCGTATTCAGACATCTATCGGAGAACGTATCTCCAATGTAGTGGTAATGGGAACCGGTGAGCCGCTGGATAATTATGACAATCTGCTGCGTTTTATTCATATTCTTACGGAAGACGGAGGAATCCATATCAGCCAGCGAAATCTTACGGTTTCTACCTGTGGTCTGGTCCCGAGAATTTATGAGCTGGCAGAAGAAAAACTTCAGATGACACTGGCTGTGTCTCTTCATGCACCGAACGATGAAAAACGGCGGGAGTTAATGCCAATCGCCAATAAATATTCCATTGATGAATTACTGGCAGCCTGCCACAATTATTTTGACAAGACAGGACGCAGAATCACATTTGAATACAGTCTGGTGGCAGGAGTGAATGACAGTAAAGAAAATGCACAGGAACTTGCAGGCCGTCTGAAAGGGCTTAACTGTCATGTGAATCTGATTCCGGTCAACCCGGTAAGAGAGCGTTCCTTTGTACGTTCCACACGTGAAGCGGTGGAGAATTTCAAAATTAATCTTGAAAAATGTGGAATAAATGGTACTATTAGAAGGGAAATGGGCAGCGATATTGACGGTGCCTGTGGTCAGTTAAGAAAAAGATATATGGAAAAAACAGAAAGTGAGAAGTGACATGAGGGTATATTCAGCTACGGATGTAGGGCAGAAGAGGAAGATGAACCAGGACTATGTGTTCGTTTCCGAAAACCCGGTTGGAAATCTTCCGAATCTGTTTGTCGTTGCTGATGGTATGGGCGGACACAATGCCGGAGATTATGCATCTTCGCATGCAGTTCAGACCTTGGTGGACGAGATTCGGCGAGATGCGGATTTCAACCCTATCAAGGTGATTCGTCATGCCATAGAGACTGCAAATACGGAGATTCTGGAACGCTCCCGCAGAGAAGAACATCTGAGGGGAATGGGAACAACGATCGTCGTCTGCACAGTTGTCGGCCATTATGCATATGTGGCCAATGTAGGAGACAGTCGTTTATACGTGATCCAGGGAGAAATTCATCAGGTGACAAAAGATCATTCACTGGTACAGGAAATGGTCCGTATGGGTGAGATCAAACCGGAGGAGGCAAGAAATCATCCGGACAAAAATATCATTACCAGGGCGCTTGGTGCAGAGAGAACCGTAGATATTGACTTTTTTGACCTGAAATTGGAACCGGACAGTACGATTCTTATGTGTTCCGATGGTCTGAGCAATATGGTAGAGGACAGTAAATTAGAGGAAATCATACTGGACCAGACAGAGGAACTGCCGAAGAAAGGTGAGAAACTTCTGAAAGAAGCAAACCAGAACGGTGGTAAGGACAACATAGCAGTCATACTGGTAGAACCATTCACAAATGAGGTGGAAAAATGTTAAAGACGGGAATGATCATAGCAGAACGCTATGAAATCTTAGGTAAGATAGGCACCGGCGGAATGGCCGATGTATATAAGGCAAAGGACCACAAGCTGAACCGCTTTGTGGCAGTAAAAGTATTGAAGCCGGAATTTAGAGCGGATACAACTTTTATCCGCAAGTTCCGTAGTGAGGCCCAGGCGGCGGCAGGACTGACACATCCGAATATTGTCAATGTATTTGATGTGGGTGATGATGAAGGCGTATATTATATCGTTATGGAACTGATCGAGGGCATTACACTGAAAGAGTATATTGCCAAAAAGGGCAAACTTTCGATCAAAGAAGCAACAAGTATTGCGATTCAGGTATCCATGGGGCTGGAGGCAGCACATAATCATGGAATCGTTCACCGCGATGTAAAACCGCAGAATATTATTATTTCAACAGATGGTAAAGTAAAAGTAACGGATTTTGGTATCGCAAGAGCTGCTTCTTCAAATACCATCAGTTCCAATGTGATGGGTTCTGTACATTACAGTTCTCCGGAACAGGTTCGCGGCGGTTACAGTGATGAAAAGAGTGATATCTATTCACTGGGTATTACATTGTATGAGATGGTAACGGGACGTGTACCGTTTGACGGAGATACAACTGTTGCGATCGCGATCAAACATCTGCAGGAAGAAATGGTACCTCCGAGTGTATATACAGAAGAACTTCCGTATAGTCTGGAGCAGATCATCCTGAAATGTACACAGAAGAGTGTAAATCGTCGATACGAAAAGATGGAGGATGTAATCGCCGACCTGAAACATTCTCTGATCGATCCGCAGGGGAATTTTGTGAAATTATCCTCTGTTGACAACGAAGCGAAAACAGTTGTGATCTCTGATGAAGAACTTGGCGAGATCAAGCATACACCGAAAAACCGTACTTCCCAGCGTAAGCAGGATGTAGCTGAACTGGAAGATGAAGTACTGGATGAAGATTATGATGACGATGATGATTACGAGGACGAATATCGCCGCAGACGACGTGAAGAAAAGAAATCCAGAAATAAAAAGAAACATAAAGCACCGAACAGTGCACTGACAATCCTGTCTCTCGTTGCAGGTGCAGTGATCCTTGTGATCGCAATTTTCTTTATTGGCAAGGCGGCAGGTATCATCGGTGGTGAAACACAGACAGATAACCAGAAGGAACAGAACACAGATACAACAGGTACAGATGAAGATGGAATGGTCACAGTACCGAATCTGGTAGGCAAGACAGAAGATGAAGCAGCAGCTCTGCTTGAAGAAGAAAAGCTTGGCAAACAGATGATGGGAGAAGAAAACTCTACTCAGGAAAAAGGCCGAATTTCTTCACAGGATATTCCGGCCGGAACAAAAGTAGAGCAGTATACAACTCTGAAATATTATCTCAGTAAAGGTCAGCAGGAAGTTGTTATGCCTGATCTTTCCGGTGAAACCGGTGTGGATGCACAGCAGACACTGGAAGATCTTGGACTGAATGTAACGGTACAGAAAGAGTACAGTGAAGATGATGGAACGGGCTATCCAATGGTAAATCCAGGATATGTGGATTCTGTTACACCAACAGCCGGAAGCAGTGTTTCTGCAGGTGACGAGGTCACACTGGTTGTCAGCCGTGGTCTTGACTATGGAGACAGTGTATCTGTACCAAGTGTTGTCGGTATGACGAAGAATGATGCAATCACAACACTTGGAAAATGGACTGATATTAAGGTAACAGAGCAGCAGAGCAGCGATGTGGCATCTGGGGAAGTTATTTCCCAGGATCCGGCAGCAGATGAATATGCAGATCCGGATCAGCCGATTGAAATTGTAGTAAGCAGCGGAAATGAAGCTCCATCTTCTGATACAGAAGACACATCAGCAACAGATAATACTGCATCAGCACAGAGTACAGATAGCACACAGCAGAGTACAGCAGCTGCAAATGGTGAAGTATGGAAATGTACACAGACACTGAATACACCGACAGGATATCAGGGAGGACAGGTTCGACTGGAACTTCTTCAGGATGTGAACGGAGAAACACAGTCTTCGATCATTGTGGACTGCAAACAGATAACATTCCCGTATACACTGGATGTTACCGGAGCTTCGGGAGTCAGTGAAGGTACATTATATGTGTCAGAAGTAGTGGATGGTACGATCGAGCAGCTTGGACAGTATCCACTTACTTTCAAGAAGGCAGAGTAATACATGCAGGGTAAGATCATCAAAGGAATAGCGGGTTTCTATTATGTATACGGAGAAGATGAAGTGCTCTATGAATGCAAAGCAAAGGGAATCTTCCGCAAAGATAATCAGAAACCGCTGGTAGGTGATAATGTGGAGATCACAATACTTGACCAGCAGGAACAAACGGGCAATCTGATCCGAATCCTTCCGCGCAGGAATTCATTGATTCGTCCGGCAGTTGCAAATGTTGACCAGGCGTTTGTGATCTTTGCACTTGAAAATCCCAAACCTAATTTTATGCTGCTGGACCGATTCCTGATCATGATGGAACAGGCAGAGGTTCCGGCAGTGATCTGCTTTAATAAAAAAGATCTTGCATCGGAAGAAGAAACCAGGACACTCTGTGAAACTTACAGAAACTGCGGTTATCAGGTGATTCTTTCCAGTGCACTTGAAAAAGAGGGACTGGATGAGATACACAGGATCCTGAAGGGAAAGACAACAGTTGTTGCAGGGCCTTCCGGAGTCGGCAAGTCTTCCCTGACAAATCTTTTGCAGGGAGAAGTACAGATGGAGACCGGCGAGATCAGCCGTAAGCTGAAGAGAGGCCGGCATACGACCAGACATTCACAGGTGATTCCGGTTGGAGAAGATACGTTTCTGATGGATACACCAGGATTCTCGTCTTTGTATCTGATGAATATGGAAGAGCAGGATCTGAAAAATTATTTTCCGGAATTTCGAAAATATGAGGATACATGCAGATTTCAGGGATGCAGACACATCCATGAGCCGGGATGCAGAGTAAAAGAAGCTTTGGAGAATGGTGAGATCAGCAGACTCCGATATGAAGATTATCTAAGTTTATATGAAGAATTGAAAGAGAAAAGGAGATATTAAATGGAATATCGATTGTGCCCCTCAATTTTGTCGGCGGACTTTAACCGTTTGGGCGAACAGATTCAGACTTTGGAAAAAGCAGGAGTAGAATGGCTCCACATTGATGTTATGGATGGAGATTTTGTGCCGAGTATTTCGTTTGGAATGCCGGTGATCCGTTCTATCCGCAAAGAATCCAAAATGTTTTTTGACGTACATCTGATGGTATCGGCACCGGAGCGTTATATTCAGGATTTTGTGGACTGTGGTGCAGATTCTATTACGGTACATGCAGAAGCATGTGAGGATCTGGAGAGAGCAATTGAACTGATCAGAGATGCCGGCGTCAAAGTCGGAGTTTCTATTAAACCGGCAACTCCGGTGAATGATATCAGCCATCTTCTGGAAGATGTGGATATGGTTCTTATTATGACCGTACAGCCAGGGTTTGGTGGTCAGAAATATCTTACGGAATGTACAGAGAAGATTGAGGAACTGAAGGAACTGATCGACAGAGAAGAACTGGATGTAGATATACAGGTGGATGGCGGAATCAACGATGAAACGATGGAAACTGTGATGAAAGCCGGTGCGAATCTTCTGGTTGCAGGTTCTTATGTATTTAATGGTGATCTGGAAACAAATGTTTACAGCATACAGAAAAAGATGGACAAGATTAAATCAGAGATTGATTGAGGAAGAGCATGAAAGATGTGATCATCGTAAGCGGGGGCAATATCCAGAGAGATTTTGCCCTCGATTTTTTGAAGAAAAACAAAACAGAAAAGGTAGCTCTGATCGCAGCAGACAGAGGTGTTGAATTTTTTAAAGGAACAGACTGGCAGCCGGAGATAGCAGTAGGAGATTTTGACAGCCTTTCTGCTGAGGGGGAATTGTATCTGCAGGGACTGATGGAGACAGAGATTGTGCGTCTGAAGCCGGAAAAAGATGATTCGGATACACAGTCTGCCGTGAATTTTGCGATTGACCATGGCGCAGAGCGGATTACGATTCTGGGTGCGACCGGAAACCGGATCGATCACCTTATGGCTAATTTCGGACTGCTGGTACATGGAAGGAACCGAGGTGCGGATATCATACTGGTCGATCAGTGGAATTATATGAAACTGATCGAAAGTCATACAGTTCTTAAGAAAGAGGAACAGTTTGGCAAATATGTTTCTTTCTTTTCGCTGGAGGGAGACCTGACAGGTCTGACCCTGAGAGGGTTCAAATATCCACTGAATAAATATCATCTGAAAGTTTCAGACAGTGGACTTACAGTCAGTAATGAAATTGCAGATGATGAGGCATGTGTAGAGTTTGACGCAGGATCCTTACTGATGCTGATGACAAGAGACTGACTGAAAAACAGCGAGGGGAATACGCTTGACAGATGAAACTGACAGAGGTATACTTTAAAAGATAATTTTATAAGAAAACCAATGAGAGTGAACAGAGTTCATGAAGGGGTGCACCACCGCGGGTGTATTTCTTTGTGGACTCTTTTTTGTGTAATAGGAAATTACTTCGTAATGTTCCTATTACACGTTGGTTTCACACAGGAGGACAACATATGATCACAGTAAATGGAGTAAAAAGAACTCTGGAGCAGTCGTTATCTGTTACAGAATATCTGGAGAAGAACCAGTATGTACCAGTACAGGTTGCCATTGAATTAAATGACCAGATCCTGGCAAGAGAACTTTATGGAAGCACAATTTTGAAAGAAGGGGACATTATGGAAATCGTTAGTTTTATGGGCGGCGGAAGCGGCAAGAATGAAGAAGTGGACAGAACAGAAGATAAACTGATTCTTGGAGGACATGAATTTACATCTCGTTTTATTCTTGGATCCGGTAAATTTTCACTGGATCTTGTAAAAGCATGTATTGAAAAAGCAGGAACACAGATCATTACGCTTGCCCTTCGCCGTGCAAATCAAGGGGGACTTGCGAATATTCTGGATTATATTCCAAAGAACATTACGCTTCTTCCAAATACCTCCGGAGCGAGAAATGCGGAGGAGGCTGTGCGTATCGCGAGACTTTCCAGAGAGCTTGGATGTGGTGATTTTGTCAAGATTGAAGTTATCCATGATTCCAAATATCTTCTTCCGGACAACTATGAAACGATCAAGGCAACAGAGATTCTTGCAAAAGAAGGGTTTGTAGTTATGCCGTATATGTATCCGGATCTGAATGCAGCAAGAGATCTGGTCAATGCTGGTGCAGCATGTGTAATGCCTCTTGGATCTCCGATTGGTTCCAATAAAGGAATCTGCACAAAAGAATTTATCCAGATCCTGATTGATGAGATTGATCTTCCGATCATTGTAGATGCCGGAATTGGAAGACCATCCCAGGCATGTGAAGCGATGGAAATGGGAGCTGCCGCTGTTATGGCAAACACCGCAATCGCAACTGCAGGTGATGTACAGGTGATGGCAGAAGCATTTAAAAAAGCAATTGAAGCAGGCAGAAGTGCTTATTTATCCGGACTTGGACGGACTTTGGATAAGGGCGCCAGTGCTTCTTCACCGTTGACGGGATTTCTGCACGACTAAAGACTATCAGATAAAGGAGAAGACAAAATGTCATCAAATACAACAGAACATGGCGAACATTTTAATGAAAGTATCGTCAATGAAGTAATTCTGGAAGATATGAAAAAAAACCGTATCGATCATATGAAATATCTTCCGGGAATGGAAACAATGGAAGAGTCCGATGTTATGGAACAGGTCATCGCAGCGATGAATGCTTATGATTATGATAAGTATACAGAAAAGGATGTCCGCAGAGCACTGGAACACGACAATCGGACAATTGAGGACTTTCAGGCACTTCTTTCTCCAGCAGCACTTCCACTTCTGGAAGAGATCGCACAGGCAGCGAGAGTGGAGACAAGAAAACATTTTGGAAACAGTGTGTATATGTTTACACCAATCTATATCGCAAACTACTGTGAAAATTACTGCATCTACTGCGGTTTTAACTGCCACAATAAAATTCGCCGTGCACAGCTGAATGCAGAGGAAATTGACAAAGAGATGGCAGCAATCGCAAAGACCGGTCTCCAGGAAATTCTGATTCTTACCGGAGAGAGCCGTGCAAAGTCCGATGTGAAATATATCGGTGAGGCGTGTAAGATCGCAAGAAAATATTTCAAAGTGATCGGGCTGGAAGTTTATCCGATGAATTCGGATGAATATCATTATCTGCATGAATGTGGAGCCGATTATGTGACTGTTTTCCAGGAAACTTACAATTCAGATAAGTATGAAACACTTCATCTGGCCGGACATAAACGAATTTTTCCATATCGCCTGAATGCACAGGAACGTGCATTGAAAGGTGGTATGCGCGGTGTTGGTTTTGCTGCGCTTCTGGGACTGGATGATTTCCGTAAAGATGCCTTTGCTACCGGTTATCATGCATGGCTTCTTCAGAGAAAATATCCACATGCTGAGATTGCATTTTCCTGCCCAAGACTGCGTCCGATCATTAATAATGACCGGATCAATCCGATGGATGTGCATGAGCCTCAGCTTCTGCAGGTAGTCTGTGCATATCGGCTGTTTATGCCATTTGCCAGTATTACGGTTTCCACCAGAGAGTGCGAAAGAGTTCGTGACAATCTGGTCAATATTGCGGCAACCAAAATTTCTGCCGGGGTTAGTACAGGTATTGGAAGCCATGTAGAGGATATCGAAGACAAAGGAGATGACCAGTTTGAAATTTCAGACGGAAGATCTGTGGATGAAGTATATCAGGCCCTTCTGAATCATGATCTTCAGCCGGTCATGAACGATTATGTCTATCTGTAAAGAAAAAAATGGTGCCAGAAATGAAAATGCTGGTGCTGCAGAATATAGAAATATAATAGCAGTAACGAACCGAAAACTCTGTGAAAGACCTTTTCTTGAACAGGTGGAGAGAATCTGCCAGATGCATCCCAAAGCACTGATCCTGCGGGAAAAAGATCTTTCAGAGTCTGCATATGAAGCAATGGCAGGACAGGTTCTTGAGATCTGTGGCAGATATGATACACCATGTATGCTCCATAGCTTTGTAGAAGTGGCCCGGCGACTGCACCATCCATATATTCATCTACCTCTTTTTTTACTGGAAGAATATTGTGGAAAGCTCAATGATTTCCGAATGGTAGGTTCGTCCATCCATTCTCCGGAGGAAGCGATCAGGGCACAGAAAGCAGGTGCAGCCTATGTGACGGCGGGCCATGTTTATGTGACAGACTGCAAGAAAGGGCTTCCACCACGTGGACTTGAATTTCTGAAAGAAGTCTGTACAAAGGTTACAATTCCGGTGTATGCTATAGGAGGAATTCATGCAGGAACCGGACAGATACAGGAAGTAATGGACTGTGGGGCATCCGGCGGCTGCATCATGTCGGAGATGATGAGGATTTGACAGAATATGAACTGATACGTTCCAACAGAAAAACATTGACGATTCAGGTAAAACCAGACGGAAGTGTTATCGTACGGGCACCGGTCCGGTTGGCAAAATACAGGATTGCAAAATTTGTAAAAGATCACGAAACGTGGATACTTGCACAGCAGGAGAAACTGGAGAAATATCGCGAAAATATGCATGTGATCACGGACGAAGAACGTCAGGAAGGAATTTTGCAGGCAAAAAAGCTCTTTCCTGAACGTACCGCATATTTTGCGGAAAGGATGGGAGTTACCTATAACAGAATCACGATCCGGGAACAGAAGACCCGTTGGGGAAGCTGCAGCTCTGCGGGAAATCTCAATTTCAACTGGAAGCTGGTACTGATGCCATCGGAACTTCTTGATTATGTGGTTGTCCACGAACTGGCACATCGTAAAGAAATGAATCATTCACCGCGTTTCTGGGCAGTTGTGGAAAAAGAACTGCCGGATTATCGCGAACGAAGGGAAAAATTGAAAAAATTGGGAAAACAGCTGGGATAAAACCCGGCTGTTTTTTTGCCATTCATGCAAAAGTAATGTATAATATAAATGTTTACTGACGAATTATATCAGATGGTATAAGATAAGGAGGCGGAAGATGATGAAAAATATGGTGATTTATCTGCTGGCAGTCAATTTCATTACTTTTCTGTTGTACGGAGACGATAAGAGCAGAGCACGACGTCATGCCTGGAGGATCCCGGAGAAAGTTCTGATAGGAGCTGCAGTTATAGGCGGAAGCATCGGAGCTTTACTTGGGATGAGTATTTTTCATCACAAAACAAGAAAACCGAAATTTTATATAGGTATTCCGCTGATCATGCTCATAGAATTTGGTCTGGCAGCCTGGGTTTGGTATACAGGTGGACATTTCTGAGCAGACTGTAGAGAACAATAGTGAAAATATGCAAGAAAAGAGGATAAAAACATGCCAGGAACATTGATCTGTTATGGAGATTCCAATACATATGGATATGATCCGCATGATACAAATGAAGGAAGATATCCCAAAGAGGTCCGATGGACAGGAATAATGGATACAGAGACAGACTGGAAAGTCGAAAATCATGGTGTAAATGGACGAAGCATACCACATACGGTCAGCACTGTAAAATTTGCCTGTCAGCAGGTTCGGGACTGGCATCGAAAGCCGAATTCGGTATGGCTTCTGGTAATGCTCGGAACAAATGATCTTCTGGAAAATCCGGATTTTACAGCAGCGGATGTGGCAAAGAGGATGGAACGCTTTCTGAAGCGAATGATGGAAGAAGCAGGACTTGCAAGCAGAAAGATGCGCCTTCGTCTGATCGCACCGCCGGCAATGCAGGAAGGACAGTGGGTGGACCGTCCGGAACTTCTGACGGAATCCCGCAATCTGGGAAAAGAATATAAAAGGATTGCAAAGCGCCTTGGGATTGCTTTTACAGATGCCAGTGGATGGGAAATCCCGACAATTTACGATGGAGTTCATTTCACGGAAGAAGGACATCGTATTTTTGCAGAAAACATTCGAAAAGAATTAAATATTTAAGAGTGATAAGGAAAAAAGACAATGGTAAAAGTAGACCTGATCACGGGCTTTCTTGGCTCCGGGAAGACCACATTTATAAAAAAATATGCCCGTTATCTGATAGAACAGGGACAGAACATCGGCATCCTTGAAAATGACTTCGGAGCCATCAATGTGGATATGATGCTTCTTCGTGAGCTGGAAGGTGAGAACTGTGAGCTGGAAATGGTAGCCGGAGGCTGCGATAAAGACTGTTACAGAAGACGTTTCAAAACAAAACTGATCGCAATGGGAATGTGTGGTTACGACAGAGTTCTGATCGAACCATCCGGAATCTTTGATGTAGATGATTTCTTTGATGTACTTCATGAAGAACCACTGGACCGCTGGTACCAGATTGGGAATGTGATCACAGTTGTGGATGCGAGCTTGGAAAAAACACTTTCAAAGGAAGCGGATTACGTGCTGGCTTCGGAAGTTTCTAGCGCAGGATGTGTGCTCTTAAGCAAAACACAGGATGCATCTGCAGAAGAAATTCGACAGACAGTTGCACATCTGAACCGTGCATTGCAGGAGATTCACTGTTCGAGAGTTTTGAAAGACGAAGTGATCTGCAAGGACTGGGAAGACTTCACAGAAAAAGAATTCAAAAAAATCCTGGAGTCCGGATATCAGGCCGGAGATTATGAGAAACGGTATGTGAATCAGGATGAGATCTTTCAGACATTATTTTTTATGGATGAGAAGATTGTTACATCAAAAGCAAAACATGCAGCAAAAAAAATCTTTGCAGATCCTGCCTGCGGTGGAGTTTTGCGTATGAAAGGATTTTTGCAGGATGGAGAAAACTGGCTGGAACTGAATGCAACGCAGCATGAAACGACTTTGAAACCGATCGGGGCAGGGCAGGATGTGCTGATCGTCATCGGCGAAAAATTAAATGAAGAAAAAATACGAGAGTATTTGAATTGATCTGCTGCAGATAAAACTGTAGCAGCGGGGAAAATGGAGGAAGAATACAAGATGTCTGTTGATACACGAATATTATTTACTGATCTGGACGGTACGTTGCTGAATGACCGTAAGGAAGTGACGCCGGGAAACCAGGCGGCAATTGATGAAGCTCTGGCATGTGGACATAAGATCGTAGTCTGCACAGGACGTCCTCTGGCGAGTGCACGTGTCTGTGCGGCAAAAGCCGGACTGGATAAAGAAGGATGTTATGTGATCTGTTTTAACGGAGGACAGATCTATGATCCATATCATGAAAAGACCGTTTACGGTAAAACCTTCGCAAAGGAAACTGCGGTAAAAATCATCGGGGAAGCTATGAAGCGTGATCTGCATATTCAGAGTTACTCAGATACACATATTCTTTCTGCCAGGGATACGGAAGAACTTCACAGATATGCAAAGATCAATCAGCTGCCCTACAAGGTTGTAGAATGTGCGGCAGATGTTGTGCCGGAAGATCCATATAAACTGATCGCGATCACACCGGCAGAACAAAAAGAGAAAAATATTCGTTTTCAAAAAGAAGTGATTTCGCAGTATGCAGGAGAGGTGCACAGCTTTTTCTCCAATGACTGTTATCAGGAAATCGTGCCGGAGGGAATATCCAAGGGATTTGCGGTTCGATGGTTCTGCGATTATCTGGGAATCCCGATCGAGAATTCTGTGGCAGCAGGAGATGCACAGAATGATGTCGAGATGTTGAAAGCGGCCCATGTGGGTGCTGTTATGTGTAATGCATTTCCAGGGATTGCAGAATATGGAAACTATGTGACGGAACACGATAATAACCATGACGGAGTGGCGGAGATCATTCATAAATTTATACTGAAAGATGCCTGAGAGCTCAAAGCAGATGATATCATTGCAATTCAGAAATGATCCCCGGGGGGAACTGTAAGCAGGATATCGGATTTATGGGGATATAGACTTTTTTACACATGTGTGATAAGATTGAATAAGTATGAAATCTAATAAAATAACGAAATGGAGAACTATAGAGAAATGAAACTTGGAATTGTAGGACTGCCAAATGTAGGAAAAAGTACGCTGTTTAATTCACTGACAAAAGCCGGAGCAGAATCTGCCAATTATCCGTTCTGTACCATTGATCCGAATGTTGGGGTTGTTACTGTACCGGATGAGAGACTGAAACTTCTGGGAGATTTTTATCACTCAAAGAAAGTAACACCGGCAGTGATCGAATTCGTTGATATCGCCGGACTTGTAAAAGGCGCTTCCAAAGGTGAGGGACTTGGAAACCAGTTCCTGGCAAACATCCGAGAAGTAGACGCGATCGTACATGTTGTACGCTGCTTTGAAGATCCGAATGTCATTCATGTAGACGGAAGCATTGATCCGCTCAGAGATATTGAGACGATCAATCTGGAACTGATCTTCTCTGATATTGAGATTCTGGAACGTCGAATTGCCAAAGTGACCAAAACAGCCCGTATGGACAAAGAGGCTGCAAAAGAACTGGATTTCCTTCAGAGAGTGAAGAAGCATCTGGAAGATGGCAATATGGCAATCACTATGGAGCTTGAAAATGAAGATGAAGAAGCATGGATGGGAACCTATAATCTCCTTACCTGGAAACCGGTCATTTATGCTGCCAATGTAAGTGAGGACGATCTTGCAGATGACGGAGAATCCAATGCTCATGTACAGGCTGTACGTAAATACGCAGCAGAGCAGAAGAGCGAAGTATTTGTGATCTGTGCAGAAATTGAGGAAGAAATTTCTGAACTTGATGATGATGAGAAAAAAATGTTCCTCGAAGATCTGGGACTGAAAGAGTCCGGCCTTGAGAAACTGGTAAGAGCAAGTTACAGACTTCTGGGACTGATGAGTTTCCTGACATCAGGAGAAGATGAGACACGTGCATGGACGATCAAGATTGGAACAAAGGCACCACAGGCGGCTGGTAAGATCCATACAGACTTTGAAAGAGGATTTATCAAAGCAGAGGTTGTGAATTATCAGGATCTTCTGGACTGTGGTTCTTATGCAGGTGCAAGAGAAAAAGGACTTGTCCGCATGGAAGGTAAAGAATACATCGTACAGGATGGAGATGTGATCCTGTTCAGATTCAATGTATAAAAATCGATAGCCTTAAATGTATATCGTTTTCTGTACAACATATCCGATAATACGAAGCATATGATGAAGGGGTTTTATGGAGATAACAGTAAGATTTCCGAATCTGGGGTTTTTGTTTGAATATGAGGACAGGACTTTTTCTGTTCTTGGATTTGATATCACAATATATGGGATACTGATGGCTGTAAGTCTGCTTATTGGGCTGGGGATGATTCTTCTCTGCGCCAGATGGCAGAAATTGAATCTGAATCTCTGCCTGGGAGCGTCAATCTCGGCATTGGTCGGTGGAGTGATCGGAGGCAGGCTTTATTACATTGCTTTTTCATGGAGTCAGTTCAGTGGCAAATCCTGGAAGATCCTGTGTGATATACGCAGTGGTGGTATGTCTGTTTATGGTGCAATTCTGGGAGGCGCGCTTGTGGCAGCCCTGTTCTGCCGGCTCAGCAGAACGTCATTCTGGAAAATGGCAGATATTGTATGTATGGGATTGCTCAGCGGACAGATAATAGGTGTATGGGGAAACTTTTTTAACAGAGAGGCTTTTGGCGAGTACACAGACAGTCTGTTTGCAATGGGACTTCCGATGGATTCCGTACAGAAGAGTGCAGTGACAAAGCTGATGAAACAGCATCTGGTAACTTTCAGAGATATGGATTACATTCAGGTGCATCCACTGTTTTTCTATGAAAGTATCTGGTGTCTGCTGCTTCTTCTGATCTTGCTGCTTTACACCTGGAGAAAAAAATTTGAAGGTGAGATCTTTCTCAGATATCTTGCAGGATACGGGCTGGGCAAGTGTGTGATCGAGTGGCTTCGCACGGATAAACTGTATATTCCGAAGACAAAGATACCGGTTTCCCTGCTTGTGTCTGCAGCACTTTTTTTGATCTGTGGTATTGTTGCGACAGTGCGAAGGATTCTTTCAAAGAAACGAGAGAAGGTCAGCAGACGCAGGAGAGAGGAGCGTAATGCCGCAGAAGAGAAAAATGATGGCAGCAGACTGGAAGACATTCATAACTTTGAGAATGTACAGGATGAGTTCAGGGACATTTTTGAAGAACTGGATAGATTGGGAAAGACGGTGGCTGAAGAAGATACGGAATCAAATGAGCCGGAAGATTCAAAATCCGCGGAAACTGCAGAAACGACAGAAACGGAAGTTTCAGAGTCTGTCGAAGTTACGGAAGCAGCGGAAGATCCGGCGCCTGCAGAGACTGCTGAATCAGAGAATAAGGGAGCGGAGGGATCTGCCGAATCAGCTGAGACTGAGCCAGAGGCTGGATCGGATGATCGCGAAGATGTATAAGTAAGAAATTATTCGCATACAAAAATGTATATGTGACAGAGTTAAAGGGGGTTCTCCAAAGGGAGGATCCCTTTCCGCTTTTTAAACAACTTTGAAAATTAGAAAATCTTCTGTAATACTCTCGTAAAATATGGTAATTTTACGCCTAAAATGTATAAAATTGTTCAGAAAAAAACTACGATTCCCACTTGTATTTTCAAGGTAAATAGGTTAGAATGGCTTTATAAGTGGTAGAAAGTGGTGAATAGTGGTGGCGAATGGAGGGAATGTGGCATATTTATCCATTTCCGCCGGCAGATACGAAGGGGAGAATCGTATCTCACGAGAGTAGGTGAGTTTATATGTTCATGGGCGAATACAATCATACAATCGACGCGAAGGGGCGTCTGATCATCCCTTCCAAATTCAGAGAACTCCTGGGAGAAGAGTTTGTTCTGACCAAGGGACTTGATGGTTGTCTCTCTATTTATCCTATGGATGAATGGAATGCCTTTGAAGAAAAACTCAGAGCCTTACCACTTACAAACAAAAATGCCAGAACCTTCACACGTTTCTTTGTGGCAGGTGCAACAAACTGTGAACTGGACAAGCAGGGGAGAATTCTTGTACCGCAGACGTTACGGGAATTCGCTGGTCTGGAAAAAGACGTTGTACTCACTGGAAACCTCAACAGAATTGAGGTGTGGAGCAAAGAGAAGTGGAGCGAGAATTGTGATTATGATGATATGGACAGTATTGCAGAGGGTATGCAGGACATGGGTATCATCATCTAAACATTACGCCGGAAAGAAATCCAACAGGAGACGGATATGGAATTTAAACACAAATCTGTATTACTGGAAGAGACCATCGATGGTTTAAGGGTAAAACCTGATGGTACTTATGTGGATGGAACTCTGGGAGGAGCAGGGCACGCACAGGAAGTGTGCCGCAGACTTTCTGCCAAGGGGAGATTTATTGGCATAGATCAGGACCAAGATGCAATAGTTGCTGCGAGTGAACGGTTGTCCGCCTATGGCGACAGAGTTCAGATTATTCGCAGCAATTATTGTTACATGGCGAATGAGCTGAAGAACCTGGGAATTCAGAAAGTTGATGGAATTGTTCTGGACCTGGGAGTTTCGTCTTATCAGTTAGACAATGAAGAGCGTGGATTTACCTATCGTGTGGATGCACCGCTTGATATGAGAATGGACCAGAGACAGAGCCGCACAGCTGCGGATATTGTGAATGGTTATGACGAAAGAGAACTGTACCGTATCATTCGTGACTACGGTGAAGATAAATTTGCAAAAAATATTGCAAAACATATTGTGGCTGCGAGAGCCAAAGCACCGATTCAGACAACCGGAGAACTGACCGAGATCATTCGGCAGTCGATTCCGATGAAGATCCAGGCAACTGGAGGTCATCCTGCGAAGAGAACTTTTCAGGCAATCCGAATTGAACTGAACCGGGAACTTGATGTTCTGAGAGAATCACTGGATGGGATGATCGATCTTCTGGGTGATGGCGGAAGAATCTGTATTATTACCTTTCATTCCCTTGAGGACAGGATTGTAAAAACAATTTTCCGAAAAAATGAAAATCCATGTACCTGTCCACCGGATTTCCCGGTATGTGTATGTGGCAAGAAATCCAAAGGAAAAGTGATCACAAGAAAACCGATTCTGCCAAGTGAGACAGAAATGGAAGAGAATCCGAGATCTAAGAGTGCAAAACTCAGAATCTTTGAAAGAAGATATCTTTAATTAAGTATAGAAGTAGAAAGTTGTGAGATGTAGATGGAGAGGACGAACAGAGCAGTCACATCCAGAAAAAACAGAACAAATGCCAGAAATGCCCGTGGAATGTATGTGGATGGGAATGCGGTGCGAAGACTGCAGGAAGTTCCTGCGAGACCGTATCAGGCTCCTGGAGTGCAGACCGCGCGGCGAGTTCGTGAAAATATGCCGGAGAGACCGGCAGCTCAACCGAGACAGCTCAGTCGGGAAGCACAGAGAAACAGAGAAAAAGCAAAGAGCATGGGACGCGGTTTTGTGGTGTTCCTTGCAGTGGTAAGCGTTGCCGTACTTTTTTGCTGTGTCAATTATCTTCAGCTGAAATCGGAGCTGACAGGTAAGATAAAAACAGTTGCTTCTCTGGAAACAGAACTGTCACAGATTAAAGAAGACAACAATGCATATGAGAGTCAGGTAACTTCAGATGTGGATCTGAATACGATCAAGAAGCTTGCCATAGGGCGTCTGGGAATGAATTATCCGAAAGATGACCAGAAAAAGACTTATACTATGCCGAGTAACAGTTATGTAAGACAGTATCAGGAAGTTCCTGAGTCCAAGAGGTGATAGATCATTGAGCAATACCAATACGAGGAATCGAAGAAAACCTCAGAAAAAAATTAATCACAAAATGAGAGGAAAGCTAGTAGGACTATTCGCTGTAGTGCTGCTAGCTTTAGTTGGTTTACTGGGCAGAATTACTTATATTAATGCTACCAGTGGCAAAAAATACAAAAAACAGGTTCTGACACAGGCACAGCAGAAGTATCAGAGCAGTACTCTTCCGGCGAAAAGAGGCGATATTTATGATCGTAACGGGAATATCCTGGCGACAAGCCAGAAAGTGTATTCTGTGATCCTTGACTGTAAGACCGTCAACTCTGATGAAAAATATGTAGAACCAACAGTAAGAGCACTGACAGACGTGCTGGGACTTGATGAAGACAAGATTCGGTCGATCCTTTCCGCCGAGAATACAAAGAACAGCCAGTATCAGATCCTGAAGAAGCAGCTCTCCATGGATGAGAAAAAAGCTTTTGAAGATTATGAATCTCCGGCTGAAGACAGCGAGCTGTCAGATGCACAGAAAGCAGAGCGGGCAAATATAAAAGGGGTATGGTTTGAAGAAGATTATCTGAGAAGTTATCCATTTAATGAGCTTGCAAATGATGCGATTGGATTTACACTTTCCAGAGATACGGCGGACGTAGGGCTGGAGAGTTATTATAACAGTACGTTGATGGGGGCAGATGGCCGTCAGTATGGATATATCAATGACAATGCAGATGTGGAACAGACAATCATCGATCCGAAAGACGGACAGAGTATTGTAACAACCTTGGATGTGGGTGTACAGCAGATTGTTGAAAAATATGTTAATGGATTTAAAGAAGCCATGGGAGCAAAAAATATCGGTGTGATCGCAATGAAGCCATCTACCGGTGAGATCGTTGCCATGGATGGCGGGGACCGCTATGATCTGAATGATCCGCGAGATCTTTCCAGCAAGTATTCCGAAGAAGAAATTGAGGCAATGAGTGATGAAGATACAGTGACGGCATTGAATGCCATGTGGAGTAATTTCTGTGTTACTGAGACATATGAACCGGGATCTGTTGTGAAGCCGATCGTTATGGCGGGAGCACTGGAAAAGGGCAAGATTTCAGAAACAGATACTTTTGTCTGTGATGGTGGACAGACGTTTGGTGCGAATGGAGATACGTATATCAAATGTGCGGTATGGCCGGATGCGCATGGCACAGAGGCACTGCGGGATGTTATTGCAAATTCCTGTAATGATGCGATGATGCAGATCGCAGCAAAAATGGGAACAGAACAGTTCCTGAAGGCACAGACATTGTTCAACTTTGGAAGCCGCACGGGAATCGATCTTCCAAATGAGGGATCAGGTGTTATTCATACGGCAGATACCATGGGTGAAACAGAACTTGCCTGTTCTGCATTTGGACAGGGATTTACCTGTACGATGATCCAGGAGATCAATGCAATGTGTTCTGTTATCAATGGAGGCTCCTATTATCAGCCTCATCTGGTAAGTGAGATCAAAGACAGCAGTGGTTCAACTGTAAAGAAATTTGATCCGATTCTTATGAAACAGACAGTTTCTTCAGAGATATCAGCAGATATCCGTTCTTACATGCAGGCCAGCGTGCAGGAAGGTACCAGTGGTACATCCAAGGTACAGGGTTACAGTTCCGGTGGTAAAACAGGTACTGCCGAAAAACTTCCGCGAGGAAATGGTAAATATCTGGTTTCATTTATTACATTTGCTCCGGTAGATGATCCGCAGATTCTGCTCTATGTAGTTGTGGATGAACCGAATACAGAGGAGCAGGCCGACAGTAAATATCCGCAGTATATCGCGCAGGGAATTCTGTCAGAACTTCTTCCGTATCTGAATGTTACTCCGGATGAATCTGAAGACGGCAGTGTTCCTGAGACAGAACTCTGGGAAGGATTTAAAGGCCACCTGGTAGATGTATCCGGAAGTAGTGTGGATGAACAGGGAAATCTGGTTGATGGCAGTGGAAACCGCGTGGATCTTGAAGGAAACCGTATTGATGAAAATGGCTATCTTTTAAATGACAACGGAGAACACAAGCTGGATGATAACGGAGAGTATATCATGTCCACACATCTGATCACGTCTTCTTCGGATTCAGGTACTACGTTGAAGGAAGCAATTTCAGATACCAATGTTCCTGCACCACCGGAAGAGGATGAATCGGACACTACAGAAAATAACGATATGGAAAGCGAAGGCATTACAAACGAAGAGGCCGGGCTTGACTAAATAAAGAGTCGTACACATCTCCTCCGGAGAACAGTCATATATTATTAAGACTGTTTTCCGGAGGATTTTTTTATGAAAAAAAATTATACATTTCATAAAAGGAAAGTGTGGATCGTTTTCTTTTTGTGTCTGCTGCTGATCCTGTGTCTGATTGGCAGACTGATCTATCTTATGGGCTTTCGTTCGGATTATTATTATGAAAAAGCGGAGGATCTCCATGAGCGCGAAAGAGACATTAAGGCTGCACGTGGTGAAATTGTGGACGCAAAGGGAAAAGTGCTTGCTGCAAATAAAACAGTGTGTACGATTTCTGTAATTCACAGTCAGATAAAAGAACCGGAAAAAGTAATTGCTCTTCTGACAGAAAAACTGGGGATATCTGAGCAGACTGTACGGAAAAAAGTGGAAAAAGTTTCTTCTATAGAAAGAATACGTACAAATGTGGAGAAAGAAACAGGAGATGAAATTCGAAATGCAGGATTTGCGGGGATAAAAGTAGATGAAGATTACAGGCGTTATTATCCGATGGGGACACTCGCGTCGAAGGTGCTTGGGTTTACAGGCGGAGATAATCAGGGAATCATTGGACTGGAAGTGGAATATGATGATATTCTGAAAGGAAAATCCGGAAAAATCCTGACAACAACGGATGCGAGAGGGATTGAACTGGACGGAATCGGCGAAAACAGAGAAGAACCACAAAAAGGCTATACACTGAGAATAAGTCTGGATGCAGATATACAGAAATATGTACAGCAGGCGGCACAGAAAGTGATGGAAGAAAAACAGGCTGAAAGGGTTTCCATACTCCTTATGAATCCGCAGAATGGAGAAATCTATGCCTGTGTAAATGTTCCGGAATTTGATCTGAATGAGCCTTTTGATCTGAATTCAGACATGGATACAGAAGGAATGAGTGAAGAAAAAAAACAGGATCTTCTGAATCAGATGTGGAGAAATCCGTGTTTGAATGATACATATGAACCAGGATCGACTTTTAAGATCATTACGATGGCAGCCGGCCTTGCGGAAGGGGTAGTATCGCCTGAGGATTCTTTTTACTGCCCGGGATATAAGCTGGTGGAGGACCGGCGGATCCACTGTGCGAACCGAAGAGGCCATGGAGCACAGAATTTTGTGAAGGGCGCAGAAAATTCCTGTAATCCGGTATTTATTGAGGTGGGATTGCGGCTCGGTGTGGATAAGTACTATCAGTATTTTCGACAGTTTGGACTGATGGAAAAGACAGGGATCGATCTTCCGGGAGAGGCGGGAACGATCATGCACCAGAAAGAAAATATGGGAGAAGTGGAGCTTGCAACGGTATCCTTTGGACAGTCTTTTCAGATCACACCGCTCCGTCTGGCGACAACTGTGAGTTCTCTGATCAATGGTGGAACGCAGATCACTCCTCATTTTGGAGTGGCGATTGAGTCATCAGATGGAGAAACAATAAAGGAATTGGAATATTCCAATGGCAGAAAGATTCTGGATGGCGAGATTTCTGAGACTGTCCGGTATATCCTGGAACAGGTAGTTGCAGAAGGATCTGGGCGAAATGCAGCAGTGGAGGGATATCGGATCGGCGGAAAGACTGCAACATCACAGACGCTTCCCAGAAGTGCAAATCGCTATATTTCTTCGTTTCTGGGATTCGCACCGGCAAATGATCCGAAAGTTCTAGCATTGTGTATTATCCATGATCCCCAGGGGATTTATTATGGAGGAACGATTGCAGCTCCAGTTGTGCGAAGTATCTTCGAAAATATACTCCCGTATCTGGGAGTTGATAAATCAGACGAAAAGCCTTATAATCAAACGTAATAAAAAACGAAAGAATGATAAGAGGTGTGAGGATGAATATTCAAGTTGTATTCCCGGTACTGATCTCATTTGCGATCAGTGTGATCCTGGGACCAGTCATCATCCCGTTTCTGAGAAAACTCAAGATGGGACAGACAGAACGAGTGGAAGGTGTGCAGTCGCATCTGAAAAAGGCAGGAACTCCGACAATGGGTGGAGTGATCTTTCTGATCGCTGCAGTGGTTACTTCTCTGTTCTATGTAAAAGACTATCCGGCAATTATTCCGGTACTGTTTCTGACACTTGGATTTGGAATCATCGGTTTTCTGGATGATTATCTGAAAGTTGTACTGAAACGTTCAGACGGACTGCTGGCATGGCAGAAATTTGGACTGCAGGTCGTTGTGACCGGTATTTTTGTTTTTTATATCCTGAACTATACAAATATTGATCTTGCGATGCGTATCCCATTCTGGCCGGATCATTATCTGAATCTTGGATGGCTTGCGATTCCGGTGCTGTTTTTTGCCGTGATCGGTACTGTAAACGGTGTGAACTTTACAGATGGTCTGGATGGACTGGCTTCCAGCGTGACTCTGATCGTAGCGGTATTTTTTACTGTAGTTTCCATTGGAACAAAGAGCGGGATCGAACCTGTGACAGGAGCCGTTGTCGGTGGACTGATGGGTTTCCTTCTGTTTAATGTATATCCGGCAAAAGTATTTATGGGAGATACCGGTTCTCTGGCACTGGGCGGATTTGTGGCAGGCGCTGCATATATGATGCAGATGCCGCTGTTTATTTTGCTGATCGGTCTGATTTATCTGGTAGAAGTACTTTCTGTCATGATTCAGGTAACTTATTTTAAAGCCACTCATGGCAAACGTATCTTTAAAATGGCACCAATCCATCATCATTTTGAACTGTGTGGATGGTCAGAAACGAGAGTTGTAGCAGTGTTTTCTGTAATTACTGCTGTTATGTGCCTGATCGCACTTCTGGCATTATAAGATGTCCGGACCAAAAGGTCAAAATCCACATGAGCTTGCTCATAGGTAATAAGGAGGAAAATAAAATGAATTTACAGGGGAAAAAAGTGCTTGTATTTGGTTCCGGAAAAAGTGGAATCGGTGCAGCAGAGCTTCTGGCAAAAGTAGGGGCGCAACCTGTCATTTATGATGGAAATAAAGATCTTGATAAAGAGGCTGTAATAAAAAAAGTTCCAGATTGCAACAATATTGAAGTATATGCAGGAGAACTTCCGGAAGAAGTACAGAAGACACTGGATCTGGTAGTGCTGAGTCCTGGTGTACCGACGGATATTCCGCTTGTAAAAAGTTTTTATGAACAGGGACTTCCGGTATGGGGTGAGGTAGAACTTGCATATCGTACCGGTAAGGGAAGAGTACTGGCAATTACAGGAACAAATGGCAAAACAACTACAACAGCTCTTCTGGGAAAGATTATGAGTGATGCAGAAGATTCTGTTTTTGTAGTAGGAAATATTGGAACTCCATATACATCAAAGGCACTGGAAATGAAAGATAACTCCACAACAGTGGCCGAGATCAGCAGTTTCCAGCTGGAAACGATCGAAGAGTTTGCACCGAGGGTAAGTGCAATCCTGAATATTACGGAAGACCATCTGAACAGACACCATACGATGGAAGAATATATCCGTGTCAAAGAGCTGATCGTCAAAAATCAGACAGCAGAGGATTACTGTATCCTGAACTATGAGGATGAAGTGCTTCGTGAGTTTGGCAGACATATTGTTCCAAAAACTGTGTATTTTTCAAGCGTGAGAAAACTGGACGAGGGTATTTATCTGGATGGAGATCTGATCGTACTGAAAACAGCAGACGAAGAAATCCCTCTGGTACATACAGGAGAACTGAAACTTCTCGGACAGCACAATTTTGAGAACGTTATGGCGGCATCTGCAATGGCATATTATGCAGGTGTGTCTGTGGAAAATATCCGTAAGAGCATCTGTGCGTTCACAGCAGTAGAACACCGTATTGAATATGTCATGGAGAAAAATGGTGTTGCATATTATAATGATTCCAAGGGAACCAATCCTGATGCAGCAATAAAAGGAATCCAGGCAATGAATCGTCCGACACTCCTGATCGGTGGTGGTTACGACAAAGGTTCCAGTTATGATGAGTGGCTGAATTCTTTTGACGGAAAGGTAAGATATCTGGTGCTGATCGGCCAGACGCGTGACAAGATCAAAGAGGCGGCAGAACGTCTTGGTGTCTGCCCGTGCATTCTCTGTGAAAATCTTGAGGAGGCAGTAAAGATATGTGCCGAAAAAGCCAATCCTGGTGATGCGGTACTTCTTTCACCGGCATGTGCAAGCTGGGGACAGTTTGATAATTATGAACAGCGTGGAGACATGTTCAAAGAATATGTAAGAGCATTGTAATATAAGACCAGACTTCTGTGACGGAAGTCTGGTCTTTGCATATATTAACTGTAAGAGACTCTGTGGGAGTGGATCATTTGGATGAAATTCACGTGATTGGGGGAAACTGTCTTAAGGGCAGCATAACTGTGCAGGGGTCAAAAAATACAGTACTTCCGATCATGGCTGCATCACTGCTTCAGAGGGAAATCTGTGTTCTGAGAGGCTGTCCGCGCATTCTTGATGTCTGTTATATGGAAGAAATCCTTCATATTCTGGGAGTTGTTACCTGGTGGATGGGTCATGATCTGTATCTTGACTGCAGCAAAGTCTGTGGAATGGAAATTGCTTCGGAATATACAGGAAGAATGCGCTGTTCTGTGATTTTGCTGGGAGCACTTCTCGGCAGAAACCAAAGAGGTGTGATCGGTTATCCGGGCGGCTGTGTGATCGGAAAACGTCCGATAGATCTTCATCTGTATGCACTGAAATGTCTGGGCGCGATAATTTCGGAAAAAGACGGAAAAATTCAGGCAGATTGCCAAAAGCTGAAAGGACAGGAAATAAATTTTCCTGACAGAAGTGTAGGGGCCACGGAACAGGCACTGCTTGCAGCTGTTCTGGCTGAAGGAGAGACCGTGCTCAGAAATTGCGCAAGGGAACCTGAGATTACATGGCTTTGCAGATTTCTGCAAAAGATGGGAGCGCGGATCTGTCATGAGAAAGAAGGGTGCATCCGGGTTCAGGGAGTGACCTCTCTTCACGGGACAGAGATGCTGATACCGGCAGACCGGATCGTCACTGGAACATATCTTTGCGCGGCTGCAGCTTCGCGTGGATCGGTGACTGTGGAGAATGCACCTGAGGGAGAAATGGAGGCGTTCCTTGAAGTATATCGGAAAATGGGTGGACAATATGAATGGAAGAGTGGTAAACTAATAGCGAATGGAGCCGGAATACAATTTTCGGTACCGTTTCTGGAAACAGAAGCTTATCCGGGATTCCCGACAGATCTTCAGTCACCACTGCTGGCAGTACTGACTACAGTTCCGGGAATAAGCCGCATAAGGGAGAATATATTTGAGAACCGGTTTAAGATATGCAGTGAACTTACAAAAATGGGGGCACACATAGAAGTCAGAGGCAGCGAAGTAAAGATCTGTGGCAGCAGACTAAAGGGATGCAGGCTGCGGGCGGAGGAACTGAGAGGTGGAGCAGCGCTGGTGATCGCGGCTCTTGCAGCAGATGGAGAATCTGTGATAGAGGGTGTTCCTTTTATCAGAAGAGGGTATGAAGACATTTGCAGAGATCTGAGATACCTTCAGGCAGAAATCTATACGGAGGATATCTTATCGGTTTGAGTTAATATGAGTTCAGAGGATACAGGTATTAGTTTTTTATGAGAACATCCAATTACAGGAAATTTAAAATAACAAAAAAACAGGCGAAACTGGTCGGAGGAGCTGCTGCGGTTGCTGCTCTGACCGGGATTATTTTTTTCTTTGCTTTTTTTCATGTGTCAAAGGTGGAAGTGATGGAAAGTAGCCACTACACAAAAGAAGAACTGAAGGAAATGGTTCTTACAGGAGCTTTTTCTTCTAATTCTGTTCTGGCACCGATCACCTGTTCCAAAAATAATGTGCAGGATGTGCCATATATCGAAGCGTATTCCGTCAGCAGATCCGGTCGGAACTCGATCGTGATCAGTGTTCGTGAGAAAAGTATAGTGGGTTGTATTCCATATCTTGACAGCTATGTGTATTTTGACCGAAATGGAATGTTTGTAGAAGGCGACAAGACCAGGGATGAGTCTGTTCCCTATTTTGAGGGTATTCAGGTAAAAAAAGTCGTTATGAATGAAAAACTTCCGATTAAGGATGCTGTCCTGAATACGGCGGTTGCACTTTCTACGATTTTTGCAAAAAATAATCTTCAGCCGGATTATATCCAGCTGGAGGAGGATTCTACCATAGACCTTATTTATGGAGATATCACGGTAAAACTTGGAAAAGATAAATATCTGGAAGATAAAATGTCCAGAACGGTTGCGATTCTTCCACAGATTAAGGGTGAGAAGGGAATTCTTCATATGGAGAATATCACAGAAAGTTCCAAAACAGTGACTTTTGAAAAAGAGGAAGAGGAAGTAACTGCAGAGAACTGGACCGGAGGTTATGATGAAAATGGTGATTATACCGGTGATGGTGAATACGATGAAAATGGCAATTATGTAGGAGCAAAACCAAAGACGGCACTTGATTATGCAAAAGAAAACTGGGTCGGCGGCTATGACGAAGAAGGCGATTATACAGGGGCCGGTGAATATGATGAAAATCTGAACTATGTTGGATCGGAGCCGACGCAGGAGCTTCTGGACAGCTTTGGAGACTGGACAGGCGGATATAATGAATCCGGTGGCTTTGATGGTGTCAGCGAGTATGACAAAGATGGCAACTACGTAGGACCTATGCCGGACAATGCAGGCACTTCTTCAGGTGATACTTCGGAAGAAGATTCTGAAGAAGACAGTTCTGATACGAATACAGATTCCTCGGACGAAGATACTGAGAACTACAGTGATGAAGAGTCGGATGGCTGGGATCAGGGAGATACAGATGAGGAATCCTATGAGTGATGGAAATGGCGAATAATAGTGAAAAAAGTATAAAAAAACAAAAATAGTAGTTGATTAATTCGAAAAAAAAATATATGATATATTTATATGCAGCCTGATACGCTGATATCAGGTAAATAAAGGAGGAAGTACATTGTTAGAGATTATGTCAAATGAAGCTGAGTCCTCTGCAAAGATTATTGTAATCGGTGTAGGCGGGGCTGGTAATAATGCAGTTAACAGAATGGTGGAAGAAGCCATTGGAGGAGTTGAGTTTGTTGGTGTAAATACTGATAAACAGGCCCTGACACTTTGCAAAGCTCCAACAGTACTTCAGATTGGTGAAAAGATTACAAAAGGCCTTGGCGCCGGTGCACAGCCGGAAGTTGGTCAGAAGGCCGCTGAAGAGAGCATAGAAGAAGTAAAACAGTTGATCGAAGGCGCTGACATGGTATTTGTTACCTGTGGAATGGGCGGCGGTACCGGTACAGGTGCAGCTCCTGTTATTGCAGCAGCAGCTAAGGAAATGGGAATCCTGACCGTTGGCGTTGTAACAAAACCTTTCCGTTTTGAAGCAAAAACACGTATGAACAATGCTCTTACAGGAATCGAGAATCTGAAGAAAGCTGTTGATACATTGATCGTTATCCCGAACGACAAACTGCTCGAGATCGTAGACCGTCGTACAACTATGCCGGAAGCACTTCGCAAAGCTGACGAGGTTCTGCAGCAGGCTGTCCAGGGAATTACAGACCTGATCAATCTGCCGGCACTGATCAACCTTGACTTCGCGGATGTTCAGACAGTTATGACAGATAAAGGAATCGCACATATCGGTATTGGTGAGGCCAGAGGAGATGACAAGGCTATGGAAGCTGTTCAGCAGGCTGTTTCCTCTCCGCTGCTTGAGACAACCATCAAAGGTGCTACTCATGTGATCATCAATATTTCCGGAGATATTTCTCTTATGGATGCAAATGATGCAGCAAGCTATGTACAGGAACTGACAGGTGAAGATACAAACATCATCTTTGGTGCTATGTATGATGATTCTGTTGCAGACTATGCTAAGATCACAGTTATTGCAACCGGATTATCCGATACAGCTGCAAAGACCACTCCATTTGGTACAAGAAGCAATACAACACCATTTGGTGTACGTAAACCGGCAGCAGGTACATCTGCACCGTCTTCCAGTACAATGTCCATGCCAAGCTTCAGCCTGCCGACTATGAACAATGGTTCTTATACAGGCAAAGTTCCGACCAGCACAGTACAGAAGAAAGATATCCAGATCCCGGATTTCCTGAGAAACAGATAGGAAGCGGAAGAATCAGAAACTGAATGATCCAGACATAAAAAAGACGCTGTTTGATGCAGCGTCTTTTTGAGCGTAAGGATCAGCATTTGCAGGAGAAGGTATTACATTTTGTTTCGTTACATCCGTCTGTGCTGCATCCGGCCACATCAATGGCAGAAGCTGTACATTTGCGCTGATCGTTATAGGTACATTCCTGAGCTTTACAGTCGATGTTGATTTTTTCACAGCCGCAGTGATGAGCTTTGCTGTTTGTCATACCGGTAGTCGCGCGGTCACGAAAACTTCCACAGTTTGTTTCATCTGCACGATGAGCATTATCTCCTGTAATCTCAATATCGCCTCTGGAACAGAGCTCATTTTCGTTGTAAAGACATTTTGTGGCACTACATTTCAGAATTGTCATAATAGAAGCCTCCTTCTTATATAATGATATGATTATGCATAACAGCAAACGTCATGCAGGAATAGTATGCGCTGAAAAAAATAAAAATATGTATAAAAAATAACTTGACATTATATAAAAGACATGATATCTTTTTAAAGTACGTGGAAAACAAAGCAGAGTTTCACTCTCACCTCAGCGCATATAATGCGGCTCGGGTTGATATATCGCAGCAGGCTGATCTACAGAGATCGGGGAATGCACAGAGATAAAAAATGAAAAAGAGGTTTCATTTGGTTATCCCTGGATATAGCAGAGTGTGGAAACTGTCCATACTCTTTTTTGTTTTCATAAGACAGGGTGGAGTTACTGTTCCTATACAGTAGCTGAGAGATTCAGGTTTATCATTTATTTAAATGTATGGAGGTGTACTACAATTAGCAATTTAATGATTAACGAACAGATCAGAGACAAAGAGGTACGTTTGATCGGACCGGATGGAGCACAGCTTGGAATCGTTTCTTCAAGAGAAGCATTTGCAAAGGCTCAGGAAGCCGGACTTGATCTTGTTAAAATCGCACCGCAGGCAAAGCCGCCGGTTTGTAAAATTATCGACTACGGCAAGTATCGTTATGAGCTCTCCCGTAAGGAAAAAGAAGCTAAGAAAAAACAGAAGACAATTGACATCAAGGAAGTACGTCTTTCTCCAAACATTGATACCAATGACCTGAAGACGAAGGTCAATGCAGCAAGAAAATTTCTTTCCAAAGGAGACCGTGTTAAGGTTACATTACGTTTCCGTGGAAGAGAAATGGCACATATGGCAAGCAGCAAACATGTACTTGATGATTTTGCAGAACATCTTGCAGATGTGGCAGTTGTTGAGAAAGCCCCTAAGATTGAAGGCAGAAGCATGACAATGTTTCTCAGCGAAAAGCGTTAAGCAGTTATCACAGACAGCGTGTTTTGGCACGTGTTCTTGATAATAAGAAATAAAAAACAGTACCACGAATTAAGGAGGAAATAATTATGCCTAAGATTAAAACTTGTAGAGCAGCAGCAAAACGTTTCAAAAAAACCGGAACCGGAAAAATCATGAGAAATAAAGCTTATAAGAGCCATATCTTAACAAAGAAATCTCAGAAGAGAAAGAGAAATCTGAGAAAAGCTACTGTTGTTGATTCTACAAACCTTAAGAACATTAAGAAAGCACTGCCTTATTTATAATAAGCAGCAGATGATATTGGAAGACGAACAGGAGGAAATAAGAAATGGCAAGAATTAAAGGCGGATTAAACGCAAAGAAAAGACATAACCGTACATTAAAACTGGCAAAGGGTTACAGAGGAGCCCGTTCCAAACAGTATAGAGTAGCAAAACAGTCTGTTATGAGAGCACTTGCAAGCTCCTATGCAGGACGTAAACAGAAAAAACGTCAGTTCAGACAGCTCTGGATCGCTCGTATCAATGCAGCAGCAAGAATGAACGGACTTTCCTACAGCAAAATGATGCACGGACTTAAAGTTGCAAACATCGATATCAACAGAAAGATGCTTGCTGAACTTGCAGTAAACGATGCAGAAGGATTTGCAGCACTTGCTGAAATCGCTAAAAAAGCAGTAGCATAAGTAATAAGATTATGGAGACCGTGGAGTTCGTTATTGAACCCCGGTCTTTTTTTGAGCCCAATGTCCGTTCAAGGACAACAAGAGTTCTTGAGAAAAATACAAAATATTAAATAAATCTAAAATTTCTGCTTGCAATCGTAGAAACTGAATGCTATAATCAACTACATTAAAGCTTTAGCAAATGAAAGTAAAGCTAGCTGAAGTATAAGATAGGAGGATCTTATTATGAAAAATATGAAGAAAGTACTTGCAGTAACAGCAGCAGTAGCTATGACAGCAGCAATGATGCCAACAGCAGTATTTGCAGACGACGCGGAGACATTTAAGATTGGTGTCATTGGACCAATGACAGGAGACTATGCGCAGTATGGTCTTGGTGTATATCATGCAGCACAGCTTGCAGCTGAAGAAGTAAATGCAAACGGTGGATTCAACGGATATAATGTTGAAGTTCTTGCAGCAGGAGATGATCAGGGAGATCCGGAAAAAGCAGTTAATGCATACAACGACCTTCTTGACAAAGGAATGCAGATGCTTTGTGGTACTGTAACATCTGGTGCATGTATCGCAGTTGGTGCTGAAGCAGCAGAGAGCACATTCCTCTTTACACCATCCGGTACAGCAGTTGACTGTATCACATCCGGAAGCAATGAATTCCGTATGTGCTTCACAGACCCGGCACAGGGAACAAAATCTGCTGAATTTATTGGTGAGCACAAACTGGCTACAAAGGTAGCAGTTCTTTATGATTCCTCTGCAGATTACAACTCAGGTGTTAATGATGCATTTGTTGCAGCAGCTGAGGATAACGGACTTGAGGTTGTAGCTGACGAAGCTTATACAGCAGACAGCAATACAGACTTCTCTGTACAGCTTAAAAAGATCAAAGACAGTGGAGCAGAGCTTCTTTTCCTTCCTAACTACTATTCAGACAACGCTCTGATTCTTCAGCAGGCACATGACGCTGGAATGGATGAGATGAAGAAATTCGGTGTAGATGGTATGGACGGTATCCTTGGAGTAGAAAACTTTGATACTTCTCTTGCAGAAGGCGTTATGCTCCTGACACCATTCTCAGCTACATCTGATGATGAAAAATCCAAAGCATTCGTAGATGCTTATGAAGCAGCAAACAAAGACGAAGTTCCGAATCAGTTCGCAGCAGATGCATATGATGTAATCTACGCTATGCAGCTTGCAGCAAACGATGCAGGAATCACACCGGATATGTCCAACGAAGATATCAGCGCAGCAATGTCTGCATCCATGCTGAACATCGAGCTTGATGGTCTGACAGGTAAAGCTAAATGGACAGAAGATGGTGAATGTGACAAAGAGCCAAAAGCTTTTGAGATCAAAGACGGCGCTTACGTAGAAATGAAGTAAAGTAAGAAACAGACACTGAAATTCAGAGGACGGGGGACGGTTTCCTGTTATCACAGGGCCGTTCCCTTTCTTGCGCTAATATGACATATTATTAAAGAGGTGCACTATGAGTTTTATATCATATTTAAAAGATGGAATAAGCCTGGGCAGCATCTATGCGATCATCGCACTTGGATATACGATGGTGTATGGTATCGCCAAAATGCTTAATTTTGCCCATGGTGACGTTATCATGGTAGGTGCGTATGTGATACTTACCGCTGTTACAAGAGGAGGAATGTCTCCGGTTCTGGCTGTAGGGCTTTCAGTAATATTCTGTACAGTTCTTGGTGTTGTGATCGAGAAGGTTGCATACAGCCCGCTTCGTAAAGCATCCTCCAACCTGGCCGTACTGATCACTGCGATCGGTGTCAGTTATCTTCTGCAGAACCTTGCACTGTTGATCTTTGGGGCAGATGCAAAGAGTTTCGTAACAGTTGTGGATGTACCATCCGTTACACTGTTTAATGGAGAACTTACGATCAAAGGTATTACGATTGTAACAATTCTTGCATGTGTTGTGATCATGGTAGGACTTACTCTTTTTGTTAAAAAGACAAAACCGGGCCGTGCAATGCTGGCAGTCTCAGAAGACCGTGATGCCGCACAGCTTATGGGAGTTAATGTCAATGCAACGATTTCCCTGACATTTGCAATCGGTTCAGGACTTGCTGCGATCGCAGGTCTTCTGCTCTGTCAGACATATCCGACTCTGACACCATATACAGGTGCCATGCCTGGTATTAAAGCTTTCGTAGCAGCTGTATTTGGTGGTATCGGATCTATTCCGGGAGCAATGGTCGGTGGAATCCTCCTTGGTGTGATCGAGATCTTCGGCAAGGCTTATATCTCTTCACAGGTTGCAGATGCTATCTGCTTTGCAGTTCTGATCGTGGTACTTCTTGTAAAACCTACCGGATTGTTCGGCAAGAACATCCAGGAGAAAGTATAAGGGGTGGACGATATGAAGAATATGAACAAAACAACCAAAAACAATCTGATCAACTATGGACTGGTATTAGTCCTGTTTGTCATCGTTGAAATACTTTCAGCTACTGGAAATCTTTCAAACCTTCTGATGGGACTTATGGTTCCGCTGTGTGTTTACACAATTGCTTCAATTTCCCTGAACCTGGTTGTAGGATTTTCAGGTGAGCTTAGCCTTGGTCATGCCGGATTTATGTGTGTAGGTGCATATTCCAGTGCGCTGTTTTCACACGTAGCCAGTGATATCCCGCAGGTTCCAAGATTTATTCTTGCAATCCTGGTCGGTGCAGCAGTGGCCGCTGTATTCGGTGTAATTATTGGTATTCCGGTACTCAGACTCCGTGGTGACTATCTGGCTATCGTAACACTGGCTTTTGGTGAGATCATCAAAAACCTGATCAATATTCTCTATGTTGGAATCGATGACAGTGGTCTTCACGTAGCTACAAGTTCTGCAGCTCTCAAGCTTGGAACAGGTGGTAAACAGATCCTGAAAGGAGCACTCGGTATTTCAGGAACAGGTGCACTTTATAAAGATGTAAAGCATTATTTCTTCCCGATTGGAATCATACTTGTCTTTCTGACATTATTTATCGTGCAGAATCTGGTAAATTCCAGAAGCGGACGTGCGATCACAGCTACAAGAGATAACCGTATTGCAGCAGAGTCCGTAGGTATCGATGTTACAAAATTCAAGCTTCTTGCATTTACCGTTTCGGCAGCTCTTGCAGGTGTGGCAGGTGTGCTTTATGCACATAACCTTTCCATGCTGAAGGTTTCAGGTTTTGACTATAATATGTCTATCCTGATTCTGGTATATGTTGTACTTGGCGGAATTGGAAATCTTCGTGGATCTATTATTGCAACAGTTATTCTGTATGCACTTCCGGAGCTTCTTCGTGGATTTGCAAACTACCGTATGCTGATCTATGCGATCGTACTGATCGTCATGATGCTCTTTAACTGGGCTCCTGCAGCAAGAAACTGGAGAGCACGTGTAGTTGAAAAATTTAAAGGAACAGCAAAGAAAAAGGAGGCAGCTTAACTATGGCAATGTTAGAGGTAAATCATCTGGCTATTCAGTTCGGCGGTCTTCGCGCAGTTGACGGATTCAATGTATCTATCGAAAAGGGTCAGCTGTATGGCCTGATCGGACCGAACGGTGCAGGAAAAACAACAATTTTCAACCTTCTTACAGGTGTATACAAACCAACAGAAGGTATTATCAAACTTGATGGACAGGATATCACAGGAAAGAGTACAATAGAGATCAACAAGGCCGGTATTGCGAGAACTTTCCAGAATATCCGTCTGTTTAAAGAAATGACGGTTCTTGACAACGTTAAAGTAGGACTGCACAATCATCATTCCTATTCCACACTGACCGGAATCCTGAGACTTCCGAAGTACTACAAAGTAGAGAAAGAAATGAATGAAAAAGCAATGGAGATTCTGAAAGTATTTGATCTTGACAAGGAAGCTCAGACACTTGCAGGAAACCTTCCATATGGTAAGCAGCGTAAACTTGAGATCGCCAGGGCACTGGCTACAGATCCTAAGCTCCTTCTTCTTGATGAGCCGGCAGCCGGTATGAATCCAAACGAAACACAGGAACTGATGGATACGATCCGTTTTGTGCAGAAACATTTTGATATGACCACTCTTCTGATCGAACATGATATGAAGCTGGTTGGCGGTATCTGTGAAGAGCTGACTGTACTGAACTTCGGACAGGTGCTTGCACAGGGTGAGACATCCAAAGTTCTGAAGGATCCGGCTGTTATCACCGCATATCTGGGAGAATAAGGAGGAAGATCAAATGTCAATGTTGGAAGTAAAAGATCTCCAGGTTTATTATGGCGTGATTCAGGCATTGAAGGGAATTTCCTTTCATGTAGAACAGGGAGAAGTTATTGCACTGATCGGTGCAAACGGTGCTGGTAAGACCACGACCTTACAGACACTGACCGGAATCATCCCGGCCAAAGCAGGAAGTATTATTTACGAAGGTAAAAATCTTACCAAAACACCGGCACATAAGATCGTTGAGATGGGTATGGCCCATGTGCCGGAAGGAAGACGAGTATTTGCAGATATGTCTGTATATGAGAATCTTCTGATGGGTGCTTATACAAGAAAAGACAAGAACGAGATCGCTCAGAGCCTGGAAATGGTATACAAAAGATTTCCTCGTCTGAAAGAACGTACAGGACAGCGTGCAGGTACACTCTCCGGTGGAGAGCAGCAGATGCTCGCAATGGGACGTGCGTTGATGAGCAAACCGAAGATCATTCTGATGGATGAGCCTTCGATGGGGCTGTCACCGATCTTTGTAAATGAGATCTTTGATATTATCAAAGAAGTAAGTGAGAGTGGAACAACGGTTCTGCTTGTTGAGCAGAATGCGAAGAAAGCCCTTTCTATTGCTGACAGAGCGTATGTCCTTGAAACAGGAAGCATCACTCTGGAAGGCAAAGCAGATGATCTGCTTCATGATGAATCTGTCCAGAAAGCATATCTGGGAGAATAAGGAGGAAATCGGTATGGATCAGGTTGTAATCACAATCGCAAGACAGTATGGAAGTGGCGGTCGCACCGTTGGTAAAATGCTGGCAGAGCGTCTGGGAATCTCTTTTTATGATAAGCAGATTATCCAGATGGCGTCTGATGAGAGCGGAATTGATGTAAAACTTTTCGGTAAAGTAGAAGAGGGAGATAAGGTAAAGGGTTCTCTTTTTGGAAATAAAGAAAGCATTTACAAAGGAAATCTGCATCAGCCGGGAAGTAAAGAATTCATTTCAGACGAAAATCTTTTCAATTATCAGGCAAAAGTGGTCAATGATCTTGCAGAAAAAGAATCCTATGTAATTGTCGGACGATGTGTCAATTATGTTTTCAAGGACAGACCGAATACATTGCGTGTATTCATTCATGCACCATGGGAGTTCCGTGTAGAGCAGGCATCTCAGAAGATCTCCGGATCAAGAGAGGATGTCGAGAAATTCCTTCTCAAAGATGATAAGCGTAAACAGGATTATTATCGTAAATTTGCAGGTGGTCAGTGGAGTGATGCCACGAATTATGATCTCTGTCTGAACAGTGGAAAACTCGGATTTGACAAATGTGTGGATGCAATTGAAACACAGCTGAAGATCATGCTTGGTAAATAAAATACAGGACCATTACAGAGCACTGAGGGCTTTTTGCGAGCCCCGGTGCTTTTTTTCTGCCACTTTTCATATACTGAACAGAAGGATAGTTATGTCTGGGATTTGAAACCGGAATATGAAAAAAAGAAAAGCAGGAATTGGGATATTTGTGATCGTACTGATCGTAACTGTGGTGCGAGTAAAAAGTATGGACTCGCACCGTATTTCAGGCAGAATCCTGGCTGAAAATATAGCAGGTCCGGGGATGATGCGGCTGGTGGAGCAATCCATGCAGGCCCAGGCACAAAAAACATCAGTTACGGAAATAGCTGTGAAAGAATGGAAGCATCCGCAGGCGGCACTGACATTTGACGACGGACCGGATATCAGATATACACCATTTCTTCTGGATGGTCTGAAAGAGCGGAATGTCAGAGCTTCTTTTTTTCTTCTTGGAGAGAAGGTTGAACAGTATCCGGAGCTTGTAGAACGGATGCAGAAAGAAGGGCATCTGGTAGGAAACCATACCTATCATCATGTACAGCTGAATAAACTGAATGAGACGAAAGCAAGGGAAGAAATCCTGAAAACAAATAATCTGATCTATGAGACAACCGGTGTTTATCCACTGTACCTGCGCCCACCGTTTGGTGCCTGGAAGAAAAATCTGGAACTATGTGTGGAGATGCTTCCAGTATTCTGGACGATCGATACACTGGACTGGAAAGTGAAGAACACAGAAAAGATTGTCCGTACCGTGAAGGAACAGATTGAGGATGGTGCAATCATTCTGATGCATGATGAATATGATACTTCTGTTGAAGCGGCGCTGCAGGTTGTCGACGAACTGAAAAATCAGGGATATGAACTTGTAACAGTAGATCAGCTGATCCTGCCATAGAGCAGGGACAAAACAGCTGTTTGGTTTTGATTGCTTTTTTTCAGGAATTTCGTTATACTGTAAAGCAGAGACAGGCATAAGCCGGAGAAGAAGAAAGAAACAAAGGAGCTGTGCATATGGGACGTTTTTTCAGTATGGACAATAAGTTTTTTACATTTATGAATAAGGTGGCAGATCTTTGTATCCTGAATATTATCTGTCTGGTCTGCTGTATTCCGATCGTTACTGCCGGAGCATCTATTACGGCTATGTATTATGTGACACTGAAGATGGTTCGGAATGAGGAAGCTTATATTGTTCGGAGCTTTTTTAAATCTTTTAAAGATAATTTCAAACAGGCAACAATTATTAATCTGATCATGATCGCCGTTGGTGCGGTTCTTTATCTGGATCTGAATGTTGCCAAAAATATGCCTGGAAGTGCCGGTCAGATTTTTCATGTGATCTTTATGGCATTTGTGATCATATATTATGTACTGTTTTTATATGTTTATCCGATTCTTGCCAGGTTTTACAATACGATCCGTAATACGATCAAAAATGCACTGTTCATGGCAATCCGCCATCTTCCGTATACAGTTGTCATGGTACTGATCGGACTTTGTCCGCTGCTGTTGTTATTTATAGGCTCTTATCAGATACAGTCCACGTTGTTTGTTCTGTTTCTGGTCATGGGATTCGGAGTGATCGCGTACTGTAATTCCTTCTTCCTTGTAAAAATATTTGATCATTATATGCCGAAGGAAGAAAATGAAGAACAGAAAAGCGAAGGCACAGAAGTATGAATACAGATGCGGTGACACAGCAGAAGAACTGGAATGGAAAGCCGTATCATTCGCTGGATCATATGCTTAGGGAAAGGTTCGGAGAAAAAGTTTATAAGGTGACTCTGAACGGAGGAATGTCCTGTCCCAACCGGGATGGTAAGCTTGGCAGCAGAGGCTGTATTTTCTGCAGTGCCGGTGGAAGTGGGGATTTTGCAGCAGATGCGGAGCTGTCGGTAACAGAGCAGATCGACAGTCAGATCGCATTGCTTTCTGCAAAGCGGCCGATCCATAAATATATTGCTTATTTTCAGGCATATACCAATACGTATGCACCGGTGGAATACCTGCGGAAAATCTTTACAGAAGCGCTTGCGCATCCGTCAGTGGTCGCATTATCCATCGGAACGAGACCGGATTGTCTTGGCGAGGATGTACTGGAGCTCCTGAATGAACTGAACCAGAGGAAACCGGTATGGGTAGAACTTGGACTTCAGACGATGCATGAGCGTACCGCTGCCTATATTCGACGAGGATATCCGCTTTCCTGTTTTGAAGATGCAGTACAGAATTTGCGGATGCGCCAGATTGAGGTGATCGTGCATACGATACTGGGACTGCCGGGAGAATCAGAAAAAGACATTCTGGAGACAATGCAGTATCTGAATGGACAGGATATTCAGGGAATTAAACTGCAGCTTCTGCATGTGCTGAAGGGAACCGATCTGGCAGAGGATTACGTGGCCGGGAAATTCCGGGTCTACGAAAGAGAAGAATATCTGAATTTACTGATAGATTGTCTGGAACATCTGGATCCGTCAATCGTTATTCACAGAATGACGGGAGATGGACCGGAGAAGTTGCTTATCGCACCATTGTGGGCAAGCCGGAAGCGGGAAGTTCTGAATCTTCTTCATCACGAAATGAAGGTTCGTAACAGCTGGCAGGGCAAACAGCTGCAATAAGAAGCGAGAAGCCTGACTTGTGTGAGAAAGAGGTGATTGAAATGGCAGAACCATTTACAACTTATAAACTGATCGTTTTATATATGGCGAAACATTCAAAAGAAACACTGACAAATTCTCAGATTTCAGAATTTATACTGGACAGAGATTACACAGATTATTTTCAGCTTCAGAAAGTACTTTCTGAACTGGTAGAAACAGAGCTTCTGAGAAAGCGAACAATTTCCAACAGTTCCTATTATGAGATTACGGAAGAGGGAAAAAAGACACTTTCTTATTTTGAAAAAGAACTGTCGGGTGAGATTAAGAACGAAGTAAAAGATTATCTGCAGACGCATGGCGGACAGGTGCAGGAACGCATCCTGACACCGGCAGATTATTATACGACACCACAGGGAAATTATGCAGTGCGCTGCCAGATCATTGAAAAAGATACGACAGTGCTGGATCTGACACTGGCAGCACCAGGCCGGGAAGCTGCACAGGCGATGTGCCACAGCTGGGCTAAGAAATCACAGGATATTTATGGAATGCTGATGGGAGAACTGATTTAACAAAATGTAACAAGAATTCTCCTACCTCTTCAGGAAGGCCACTGAAAAAGTGCTATGTTTAGCACTTCATAGCGTCAGATACGCGTAGAATTCTTCCTTGATAACTAAATATTGCTAAAATAGTGTTTTGAGTGGTGTATAATCTGCCACTTTTAGAGATGATTTTTCTCATTTGGGCAGACTTCCCCCATTAACTTTAAAATTCTTTTTAAATTGACTGCAAATATTGATACTGCTCCCTGGAGTTGCATGTTTGATAATCCAGCGGTATCGCACCTGTTATATCCATGTATATTTTTTAGTTCACTATTTTTTGCCTCTATCATATAGCGATTCTTGAAACGCTCCTTAAAATACTCTGTTTCTTGAAACGCCTCTTGATTTTTATGATAATCCGACTTAATAGTGATACTATATGTTTTAGTTTTTGCATTTTCCTTATAACAACCATTGCGGTAGGGACAGGTGCGGCATTTATTAATATCGAAAAAATATTTAATACGTGCATTCTTTTTTTGATTCTTACGTTTATCAGTTTGATGCTTTATAGCTAAATAACCAGATGGGCACTGCATGGTATCTGCGTCTTTATTAAAGATAAAGCCGTCTTCTGAACGGGTTCCCTTTGTGAGGCATGGATTGAGTTTTGAAATTAATTTATATTCATTATTTTCTGCATCTTGTAAATTTTCCAGTGTGGAATATGCTGTATCTGCTATTACGTCATTAACTGTTGCACCTGCATCTTTGCTTTTTTGAACCAGTACCGGAAGTTCTAGTCCATCAAATGCTTCGCCAGATGTGATTGTTGCTGCTGTGATGATCCGTTCTTCTGTCATAGCCAAATGAGTCTTATATCCATAAAATGAAGAATTGACAGATTTATGACCGATTCGGGCATCCGGATCGATTGACTGGTCATAACAATCAACCTTATTATCCAGAATTTCGGATAACATATAGGATTCTTCTTTAACAACTGGCAGTTCTGAATACGGACTTTCCTGAATTGTACTTAATAGTTCATTACAGTATTCATTATAATCATCTAAAGAAGCATGTTTTCCAGGTTCATCTGGCAGATGAATCTCTTTATCAGAACCACTTAAAGCTATTTTCAAAGACGTAGTTGCTTTTTTAAGCATTTCTTTCCGAGTAATCTTGTGATAACGGGCCTCTGTGTGGGTTGAATCAACAATCACAGTGTTACTTTTTAAAACGCCTTGGTTTATAGCAATCTCTACACTTTTATTTATTAGCAGATCAAGTATATTTTCATCTTTTAAACGCTGTTTCCTGAATTTTGTTAAAAGACTGGGATGAATAATATCTTCTTCTGGTGTTAATTCCAGAAAATATTTAAAAGACATATCGTATCGTGATCTTTCAACAACACCATTATCAGAAAGGTTATAAAGATATTTTAAAAACAGATATTTAAATAACAATATAGGGCTTTTCGCATTACGTCCATTATCAAGGCAATATTTATTTTTCAATTCATCATATATAAAAGAAAAATCAACTAATTCTCTGATTTTCCTTAAAATATGATCCTTTGGAACAACCATGTCATATAGATTTGAATAATAACTAAGGCTAAGTTCAAGTTGGGATGATAACATTTCAACCACCGATAATTATGATATCTTAATTATATCAGATATATGATTTTGCAACCACTTTTTCAGTGGCCTTCTTCAGGTAGTGAGATGAATTGTGGATTTGAGCATAAATGCTCATTAAAATTCATAAATACTCAAAAGAATCTTATAAATAAAAAGAAGAAACACTTGTTCTGGTATCTGGATTGTATTATAATAAAAAAGAGAACATATTGTTCGTAAAAGATAATTGAAATCATTTATCACATGTAGGAATAAGGTGAGGATAATAAATCGGGCAGTAAAAATAAGAATCTATCCAAATGCAGAACAACGTGTGCAAATAGAAAAAACAATCGGCTGCAGCCGGTTTATCTATAACTGTATGCTTGCGGATAAAATAGAACATTATAAAAAAGAAAAGAAGATGTTAAGGAACACACCAGCCAGTTACAAGAAAGAATATCCCTGGCTGAAAGAGGTGGATTCATTGGCGTTAGCAAATGTACAGATCCATCTGGAAAGCGCATTTCATAAGTTTTTTCGTGAACCATCTGCAGGATTTCCGCGTTTCAAATCAAAGAAGTCATCAAGAAAATCATATACAACAAATGTGGTGAATGGAAACATCTTTCTGGAAGGGAAATATTTGAAACTGCCTAAGATGACGGCTATCAGAATAAAGCTTCACCGTCCGATATCAGAAAAATGGAAACTGAAATCTGTGACAGTCAGCCATGATCTATCTGGAAAATATTTTGCCAGTCTATTATTTTGCTGCGAGAACCAAACAGCAGAAAAAAGACCGGCAGAAAAATTTATTGGGATTGATTTTGCCATGCAGGGGATGTGTGTTTTTTCTACTGGTGAAAGCGCCAAATACCCGATGTTCTATCGGAACACAGAGAAAAAGCTTGCACGGGAACAGAGAAAGCTGTCCAGATGTCAGAAAGGCAGTCAGAATTATAAAAAACAGAAG
>NZ_CAKRXI010000002.1 GCF_934424005.1 uncultured Blautia sp.
GGACGCACCCTGAAAAAAGGCGGTATCCCGCCAGATTTCAGATGCTCTGGTAACTTGTTGCCGAGTAGTTCACAAAATGAAGATTATCCTGGAGAGGACGTAGTTGAAATCATAAATCTGCAGGGAGAAACAACAACTGTTTATAAGTTAGTGGATGGTCGTTATATGGATCGCACTAATACCGTCTATATTTATGATGGAAAAGACACATGGACAGATACGAATGGTGTGGAGTGGAACCAGAAAGTGAAGTAAAAAATATTAGGTAATTGCGAAACTCGCGAAGCCCGTTCGTAATCTTGAACCAAAACAAGGAAGAATTCGTGCAGCGCACGAATTCTGGAAGAAAAAACGAATAACTGGAGATTGTAGGCGCACTTTAATTCATCGTTCTTAATTTATCCAGAATTGTCTCACAGCTGAAGGTGTTTTTCAAATTTCTTTCAAGGTAACGATATATCACCAACGCAAGGAAACAGATAAGGAAATGAGCTTTTATACGTATATCATCATGGAGAATACTGGTCTTGCTTCAAAATCAGTCTTCATAATGCGGAAACATTCCTCAATTTCCCAGCGACCTTCGCTGTCTTTTAAGAGGTTTTTTACGTCATCGTCTAAGAGGTCTGTAGTTACTGCATACAGTCCATCATATAAAGCTTCTTGTTCAATCTTTTCTGTTGTCCAGATAATTATGAATCTTTGCAGTTTCTCCATCTTCAGTTGCTGCGACTTTCCCTATGAATCGAGCAGGATCATTCGGATTCCGGCGTTCCTTCTTTAGCGTACCGGTGCTGAGCATTTTTTCTTATATTCAACTGTCAAACTCCCGAGTAGATTAAGAAACAGAAAGAACTAACACCTGGGAGACAATGTCTTCTGGGAGCTTTTTTGTGTTGGTAAAAATACAAAATGATTCTACTGGATTGTGCTTAAAACTGTTATATGATAAAATGAATTATCTTAATCGTGCAATTCCGCTACACTGGAGGGAACTAAGAATGGTAAAAAACAATTTTGAAAAAGAAATAAAGATAAAATGCCTAGAAGAAGATACTACACAAGCTGAGATTGCAGAGAAGGCCGGAACAACAGGCTCTTATGTCAGCCGCTTGATCAACAAAAATGATGGGATTATAAACAAGACCTTTGTGCGACTTCTGGAAGAACTTGGATACGACGTTGAGCTGACATATGTGAAAAAGGAGCTTCTTGTAAATGGTGAATCTGAGTAAATTAGAAGAAATCAAAGATTTGCGAACAGTATGGCCACACGAGGCTTTGGATTTTACGCCATGGCTTTCGCAGGACGATAATATTGCGCTTCTTGCAGATGCCGTAGGACTTGATATTACAGTAGATGAAACAGAATCCTCCGTTGGAGACTTCAATGTGGATATTTTTGCTTCTGAAACTGGAACTGACAGAAAAATCATTATAGAGAATCAGTTGGAGGATACCAATCATGACCATCTTGGTAAACTGATTACTTATGCATCTGGTAAATCGGCAGACGTGATTATTTGGGTGGTAAAGCATGCACGTGAAGAACATAAGGCGGCAATTGAATGGTTGAATAACCATACCGATGAAAATGTGGGATTTTTTCTTTGTGAGATTAAGCTGTATCGGATCGGCAATTCGGAACCGGCAGTAAAGTTTGAAGTTATTGAAAAGCCAAACGACTGGACAAAAGAAGTAAAGAAGAGCGATTCTGCAAATGCAACTCAGCAGCAACGCTATGATTATTGGGTGGCATTCTAGGATTACGCTTTCCAGAACGTGCAGTTTGCTAAAAACTTCAAGCGCAGAAAACCATCAATGGATCATTGGATGAATTTCAGCGTGGGATCCTCTGCATGCCATATTGCTGTTTCTCAGATTCAGAAACGTGATGAGCTAGATGTAGAGTTATATATCAGCGAAGATAAAGAGTTGTTCCATTCTTTATTTTCTAATAAGGATGAGATTGAAGCTAGCGCTGGGTTGAACTTTGACTGGCGCGAATTGCCAGAACGTAAGGCCAGCCGTATCGTTATTGAAAAAAACGTGACTTTCGGTGATAAGAATAAATGGATTGCACAGTTTGATTGGCTCATTGATGTCATGCTCAAAATGAAGAAGGCATTCAAGAAGTATTTATAATTTATCCTATTTGAGGGAGATGAAACAGAATGGGTGAGAAAGTATATAAGCCAATTGTAAAAGATGGGGATCACCTCATCCGTTCCAAGGACAATCCAGACCGCGTGAGAGGATTGACGCGGGACGAGAATAATCAGAATCCGGATATCATCGAGTGGGAAGAATATGATGTAGATGATTTATCGAGTTATGATTATGCTCCTTACCCTTATGAAGAGCAGAGTGTTCAATTAACACCGGAGCAGAAAGAATTTGCACAGCAAGTCGGAGAAGCTTTGGGGGCGGCTATTGTAGCCGGAGGAATTCTGCTGTTCCGAGAAGTTATATCTCCTTGGTGGAAAAATACAGCATGGCCTTGGGTCAAGGCAAAGGGACACGGTATAAAAAAAGCTGTCAGCGGAAAAAAGGAGCAAAAAACCAGTACAACAGCAAAAACCACAATAAAAAAACAAACTGAGCCAGATAGACGGCTTGCTGATGTTTCTTCACAGATTGATAAGGCCTTTGAACAGTTTTACTTCGAGATGGATGAAGAGAAAACCAAAGTCCACATGATGAGACTGGTCTATCATATGCTTGGCGTAGCAAATGAAATCCGAATAATCAGTAACGCTCGAATTAGGAAGGATTGCAAATCAGAAGAACTGTGTATTGAGCGGCAGAAAGAAGTCGAGAAGTTTCTCTCGGAAAAAGTGGCTGCCGGTTTAGATCAGTTGCTTTCAAATAATAATCTACATTTGGATTTAAATACATCAACGGAATTGTTCTCATTGACTGGCGGCGGGGTTCGGCTCAATGGTGAGTACGTTCCTGTACAGGCAATTAAAATTGATGAAGCATTAAAGGCAATTCCGATGTCGGAATCATAAAGTATGGAGGTTATAAGTAACGGAAAGAAAGGTGGACTGCCGATGTATGCGCAAGCAGTGATAAAACAGAATTCCCTACTCCGTAACAGCGCATACGGCATCGTTATGAGGGGTGTGCAAAAATGCACCTGTGCAGGTGCATCGTTACGGAATAAAAAATACACTCCGTTAAATTGTATCACAATAGACATGGTAACCGACCCGGCATGTGGATCTGATGGTATGTTTTGTCAGTCTGCTCGTTTTGTAAAAGAGTATCAAGGTAATGTGAATGATATTTCAATATATGGAGGATATCATAAAGGAAATTGCTATGAGAATGTACGATTATGGGGCGTTGATAGGAACGGATGAAATTTAGATAAAAATCTCAGATGAATACTGATATAAATTTGTAAGGGGATTGGTTTATGAGTACCGAATTTAATGCTGGAGAGAGATACAAATATGTCAAATTTGACTGATATGGAACGAAAAGATATAAGAATGGCCAGATTTATGATATTAGATTACTGATTAATGCAGATGATAAAGAGGCTTATTCAAAGATGGAAATATTAAAGTTGCTGGATACAGTAGCAAGAGAAAAAGATAACTATCAGCTGGAAGAATAAAATAGTTTGTCATCTTCGAATCGAATATAAGGGGTGCTAGCGCACGGGAGAGGCGCATCATTTATTTTAAATGAAGGGAGTGGGTTCGATTCCCACAGCCCCATCAAGTGTACTCAACATAAGAAGCGAGGTTAAAAGTATGAAAAAGAAAAGAAATATTCTAAAAAAAGCATTATTGATATGTTGTATGGTGGGACTTCTTTTTTCGGTGACATCATATGAGAATTATTCTGAAGTATCTGCGGCATCAAAGACCTCATATAAAATTGTCGATAAAAGACAAGTAAAACGGTATAAAGACCATAAAGCAGAATATCTCTATCAGCTTCCACAATTGAAGGGGAAGAGTGCTGCTATAAAGAGAATTAACAAGTCATTAATGGCTGATTATAAGAAGACGTTTGAATATAAAAGAAACTTGTTTGATTATTTTGAGGGTTTAAAAAAATCATCGCATACTTACATTTATTATTTAAATAAATGTAAAGTTACATATAATCAAAAGGGATATGTTAGTTTTAAATTTACAAGTAGCTGGTATGCCGGAGGGATTGGTGAGACAAAGGAATATGGCCTAACCTATCGATTAAGAGATGGTAAGAAGATGACTGTTCAGGATGTGGTTTATGGAAAGAAATCTTCTGTTAAGAAAAATATAGCTAAGGCTTATGCAAGAAAAATCTCAAAAGAAGGTTATAAATATATTATGAAAAAGAAATATTCAGATATTGATTTTTATATTAAACCGGGGAAAAAGGTATGCGTGTGTTTTGGCCCATATCAGCCTATGGGAGGGCATGGATGTTCAGTAATTGTTATGAAGGGTAAAATCTAATCGATCATCGGATAAAGCCTTATCCGGGTCAAACATCATAGGTAGAATCATTTGTTCCAGAGTATCTGAGAAATTTTAGCAGAATAGTAGTTATTAAGCTTTGGACTGACTTTTGCCTGACCAGTCATCCAGCGGCAAACCAGACCATTGACCATTGAATAATCCTGATTTGCCGGAGTATCCATAAAATCTTCATATAATTCGTATAAAAAATCAGGCTGGCTCATTTGATTACTTTCGCTGATATGATTTTTTTAGCAAGTGCTAATAGAAGAAAAATCGTATCGATTCAATAGAAATTCCCATTTTGTAGTTAAGATTGAGTATATCTATCATAACACGAATATCTATTCGATTCGAGAAAATGCGGATATTTTTAAAGTGATTGTGTCAATTTACAATCAATTTCTACTCAATGCTGTTTTCCGGCAGGCTCTGTAAAATAAGCTCAGATCAAAATAATAACGGGAGGAGCTTATGCAATAGAATATTGAATTTGAGTGGTGCATTGATTTTTTGGTACGGATAATTGATAAGTACGGCGAAGAAGTCCTCCGGGAGTTGGAGGAAGAAAAACAGAATAAAGAAGAAAAAGAAGAAAAAGAAGCGGCAGTTTCCTGAAATACAAAATGTAAATCAGAGTGTCGCTATTTTGTGAAATTATTCGGTTGCGTTATCTTTTACTTCTGCAAGCATAATTTGCTCAAGTCGGTCAATATCTGGAAATACCACTTTTTTGCTTCTGGAATGAAATTGACGAATTTTTTTCATATGTGTTGTTTATCACCTATAGAATAAGCCCTGCCATGCGGCAGGGCCGAAATTTTCGAGCTGGACATTTATTAGACGCTTCCGGTGAGCGAACAATATTTTCGATGACAGAAATCCTGTCTCTATCATTATTATATGGTTGTAACGAAAATATGTCAATAAAAAGAAGTATTGAAAAAGTTGGAACATTAAATGAAGATTACATTACGAAATAATAAGAATTGTAGGTGGAAGGTTTGAACATAGAAGCATATGATGCGGATTCATTGAGCAAGAAGCCCCCACTTCAAAATCAGGGATTTAAGTGGTGGGAGCATGTCACTTTTTACATCTATGATGGTAACCTGGAAAAACAATCCGCAGTATTTGAGATCAATGTATAAATATTTGTAAGTCAAAGCCAGTAAAACCAGTTTTTACTGGCTTTTTTGATAGTGACACCCCCTCCTTTTTTATATATTCTGGTATTAGGAGAACTATTAATCCATACAAGAAGTGAAAGGAGGTAACAGGATGAAGGGTAAAATATTATTAGGATTAACCGCAATATTGATGCTGACGGGAGCTGCTGTACCGGTAAAAGCAGATGATGTCTGGAAATTTGATGCCCAGCGTTTTGTATTGAAGGAGTACACAGGTACAGAGACGGATGTAGTGGTGCCGGACACTATGGATGATGGCGTGCCGGTTAAAAGACTGGGGGCTCAATTACTGGCTGGCTCAGAGACGCTTACTTCTGTAGTAGTGCCGGACAGCGTGACGATACTTGATGTTGGTGCGCTGAGTTATGATGATAATCTGTCGGAGATAACTTTATCTTCAAATTTGATCAATATCGGATGGAATGCTATTTCCAGTAATGATGCGCTGACAGAACTCACCATCCCGGCATCAGTCTGTATTATAGACAGCTATGCAGTCAGCGGCTGCTATGCTCTGAAGAAAATCGTTTTTGAGGGTGCATGCCCATTGATAGGTTCAGAGGCTTTTGCAATGCTTTCAGATGATGTGGTAATTTATGTGCCGGATGACCAGATAGAAGAGTACAAGAAGGTTTTTGAAGAAAATAATAAAGATTTGAACATTCAGCCAAGTGGAAATCCGGCTGTACTTTATTCAGCTGAAGACTATCTGGATACAGAGAATCTGACGTTTGATGCAGAAACGGGAAGCATCACAGGTTATAATGGAATGAATACCAGACTGACGATCCCGGAGAGTATTGATGGTGTGCCGGTAAAAGCAATTGGTAAAAGAGCTTTATGGGAAGATCCTCTTTTAGGGTATGTAACTCTTCCAGAGGGACTGGAATATGTTGGAGAAGATGCTTTTAGTATCACTGATACATTAAAATATGTGGAATTTCCGTCTACTCTGAAAACTATTGACAAGAAAGGTTTTTCATCTTATCGAGGATTCAGACTGGATCTCCCGGATAGTCTGGAATATATCGGAGAAGAAGCGTTCAGCTATTTTTCGGTAGAAACAGATCTGATCATTCCTGAAGGCGTAAAGGAACTCGGTCCGGGTGCATTTTCAGCTGCTTCGAGATTACAGAGAGTATTTCTTCCAGCAAGTTTGGAGAAGATAGGAGATAATTGCTTTAGAAATTCTCCTATTACTTATGTTTATATGGAGGGATTGGAGCTGCCGGAAATTTCGGATACCGCCTTTGATAAGTGTGAATACCTGAGAGACATAGATCTGAACGAAAAATGTACCAAGCAGCAGATGCTGGATGTACAGGCGCTCGTTGATGCAATGGGACTGGAGTGCCGGGTATGGCGAAACCAGAATACAGAGGTTGAATATGCACGCTTTTCTGTTGAAGAGCTTCCGGATGACCCCAGTAAGTTATACTTAACTGGATACGAGGAAGAAGTCGCGAAGGTGCGCAGCTATGATACTTATACAATAGGCGAGGAGGATAAAAACGTAGTAGGAATCGCCGATAGTGCATTGAAGGGCGATCAGACGATAACCTATTTTGCGGTGCCTCATAACGATGAATTCGTTTATGTCGGAAAAGAAGCTTTTGCAGACAGTATTGTGGAGCATGTAGATCTGTTTGATTCTGTCACCAGTATTGGAGCGGAAGCCTTCCGCAATTGTGCGCAGCTTAAGGAGATCACAATCCCTGCTTCTGTGACAGAGATTGGAGAAAATGCTTTTGCGGGCTGCAGCGGACTGACAAGTGTTAATATTTTATGTGATGTTGGGCTGCTTCCGGAGGGAGCTTTTGCGGACTGCCCAAATCTTACCGAAGCAACTGTGGCAGCAGGAAGTATTCCTGCAAGACTTTTTGAAGGATCAGCACTCGCCTCACTGAATATGGGTGAGGGCGTAACTGAGATTGGTTCAAGAGCTTTTGCCGGAACTTCTCTGAGTGAGTTTGTGATACCTGCAAATATACCAGTCAATGGAGAGGCTCTTGAAGGGATTGAACTGAGTAATATCAGGCTCAGTGCAGATGCGACGGATGAACAGGTGGCTGAATGGAGTGCAGCACTGAATTATCCTTGGTATGACAGAATATGCAGAGTTGGCGAGGAATCCATGCTGGTGAAGATGCCATATGAACCTCTGCCGGAAGACAATTTTGAATTTGATGAAGAAAGCAGAACGATCACAGCATATGTTGGAACAGCAGTGGATGTTATCATTCCGCGTACGATTGGCGGAGTGCCGGTAGAAAATATTTCTTATAATGCATTTGAAAATACCAGAGATTATGTACATTCAGATATGGAGACAAACCAGAAAGAAGGAGACTGGGTGCCGATGCGCTGCGTGATCCTGCCGGAGACACTAAAATCAATTGAGGACAGTGCATTTACGAACTGTCATGATCTGGAAACAGTGATCTGCTATGCACCTCTGGAAACTACAAATAAGGGGCTGTTCTCGGAATGCCAGGGCCTGAAAAAAGTGGTGTTTGTAAACGGAGTACTGCATATGGATAACTATCTGTTTAACTTCTGTAAGAATCTGGAGACCGTATGGTGCAAGAACCAGGTAGACCGGATTGGAATTCAGACTTTTGGAGTAACTCCTATGGAAAGGCTCTGTGTGAATGCCAAAAATATTGATACGAGTGCATTTGCAGGAATGGAGTCTTTGAAAGAGATCCATATCCGTGGTGGTGTTGAGCATATGAGTCTGGGAGCATTTGCAATGCTGCCGTCAATCGAAACAATCTGTCTGGAAGGAATTGATCCGGATGTGATGGAAGATGACTGGGCGAATCTGGGGAACAGCAATCTTACGATTCTTGTACCGGAAGATACTTCAGATGAGCAGCTGGAGGCTATCGGACGGAAGTTCTTAAGTTCAATGATCATCACAGACGGTGCTCAGGTGAAGAGAGGTACCTGTTCAATGCCGGAGGATCCAATGCCGGATATCGCTGAGATGCTCAGTGCATATGGAATCTGATTTAAACCTTAAACACAGAAATGGTCGCCGATCTGGCGACCATTTTAAGTTCGACGGATAGAGCTCTTGTGGTGTTTTTAGCTTCATAAAGGTCTTTGCTAACTTTATGTCCACGTTTTTCATACACGCGGTATCCGGAAAATGCCATATCATCATTTGCAAATACAATGGCCTGTGGAAGAAAGAAGTTGATTCTGACCTGCCTTCCGGATAAGGTTGAGATGTATAAGAAATTTGGTTTTAAGGATCATGGGATCGGCGATTCTGTGTGGGCGGTGAAGCCTGGCATGAGATGGATATAGTGTTGGATTGGTGGATCTCACATGACTGAACAAATATATTAGTTACAAATTTACTGCAAAAAATACTTGCATTTTGCATAAATATAAGTTAATATATCGATATTGTACCATGGTAGCATGGTAAAGCGAAAAAGAAAAAGGGTACGGATACAAAGATGAAAAAAAAGACAGCAAGGGATAACGGAAAGATTTTATCAGGAATCTGTTTTGCATTGATTATTGGATTCTGGTGTATAGCAACTTATGGAGGATTTGTCAGCAATCTGTTTTTGCCAAGTCCTACAGAAGTAGCAAGAAAGATCGTAGATATGGCGAAGGATGGTTCTCTATGGGCAAACTGTTGGGAATCTACAGCCAGAGTCCTGGTAGGATGGATCTGGTCTGTGATCGTGGCACTTCCGGTAGGAATGCTGATGGCCAATTCAAGAAAGTTCTGTGCATTTATTCAGCCAATCATTGAATTTGCGAGATATCTGCCGGTCGTAGCCCTGGTACCCCTTACACTTCTTTATCTGGGAATTGACGAAACGCAAAAATATACAATTATATTTCTCGGAACATTTTTTCAGCTGGTGTTGATGGTATGCGACACAGTATCCGGCGTGGATCGAAATATGATAAATGCAGCGAAAACTCTGGGAGCCAGCAAATGGCAGATATACAAAGAGGTCATTTTTCCGGCAGCACTTCCGGGACTGATGGATGACTTCAGACTGACCATTGGATGGGCATGGACGTATCTTGTGGTTGCAGAGATGGTGGCTGCAAGTAACGGACTTGGCTATATGATTCTGAAATCACAGAGATATCTGGCAACAGATACCATTTTTGCAGGGTTGATTCTGATCGGGCTGATTGGTCTGATCACAGACTGGATTTTCCGTATTCTGACCAGAATCGTGGCTCCGTGGCAGGAAAGATTAGGAGACAAAAAGTAAAAGGAGACGATTATGGACAGTAAAATCAAATTACAGGTGCGTGGTCTTTCTAAGATATATGAGGATAATTGCAGAGAGGTTGTAGCACTGAAAGATGTGAATCTTGAAGTAAAGGAATCTGAATTTGTGATGATCGTAGGCCCCTCCGGTTGTGGAAAAACTTCTCTGATCAATATTATTGGTGGCTTGGATGAGGCATCCGCAGGAGAAGTCCTTCTGGATGGTAAGGCAGTAAGTGGACCGGGAGCAGATCGTGGAATGGTATTTCAGGGATACAGTCTTTTTCCATGGCTGACGGTGCAGAAAAATGTGGAATTTGGATTGAAAATGAAAAAAGTCTCTCCGGCTGAGAGGGCAGAACATGCAAGAGAATATATTCGCCTGGTAGGGTTGGAGGGATTCGAAGATGCTCTTCCACGACAGCTTTCCGGTGGTATGAAACAGAGAGTAGCAATTGCTAGGACACTGGCCAATGAACCAGAGGTACTTCTGATGGATGAACCCTTTGGAGCCCTGGATGCGCAGACAAGAGTGGTTATGCAGGAACTGCTTGCAAACATAAGCCGTCGAACAGGAACAACGATTCTGTTTATTACGCATGATATTGATGAGGCGGTACTTCTGGGAGACCGAATCTATGTTATGAGCAGACGGCCAGGAACGATTCGAGAGGCGATCACAGTAGATATTCCTGGAGAGAGAAATCATAATTCCCTGGTTTTACCGGAATTTCTGGAAACAAAGAAAAAAATCATGGATATGCTCTGGCAGGAAAGTCAGGATGCAGCCTTGGATAAGTAGCAATATATTACCAATAAAATCTGCGAGGAGGAAGATATTATGAAAAAATGGAAAGTAATGATGGCTCTGCCACTGGCACTGATGGTAAGTCCACTTACAGTTATGGCAGGAGATACAAAGGATGTGAGCATGGCCTTTTGCACATGGACAGGTTATTCACCGATGTTTATTGCACAGCAGGAAGGCTATTTTAAAGATGCCGGACTGAATGTGGATATTCAGGTAATCGAAGATGAATCTACTTATGCTGCACTGATCACAAAGGGAAGTATACAGTTTCTGGCTACTGCGCAGGATCCAAACATTAAGATGTATGCGAATGGCGCAAAAAGTGACTTCGTTCTCACAATGGATGCTTCAGAGGGTGCAGACGGTCTGGTAGCTACGGAAGATATCAAGTCGCTGGATGATCTTGCAGGAAAAAAAGTAGCTCTTGATAAATCTGCTTCTTCCTATTATTTCTTCCTGACTGCGCTGGAGAATGAAAGTAGTCTGACGGAAGATGACATTAATGTGATCGATATGGGCGATACAACAGAAGCTGGCCTGGCATTCATGAGTGGGTCCGTAGATGCTGCAATCATGTGGGAACCGGAACTTTCAGAAGCATTGGAAAGTGTGGATGGAGCGCATGCACTGGTTACCAGTGCCGATTATCCGGACACGATTCTGGACTCACTGGTCGTTAATTCAGATTATGCAAAAGAAAACCCGGATGTAGTAGAAGCTGTAGAAGATGCATGGTATAAAGCAGTAGATTTCCTTAATGAAAATCCGGATCAGGCGTACGAAGAGATGGCAAGTGGTTTTGAAGAAGTAACAGCAGAAGATGTGGCCAGTGACGTAAAAGGTTTAAAATTCTTCGGAAAAGAAGATAATGAAAAACTGAATGATGAAAGCAACGATGATTCCATTTATGCGATCAGCCAGAAAATGGCAGATTTCTGGAAGGAAAAAGGCGAATGTGAAACCGATGATCTGACAGATTTTTTTGAACTGGTAAAATAATGAATCAGTCAGAAAACAGGATCCTCTGAAGTAAGAAAATTTTGAGGATTCTGTTTTTTTGTGCAATTTTATTTTGAAAAACATGTATTATGATAAATCGACTTTTAATTTCCGATAGATTCTGATAAACTGATATGGAAAAATATTTTCAACTGTTGAAATAGGAATGATGTATGGTGCTTTATGCATTTCGATGACAGAAAATACAGGAGGGTTAGGGCATGAAAGTACTGATTACAGGGACAAGTTCCGGAATAGGGAAAGGGATTGCAGATAAATTTTTACGAGAAGGACATCATGTTACTGGAATTGACTGTAATAAGTCAGCTATTCAGCATACTGCTTACAGACATATCTGCATGGACATCCGTGATAAGATGCATTATCCGGAGTTAGGACCTTTTGATATAGTGATCAATAATGCAGGCGTACAGAATAACAATGATATTGATGTGAATTTAAAGGGAACCATCGATATTACTGAGAAATACGGAATACACCCGGGGATTCGCGCAGTACTTATGATAGGATCGGCCAGTGGACACAACGGGTCAGAATTTCCGGAATATGTAGCAAGCAAAGGCGGGGTCCTTTCTTACACAAAGAACATTGCTCTCCGTATCGCAAAATATGGTGCAACATGCAACAGTCTTGATTTTGGAGGTGTTCTGACAGAACTGAATAAACCGGTTATGGAGGATAAAGTTCTGTGGAATGAGATTATGGAACAGACCCCCCTGAAGCGTTGGATGACAGTTGAGGAAGCGGCAGACTGGGCATATTTTATGACAGTTACCAATCGTTTCTGTACCGGACAGAATATTCTGATCGATGGTCTTGAAGCCGGAAATGCACATTTCGTATGGCCGGAAGAACAGTAGCAAGGAGACGTATATAGAATCAGGGAGATAGGTATAATGACTTGTGAGGAACTAACAGAGCGGATAAAAAAATACAGACCTTTTAATGAACAGGAAGAAGCGGATAAAGTGTTGATTCTTGACTGGATCGGGAATAATAAAAATGTATTTTCCAGAGAAAATACAGTGGCGCATATGACAGCATCCGTCTGGGTAGTAAATAAAGACAGAAGTAAGGTACTTATGGTATATCATAATATATATAATTCCTGGTCATGGCTTGGCGGACATGCGGATGGAGAGACTGATCTTTTGGCTGTTGCTATTCGGGAGGTGCGTGAAGAAGCCGGCATTGCCAATGTGTATCCTGTGTCAGAAGAGATCTTTTCTCTGGAATCACTGACTGTGGATGGCCATATCAAAAAGGGCAAATATGTATCCAGTCATTTGCATCTGAATATTACTTACCTTCTGGAGGCTGATCCTGAGGAACATCTTTCTATAAAAGAGGATGAAAATAGTGGTGTGGCATGGTTTACACCGGAAGAGGCACTTGAAAAATCTACAGAGCCATGGTTTGTAGAACGTGTATATAAAAAACTGATAAAGAAGACAAATCTTTTAAAAGGAGTGAGAATGAACGAAAATGAAGTCAGCACAGAATGATATGACTGTTGGAAATCCTATGAAAATCATACTGAGTTTTACACTTCCAATTTTCCTTGGAAATGTGTTTCAGCAGTTTTATAATATGGCAGATGCTGTGATCGTTGGTAAGTTCGTAGGAAATAAGGCGCTGGCAGCGGTTGGAAGTACCGGAACGATCATGTTTCTGATCTATGGATTTGTAGTTGGAATGACCGCCGGGTTTACAGTTCTTACGGCTCAGAAGTTTGGAGCAGGTGATATGGAGGGAATGCGTAAGACGGTTGTCGGAGCAGGTGTTCTCTCGTTTGTGATAGGAACAATACTGACGATTTTGTTTATGGTATTTATGAAGCCACTTCTGATCCTTATGAATACGCCATCTGACATTTTTGCAGATGCATATGCATATATTATGATCGTCAGTGGAGGAATTCTTGCACAGATGCTTTATAATCTTTTGTCCAGTATTCTGAGAGCGCTTGGTAACAGCAAACTTCCTTTATACTTTCTGATCATCAGTGCACTTTTGAATATTGTACTTGATCTGGTATTTATCATTGGATTTCAGATGGGAGCCAAAGGTGCGGCAGTGGCAACGGTGATCGCACAGGGAACATCCGGTGTACTCTGTCTGTTGTATATCATTGCAAAAGTACCGGTACTTCATATCAAAAGGGATGACCTTCAGGTGGGCGGTACGATTTACAGCAATCAGCTTCGGATTGGGATTCCGATGGCACTGCAGTATTCAATCACAGCAATTGGAACTATGATGGTACAGTCTTCATTGAATATTCTGGGATCTACACTGGTGGCAGCGTATACGGCAGCAGGTAAGATTGAACAGGTGGTCACCCAGGCATATGTTGCAATGGGAACGACGATGGCAACATATGGAGCACAGAATATGGGAGCTGGCTCTGTGAAACGAATCCGGGAAGGTTTCAAAGCATGTACGATTGTTGGTGTGGTATATTCCATTGTAGCTGCAACGTTTATTATGACCGTAGGAAAGTTCATGACCTATCTGTTTGTTTCTGAGGATGTGAAGGTGATCATGAGTTCTGTAGATATTTATCTGAAATGTATTGGGATCTTTTTTATTCCTCTTGCTGTGGTTAATATCTATCGAAATGGAATTCAGGGTCTGGGCTATGGATTGCTTCCTATGATGGCAGGTGTTGCAGAGTTGATCGGACGTGGAATAGTGGCTGTGATTGCCGGTAAAATGCGAAGTTATCCTGGAGTTTGTCTTGCAGGTCCAGCAGCATGGGTACTGGCAGGCGGATTGTTGCTTGTTATGTATTTTTATATTATGAATGTACATATGAAGAAAGTTTTTGGGACAAATGGGAAAGACTGATGAGGTCTTTCCTTTTTTATGGGGGATGTAGTATTAAAAACTACATGACAAAGAAAAAGAATCAAGAATACGTTGACAGGAATAACTAAACGGTTTATACTATCAAATAGTTTGATAATCAAAACAAATGCAAGACAACAGGAGGAAATACAAATGTATACAGATAGAAAACCGTTAAAACCACTGAAAATAGGAGAATTGACAGTAGAGAAACCAATCATACAGGGAGGTATGGGAGTTGGTGTCAGTCGAAGCAATCTTGCCGGAGCAGTGGCGGCAGAGGGAGGTATTGGTATTATTTCGACGGCTCAGATAGGATATGATGAAGAAGGCTTTGAAAAAGATCAGGCAGGATGCAATCGTATTGCAATAAGAAAGCATATTCACAGGGCAAAAGAAATAGCTGAGGGAAAAGGACTGGTTGGAGTAAATATCATGGTCGCACTGAAACACTATAAAGAACATGTACAGGAAGCGGTCCGGGCAGGTGCAGATGTGATCATCAGTGGAGCAGGACTTCCAATGGATCTCCCAAAACTGGTGGGAAACAATAAGACAAAGATAGCACCGATCGTTTCTTCCAGAAGAGCGACACAGCTTATTTTGAAAATGTGGGCACATCGTTATAACCGGACAGCAGATTTTATTGTGATCGAGGGCCCAAAAGCAGGCGGACATCTGGGATTTTCCCGGGATCAGCTGGAGAATCTGGAGACTCTTGATTATGATCATGAAATTAGGGAAATCATTGCATGTAAAGCACCTTATGAAGAAAAATATGGAACAAAGATTCCGGTAATCGTTGCCGGTGGAATCTTTGACAGGGCAGATATTGATCATATGACAGAACTGGGTGCAGATGGTGTACAGATTGCCAGTAGATTTGTGGCAACAGAAGAATGTGATGCATCAGATGCCTATAAAAATGCATATTTAAATGCGAAAAAGAAAGATATTCAAATTATCCAGAGTCCGGTAGGTATGCCGGGAAGAGCTCTTCGCAATGAATTTATCAAAGGACTTGAAATTGCAAGAAAGCCAATTACAAAATGCTATAACTGCCTGGAAAAATGTGATCCACGATCAGTGCCATATTGTATTACAAAAGCACTGATCGATGCGGTCAGAGGCGATGTGGAAAATGGCCTTGTGTTTTGTGGGGAGAATGTAGACCGTATTCAAAAGATGACAACCGTACATGAATTGATGCAGGAACTCTGCTACGGGATAGGTTCCTGATTGCGGAATCTTGCATACAGCGCATGTCCGATTGTAATAAAAGCAGGCAGAAGCATCAGCAATCCATACCAGTTGGAATCAGAAGTCAGAACCAGAGGGAGAATCGTCCAGAGGAAAATACCAAAGTACAGCATTCCAGAGAGGATACATGGTAGAAAATGATTCCACCCAAGCAGAGCAGATAATGAAGCAAGTATCAGCATCAATAGATTCATATAGGTACGGATCGTTCCCTCTGGGAAATTCAAAAGCCGGGCAGATGCACACATACAGAGTCCGATTGTCAGGAAAAAAAGATTAAATATACGCATGAGTCTGGCTATCACAGATGAACTTCCGTTTGGAGAGCAGTGCTCCCAGAGCTCTACGTCAAGTTTGGCGGCCAGTTCTCTGGCCTGTCGCGTGAAGGTACTATTGGTCATGACCATTGCGGCATCGCAGTCATAGAAGTCTGCACCTGCATACGCTTCCTGAATTGCTTTATTGCCGACAGGATAAGAATAATATTTACACTGGATTCCGTATTTTATTCCATTTTTCTGTGCGAGGATATCAACACCCTGATCACCGCTGCCTTTAGTGACAGCGACTTTATGAAAACCTCGATATCTCAATAATTCTGCACAGCGATGTTCGAATTGCAGACCATCCATGAGTTAATAATCCTTTCTTATATCTGGGAGATTATCCTTTATTTTAACTGCGGGGCATATGAGATGTCAATAAAAGAATATTAGTGACATAATGCTTGATAATATAGGAGTTTCTGATACAATGTTGAGAAAGGAGTGATGGTTTATGATTACATTAAATGATTACCTTTATTCAGGTGATACGATTCTTCGTATCCTGCACAATTATATTCATGATCTGAGAGCAGATGCTAAAAAGACCCATAATGAAGTTGATATGATTCACTGTAATTTCCTGATCCTTATCAGAGAATTGTTGGAACATAACGATTTCCTTACTGCACAGTCTCAGCAGATTAGGGAGTTTTATAAATATATGTCCAGGGAATATCCGTTTCTTGCATTTACATTTAAAGGACGAATCAAATCCCTGATACGTGCAGAAGAGAAATTTAACGGGTACGTAGTGGAATATATTTATAATTATTATACAGAGCACGGAGAATATCCACCACTGGCGGATTTAAAAAACAGATTAAGTTGTTTTCGAGATTTTATTGCATATCGCATTGTGATTTCGATGCCGAGATGCCATCTGAAGAGCGAAGCAGACCGTGAGCAAGAAGAATTAAAATATCTGTATCAGATTGCAAATGTTCTCCCGGGTTTTCTTGAGGAAAGAGGATTTACAGCAGAATCTGCACATGGAGTCAGAAAAAGTGGCTCCCCGCTTCTGGACAAGGATGTCAAACCTTACTACAGAGACTATATTCATGGAACAGATTCCGATGGATATCAGTCTTTACATATTACGTTTTATGATAACAGTTCCAGATCTTATATGGAAGTCCAGCTTCGTACAAAAACCATGGATGACATTGCAGAGATTGGACCGGCCAATCATCTTGGATATGAGAAAAAACAGGAAAGTGAAAGAGCCAGAAGAGATGCAATTCCGATAGGAGAATGCATTTATTTTGATGAAGCTTATGAGAGAGGAATGAAGCTTCTCGGACTGGAATTGTCCAAACTGGATGTGAATATGTTTTCTGCGGTAAATAACAGTCTGATCAATGACGGCTGCGGATTATACCGCGGCCGTCTGATTCTTCCTTATGAACATCTTTCGAGATTTCAGAATGATCTGATCGACTGAATAAATGGTTGGAGAGAGGGCATCAGCGTTCCATCATGCTGATGGATTCGATGCCCACGCTTCCGCCACGGACCACTTCTATATTTTTAAATTCTTCTTTGATCAGTTTGATAACTGCATCATTCTTGGTTGCTGTCTGAACAAATTCAAGGAGAAGACTGTCTTTGCCATAATCAATGACTCTGGCTTTGAAGGTTTCTGCAATTTGAAAGAGTTCTACTTTATCGGCAGCAGTACATTTCTTGACTTTGATATAAAGAATCTCTTTCATACGAACAAAAACGTCTGTAAAATCAATAACCTTAATGACTTCTACCATACGGTTGAGCTGCTTTTTTATCTGCTCAAAAGTTTCGTCATCACTGACAGTTGCGATGGTCATTCTTGATACAGTCGGATCCTCGGTGGTACCTACTGTAAGACTGTCCAGGTTATAGGACTTTCCGGAAAAAAGACCGGAAATTTTGGAAAGAACACCGACCTGGTTTTCAACGTAAAGAGAGATCCATCTAGTTTTCATACCTTTATCCATTTTTGATTCCTCCTAACAATCCATGATCAGATCAGCGAGTGTACCACCTGGTTTGACCATTGGATACACCATTTCTTCTGGATCAATGATAAATTCAATCACGGTAGGTACTTTGGTATTCTTGCGTGCTTCTTCAAAAGCTGCTGCGATTTCCTCACGTTTCGTTACACGGATTCCTTTGGCACCGTAACTTTCGGCAAGCTTAATAAAGTCCGGAGTATATTTCGGATATTCTTCACCGTTAGTACGACGGGACAGTGCACCGGATCTTAAATTGGTCATGGAGTAGCGTTTTCCGTAAAAAAGTTTCTGCCACTGACGAACCATTCCAAGATAAGTATTATTAAAAATACAGTTGATGATCGGCAGTTCTTCGAGTACTGCTGTTGCCAGTTCCTGAATATTCATCTGCATACCGCCGTCGCCGGAGATTGAAATAACTGGAACACCCGGATTACCGATCTGAGCGCCGATCGCACCCGGAAGGCCATAGCCCATGGTTCCAAGTCCACCGGACATGATAAGCCTGCGGCTCTCGGTAATATCAACGAACTGGGAGGTAAGCATCTGATGTTGTCCGACATCTGTAACGATGATTGCTTTGTCGAATTGTTTATTGATCTCATTGAAAATATCAAGAGGTCCCATCAGAGGACGATTCTTCATGGAAAGTGGATGTTCGTTTTTCCATGTGTCAATTTCTGTACGCCATTTTTTTGTATTGCATTCTGTTACATATTCGGCCATTTTAGTGATGGCTTCTTTGGCATCGGCAACGATCGGAACATCTACATGAATATTTCTGGAAATGGAAGCTGTATCAATGTCGATATGGACAATCTGTGCGTTTGGAGCAAATTCATGAAGTTTACCTGTGATACGGTCGTTAAAACGTGTACCGATAGAGAAAAGCAGATCACAGTTGGTAACTGCCATATTTGCTGCATATGCGCCGTGCATTCCGAGGTTTCCAATAAAAAGAGGATGCTTCGTAGAGATAGCACCGCGGCCCATGACTGTAGTTACGACAGGAACCTGAGTTTTTTCAACTACAGAAGTAAAAATCTCATTTGCATTTGCAATATTGACACCGCCACCTGCCAGGAACAGAGGCTTTTTTGCCTTTTGAAGCATCTTCAGGGCTTTTTTGAGCTGGCCCATATGTACGCTTGTATTTGGTTTGTAACCACGGATGTTCACAGTTTTTGGATACTCGGCACTGCCAAGTTCTGCCATAACATCTTTTGGAAGATCGATAAGGACAGGACCCGGACGACCGGTTCTTGCAATATAAAAAGCTTCTTTGATAATGCGACCGAGATCTTCACGATTACGAACCGTAACACCATATTTGGTAATGCTTCGTGTGATACCAACGATATCTACTTCCTGGAATGCATCATTTCCGATCAGATGTCTTGCAACCTGTCCGGTGAAACATACAAGGGGAACACTGTCATAGTTTGCAGTAGCCAGTCCGGTAACAAGGTTGGTAGCTCCGGGACCGCTGGTAACAAGGCAGACACCAACTTTACCGGTTGTTCTTGCATAAGCATCAGCTTCATGCACCAGAGCCTGTTCGTGTCTTGGCAGGATGATATCGATCCCACTCTGTCTGTATAATTCATCACTGATATCAATGGTACATGCACCTGGATAGCCAAATAAAGTAGTGACACCTTCTTCTTTTAAGGCTTTTACCAGTAATTTATTTCCTGAAATCTGTCTCAAATAGATTACCTCCTTGATCAAATTTAGTACGTTAAGACGGCAATTTTGCAGAGCGATTTGCTGCATAAAAAAATCCCAAGCATATAAATACTCAGGACGGAGATCCGCGGTACAGTTATGTAAATGATTATAAAATAAGAAGATATATTTGTCAACGGATGGCAAATGGAATTCGGATGAACCTGAATTTTTATTTATTTCAGAAGTGAAAGTGGAAAAGGAACGGAATTTGTGGTATCCTTACAATTTAAGATATGTGATGCTCTTAAGAACTTTTGATATGAGGAAACTATGGACTATAGGAGATAAAACCGCATGGAAGTAACAGAAAAAATCAGACCATGGATGAAAGAATGCCGACTCTGCCCACGTAACTGTGGTGTAGATCGTATGGCTGGCAAGAAAGGATTCTGTGGTACAGATGCAGAGATCATGGTTGCAAGAGCTGCTCTCCATATGTGGGAAGAGCCCTGTATTTCTGGAGAAGAGGGATCAGGAGCTGTATTTTTTTCAGGATGTTCTCTGGGATGCAATTTCTGTCAGAACAGAAGAATATCCAGGGGTCAAAGTGGAAAGAAGATTACACTGGAACACCTGGTAGAACTTTTTTTTCAATTGCAGGAGCAGGGGGCAAATAATATTAATCTGGTAACGGCAGGACATTTTTTACCACAAGCTGCTGTTGCTTTGGCAATGGCGAAAGAACAGGGATTACATGTTCCGGTTGTGTACAACAGCAGCGGTTATGAAAAGGTGGAAGTTCTAAAAATGCTGGACGGGTTGGTAGATATTTATCTTCCGGATTTCAAATACATGGATGCGGTTTTGGCAAAAAAGTATTCTCATGCGCAGGACTATCCGGAAATTGCAAAAAAAGCTCTGAGTGAGATGGTCCGACAGGTTGGAGAAGCAGAATTTGACAGTCGTGGTATGATGAAAAAAGGAGTGATCGTTCGGCAACTGTTATTACCGGGTCATGTAAAAGATGCAAAGAATGTGTTAAAATATCTCTATGAGACTTATGGTGACAGGATCTATATCAGTATGATGAATCAGTATACGCCGATGCCAGCTATGAAGGCTGATCCGCAGTTATCAAGAAAAGTAACGGATAGAGAGTATGAACGATTGATTGATTATGCGATTTCACTTGGACTGAAGAATGGATTTATGCAGGAAGGTGAAACAGCAAAAGAAAGTTTTATACCGGAATTTGATGGAGAGGGAGTATAAATGGCAGAGAAAAAAACAGGAAAAAAATTTGTTCAGAAACCGAAGTTTAGGAACGAGAAAAAATATAAAACAGATAAAACAGAAGTTAAGAAATATAACACTTTCGGGAAAAAAAAGGCAGAGAAAAAAATTGTTGTAAAATCAGAGAAATCACTTTGTCCGGTACATGGAAAATGTGGTGGATGTCAGCTTCTGGATATGCCATATGAGAAGCAGTTGAAACAGAAGCAGAAGCAGGTAAATAAACTTCTGAAGCCATACTGCAATACAGAGAAGATCATTGGAATGGAAAATCCGTTCCATTATAGAAATAAAGTACATGCAGTATTCGGACATCGGAAGGATGGTACTGTGATTTCCGGAATTTATCAACAGGGAACACATTTTATTGTACCGGTAGATGAATGTCTGATTGAAAATAAACGTGCAGATGCGATCATACGTGATATTCGCGATCTTTTGAAATCTTTTAAGATTAAAACGTATAATGAAGACACGGGCTATGGTCTGTTCCGTCATGTACTGGTGCGAACCGGACATCACAGTGGACAGGTGATGGTAGTGCTAGTACTGGGATCACCCATCCTGCCCTCCAAGAATAACTTTGTCAAGGCACTTCGGAAACTTCATCCGGAGATTACGACGATCATTCTGAACGTAAATAATCAGAAAACGAGCATGATCCTTGGAGAAAAAGAAACAGTACTGTACGGTAAAGGGTACATTGAAGATGAACTTTGTGGACATACATTCCGTATTTCATCCAAATCTTTCTATCAGGTAAATACAGTCCAGACAGAGAAACTTTATACAAAGGCAATCGAACTTGCTGGTCTTACAGGCAAAGAAAGAGTGATCGATGCATACTGTGGAATCGGAACAATTGGCTTAATTGCCAGTGATAAAGCGAAGGAAGTTATCAGTGTGGAACTGAATCCGGATGCAGTAAAAGATGCAATTGTGAATGCGAAACGTAATGGAATTAAAAATGTGCGTTTTTATCAGAATGATGCTGGTGTATTTATGCGTCAGATGGCAGATGAGGGCGAAAGTGCAGATGTTGTATTCATGGATCCACCACGAAGCGGCAGTGATGAGAAGTTTCTGTCATCGGTTGTGACATTGAATCCTAAACGCGTTGTTTACGTATCTTGTGATCCGACCACACTTGCCCGTGACCTTAAATACCTGACCAAACACGGATACAGAGCCGTTACTGCCGTACCGGTTGATATGTTCCCTGCGACGGAGCATGTTGAGACTGTCTGCTTGTTGTCAAGAAAAGATAAATAAAGGCTGAAAAGTAGTTATTTCCGAGCTTTTTGTATGGTTAAATCTATTAGAAGAACCTTGCTGAAAGCTCGGTTTTCTTGTATGGAAACATATCTACTTTTAGTCTGACTGGAGAAAAAGTGGATGGTCGGAAAATGCGGTAGGGTTTAGGCTGTGGATTAGATGACAGGAGAATTGGATATATGAAAAATCTAAAATATTATGTGGACTTAGAAAAAACGACGGATGATGAAGATGTTGGGGATAAATATGATGGTCAGATGCTTTATAGCCAGATCGTACTGAAAAAGGGTATGCCGTTTGAATTGAAACTTCCTTCTTCTAAGCCATTAGCTGTTGGTGCAATGACCAGAGAAGAACTTGATGCAGAACTCCAGAAGGGTGTTGATTCCATCAAAGCAGGAAAGGTATATTCTGCAGATGAAGTCGATGCAGCACTTGCAAAGGAGTTCATTGGATTTCATGTGAAATAAACATATCTTCTACTATGTCTTAAAAAATGGTATGATAGTCAATAGGATTATGTTGCATTCAAAATCAACTTTTTCAGTGAAGATTATCGCAGAATCAAGACTTCTTCTCGATGCCGTTGTCGAATGATGAAATGAAGCGTCCGGTGCTGGGTATTTTCACTGGAGAGAGTTATAATAGTCTCAGAAAATCATTGTAAAGGCGGTGAAAAACAGTGTTTGACAAAGTTCGACTAAAAGAGGTACTGGTAGAGTACAAAAAGCGTTTTGTGCAGCTGCAGTGGCCTAATGAAAAATACAAATGGGAAGCGGTACAATGCTTTCAGTTGAATTGGGATGTTAATTCAGATGACTTTGCGCAGATGCTTACAAAGGCACTTGCGCAGACTGCTAATTTACTTGCGTCTGTTAATAACTTTCCAGCAAGAATGATTACCAAGTTTGCGGAGATTGCTCCGGAAGAAGTTCGCTCGATGTATATTGAACTTTATGACGAGAGTAAGGATTTATACGAGAGAGTTGCTAACTTTAAAAACAAATCCAACACATTATTAGAGCGCTACGGAAATGGAGCAGCACAGCATTATCAGTATGAAAATGCGATAATGACATATTTGTGGCTGCGCTATCCGGATAAGTATTACATCTATAAATTAAGCGAAGTGAAAGCTGTCGCATCAGAACTTGAAAGCGATTATCGTTTTAAGAAGGGAGCTTATGCTGATAACATCAGAAATTTCGTGGCATTCTATGATGAGATATGTGCTGAACTGCAGCAGGACGATGAGCTTAGAAATTTGCTTAATTCTCAGATTACATCTACTTGCTATGCTGACCCTGAGTTACGAACGCTTACGATAGATGTAGGATTCTTCATTTCGCGTTATTGGAATAAAGAGGATGAGGGCCCTAAAGCTGATGAATGGTGGCCGATAGATTATACTCCGGCATTAACTGTTGAAGATTGGATTGGCCTTCTGGGTGATTCGGAAGTGTTCAATGAGAGTAGTCTGGAAATCATGAAAAGAATAAAGGACTACGGAGGCAAGGCGACATGCACTCAACTTGCTGTAAAATATGGGGAGACGAAGAATTTTTACAATAGTGGTTCTGTGTCACTTGCGAGAAGAGTCGTTACTAAAACAGGATGCCCTGTTATGGCGAGAGATGAAGAAAATGCTCGTTTTTGGCCAGTTCTTTATGTTGGAAAAAATGCTAACAAGGATGAGGAAGGGTCTTATGTGTGGAAACTTCGTGATGAGTTGTCAGAAGCGCTTGAACAGGTTGATCTAACGAGTGTTCCACTGTATGCACAGCTTCCTGAAGGAGAAGACGGGCAGCAATACTGGTTCCTAAATGCAAATCCGAAAATGTGGAGCATGTCCAGCATGCCCGTTGGAGAAGTTCAGGATTACACCTTGTTTAATGACAATGGAAATAAACGTAGAATCTTCCAGAATTTTATCGATGCAAAAGCCGGAGATATGGTTATTGGATATGAGTCTACTCCCGTGAAGCAGATTGTAGCTGTATTTCGTGTAAGTGCAGAGCAGGATGGACAGAGAATATATTTTGAAAAGTTAGAAGGTCTTTCATCACCAATTGATTTTGCAACATTAAAATCCTGTCCTGAACTGGAAAAGATGGAGTATTTCAGCATTACTCAAGGTAGTTTGTTCAAATTAACAAAAGGTGAATATGAATTTATCATCGACTTGATCCGTGAAGAAAATCCAGCTCCTACAGCTGAGAAGACTAAGGATGAGTATTCGAAAGAAAAATTCTTAGAACAGGTATATATGACCGAGGCAAAATATGACCGTCTCGTAGCCGTTCTCACAAAGAAGAAAAACATTATCCTGCAGGGGGCTCCTGGAGTTGGAAAAACTTATGCAGCTAAACGCTTGGCTTATTCTATTATGGGTGAAAAAGATGATGACCGCATCGAGTTTGTGCAGTTCCATCAGAACTATTCCTATGAAGATTTCATGATGGGGTATAAGCCGGTTGAGGATGGATTCGAGCTGAAATATGGTATTTTCTATAGATTTTGTCAGAAAGCAGCTAACCATCCAGATAAAGATTACTTCTTTATCATTGATGAGATTAACCGAGGAAATATGAGTAAAATCTTCGGTGAGTTACTGATGTTGATTGAGGCTGACTATAGAGAGACAAAAGCCACACTAGCCTATAACGGTCTCAGTTTCTCAGTTCCAAAGCGTCTGCACATCATTGGTATGATGAACACTGCTGATAGAAGTTTAGCGATGATTGATTATGCGCTTCGTCGTCGCTTTAGCTTCTTTGATATGGAACTAGGATTTGATTCGGAAGGCTTTATTAAGTATCAGGAAGGATTTGCAAACGACACATTCAATACTCTGATTGACCGCATTAAGGAATTGAACAGAGAAATTGCAAAAGACAAATCTCTAGGCAAAGGATTTTGTATAGGTCATAGCTATTTTTGCAACACAGATGAATGTACTGATGAGTGGATGCAAGATGTGGTAGATTTTGATGTGTTGCCAATGTTAGCAGAGTATTGGTTTGATGATACCGATAAATTGCAGCGTTGGGAGAATATTTTGCACGGTGTATTTCAATGACAAAGGATAAAAGCATTCTAATCAATAATATTTATCACATGCTTTCTTACGCTTTTCAGACGCTGAATCAAGAGACCTATGATGATGTTGCAGTGGAGTCTTTTGATGAGATGTATAATCTGCTGGCTGCAATCCTAGCAAAAGGCATAGGGTTGCAGCTGAAGCAGGGACTCTACAGAGAATACATAAGTCGTCAAGAAGAGTTGCCTGTTATGCGTGGTAAAATAAACATGCCGGGGACAATAAAAAACAAGCTGGCACATGAAAGAGTGCTTACCTGTGATTTTGATGAGCTGTCAGAAAACAACACATTAAATCAAATCCTGAAAACGACAGTGATGCTTCTTTTGAGGAATGGAAAAGTGCAGGCAAAATACAAGGATGACTTGAAGAAAAAAATGCTGTACTTCTCCAATGTGGATATTATTGAACCGACAGGTATAAAATGGTCATCCATTCGTTTTCAACGTAACAATCAAACTTATAGAATGCTGGTTAGTATCTGTCAGTTGATTATCGAAGGAATGCTTATCACGACAGATGCAGGTGACTATAGATTGGCGTCCTTTGTAGATGAGCAGCGCATGTGCAGGCTGTATGAAAAATTTATTCTGGAATACTATACTAGACATTATCCTGCATTGTCAGTTAGTGCATCGCAAATACCGTGGTCGCTGGATGATGGCATTGGGACCATGCTTCCGGTTATGCAAAGTGATATTCACCTGCAGCGTGGAAATACCGTACTTATTATTGATGCGAAATACTATAGCCACACTACGCAGGTCCAGTTTGATAAACATACTCTTCATTCGAATAACTTGTATCAGATTTTTACCTATGTAAAAAACCGCAGCTATCAATTTGGAGAAAAAGAGAATACAGTTTCAGGTATGCTTCTTTATGCGAAGACGGAAGAAGAAATCCAACCGGACAATGTATATCAGATGCATGGTAGTCAGATAAGTGTTAAGACGCTTGATTTGAATTTGCCGTTTGCAGAGATTGCCAGTCAAATGGATAGAATTGTGGAGACACATTTTTCTGGATTAACAAAGGCATGTTAAAGCTATGAATTTATAGAGTATTTTTTAATTGAATTGTTGAAACGAGAAATAACAAAAAGGAGGCCTCCTATTTGAAAAAGAAAAAAGACGAAGTAACCATCCGTTCCAGCGCTGCAGAATACTTAACCTATGTTGCCTCTGTGGGTGATCAGCAGGATAGCATTGAGATGCGCTATGAGGATGAGAATATATGGCTGACACAGAAGATGATGGCCACACTGTATGATGTGGATGTTCGTACAATCAATGAGCATATTAAGAAGATTTATTCCGACTCAGAGCTTGAGGAAGATTCAACTATCCGGAATTTCCGGATAGTTCAAACCGAAGGTTCACGTCAGGTGACTCGTGATACGAAGCATTATAATCTTCAAATGATTATTGCGGTTGGATTCAAGGTGAACAATGAACGAGCAGTGCAGTTTCGCAAGTGGGCCAATGGTATCGTGAAAGACTACACTATTAAAGGCTGGGTCATGGATGACGAACGTCTGAAAAATGGTGGATCTGTGCTTACAGTAGAATACTTCGACCGTTTGCTTGAGCAGATTCGTGAAATCCGTCTTTCTGAGCGCAGGTTTTATCAGAAGATAACAGACATCTATGCTACAGCTCTTGATTATGACCGAACAGCGAAAACAACAAAGCAGTTCTTTGCAAAAGTGCAGAACAAGATGCATTATGCGGTTCATGGACATACAGCAACGGAATTGATTTATGAGCGAGCCGATGCAGATAAGCCTCATATGGGATTAACCACTTGGGCAGCAGCACCGGAAGGCAAGATTGTAAAAAGCGATGTGAGCATTGCGAAGAATTATCTTTCAGAGAAAGAAATGCGTTCACTGGAGCGTATTGTATCTGCTTATCTGGATTTGGCAGAGGACCGTGCAGAACGTCATATTCCAATGACAATGGAAGACTGGTCAAAGCGTTTGGATCTATTTCTGATGGCAGATGACAGAGAGGTTCTTCAGGATACAGGCAAAATCACTGCTCAGATTGCCAAGGTAAAAGCTGAAACTGAATTTGAAAAATATCGTGTTATTCAGGACAGATTATTTATGTCTGATTTTGATAAGTACATGCTGGAACTGGAAGAGAATGCGAAGAAGTAGCAGTGGCGCTATTAAAATTTTCTGCTAAATTTCTAGCTTTCCAAGGTCGAGTGCATGGAAGTTGAGTCATCAGACGAGGCTAAAAATAGCCCTTGACCTGTTTCTTGTACGTAGAACAGACAAGGTGGAGGCGATGGCAGTTCTTCGTCAAATTTGACTTTTATGTTGGAATCACTATAATAGTAGAAACGAATAAAAAAGTTGAACTTTTTCCGTGGACGGGCGAGGTTCAGGCTGTGATATGGATAGCGAATTGTATCAATACTTTTTTGCTACAGACTTTGTTGATATGTTTCCGCAAACAAACGGAGATATTTTGCTACAGTCCAAATTAGTCTGGATCGGTTTCTGAAAACTGACATCAATCAGGACGTATCGTGCCATGTTGAGACTGTCTGTTTGCTGTCAAGAAAAGATAAATAAGGACTGAAAAGTAGCGTGATTTTTGGAAAACGAAAAGGGATGACAACCAATCTGGCAACTCGACCATTTGGGGAGCTTGCAGGCAGTAAAATGGTTCAATGTGAGAGGAGAAAAAAGTTATTATGATAAAACACACAATAGCACCCGTATATGACAGGAATTCCCGTATCCTGATACTGGGGAGTTTTCCATCTGTAAAATCGAGAGAACAGCAATTTTTTTATGGTCACAAGCAAAATCGTTTTTGGAAAGTACTTGCCGGGATTCTGGAGTGTGAAGTGCCTCAGACAATTGAGGAGAAGAAGGAGATGCTTTTGACGTATCATATTGCTGTATGGGATGTGATTCAGAGCTGTGAGATTGAAGGCTCTTCAGATGCCAGTATTCATGAGGTGATCCCGAATGATCTGTCGGAAATTCTTGCGACGGCAGATATCCGGGCAATTTATACAAATGGTGGAAAAGCTTTTGAACTGTATGATAAATACATTTACCCGGTGAATGGAATCAAAGCACAGAAACTTCCGTCAACGAGTCCTGCCAATGCAGGATATTCACTGGAGCGACTTAAGGAAGCATGGATGGAGATTATGAAAACGATTGCAAAATAAGCCCTCGAAACTTTCTTGCTATTAAAAAAGTACTGTTCTGAAAAATCAAAACAGTACTTCTTATTTTTATGCTTCTTTTGAAGATTCAGAATCACCGGACTCTGTTTCTTCAGTTACTTCGGGAAGAATCACGCGTACACTTTCGATGCGGTTTTTATCCAGCTTTTCAACTACCAGGCGGATATGATCATCCGTAATAACCTGGTCACCTGCGACCGGAAGACGATCCAGATGTTCAATGATGAGACCACCCAGAGAATCGTAGTCTTCAGAATCAAGATGAGTGTCGAGATGATCATTTACGTCATCAAGGCTCATGGATCCTTCTACGATATATTCACGGTCAGAAAGCTTTTTGATCAGTTCATTTTCGCTTTCATCGTATTCGTCATGAATTTCTCCAACGATTTCTTCGAGAATGTCCTCCAGGGTGATAAGCCCGGTCATTTCACCATATTCATCAAGAACAATGGCAATGTTGAAAGTAGATTCACGCATTTCGACCAGAAGTTCAGAAATATCCTTGTATTCGTAAGTAAAATGTGGCTTGCGGAGATAATCACGGATATTAAAAGGCTTTGTTGAATCGTACAAAAGAAGATCCTTCATGTTGATGATACCAACGATATTGTCCTGTGTATTTTCATAGACAGGAAGACGTGTAAAACGATCCACACGGAAAATATCAATCAGTTCATCATAAGTGGAATCAACATCCGCAAAAGATACATTGACTCTTGGAACCATAATATCTTTGGCATCTGCATCTCCCAGATCGAATACATTGTAGATCATTTTCTTTTCGTCAGATTCGATAACACCATCTTCATGGCTGACATCTACGATCGTGCGAAGTTCTTCTTCTGTCATAGCCTTATTAGCAGCATCCGGATCCACACGAAGCAATTTCATGAATACACGTGACACCATATTGATAATAAAAATAAATGGAGTCATGATCATCATAAAAAAACTAAGAATAGGAATGTAGCGCAGGGTGATTTTTTCTGCATTCAATGTAGCATAATTCTTAGGTGTGATCTCACCAAATATAAGGATGGCTACAGTAAGGGCAGCTGTGGCAATACTCACCATGTATCCGCCAAAACTGTATGCCAGTGAAGTGGCAAGAGAGGAGGCGGTGATATTAACAAGGTTATTTCCAATCAGAATAGCGCTGAGCATTTTGGGGGTATGATTTTCAACAATGTCCAGAACCTTTGCAGCACGTTTGTTGCCTTCATCGGCAAGGGCGCGCAGCCTTATTTTGTTGACTGCCATAAGAGCAGTTTCATTTGATGAAAAAAATGCGGATAACGCCAGTAATATGATCAGAATAATTAGCTGGTAAGTGTCACTTGCATCCACTCGTAAAATTCACTCCTTTAAGTTGTATTAGTCGAGATCTTTGCCTGTAAGCATTTTGTATGCCTGCAGATATTTTTCGATAGTTTTGTCTACGATTTCCTGTGGTAGTGTCCAGTCGTTTCCAGGATGAGAAGTCAGCCAGTCACGTGCAAACTGCTTATCGAAAGAAGGCTGTCCATGGCCTGGTTCATATCCTTCTGCCGGCCAGAAACGGGAACTGTCAGGTGTCAACATTTCATCACCGATTACCATATTGCCGTCTTCATCCAGACCGAATTCAAATTTGGTATCTGCAATGATAATGCCTTTACTTAATGCATATTCAGCGCATTTTTTGTAAAGAGCAATTGTATTGTCGCGAAGCTTTTCTGCAAGTTCGCGTCCTCTGCCAGGGAAATATTTTTCGAGATGGTCAATACTCTGTTCAAAAGAGATATTTTCATCATGATCACCAATCTCGGCTTTGGTTGACGGGGTGTAAATAGGTTCAGGAAGCTTGTCGGATTCTTTTAATCCTTCAGGAAGAGTGATTCCGCAGACAGTACCATTTTCCTGATAACTCTTCCATCCGCTGCCTGTGATATAGCCACGAACGATACATTCAATTGGAAGCATGTTCAGTTTGCGGCACATCATGGATTTTCCGGCATATTTTTCCTGCTGGAAAAATTCAGGCATGTCCTTTACATCAACAGAAATCATGTGGTTAGGCAGAATGTCCTCGGTCAGATCAAACCAGAACTTGGACATCTGTGTCAGTACAGTTCCTTTTTTAGTTACTTCATTGTTCAGGATAACATCAAAACAGCTGATACGGTCAGTCGCTACCATGATCAAACTGTCTCCGTTATCATAGATTTCACGTACTTTACCTTCTTTAATAGGTTTTAATTCCTGCATGTCTTTGCACCTCGTCATATGATTTTTGAAATTTCAAGGTTAAAATAGCACTTTTTACCGCGGACTGTCAAGATACAATTGCTAATTGTACAGACAAATGCACAAAAAATCGGACGGATTTTCAGATAATATCCTGTCAGACTGATTTTTCGCGAATGATAACAACAATCCATGGATTCTGTGCATCACATTTGTTGCCGGCGAGAAATTCCATAGTCGTAGAAATATAATCCTTATCCAAATAACGGCGGAACTGATAGGTGAGCTGTTTACAGCCACCAAAGAAAATGTCCTGCAGTGCAGAGAGTGTGATTCTTGAACGGTATAATTCTACATCATCGGGATGAATCAGGTTTTCGTTGAGAATACGACGATTATATAATTCAAAATTGTGTTCCAGTTCAAGTCCCTTACAATGAAGACGATAATCTCTTTTGAGAATTTCGTATTCGGCATTGCTGAGATTCAGTCTTGCAAGAAGCAGGAAATTTTCCGCAAGGATCTTAAAAATGGAGTGTGTAACCGTTGTTTCATGAAGAAGTTCTACGGATGATTTTGGTTCTGTCACAGTAGTGTCATCTGAAACAGTTTTATGGACATGATTATAGTGCTCATGAGGAACATTGCTGAGAAGATCTTTGGCATCTGCGACCGGCATTGGCTTGAAGAAAAAGTATCCCTGTGCATAAACACAGTTCATGGAATGAAGCATCTCAATCTGCTCCGGAGTTTCCACACCTTCTGCAATAATAGGAAGATCCAGTTTGTGTGCCATGTTAACAACAGAATCAATGATCTGAATACCTTTCTGGAGATTTCCCGGATTCATTTCAATAAATTTCATATCAAGTTTCAAAATATCGACATTGGCATCCTTAAGCATGTTAAGAGAAGAGTAACCACTTCCAAAATCATCCATAAGAATACAGAAACCATACTGATGAAGCTGATCGATCGTTTCTCTTACAATAATATTATTTTCGGAAAATGCAGTCTCAGTGATCTCCACAAGGAGCATTTCGGATGTCAGTCCATATTTTGTGATAAGATCCTGAAGAAATTCAGGAACATTGATCGTTTCAATGTCAGCTACAGAGACATTAATGGAGATAGGAACAACATAAAGATGCTCTTTTTTCCAATAGGCCAGAGTCTGGCAGACCGCATCCCAGATATAAGTATCCAGTGCAGTGATCATACCATTATTCTCGAGAAATGGAATAAATTCTCCTGGGGAAACAAAACCACGGGAAGGACTGATCCAGCGGGAGAGAGCTTCCATACTGACGATTGCACCAGTGATACTGTTGCATTTTGGCTGCAGATAGAAAGTAAATTCTTTGTTTTCCAGACCGACTTTTACGTCGTGTAGCATCTGTTGTTCTTTTTCAAGCCGATCAATGATCTCATTTGTGAAATAACAGATCCGTTTATTAAAATTTCCCTTGATTTCGGAAGCAGCGAGCTGTGCATTGTTACACATGGTCGCTGTATCCGGGTGCTTCTCTGTAATCAGATAGATGCCAATGATTGGAAGAAACCCCTCGTTCTGGCTGTGGATACCAATATAATTGCGAATTGTTTTGTAGATCAGATTGATCAGTTGCTCGTCATTAGGGATGCACATAAAGAAATGATCTCCACCGAAATAGCCAGCCAGATATCCTTTCATCTGCTGTACACGAAGCAGGTACTGACTGATATTCTGAAGCAGAATATCCCCTGCTTCCTGTCCGTACCAGTTATTAAATAATTTAAAACGTTCGATGTCGATGGAAATGATACACCAACCAGATGATTCGCATGCATCAAGGAATTCCTGAGCTTTTTCAAGAAATTCCGATCGATTGTACAGCACATTTGTTATGCCCATAAGAATACGTCCTTTAACTATAAGATTAAGAATAATTATACCATTTATAAAAATATTATTCAATATAATAAACAGTATGTTGTTATAAAAAATGTAGATATATTGTAATATTTCTGTTATGATAAAAAACAAACGAAAGTATAAAGTATGCAGGAGGAAAGAAAATGAGTACAAAAGCAGATATGGCAATTGCATTTCATGATAAGGGATATAACTGTGCACAGGCAGTTGCCTGTTCGTTTTGTCAGGAATTTGGTGTAGCGGAAGAAGAGATGTTCCGGATCGCAGAAGGCTTCGGACTTGGAATGGGAATGATGGAAGTGTGTGGAGCACTTTCAGGAATGATGATGATCATCGGACTGGAAAACAGTGTCGGAGATCCGGAAAAAGGCAGACTGACAAAAGGTGATACCTACAGAAAGGTAAAAGAATATGTAAAGAAGTTCCAGGAACAGAATGGTTCTTATCTTTGCAGGGAACTGAAAGGTGTGGAAACAGGAAAAGTACTTCGCAGTTGTCCGGATTGTATTCGTGATGCAGTAGCGCTGACTGAGGAATATCTGGCTGCACAGAAGCAGAACTGATCTTCAGAAAAGAAGATACTTGTAAATAAAAAAATCCGTCGATACAGAATGTATGAAAATTCATAAAACTGTTTCGACGGATTTTTATGTTTGAGAGAATATTATTCAGCTACTTTGACAAACTGACTGTTGTACAGATTTTGATAGAATCCGCCCTTTGCCATAAGTTCATCATGTGATCCCTGTTCGACGATACTTCCGTCTTTCATGACAAGAATCTCATCTGCATTTCGAATCGTAGAAAGACGATGCGCTACGATAAAGCTTGTACGTCCCTCCATAAGACGGTCAAAAGCTTCCTGAACCATCAGTTCAGTTCGGGTATCGATACTGGAAGTGGCTTCATCCAGTATCAGCATTGGAGGCAGACAGAGCATGACACGGGTAATACAGAGAAGCTGTTTTTCACCCTGGCTCAGACTGTCTTCTTTTAAGCGTGTGTCCAAGCCATTTGGAAGACGGCGGATAAATTCCCAGCTGTGAGAACGTCTGGCTGCTTCGATAATTTCTTCATCGGTTGCATCTGGCTTACCGATGTTGAGGTTTTTGCGGACAGTACCGTTTTTGATCCAGGTGTCCTGAAGCACCATGCCAAAGCTGCTACGCAGAGAATGACGGGAAATTTCATTGATCGGGTGATCATCAATCGAGATTGTACCGCTGGTCACATCATAGAATCGCATCAGCAGGTTGATAAAGGTTGTTTTTCCACAGCCGGTTGGTCCGACGATTGCGATACGCTTGCCTGGTTCTGCATGCAGGTTGAAATTTTCAATCAGTTTTTTGTCCGGAACGTAGCGGAAACAAACGTTATCGATGTTGACTTCACCTCTGACATCAGAGATGGTGTCCTTGGAATCAGCACTTTCCGGTTCTTCTTCCAGAAGAGCAAAGATTCTGGCCGCGCATGCAAGTGCATTCTGAAGCTCTGTGATGACAGAACTGATATCATTGAATGGTTTCATGTACTGATTTGCATAAGCAAGAAGTACGGACAGACCACCAACAGTTAGGGAGCCGCCAGGAATCATGAAAGCACCGGCCAGGGCAACACCTGCATAAATGACATTATTGACAAAACGTGTGGACGGGTTGGTCAGGCTACTGTAAAAGACCGCTTTCTGACTGCATTCTTTTAATTCTTCATTGATCAGGGCAAAACGTCCAGATGATTTATCTTCGTATCCGAAGGCCTGTACGATCTTCTGATTTCCAATCATTTCTTCGATAAGTGCGGTCTGACGGCCACGTGCATCACTCTGCTTCCGGAACATATGGAAGGAACGTGAGGAAATAAATTTTGCAACAAAGAAACTGAGCGGAGTCAGAACAATGACCATCAAAGTGATCCAGATATTCTTAGAAAACATGAAAAGCAGAGTTCCGATGATCGTAACGATTCCTGAGAAAAGCTGTGTGAATCCAAGCAGAAGACCATCCGAAAGAATATCGGTATCAGCAATGACGCGGCTTATGATATCACCGGTGCTGTGGCTGTCCAGATAGGAGAGCGGAAGTTCCTGAATATGACGGATCGCTTTTGCACGGATATCCTGTACCGTACGGAAGGTCATACGGTTGTTAATGATATTCATGATCCAGGTAGCAACACTGGAAACGATGATCATCACAAGAATCCGGCTGAGATAATACCACATCATACTGAAATTAACTTCATGTTTGGCAACTACCTGGTCGATCGCATTACCGAAAAGTACCGGTACATACAACTGCAGGATGACAGATATAGCTGCCAGAATAATGCTCAGGACCAGAAGAAAACGGTACTTTCCGATAAAACGGAGTACTTTCCAGAGGGTTTCCATGCTGGTCGTATTTGTCTGCTGTTTGTTCTGTTTGCTCATAAAGTCACCTCCGAAGCATTACCGGATACAGCTGTATTTGATGTATTGTATTTTGCGCGTTCTTCCGGGAACTGGGAGAAATAGATTTCGCGGTACGTATCACAGGTACGGATCAGGTCATCGTGAATGCCTTTTCCAACGAGCTCACCGTCATCCAGAACAAGAATCAGATCTGCCTGACGGATACTTGCAGCACGTTGGGACACCAGGAAGGTGGTAACATTTCCGCTGAGCTGATGGAGAGATCTGCGAAGTGCAGCATCTGTTGCAAAATCCAGAGCACTGGCACTGTCGTCAAGAATCAGAAAATCCGGTTTCTTTACAACAGCACGTGCGATAGTAAGACGCTGACGCTGACCACCGGAAAGATTTCGTCCATTCTGTTCCAATTTAAAATCAAGCTGTCTATCTTTGTTTTCTACAATTTCACGAGCCTGTGCGGTTGTGAGTGCATCCCAGATTTCCTCATCTGTCGCATTTTCACGTCCCCATTTCATGTTTTCGCGGATGGATCCTTTAAAAAGTACAGCGCGTTGTGGAACAACACCGATCTTTTCACGAAGGTCATGCTGGCTGTAGTTCTGGATATTTTGCCCGTCTATCTGTATAGTTCCGCTGGTCGCATCATAAAAACGGGCAATCAGGTTGACCAGGGTGGATTTACCGCTTCCGGTACCTCCGATGATTCCAACAGTCTGGCCTCTTTTGACAGAGAAGCTGATATTGGAAAGGCTTGGTGCACCTGATTCTGCATAAGTAAAAGTAACATCATGGAATTCGACTGCGTTTTTGCCGCAAACTACAGTAGAGGCAGTAGAGACCGGATAATCCATGGAAGATTTTACTTTGAGAATATCGGCAACACGGTTTGCACATGCGGCAGATTTGTTCAGTGTAATGATCAGAGAAGCAAGTTTAATGAGTTCAACGATCATCTGAGCCATATAGTTATAAAGAGCAACAACCTGTCCCTGCTGCATATTTCCGAGATTGACCTGAAGTCCTGCATTATTGATCAGAATGACTGTTGCGATATTGATCAGTACATAAGTTACCGGATTTAGAAGAGCAGACAGTTTTCCGACAAATTCGTTCAGCTTTGTAAGCTGAGCGTTGCTGGCATCAAATTCACGGACGGCTTCTTCTTCGCGGCAAAAAGCACGGATGACACGTACACCGGTCAGGTTTTCACGGGTCAGTCCGGTAACTGCATCCAGACGTGCCTGTACCTTGCCAAAAAGCGGAATACTCAGGTACATGATCACAAATACGACCAGGAAAAGTACCGGAATGGCAACAACAAAGATCAAAGCACAGCGTGTGTTGATCGTAAAGGCCATGACCATGGAACCTAATACAATAAAAGGACTTCGAAGAAGAAGGCGCAGGCCCATATTTACACCGTTCTGTACCTGATTGATATCATCTGTAAGGCGGGTGATCAGAGTATCTGTTCCAAGAGTATCAAGTTCTGTGTAAGAAAGCTTCTGCACATGGTCGTAAACGGCCTGTCTCAGTTCAGTAGCAAATCCTACACTGGCCTTAGCAGCAAAAAACTGGGCGGTGATGCTGACTGCAAGTCCGGCAGCTGCCATGAGTACCAGAATAAAAAATCGCTCGATGATATACGGGCGATCATTTCCAGTGATACCTACATCAATGATCTGGGCAATGACTACCGGGACAAGCAGATCAAACACAACTTCCAGAAATTTGAAGAAAGGGGCAAGAATGCTTTCTTTCCTGTAATTTTTTAGATAGATTGCGAGAGATCGCATTTTTAGGTTTCCTCCGTTTTTTATTATTGTATTGCTGTTTGTTATTGTTGACAGCAACAGATTGACATTCCCTATTATAGTCCTGTATCATAAGAAATAGCAAGGGCATAAATACTATAAGTAAAAAGAGGAAAATCTATGAGAAGAGAAGTGACACTGGAAGAAATTTCAGATGGAAGATTATATGATGCGAATGATATGGTCAAAGCAGATTGTCAGGACTGCAAAGGCTGTCATGACTGCTGTACAGGGATGGGAGATTCTGTCCTTCTGGATCCGTATGATGTCTGTCGATTGAGCAGAGGTCTCTGGAAAATACCGGAAGAACTGATTGGGAGTGTGCTTGAACTTGGGATTTCTGATGGCAATGTTCTGCCACATCTGGCAATGCGCGGAACAGAGGAAAAATGCGTTTTCCTGAATCAGGAAGGCAGATGCTCCATACATGAGATTCGTCCTGGATTCTGCCGGTTGTTTCCGCTGGGAAGATATTATACGGAAGATGGATTTAAATATATCATTCAGATCCATGAATGTGCAAAGAAAAACCGTTCCAAGATCAAGGTAAAAAAATGGATCGATACACCGGATCTCAGACAATACGAAAAATTTGTATGGGATTGGCATCAGTTTCTTCTGGATGTACAGGAAGTGTTTTACCAGACGGAAGATGCAGATTTGATCAAAAACCTGAATATGTATGTGCTCAGTCGGTTTTATACAAAACCTTATGAAGAAAACAGAGATTTTTATGAACAGTTTTATGATCGTCTTGAAGAAGCAAAAAAACTTCTGAGTCTGGGAGTATGATCCCGGGACTCAGAAGTTTTTTGAATGAAAAGTTACAGATTATTTTTTACAAGAAGTTCGTCAAGAAGTTGATGAATAGTCTTGTTTAATACAGGATGTCTGTAATAAGGAGCAATCTCATCCATTGGTTTCAGGACAAAATCACGATTTTCCATATCAATATGTGGGATATGAAGATCCGGAGTGTCTATGATCTCATTATCATAGAACAGAATATCCAGATCAAGTGTACGCGGACCCCAGTGAATGATACGTTCTCTGTTTGCGGCTGCTTCCAGTTCGTGAAGACGGTCCAGAAGCTCTTCCGGGGTGAACAGCGTACGGAGTTTCAGAACACCATTCAGAAATTCATCCTGTTCCACACCACCATAAGGTTCTGTAACTAAATATTCAGATACAGCTTCTACTTCACAGGAAGGAGTAGTACGGAGCCCCTGAATGCCATCATCCAGGAACTTCTTTTTGTCCCCAAGGTTGGAACCAAAGGCTACATAGGCAGTATGCCATCCGCGGGTGATCTCCACAGCAACTGTTTCGAGTGGGAGACCGACCGGAGCCCATGGCTTTTCAACACGCAAAGTGATCATTTTGAGAAGAGGAAGCTCCTGAAGCAGCATCTGGCAGAGATTTTCTGCAAGTGCCTCCAGAAGTTTATAAGTATGCTCTTTTGTGAATTTGGTGATCATATGGCTGACTTCTCCATAATGAATAGAAGCAGTCAGTTCATCGGTCAGACCTGCTTTTCGGGTATCCGTGTAAAGAGTGGCAGAAATAACGAATTTCTGGCCGAGAACATTTTCCTCCGGGAAAACTCCATGGTTTGCAAAAATCTCCAGGTTTTTGATCTCAATCTTATCCATTTATTTTATATTCCTTCCAAGAATTGCTTCAGTCATGAGGATAGCACGTTTGTTTTCTTTGATATCATGTACGCGGACAAAAGCACAGCCTTTCATGACACCGATGACAGAAGTGGCAACGGTGCCTTCTACACGCTGATCAACCGGAAGATCCAGAGTAAGACCAATCATGGACTTACGGGAGGTTCCGAGCAGGACCGGGAATCCGAGATGCTGAAAAAGTTCCAGATGATTCATGGTTTCCAGATTCATTTCATATGTTTTGCCGAAACCAACGCCCGGATCAAGAATGATTCGTTCGTCTTTGATTCCGGCTCCTCGGGCAATATTGACACATTCCTGTGTTTCAGCAAGCATATCGATGAGAAAGTTATTGTATTCTGTGTTGACTTTGTTGTGCATAAGACAGCAGGCTACATCATGTTTGGCGATGACACCGGCCATGTCCGGATCATATTTGAGTCCCCAGACATCGTTGACCAGATCAGCACCTGCCTGGACAGCTGCATCTGCAACACTTCCCTTGTAAGTATCTACAGAGATCGGTACATCAAAACGTTTGCGAAGTGCTTCGATGACCGGAACGACACGTGCTGCTTCTTCTTCGGCACTGACCGGAGTATGCCCCGGACGGGTGGATTCACCGCCGACATCCAGAATATCAGCACCGTCTTTGATCATAGCTTCTGCATGCATCAGAGCATGGTCCATAGTATTCCATTTGCCACCATCAGAAAAAGAATCCGGGGTCACGTTCAGGATGCCCATAATATAAGTTCTGTTTTTTACATCAAATTCACGATTTCCGATTTTCATGATCTAAGATTCTCCTTTTAATATTGAATCATCATATTTTTTTTTGAAAGATCCCAGTAGCATTCTTTTTCTGCAGGACAGAGAAAACACATACGGGATTTTTTATCTGCTTCATAAAGAATCTGGCTCAGGGAAGAAGCTTCATTTTTTGAGGAACGATGTTCCCCGATTGCCGTCAGAATCTGCTCTTTTTCTGCAGAAGAAAAAGCAAGGTCAGATAAAATCTGTTCAGCAATCTGTACACCGGCTTCGTCATGCGGGGTACCATCCATATACTGTCTGAAGCGACCGATATCATGGAGAAGTGCAGTGCAGTAGATCAGTTCACGGGAGCAGTCAAGTCCTCGTTCCAGTGCAAATATGTAAGCAAGTCTTGCGACATCCAGAAAATGTTCCGGTGTATGACGGCAGAAGATACGGTCAGCTTCAAGGTGTATAAGATCTTTCAGATTTTGCTGATAGAGAGGATGCTGCCAGATAGCATTTACTCTTGTCATATCGGTATGCATCAGTCTTTTACCATGGAGAGGAACTGTTTCTGAAGTTCGCGGTCTGTCTTGAAATCACCGCGGGTAACGGTAGTAATCGTTTTGCTTCCTGGTTTTTTGATTCCACGCATGGTCATGCAGGTGTGTTCCGCTTCCAGCATTACCATGATACCCTTAGGATTCAGGGCACGTTCCAGTGCATCAGCAATCTGTACAGTCAGGCGTTCCTGAATTTGCGGTCTTCTTGCATAAACATCAACAGTACGGGCAAGTTTACTGAGACCGGTTACTTTGCCATTTGGAATATAAGCTACATGAGCTTTGCCATAAAAAGGCATCAGGTGATGTTCACACATAGAATAGAAAGTAATATCTTTTTCCAGTACCATTTCGTTATTTTCTACTTCAAACTGTTTGGCAAGATGATGATCCGCTTCTTCATCCAGTCCGCCGTAAATTTCCATACACATACGTGCAATTCGGTCCGGAGTATCTTTGAGACCTTCACGTTCTGTATCTTCACCGATTCCTTCAAGAAGGAGACGGATTGCCTGTTCTACTTTCTGTTTGTCTACCATTAAAAAAACAACCTCCTGTTAAACGTGATATCGTGTACTGTGGAGATTGTCTTTTTTTTGTCGAACTGGTAGCGCATTAAAGTGAAAAAGATATCTCCAATTGTGATAGAACGTATGTCGAAAAACGTATCCCTACACAATATGAGATATCCTCTTATATTGTTGCAACGGGTGCGAATCATATACCGTAAGACGGACTTTTCGTTTCGGCGACAACTCCCCATTCGCTGAACACTTGACGCATATGATCCTATTTTGCATATCATTCATTTCCCGTACAGTATAGCATAGATGCATTCGATATAAAAGAGGTAATTTGTTAAAAAAATATTCATTTCTAATATATATTGACGGAAATTGGCAGATATGATAGCATGAAGCTATCTTTCAAAAAGAAATATAAAAAACGATAAAGATTCACAGATTACGGACCGACAGGGATAACGACTGTGTGTATGGATATACACGTGCGTTGTCTCTTTTTTTATATGTGTTTTGCAGGGAGAGGGAGGAAAAACATGTTTTTGATGATCGATAATTATGATTCGTTTGTTTACAATCTGAAAGCGTACTTTGAGGAGTTGGGAAGGGAGATCATGGTCAGGAGAAGTGATCAGATTAATATAGAAGAAATAGAAAAGATGCAGCCGGAAGGAATCATTCTTTCGCCCGGACCGAAACGTCCATGGGATGCTATGCGATGTGTGGAAACAGTGAAACAGTTTCAGGGAAAGATCCCGATCTTAGGTGTCTGTCTGGGACATCAGGTGTTGGGACATTGCTGTGGAGCTGTTGTAGAGAAAGGAAGCCGTCCAATGCATGGAAAGGTGACAGGGATCCGAAATAATGGAACGGGATTATTTGAAGGACTGCCGGAGAAATTTAAAGTAACCAGGTATCATTCACTGGTTGTGAGAGAAGACAGTATTCCGGGAGAATACCGGATAGATGCAGTGGCTGAAGATGGAGCGGTAATGGGAATTTCGCACAAAGAACTCTCCCTTTATGGCGTACAGTTTCACCCGGAAGCAGTCCTGACGGAATATGGTCATGAGTTGTTAGAAAATTTCTGCTGTATCGCAGAGAAATTCAACAAAAATGAATAAAAAAATCTATGAAATATATAAAGAAAATCTATAGAAATGTTTTGAAAAATGGACAGAGAGGAAAAAAAGATGTATAATATAAACCGCATGATAAAAGAATTGAATCCATACAGATCTGCAGCAGAACTGTTCAGATATTTTTCATATGAAAAGGACTGTGTATTTCTGGATTCATCTCTTGTGAACAGGCTTGGAAGATATTCAATCATAGGAGTGCGGCCATATCTCAAATTAGTAAAAGATGATCATGGATTTTTTATAAATGGGCAGAAAGTATCGGAACTCTCATTTGAGGAATATCTCAAAAAATATCTGTCTGAGCATAAAGATCAGAACGAAAGCGGGCTTCCAATGCTATCAGGGGCAGTTGGATATTTTTCGTATGAATACGGGCGGAAATTAATGGAAGTACCATCCCATAAGGAAAATCTGGTAACGATTCCGGATGCAGTACTTGTTTTTTATGATATGTATATCATAGAAGATTGTCATGAGAAGAAAACATATCTGGTGGCCAATGGAATTACAGAAGATGCAGAGAAACTGATCGAATCTGTTGAAGTACGTCTGACAGAAGTATTAATAGAAAAAGAACAGGTCGCAGACAGACCATTTGATATAGAAGTAACACCCAATTTTAAAAAAGAAGAATACAAACAGGCTGTTGATGATATGATTCGATATATCATCGAAGGTGATATCTATATCACAAATATGACGCAGCAGCTTGAGGTAAAGAGCAACAAAAAACCACTGGATGTTTTTTATGATTTGAGAGAAAACAATCCGTCACCATTTGGCGGCTATATGGATTACGGTGATTTTCAGATTGTCTGTGCATCACCGGAGCGATTCCTTAAGATGAAGAAGAAACATGTGAATACACGTCCGATCAAGGGAACGCGAAAAAGAGGTGAGACTCCGGAAGAGGATCTCCTTATGAGAAATGAACTCAAAAATTCAGAGAAGGATAAGAGTGAACTTCTTATGATCGTTGATCTCGAGCGGAATGATCTGAACCGCGTGTGCAGACCTGGAAGTGTCAAATTGACGGAACTTTTTACGGTGGAAGAATATGCAACAGTATTTCATCTGGTTTCTGACATCGAGGGAGTACTTCAGGAAAACAAAACGATAATGGATCTGCTTGAAGCAACGTTTCCTGGCGGTTCTATTACAGGAGCCCCGAAATATCGTGCGATGGAGATCATTGATGAACTGGAAAACAACCGCAGAAATCTGTACACAGGTTCCATCGGTTACCTGACATTAGATGGAGACTGTGATTTTAATATAGTGATCCGTACAGCATTGCACAAAGATGGAATGTATTATCTGGGAGTTGGCGGTGGCATCACTGCTGAATCAGACCTGGAATTTGAATATGAGGAGACCCTTCAGAAAGCGAAGGCGGTTCTGGAGGCTATGAAATAAAGTCTGGAGTGATAAAAAGATATGGATATTAGACTGGATGAGGGATTTTTGTTTGGAATGGGAGTATTCGAAACGGTTGCAGTGGAACAAGGCAGACCGTTACTTCTGGAACAACATCTGAACAGAATGCAGGGATCCGCTGATTTTTTGAAATTGGGTTCCTGTGCAGAACGTGGACTTACAAAAGAAAAAATCGCAGAATATCTGAGTACACAGGAAATGTCGGCGAAAATGCATGGAGCACTTAAGATTGTGATGTCAGCTGAAAATACCTTCTTTCAGATGAGAGAAAATCCATATATGGATGAAATCTATTCCAGAGGATTTATGACGGACCTAAGCAAAGTCAGACGAAACGAGACTTCTCCACTGGTTTATCATAAGACATTTAATTATGGTGACTGTATTCTGGAAAAAAGAGCAGCCGCAGCAGCCGGTATCAATGAAAAGATATTTATCAACACCAAAGGACAGATCAGTGAAGGAACTGTCTGCAATGTCTTTTTTGTACGTAAAAATATGATCTATACACCGCAGCTTTCCTGCGGCCTGCTGCCGGGTATCCTGCGTGAATATATTATGGAAAGATTTCAGGTGACAGAAACGATCATTTATCCGGATGAGCTGATGTATTATGAGGAGTGTTTTGTTACAAACTCACTCATGGGTGTGATGCCGGTAAGACAGCTTGGAAATATCTGTTTTCCGCATCGTGCAAAAGCAGACGAAGTAAGAGAAGTATACGAAAAAGAAAAAATGTCCCTGTGAGGGGCATTTTTTTTGCCTGAATTGTGTCCAAAAAGTTACAAAAAAACGATTGACTTTCAAAGGCGAAATTTTGTATAATGGAAAAATTCGGAAATAGAAAAAAGACAGATAAGGAGGCAGATAGAAAAGATGAATAAGACACTTTTTAAATCCATCCGGGAATATAAGAAACAGTCATTGCTGGCACCGTTTCTCGTAATTCTGGAGGTCCTGATGGAGGTTCTCATTCCTCTGGAAATGGCAAAGATCATAGATGTTGGAATAGCCAATGGTGATCTTGGTTATATTGTACAGCGCGGAATAATTCTTGTTGCAATGGCGATGCTGGCATTGTTTTTTGGTGTGCAGGCCGGTAATATGGCAGCCGTAGCGGCTGCTGGTTATGCGAAAAATCTTCGCCATGATATTTTCTATAAGGTGCAGGATTTTTCTTTCAAAAACATTGACCATTTCTCTACATCAGGTCTGGTTACACGAATGACGACGGATATTACGAACGTGCAGATGGCATATATGATGAGTATCCGCCTTCTGGCAAGAGCACCGATCATGATTCTTCTTTCCTGGATCATGACATTGCTGATCAATGTAAAGATTGCACTTCTGTTCCTGATCGTAATCCCGCTTCTTGGTGGAACACTGATGTTTATTGCGAAGAAGGCGCATCCACATTTTATCAGAGTATTTGATGAGTATGATGAACTGAACAATTCTGTACAGGAAAATGTTAATGCATCACGTGTGGTAAAGGCATTTGTAAGAGAAGATTACGAGATAAACAAATTTCACGGTGTGTCCAATTATGTATACACCCTGTTTACAAAAGCAGAAAAAATCGTTGCATGGAACTCTCCGGTCCTGCAGTTCATGATGTATGCAGTTGTGCTTCTGATTGCGTTGATTGGTGGACGAAGCATAGTATTTGGAACCATGGAGACTGGAGAACTGACAAGTGTGATCGTATATGCAATTCAGATTCTGATGTCTCTGAATATGGTGACTTTTGTATTTGTCATGATCATGATCGCAGGGGCTTCCACAGACCGTATCACGGAGGTGCTTAATGAGGTACCGGAGATGCAGGACAAAGCGGATGCGGTGAAAGAAGTCAGAAATGGCGAGATTACCTTTGAACATGTAGATTTCAGCTATGCGGGTGAAGGCGGAAACCTTTCCCTGAAAGATATCAACCTTCATATTAAATCGGGACAGACAGTTGGCATCATTGGCGGTACCGGAAGTGCCAAATCTACACTGGTACAGATGATCCCGAGACTTTATGATGTCACTGGTGGTGCAGTAAAAGTAGCCGGAGTTGATGTACGTGACTATAATCTGGAAGTTCTGCGTGACCAGGTATCTATGGTTCTGCAGAAAAATGTATTATTTTCCGGCACGATCTACGATAATATCCGCTGGGGCAATGAACATGCCAGTGATGAGGAAGTTAAAAGAGTCTGCCGTCTGGCGCAGGCAGATGGATTTGTAAATGAGTTCCCGAATGGTTATGAGACCATGATCGTACAGGGCGGTAATAACGTTTCCGGTGGACAGAAACAGCGTCTATGTATTGCACGTGCACTGCTTAAGAAACCTAAAATCCTGATTCTGGATGATTCCACCAGTGCAGTAGATACCAAAACAGATGCATTGATCCGTAAAGCATTCCGGGAAGAGATCCCGGACACGACCAAGATCATCATTGCACAGAGAGTTTCTTCGATAGAAGATGCCGATCAGATCATTGTGCTGGATGATGGTAAGATCGCAGGTGTGGGAACATCGGAAGAACTGCTGCAGACAAATGAGATCTACAGGGAAGTATATGAATCTCAGGTGAAAGGAGGAGAAGAGGATGAATAAGAATAAAAAACCGAAAATGACAAAAAATGATTTAAAGACGGCAAAACGTCTGATGAAATATGTGACAGAGAAATATAAATTCCAGTTTATTCTTGTTTTCTTCTGTATCCTGATCAGTGCTGTGGCGACAACTGCAGTCTCTCTTTCTCTGAGATACCTTCTGGATGATTTTATCCTGCCACTTGTTGGACAGAAAACCCCGGATTTTGCAGGACTTTATAAGGCCCTGACTGTTTTGGGCGTAATCTTTCTGGCAGGTGTCATTGCAACATTTATTTACACAAGAATGATGGTTTATATTGGACAGGGTGTACTCAAAAGAGTACGTGATGATATGTTTGAACATATGCAGACACTGCCGATTCGTTACTTCGACCAGAATACAAATGGTTCGATCATGAGTCTTTATACCAATGATACAGATACATTGAGACAGATGATCAGCCAGGCGATTCCACAGGCGCTGATGGCATTGTTTACAATTGTTGTCACTTTTATTTCCATGCTGGTGCTGAGTCCGCTTCTAACGATACTTGCAGTACTGATCATTTTTGTGATGCTTGCTGTTACCGGCAAGATCGGAGCAAAGAGTGGAAAATATTTTGTGCATCAGCAGATGTCTCTGGCAGATGTGACCGGATTCGTGGAAGAACGAATGAACGGACAGAGGGTAGTAAAGGTATTTAATCATGAGGCAAAATCAAAAGAAGAGTTTGATCAGCTCAATGAAGCTCTTTTTGAGAGCGCTTCACAGGCAAATAAATACGGCAATATGATGGGACCGGTCATCGGAAATATCGGAAACCTGCAGTTTGTGCTGACGGCGGTTCTCGGAGGAATCCTTTCTGTAGCAGGCATCGGAGGAATCACACTTGGCGTTATGGCTTCCTATCTGCAGTTCACCAAGAGCTTCACACAGCCGTTCATGCAGGTGGCACAGCAGTTTAATTCCATCGTCATGGCACTTGCCGGTGCAGAGCGTATCTTTAACCTGATCGATGAGAAACCAGAAGAAGATGAAGGATATGTTACTCTGGTTAATGCACGGAAAGATGAGAACGGTAATATTATAGAATGTAAAGAAAGAACCGGCATGTGGGCATGGAAACATCCGCATTCCGCAGACGGTTCTGTATCTTACACGGAACTTAAAGGTGATGTGAGATTCGAGGATGTGACCTTCGGTTATAATGAGGACAAAACGATTCTCCACGACATCAGCCTCTATGCGAAACCAGGTCAGAAACTTGCGTTCGTAGGTTCTACCGGAGCAGGTAAAACAACGATCACCAACCTGATCAACCGTTTCTACGATATCCAGGAAGGCAAGATCCGTTATGATGGAATCAATATTACCAAGATCAAAAAGGATGATCTGAGACATTCTCTTGGAATCGTTCTTCAGGACACACATTTGTTTACCGGTACGATTCGTGATAATATCCGTTATGGCAAGCTGGATGCAACGGATGAAGAAATCTATGCAGCAGCAAAACTGGCACATGCAGATCAGTTTATACAGATGCTCCCGAAAGGATACGATACGATGCTGAGCGGGGATGGTGAAGAACTCTCTCAGGGGCAGAGACAGCTTCTGTCCATTGCGCGGGCAGCAGTTGCAGACCCACCGGTACTGATTCTGGATGAAGCAACTTCCAGTATCGATACCCGTACAGAAAGTATCGTACAGAAAGGTATGGACAACCTGATGAAGGGCCGTACCGTGTTTGTGATCGCGCACAGACTTTCCACAATTCGAAACAGTGATGCGATCATCGTTCTGGAACATGGTAAGATCATCGAGAGAGGTGACCACAAAGACCTCATTAAACAGAAAGGAACTTATTATCAGTTGTATACTGGTAAACTGGAACTTTCATAAAAAATATTACAGAGACAGAATTTCCTGATGATCTGGAGTTCTGTCTCTTTGCATATTCGGTAATCTGTGAGAATAAAAAATGGTGCAATATGTGCAACAATAAACTGTATTTTTATTCCAGACGTGGTATACTGTCAACAAAAAGAAATGGGGGTTCAATATGTTAAAATCATGGACACCGGGCGAAGAACCGGACAAAGATGAGATGAAAGTGCAGCTTGAGAAAACCAGAAACAGACTTTATGATCTTCAGATGAAGATCAAGGAGCATAAACTCCCGGTACTGGTTCTTTTTGAGGGATGGAGTGCAGCAGGCAAAGGCAGCATGATCGGCAAGGTGATCAGGAATATTGATCCTCGTTTTTTCAAGGTTGCCACGATGTCAGCTCCAACAGAGGAAGAGGTACGCAGACCGTTTCTGTATCGTTATGTGAAACAGATCCCGGAAGAAGGCAAATTTACATTCCTGGATTCCGGATGGATGGAACAGACAGTGAAGGAAGTATTGAACGGAGAACTAGAAGGAGATGCTTATGAGCGGCGTATCGAGAGCATCAAGCGTTTTGAAAGGCAGCTTACGGATAATGGATATCTGGTCCTGAAATTCTTTATGGAGATTGATAAGGACGAACAGGAAAAACGTATGAAAAAACTGCTTTCCAAGGATGATACCAAATGGCGTGTGACAGGATTCGATAAATGGCAGAACAAGCATTATAAGAAGTGCGAGAATGTATTTGACCGTTATATGAAAGATACCAATATGTCCAGTTCACCGTGGTATATCATTGATGCAAAGGATAAGAAGTGGGCAGAGCTGCAGGTGATGGATACACTGGTGAGCAGTATCGAAGTGGCACTACAGAATCAGAGTCATTCGGTACCGATCCTTCAGAACGTCTTTCCGCTGGTCAAGATGCCTAAGCTGAAAGACGTAGAACTGGAAGGCAAGACGATTGACGAAGAAGAGTACCAGAAGGAACTGAAGAAGCTGCAGGCCAAACTAGGAGAACTGCATAATCGCCTGTACCGTAAGCGTGTTCCGGTGATCATTACCTATGAGGGATGGGATGCGGCCGGCAAAGGCGGCAATATCAAACGAATTGCAGGTGCATTGGATCCGAGAGGATATGAAGTACAACCAATCGCCAGTCCGGAACCACATGAGAAAGCGCGTCAGTATCTCTGGAGATTCTGGACAAGACTTCCGAAGGATGGACACATTGCAATCTTTGACCGTACGTGGTATGGCCGTGTCATGGTAGAACGTCTGGAAGGATTCTGTAGTGAAAATGACTGGAAACGTGCTTACAATGAAATGAATGAATTTGAAAAGGAACTCCATGACTGGGGTGCTGTGATCATTAAATTCTGGGTACAGATTGATAAAGATACACAGCTGGAGCGTTTTAATGACCGCCAGAATAATCCGGAGAAACGCTGGAAGATTACAGACGAAGACTGGCGAAACCGTGAAAAATGGGATCAGTATGAAGAAGCAGTCGATGAGATGCTGAAGAAGACGAGTACAACGTTTGCACCGTGGCATATTCTGGAGTCCGTTGACAAGAAATATGCACGTATCAAAGCACTGAAGATTGTAATTGAAGAAATTGAGAAAGCACTGAAATAAAGAAGAACCTCTCTGTCGGCAATTGGTCCGGCAGGGAGGCTTTTTGCATATAAAGCAATTTCAGGATCTCAGATAATTTTTCATGGTCTTCAGAGCATTTTTTTCAAGGCGGCTGACCTGCGCCTGAGAGATGCCGATTTCATCAGCAACTTCCATCTGTGTCCGGCCCTCATAGAAGCGCATTTCAATGATGTGCTTTTCTCTCTGGTTAAGCCGGTTCATGGCTTCCCGGAGAGATAGATTTTCCAGCCAGTGGTCTTCTTTGTTTTTCTGATCGCTGATCTGATCCATGACATACAGCGTATCGCCGCCCTCGGAGTATACCGGCTCAAACAAGCTGACAGGACTCTGGATCGCATCCAGGGCATATACGATCATTTCTTTTTCAATGCCGATCTCATCAGCAATTTCATCGATCGTTGGTTCCTTCAGATTCTTTTTGATCATATTTTCTTTGGTATAAATGGCTTTATAGGCAATGTCGCGCAGAGAACGGCTTACCCGGATACTGTTATAATCCCGTAGATAGCGGCGAATCTCACCGATGATCATCGGAACTGCATATGTTGAGAATTTGACATTCAGTGTATCGTCAAAATTATCGACGGCTTTCATAAGACCAATGCACCCGATCTGAAAAAGATCATCGGCATTTTCATTGCTGTTCTGAAATCGTTTGATAACACTTAACACAAGTCGGAGATTTCCTTTGATATATTGTTCGCGGGCTTCGGGGTCTCCCTTTTTGATCTTTTGAAATAATGCTACTTTTTCGTCCGACTTCAGGATCGGAAGACTGGATGTATTTACTCCGCAGATTTCTACTTTATTAAGTGCCATCAAAATATCCTCCTCATCTCTTATTTCTGGTACTAGAAATGATTCTCAGGGAGGACAGGAAATATTCTTTTTTGAGAAAAATATAAAAATTAATAGTCCTTGACAGTGTCAGAGAAGGTGGTCTTTGTGAAAACATTTTTCTTCTTTGACTTCGACGAGGATGATATCATCACCGATCTGGCAGATGCAGCACCAGGGAATGATGTATTCGCTTTCTCTTCCGGGAAAAAAACAGAATTTACCTGGACCCGGAACGATGAGAGCAGTGATGGCTCCTGTTTTGCAGTCGAACTCCAGATCGACCGGACAGCCAAGACTGCGACAGGTACAGGTATTGATGACTTCTTTCTGTCTAAGCTCACATAATCGCATGAATTTACCGCTTTTTATAAAAGATATGCAAAATTTATCTGAAATATACAGGTGCTTTTCTTGACATTGTTCGAAAAAATAAAGTATAATTGTTTCATTAAAAGGGGAAAGAGGGGAAAATACTGTGAGATGCCCGTTTTGTAATCAGGATAACAGCAAGGTTGTAGACTCCCGACCGGTAGAAGATACAAATTCAATCCGGAGACGGCGGATGTGTGAATCCTGTGGAAAAAGATTTACGACGTACGAAAAAGTTGAAACTATTCCATTGAGTGTCATTAAGAAGGACCAGACACGTGAACAGTATGACCGTTCCAAGATTCAGGGCGGAATTCTTCGTGCCTGCTATAAGAGACCGATTCCAGTGGATAAGATCGAGTCGCTGATGGATTCTATAGAGGGAGATATTTTTGACACAGCAGACAAAGAAATTTCCAGTACCCGAATTGGTGAGATCGTCATGGAACATCTGAAGGACCTGGATGCAGTTGCTTATGTTCGCTTTGCTTCTGTTTACAGAGAATTCAAGGATGTCAGTACATTTATGGATGAACTGAAGAAATTTATGGAACCATAAAGAAAACATGAAAATATAAAAAGGCGCTTCGGATCAGAAATCCGGAACGCCTTTTGTATTATACTTACAAATGAACAGGAGATTAAACAATACCCTGAGCCATCATTGCATCTACAACCTTTTCGAAACCTGCAATGTTAGCACCAACAACGAAGTTGTCCGGCATATCATAACGTTTTGCAGCATCGCTGATCTTAGCATAGATGTCAACCATGATCTGATGAAGTTTAGCATCAACTTCTTCGGATGTCCAGGAAAGTCTCTGGGAGTTCTGGCTCATTTCCAGTGCGGAAGTAGCAACACCACCGGCATTAGATGCTTTTCCAGGAAGGAAGAGAACACCGTTTGCCATAGCGTAGTCTGTAGCTTCTCTTGTAGTAGGCATGTTTGCACCTTCTACGATATATTTGCATCCGTTTGCAATCAGAGTTTTTACGCCATCAAGGTCAAGCTCGTTCTGAGTTGCGCATGGAAGATATACATCACATTTGATGTTCCAGATGCCAACACCTTCTGTGTAAGTAGCACCTTCTACACGGTCAGCGTATTCTTTGATACGTCCACGTTTTACTTCTTTGATATCTTTGACAATGTCAAGGTTGATTCCGTTTGGATCATGGATATATCCATTAGAGTCGCACATTGCAACAACCTTTGCACCAAGCTGAGTAGCTTTCTGCACTGCATAGATTGCAACATTACCGGAACCTGTAACAACAACAGTTTTTCCGTCAAGAGAATCGTTGTGGTCTTTCATCAGTTCGTTCAGAATATATACAACACCGTATCCGGTAGCTTCTGTACGGATCAGGGAACCACCATAGGTAAGTCCTTTACCTGTCAGAACGCCTTCATAAAGATCACGAACACGTTTGTACTGTCCGAAGAGATATCCAATCTCACGTCCGCCAACACCGATGTCACCAGCCGGTACGTCTGTGTCTGCACCGATGTATTTGCAGAGTTCTGTCATAAAGCTCTGGCAGAATGCCATAACTTCTCTGTCAGATTTGCCCTTAGGATCGAAGTTGGAACCACCTTTACCGCCGCCGATCGGGAGACCTGTAAGGGAGTTCTTGAAAACCTGTTCGAAGCCGAGAAATTTAAGAATGCTCTGGTTTACTGTCGGATGGAAACGAAGACCACCCTTGTAAGGTCCGATTGCACTGTTGAACTGTACACGGTATCCTTTGTTTACCTGTACTTTGCCGTTGTCATCTACCCACGGAACACGGAAAGAAATGATTCTTTCTGGCTCTACCAGACGTTCCAGAACGGAAAGACTGCGGTATGTTTCTTCATTTTTGTCGATAACAACTTTCAGAGAATCCAGTACTTCTTTGACTGCCTGATGGAATTCTGGTTCGCCAGGATTCTGTGCAACGACTCTTTCATAAACTTCTTCTGTGTAAGACATGTTGATTTCCTCCTCATTCGTTTTGTGAATTATGTCCATCTGTCTAAGACATTTGTCCAGGGACTATTATACACAAAAGTGGTAAAGTTGAAAAGGGTATCATAAAAATTTTTTCAAAAAATTTATTAAGACATACTAAAAAATTATCTATATGATTTTATGATACGAGATGTGGAGAATTTTACCTTGCGAAATTGGGCGGAATGTGAGATTATATTACAATACGAGTTACTGAATATAGGATTCCAGTGACTGATATGAATAAAAAATTCACGGAGAGGAGTGAAAAAATGAGAACATTTGACAAATCAACAAAGCTCGATAATGTACTGTATGATGTGAGAGGACCGGTGGTTGATGAGGCGGCCAGAATGGAAGAGGAAGGCAAAGAAATTCTGAAACTGAATATCGGAAACCCGTATCCGTTCGGATTCTCAGCTCCTCAGGAAGTGATTCTGGATATGCTGAGCAATATCCGTACATCTCAGGGATATTCCGACTCCAAGGGAATCTTTTCTGCACGTAAGGCAATCATGCAGTATGCGCAGCTTCGTAATATTCCAAATGTTTCCATGAATGATATATATACTGGAAATGGTGTAAGTGAGCTGATCAATCTCTGTATGCAGGCACTTCTGGACAATGGAGATGAGATTCTGATCCCGGCGCCGGACTATCCGCTCTGGACGGCTACAGCTACACTTGCCGGAGGAAACGTTGTCCATTATGTCTGCGATGAACAGTCAGACTGGTATCCGGATATCGATGACATCAGAAGCAAGATCACAGATAAGACAAAAGCAATCGTCATCATCAATCCGAACAACCCGACAGGTGCAGTATATCCCAAAGAAATTCTTGAACAGATCGTTCAGATCGCAAGAGAAAAAGAACTGATCATTTTTTCGGATGAGATTTATGACCGCCTGGTTATGGACGGATATGAGCATACATCCATTGCCTCTCTGGCACCGGATGTTTTCTGTGTTACATTTTCCGGATTGTCCAAATCCCACATGATCGCCGGATTCCGTATCGGATGGATGATCTTAAGTGGTGCAAAGGACAGGGCAAAAGGTTATATAGAAGGAATCAAGATGCTTTCCTCTATGAGACTTTGTTCCAATGTGCCGGCACAGTCGATCGTACAGACAGCACTTGGCGGATATCAGAGTGTCACAGAGTACATCAAACCGGGCGGAAGAGTTTATGAGCAGAGAGAGTGCATCTATAATGCACTGAAAGATATCCCGGGAATTTCTGTAGTAAAACCTCATGCTGCTTTCTATATCTTCCCGAAGATCGATACCGAGAAGTTCAATATTACAAATGATGAACAGTTTGCACTTGATTTCCTGCATGAGAAACAGGTACTGATCGTTCCGGGCAAAGGCTTTAACTGGATGGAACCGGATCATTTCAGAATTGTTTATCTTCCAAATATAAGACAGCTTGAGAAGTCAATGGAAAAACTTAGAGAATTTTTGCGCACATATCAGCAGAGATAACTGGACTGAAATGACAGGAAATGTTATACTTATTTTAGATTAGAGATTTATTTTGAGGAGGGCCTGCGGGAAAAAGAAGCATAAGTCGAAAGGAGTATCATGCATGACAGGATTTAACACAAAAGTAACACCGGAAATTGAAAATCTGACACAGATGTGCGTAGATCATTCCAGTATGGATGTGTCACTTTATGGAAAGTACGATGTAAAAAGAGGACTTCGAGACATCAATGGTAAAGGCGTTCTGGCCGGGTTGACGCAGATATCCAATGTGCAGGCGGTTAAAGTTATTGATGGAAAAGAAGTTCCCTGTGCAGGAAGTCTTTATTACCGAGGATATAATATCAAAGATCTGACGGCGGGATTTGTCAATGATAATCGGTTTGGATTTGAAGAGACGACCTACCTTCTTTTGTTTGGTAAACTTCCAAGTGCAAAAGAACTTGCAGATTTCCAGACTTTGCTGGCAGCCCAGCGTTCATTACCGAGAAATTTTGTACGTGATGTTATCATGAAAGCACCGGGACGTGATATTATGAATGCACTTTCACGAAGCGTGCTTACTCTATATTCCTATGATAATAATCCAGATGATATTTCACTTCCGAATGTACTAAGACAATGCCTGAACCTGATCAGTGAATTTCCACTGCTGTCCGTATATGGATATCAGGCATACAGTCATTATGTGAGAGGTAAGAGTCTTTATATCCACAATCCGAAGAAAGAACTTTCTACAGCTGAGAATATTCTTCGGATGCTCAGACCGGACAAAAAATATACAGATCTGGAAGCGAAAATCCTTGATCTGGCATTGATACTTCATATGGAACATGGTGGTGGTAACAACTCTACATTTACAACACATGTTGTTTCATCATCCGGAACGGATACATATTCTGCAATTGCTGCTGCACTCGGCTCACTGAAAGGCCCGAAACATGGCGGTGCGAATATCAAGGTTATTCAGATGTTCCAGGATATGAAGAAAGAAGTCCGTGACTGGGAAGATGAAGAGGAAGTTCGTGCATATCTGAAACGCCTTCTTCATAAAGAAGCATTTGACAGACGTGGCCTGATTTATGGCATGGGACATGCAATCTATTCTGTTTCCGATCCGAGAGCAGAAGTTCTTAAGGGCTTTGTAGAAAGCCTCGCAAAAGAAAAAGGACGTATGAAAGATTATCGTCTGTATTCCATGGTTGAATGGATGGCTCCACAGGTGATTGCAGAAGAACGCCGTATTTATAAGGGTGTCAGCGCCAATGTTGATTTTTACAGTGGATTTGTATACAGCATGCTGGATCTTCCACTGGAACTCTATACACCGATGTTTGCTGTGGCACGTATTGTTGGATGGAGTGCGCATCGAATGGAAGAGTTGATCAATACAGATAAGATCATCCGCCCGGCATATAAGAATGTTCTGCCTGAGGCAGAATATATTCCTCTCAGCGAGAGATAAGATCAGACAACAGAGGAGAAAATAATGTTTCGATGTTTTTTTCCAGATGAATATCTGGATTCTGCGTATGTGATAGATTATGACCGCCTTTACCGCGAAGGGTATCGTGGTCTGATCTATGACATTGATAATACACTTGTGCCTCACGGGGCACCGGCAGATGAGCGGGCAATTGCACTTTTTGCACATTTGAGAGAACTTGGATTTAGCTATTGTCTGTTGTCAAACAATCAGATTGAGCGGGTTTCCTCATTTGCAGATGCGATTGGTGCACAGTTTATTGAGAATGCACACAAGCCGTCTGTACGTAATTATAAGAAAGCAATGGAACTTCTTGGAACAGACACAGGGAATACCATTTTTATAGGAGATCAGCTTTTTACAGATGTATATGGGGCTAAAAGAAGCGGAATCCGCAATATTCTGGTGAAGCCGATCCATCCAAAAGAAGAAATTCAGATTGTGCTTAAACGCTATCTGGAAAAAATAGTATTACATTTTTACAAAAAGGAGGAGGGGATTTCATGAACCACGTGGTGATCATTGGGTTTATGGGTTCAGGAAAAACGAGAGTTGGAAAGCAGCTTTCCAAAGACTTGGGATTACCATTTGTTGATCTGGAGAAGATCATTACAAAGAGAATGAATCTTTCTGCAAGAGAGATATTCGAGAGATTCGGAGAGCCGTATTACCGTGCATTGGAGACTCTGGCATTGAAACAGCTGATTCAGGATTCAGAGCGCAAGGTGATTTCACTTGGAGCAGGTCTTCCACTGCAGGAACAGAACGAAAAGTATCTCAGAGAACTTGGCACAGTCGTTTATCTGAAAGGATCATTGGCAACGCTCAAAAAACGTCTGGAGGGATCCAAAAAAGATCCGATGCTGGATGGGGAAGACAGAGATGACAAAATCAAGAAACTTCTGAAACAGCGAGATCCGGTATATCAGAAGTTTGCGGACATTCAGGTAACGACAGGAGAAGTGTCTTTTGAGGAGCTTATTAAAGAAATTGAAGAGAAATTGGCTTCTTATGAAAAAAAGTAGTTGAAAAAACTTCCTGTATATTATAGAATAACTGATAGCGAACACAAAACGAAGGAGGATAATAAAATGATTTCTGCAGGTGATTTCAGAAACGGTGTCACAATCGAAATTGAAGGAAACGTATGTCAGATCGTTGAATTCCAGCATGTAAAACCTGGAAAAGGCGCTGCGTTCGTAAGAACAAAATATAAAAACATTATCACAGGAGCTGTATTGGAAAAATCTTTCCGTCCTACAGAGAAATTCCCACAGGCTCGTATTGACCGTGTGGACATGAGTTATCTGTACAATGATGGAGACCTTTACAACTTCATGAATACAGAAACATATGATCAGGTTGCACTTACAAAAGAACAGGTTGGAGATTCTCTCAAATTCGTTAAAGAGAACGAAGTTGTTAAAGTTTGCTCCTGGAATGGAAATGTATATGCAATCGAGCCGCCTCTGTTTGTAGAACTTGAAGTTATCGAAACAGAGCCAGGATTTGCTGGAAACACAGCACAGGGTGCTACAAAACCTGCAACTGTTGAAACAGGTGCTCAGGTAATGGTCCCGCTGTTCGTTAACCAGGGAGACAAACTGAAAATTGATACAAGAACAGGTGAATATCTGTCTCGTGTATAATTTATAGGAAGTAATGATGCCACCGGAGAGATTCGGTGGTATTTTTACTTTACAGAGAAAAATGATTTCCAATGCAAAACATTTTTAACAGGATAGGGAGGACATTATGGAATACAGAACACTTGGAAAAACAGGATTAAAGATTTCACGTATGGGATTCGGAGGAATTCCGATTCAGAAGATCGATGAGGAAGGAACAAAGAAGCTTCTTCATGCAATGGCAGACAAAGGAATCAACTATATTGATTCTGCAAGAGGTTATACCGTCAGTGAACAGTATATCGGATACGGACTGGAAGGAATCCGAGACAAATTTGTACTTGCGACAAAATCCATGTCCAGAACAAAAGAAGCAATGGCAGCGGATATAGAGACAAGCCTTGGAAACTTCCGTACAGATTACATTGATCTGTATCAGGTACACAACCCAAGCATGGAACAGCTGGATCAGGTAATTGGTGAGGGCGGTGCTCTGGAAGCTCTTATGGAAGCCAAAGCAGCAGGCAAGATCGGGCACATCGGACTCACTGCACATTCCACAGCTGTATTTGAACGTGCACTGGAACTGGACTGGGTTGAGACAATCATGTTCCCGTATAACATTGTGGAGCAGCAGGGGGCTGAACTGATCCATAAATGTGCGGAGAAAAATATCGGCTTTATTGATATGAAACCGCTGGCAGGTGGCGCAATCGAGGACGCAACTCTGGCACTTCGCTATGTCTGTTCCAATCCGGATGTGACTGTCGTGATTCCAGGAATAGCAGAAGTCCGCGAACTGGAGCAGAACCTTGCTGCATGTTCCAACACCGCACCGCTTACCGAAGAAGAATTAAAAGCTATGGATAAAGTCCGCGAACAGCTTGGTACTGATTTTTGCCGCAGATGCAACTACTGTGCACCGTGTACAGTAGGAATCAACATTCCAAGTGTGTTTCTTTTTGCAGGTTATCTGCAGAGATATGATCTGGCAGACTGGGCGAAAGAACGTTACAGTACACTGAAAGTAAAAGCTTCCGCATGTATCGGCTGTGGTAAATGCGAACCAAGGTGTCCGTATCATCTGCCTATCAGAGAAAAATTAAAGGTATGCGCCAAGGATATGGGAGAATAAACATGTTCAAAGATATTGTAAAAGCAAGCAGAAGCTACAGGGGATATGATGAATCTTATCGCTTCAGCAGAGAAGAATTGGAAGACTTCGTGGACTGCGCACGCTTTGCACCGTCCAGTGTCAATGCGCAGCCTTTCCGTTACTACCTGGCGTGGGAGAAGGAAGAAGTAGAACGCATCCAGAAGCTGACAAACTGGGCGAGAGCACTCCCTCAGATGCAGCTTCCACATCCGGGAATGTGCCCGACAGGATTTATCATCATCTGTCAGGATCTGAATCTCGGAGCTTCCATTCCGAGATACCAGAAAGATGTCGGAATCGTGGCACAGACCATGCTCCTTGCAGCTGCCGAGAAAGGACTCGGTGGCTGCATGATCGGAAACTATAATGCAGATTCCGTCAAAAAAGAACTAAACCTGGCAGACAACCTTGCCCCGGTACTGATCGTGGCATTCGGTAAACCAGCCGAAAAGATCGTGATCAAAGAAATCGACGAGGGCGAAAGCATCGCTTACTACCGCGATGAAAACGACGTACACTACGTACCAAAGCGCAAACTGTCTGATATCATCCTCAAAAAATAACCGAAGCTGTTAGAGAAAATTCGGTTTAATTTTCCACAGATTTTACATAACCATGTCCTGAATTTGATTTTGATGCAATATAGTAATCAGGACAATGTAAAAAGAGAAAAACTGTGGAGGATACAAGACGATGAAACAGGATGTCTATATGAACCGGGAATTATCCTGGCTGAAATTTAATGAACGAGTACTGGAAGAGGCAGAAAACGAGCAGGTTCCACTTGCAGAGCGTCTTTCTTTTGAGGCAATTTATCAGAGCAATCTGGATGAGTTTTTTATGGTGAGAGTAGGTTCCCTGCTTGATCAGATGATCTTATCCGGAGATGTACGTGAAAATAAAACCAATATGACACCGAAAGAGCAGATTCACCAGATTCTTAAAGCAGTCCGGAAACTGAATATCCGTAAGGATGCAGCCTATGAGACGTTGATGGAAAAACTGGAAGAAATCGGTGTCAGTATGGTGGATTTTCACCGCCTCAGTATTGAAGAAAGCGCGTATCTGGAAGTGTTCTTTGACTCAGAGATTCTGCCTCTTCTTTCGCCTACGATCGTTGGAAAACGCCAGCCATTTCCATTTCTGAAAAATCGTGAGATTTATGCAGTATGTGTACTGCAGACAAAGAGTGGCAAAGAAAAACTTGGTATCGTACCATGCAGTAAGGAAGTATTTCCGGAACTTGTTGAATTACCATCCAGGAATCGGTTTATGCTGGTAGAAGAACTGATCCTGCATTTTCTTCCGAAAGTATTTTCCGGATATAAGATTCTGTCAAAATCACTGATGCGGGTCACAAGAAATGCGGATATTGATGCAGATGCACTTTATGATGAAGATCTGGATTACCGTGAGTTTATGGTAGAGCTGATCAAAAAAAGAAAGAAATTGGCGCCGGTACGTCTGGAGTTATCCAGAGATATGGATGATACGATCGTAAAAACTCTCTGTAATTATCTGGATCTTGATACCAGACAGGTGTTTCGGAGTTTTGCTCCGCTTGATCTGTCATTTGTGTTTCAGCTTCAGGACCGTCTGCGCACCAGACCGGAACTGTTTTTTGAAAAAAGAATTCCACAGCCGTCACCGGAGTTTGATCTGGAAAAACCAATCCTTCCACAGATCAAAGAAAAAGACAAACTGCTTTCTTATCCATTTGAAAGTATGAAACCGTTCCTTCGTATGCTTCATGAAGCGGCGAACGACAAATCTGTCATTGCAATCAAGATGACTCTGTACCGTCTGTCCCGTCAGAGTAAAGTAGTAGAGGCATTGATCGAAGCTGCTGAGAATGGAAAAGAAGTTTTTGTCATGATCGAACTGAAAGCTCGCTTTGACGAAGAAAATAATATTGAATGGTCAAGAAGACTGGAAGAAGCAGGATGTCGCGTAGTTTACGGACTGGATAGTTACAAAGTGCATTCCAAACTGTGTCTGATCACACGTAAGACAGATGCCGGAGTAGAATATTATACACAGATTGGAACAGGAAATTATAACGAAAAGACCAGCCGGCTTTATACAGATCTTTCTTATATGACATCGAGAGTAGAAATTGGTCTGGAAGCAGCAGATGTATTTCAGGCACTGGACAAAGGAGAAACAGTAAAAGAAACCAGACATCTCTTTGTTGCACCGAATTGCCTGCAGAGTAAGGTGCTTACAATGATCGAAGAGGAGATTCACCATGCAAAAGCAGGTGAAGAAGCCTACATTGGACTCAAGATGAATTCTCTTACAGACAAAAAGATCATCGACAAACTGATCCGTGCATCGGAGGCAGGAGTGAAGATTGATATGGTGATCCGTGGCATTAACTGTCTGATCCCGCAGGTCCAGGGAAGAACTGACAATATCCGTGTGATCAGCATTGTGGGACGTTTTCTGGAACATTCCAGAATTTATCTTTTCGGCTGCGGAGAGCGAAAAAAGATTTATATCGCGTCTGCAGACTTTATGACAAGAAATACAGTCCGCCGCGTTGAAGTTGCAACACCGATTTATGATCCGGAAATCGCACAGCGCCTGGAAGAGATGTTTATCACAATGCTCAGCGACAATCAAAAGGCAAGAGAAGAGGATGGAGAAGGAAAGTATCATCTTGTATACAGACAGGAGGATACCCCTCTGAATTCACAGGAATTCTTTTATGAGGCTGCTTATCAGGTTTCCCGTAACTTGGAAAACTGATAAATATGAAAGACCAAAAATTGACATTAATTAAATTTTTACATAAAAAACTGCCGTAATTATGGCGGTTTTTTGTACTTTATTTGACTTGTTACGATAAAAGAGTGTGTGCTATAATAGATTTCGATTTGTTGTTCGTAAAAGGTAAGATGATATGGGCAATGACAACATTATAATTCGGGAGGCGAATAGAGTGAAATATCTGAGACAGTTTGGAATCATCCTTGCTGTGACCTGCGCGGGGGAGATCATGAAATATTTTATCCCACTTCCGATACCGGGCAGCATTTATGGTTTGATTCTGATGTTTGTGCTCCTTCTTTTGAGAGCAATCAAAGTAGAACACGTAAAAGAAACGGGAGAATTTCTGATTGAAATTATGCCGCTGATGTTTATTCCGGCAGGAGTGGGGCTGATCACGTCCTGGGGTCAGCTGCAGTCTTTCCTGGTGCCGCTTCTGGTGATTACAGTTGTATCTACATTTGTAGTTATGATCGTGACCGGAAAAGTGACAGACTTTTTGATTTCGATAACAGGGAAAGGAGAAAAGAAGTAGTATGGATAATCTGATCTTAAGTTCAGCGACAGTGGGCATCGTGATCAGTCTTCTGGCCTACGAAATCGGTCTTGCAGCGCAGCGCAAATGGAAACTGGCAGTATTGAATCCACTGCTGATCTCTATTGCACTTGTGATTGTATTTCTGGTAGTGTTTCATGTAGATTATGAAAGTTATAATATGAGTGCAAAATACCTGAGTTACCTGCTGACACCTGCAACAGTCAGTCTGGCAATTCCATTGTATCTGCAGCTTGATCTGTTGAAAAAGAATATTGGTGCGATACTGGGAGGCGTTATTTCAGGCGTTCTTGCAAGTCTTGGGACAGTACTTGCAATGTCAGTGGTATTCGGTCTGAACCATAAAGAATATGTGACAATGCTTCCAAAGTCTATTACGACTGCAATTGGTATGGGTGTATCAGAAGAGCTTGGCGGTTATGTAACGATCTCTGTTGCAGTGATCATTATTACAGGGGTTCTCGGAAATATGTCTGCGGAATTTATCTGCAAACTTTTCCGTATTAAGAGCCGGATCTCAAGAGGCCTTGCAATCGGTACAGCGTCTCATGCGGTGGGTACTGCAAGAGCAATGGAACTTGGAGAAGTAGAAGGCGCGATGAGCAGTCTGGCAATTGTCGTGTGTGGTCTGTGTACAGTCATCGGAGCATCCATCTTTTCCTATATCTGGTAAATAGAAATAAAAAATATAAAAAGTTGACGATTCATCCCGAAACCATGGATGGTCGTCAACTTTTTCTGTTCTAAAAGAGTTATATGTATCTCTCTTGCAACTGGCTGTCATACATTCGCTTAGACCCTATAGTTTTGCGTCACCGGATTTCCCCGGCTATGCCTTTTTTTAAAATAAATATAGCCTTTTATTGCATAAACGTTAATATGTACTATTGTGTATTTGAATTCTTCTTTATTTAGCATGGATACTGAGTGGCTGTTCCTGATTATTTAACATTCCCATTTTAATAAGTAACGATATTGCATCACCCATGCCTGCTACATAGGACATATCTGCATATCGTTCATCCCTTGATTCCAGGCATGCAATATAATCATCTACGACTCTTCTGATCACATAAGGTATTTTCAGACTGCTGTAGCGATCTTCAAGATAATCCAGATCACCGTTGTCCTGCTGAATATACTTGTCCGATTCAAATATTCTCTGTCTCCTTTCTCCCATCATTTTTTCGATGTAGCTTGCAATTACAGCTTCGTTTTTGTTTTCCAATTTTTAATCCTCCGTTTGTGCAATAACTATAGGTTTCGCCATTATTCTATAATTCAGGAAGGTATATCGTCAACATGATTCGTCAGACAATTTCTTAGATTTTTCGACAAAGTATAAATTCTTCTTTGGCAGATTCTATGTTATTTTTTAAGTATTTCCGGTGTTTTTTGTGTGTTTTGATTTTTTATAAAAACAGTGTCATTTTTTGCCAAGAATTTTCTTTACTTTTTAGTAGTTTTCGAATAATATTGTAGGTATATGCATATCAGAATATGAATAAATATGCATTTCATTTCAGAAGGGAGAGGAACTTATGACAACTTCACACATCTGCATCATGATAGCAATCATTGTTTATCTGGGTGCAATGATCTATGTCGGCTACCTCTGTTCCAAGAAAAATAATGACACATCCGATTTTTATCTGGGTGGACGTAAACTTGGACCGCTGGTTACGGCAATGAGTGCAGAGGCTTCCGATATGAGCAGCTGGCTTTTGATGGGACTTCCTGGTCTGGCTTATCTGTCTGGAATCGCTGATGCCGGATGGACTGCGATCGGACTTGCAATTGGAACGTATCTTAACTGGAAGATCGTTGCAAAGAGAATTCGCCTCTACACACATGTAGCGGGCAATTCGATTACATTGCCATCATTCTTCAGCAACCGTTTCAGAGACAACAGACATCTGTTACAGTCGATCGGAGCTATTTTTATAGTTATTTTCTTTATTCCGTATACGGCTTCCGGATTCGCAGCCTGCGGAAAACTTTTTTCCAGTCTTTTTGGAGTAAAATATCTCACAGCAATGATCATCAGCGCCCTTGTTATAGTCGGATATACGACTCTCGGAGGATTTCTTGCTGCATCTACTACGGACTTTATTCAGAGCATTATCATGTCTATTGCCCTTGTCATTGTATTTTGTTTTGGTGTATCTGTGGCAGGTGGTCCTTCAGCAGTGATTGATCATGCGAAATCTCTGCCGGGTTATCTGACTATGATGACGACTTATGATCCGGTAAGCGGAACAGAAAATGCATATCCGTTTATTAATATCGTATCCATGCTTGCATGGGGACTTGGATATTTTGGTATGCCGCATATTCTTCTTCGTTTTATGGCGATTGAAGACGAAAAGAAACTTTCTTTATCAAGAAGAGTAGCTACTACATGGGTAGTGATCTCACTTGCTGTAGCAGTACTGATCGGTGTGATCGGTCTTGGAATGACAGAAGCAGGCAAACTTGAAATGCTTCAGGGATCTAATTCAGAAACGATTATTGTTAAGATTGCAGATCTTTTGAGTACATATGGCATTATTCCGGCACTGCTTGGTGGTACGATCCTTGCGGGAATCCTTGCATCCACCATGTCTACTGCAGATTCACAGCTTCTGGCAGCTTCTTCAGCAGTATCGTCTGACCTTCTCGGAAGCATCCTGAAGAAAAAAGCTGACAAGAAGGAGAGCATGGTTGCTGACCGTGTTACATTACTTTTGATTGCAGTAGTAGCGGCTATAATTGCACGTAATCCGGACAGCTCAGTATTTAACATCGTATCTTTTGCGTGGGCCGGATTTGGTGCTGTATTTGGACCAGTTGTATTGTTTGCTTTGTTTTGGAAACGTACAAACTGGCAGGGTGCACTGGCAGGAATGATTTCTGGTGGTGTTATGGTATTTGTATGGAAATATCTGGTTCGACCGAATGTGGCTTTCCTGAATTTCTATGAATTACTTCCGGCTTTTCTGGTATCCTGTGTGATGATCGTTCTGGTAAGTCTTGCGACTAAGGCACCTTCCAAAGAAATCACGGATGAATTTGAACTGGTTCAGAAAAGAATGGCTGAATAAATACAGGCGATGAAATAGTATAAAAAGAAAAGCTGGTGGTTATCCGAATATGGATAATCACCAGCTTTTTAAATGTTCCAAAATGGACCTGAGGGGAATCGAACCCCTGTCCGAAAGCCTATCCCTTGCGGTATCTCCCATCACAGTCGCTGTTTTAACATTCCCTCGGCAATACGCCCACCGACAGGCTTATTGCTTCAGTAGCTTCATGATACATCTACCGGGGCAAAGCTTACCCGGCAAGGTTTCTCACATAGTCGACACCAGATTCCTGATGTGTGAGTGCATCAGGGCTGATGAGCAGCGCTTAGGCTGCTAACGCGTACTGTTCGTCTGCGTTTATATTTAGTTTCCCGGTTGGTACGCAGTCCAGGAGTCTGCGGATGGCTGCCTCAACTTCAAAGCCCCCGTCGAAACCAGTACAAGCCCTGATCAGGTTCGGAAAGATCCGATATTACTGGTAAACAGACGATGCTTTTGTTTCTGACTTCTTCTATTATATGAAACTGTATATAGAGTTGTCAAGGGAAGAACTTGGTTTTTATAACCTTTTTATAAAATGATGAAAAAAACTTGACAGTGCTAGTTAGAAGATGTAAACTCACGATAGATATAACGAACATAAGTTATTTGAAACAAATAGTGAGACGAAACAAACTGGACGGATCAGGAGGAACGAAAATGGAAGCACTGCGAGAGAAAAATTGTGATCATACATCAGATCCTGCTCAGGAATCCTTCCGTAATCAGCAGTATCAGAGAAGCAGTATGCAGCGGAGTGCTATTGTTGACAGACTTCGCCGGGAAGGCTGCAGGATTACAAAACAGAGAAAAATCATACTGGATATTATTTTGCAGGAAGAATGTACCTGCTGTAAGGAAATATATTTTCTGGCATCTAAAAAAGATCCGAATATTGGGATGGCGACAGTATACAGAATGATAAATCTTCTGGAAGAAATCGGTGCCTTGAAAAGGAAAAGTGCTTATCGGATCTGCGATGAACAGGGACAGGTACCTGTCTGCTGTGTGCAGCTGGATGATCAGACAAATATCCGGCTGGATAATGAAAAACTTTGCAAGATCATTGAAAAAGGAATGGAATCCTGCGGATATCTTCAGTCAAGAAGGGTACGACGCGTATCCGTTGAAAGTGGCAGCTAATGGATGCCCAAAAGAAGATACACAAAAACAGAGGTGGATTCCTCTGCTTTTACATGCTAATGAGAAAATTTATCACTTTCGCAAGTTAGTCTGGACTTTTGTTTTGGAGATTTTATAATATGTGTAATGTTAAAAAAGAGATATACAGGAGGAAATTACAATGATTAAACTTGATAAGAAACACAGCGGAGTATTCGCGGCAGGAGTATTATTCGGAACAGCAGGAATCAAACTTCTTTCCAGCAAAGATGCAAAAAAAGTTTATACGAACTGTACGGCAGCTGTTCTTCGTGCAAAAGACTGCGTAATGAAAACTGTATCCAAGGTTCAGGAGAACGCAGAAGATATTTATGCAGAAGCACAGCAGATCAATGAAGACCGCGCAGCAGCTGAGGAAGCATTTGAAGATACTGCTGAAGAAGAAACATTTAAAGAAACAGAAGAAACTGCAGCAGAAGAGGAATAAGAACAAAGCACCTGCGGGGATGAACTGCAGGTGTTTTTCATAACTAAAGGTGATGACAATATGAGATTTAAAATAGAACATGAAATCAGAGGCAGAGTCAGACTTCATATCTGTCAGAAACGAATGACATGCAGACAGGCAGACCAGTTGGAATATTTTCTGACAAAACTGAATGGTGTCACCTCTGTCAAAGTAGTAGAGAGAAATCAGGATGCAGTGATCTGTTATTCTGATAACAGAGAAGAAATACTGAGGGCAATTCAGAACTTTTCTTATGAAAAGGCCGAGGCACCGGAAAGTTATCTCCAGAATTCAGGAAGAGAAATGAATGGAGAATACTGGGAGAAGATGGTAAACCATGTTGTACTACATTATGGTAAGAAAATATTCCTGCCACTTCCGGTCCGGACATTTCTGACAACGCTGAAATCTGTGAAATATATCTGGAAAGGTGTGCGTACACTTGCAAAATGCAGAATCGAAGTTTCGGTACTGGATGCAACGGCAATCGGCGTATCCATGCTCAGAGGCGACTTCAGTACGGCTTCTTCCGTAATGTTCCTTCTTGGTTTTGGCGAGATTCTGGAAGACTGGACACATAAAAAGTCTGTGGATGATCTTGCACGAAGCATGTCCCTGAATGTGAGCAGAGTATGGCTGATAACAGATGATTCTGAAGTTCAGGTAGGAACAGATGAAATTAAACCTGGTGACAGAGTTCGTATACATATGGGAACTGTGATTCCGTTTGACGGTATTGTTACAGAAGGCGAGGCTATGGTAAATGAAGCGTCTCTGACAGGGGAATCCATGCCGGTGGCAAAACATGAATCCAGTTATGTATATGCCGGAACGGTTATGGAGGAAGGTGAACTTACCATTCGCGTAAAAGAAACTTCCAGCTCTACCAAGTTTGAAAAGATCGTAACCATGATCGAAGAGACTGAAAAACTGAAATCGGCAGTGGAGAGCAAAGCAGAACATCTTGCAGACAGACTGGTTCCGTATACACTTGCTGGTACAGCTCTTACATATGCACTCACACGAAATGTGACCAAGGCATTGTCTATTCTTATGGTTGATTTTTCCTGTGCATTGAAACTTGCAATGCCAATTTCTGTTCTTGCAGCGATACGTGAGGCAAATGCACATCATATTACGGTGAAGGGTGGAAAATTCCTGGAAGCAGTTGCTGAGGCAGATACGATTGTGTTTGATAAGACAGGAACACTGACGAAGGCACAGCCGACAGTTGTTGATGTAGTTTCCTTTAACGGTGATTCAAAAGAAAATCTTCTCAGACTTGCTGCATGCATGGAAGAACATTTTCCACATTCCATGGCAAAAGCAGTTATGGATGCCGCAAAAGAATGTGGTCTGACTCATGAAGAAATGCATTCCAAAGTTGAATATATTGTAGCTCATGGAATTTCAACAACGGTAGATGGAAGAAAAGCAATCATCGGAAGTTATCATTTTGTATTCGAAGATGAAAAATGTACGATTCCGGTCGGAAAGGAAGAGTTGTTCAGAAATCTTCCGGAAGAATATTCTCATCTGTATCTTGGAATTGAAGGGGAACTTGCTGCGGTGATCTGTATTGAAGATCCACTTCGACCGGAAGCTCCGGAGGTTATAAAGGCGCTGCGAAAAGCAGGGTTCACGCAGATCGTTATGATGACAGGTGACAGTGACCGCACGGCAAAAGCAATTGCTGCCAGAGTTGGCGTTGATAAATACTACTCCGAAGTACTTCCGGAGGACAAAGCGAAATTCGTAGAAGAAGCCAGGGCACAGGGACGTAAAGTCCTGATGGTAGGTGACGGAATTAATGACTCTCCGGCGCTTTCCGCAGCAGACGTTGGTATTGCAATCAGTGACGGAGCAGAACTTGCAAGAGAAATTGCGGATATCACGATCGGGGCAGATGATCTGAGTGTCATGGTTACACTTAAGGAAATCAGCAATGGTCTGATGGATAAGATACATAAGAATTACAGACGTATCGTTGGTATTAATGGAAGTCTGATCGCACTTGGTGTGACAGGAGTGATACAGCCGACGATGTCAGCACTGCTTCATAATACTTCAACTTTACTGATTGGTATGGACTCCATGAAATCCGTACTCTAAGGACATTGTAGAATGCGAAAAGTTAATTAGAGAAAACTCTTGACAGCAAGGGTAAAGTATTGTACTATCATATCAGTTAGAAATAACTAACAGACAAAACTTACGGGTATGGAAACATATCCGTAAATTTAAAACAATGAGTTAGATGCAACTAATTAATAGGAGATACTAAGAATGTTAGAAGCTGAGATCATAGCACATTGTGCACCTACGCTGGCAGGAATCAAAACTGCAAATATGTTTACTTATACACCAGTGAGCAGAAATGAACTGTGTACGGAAATCGAGGAGGAAAACAGAAAGCTAAACTGCAGAGGCGTTTTTGTGGAAGTACTCAGAACAAGTGAACACAAGGCACTGATTTATGTATACCGCAAAAAGAAACTGGAACAGGACCTGCGGTGTGAAGGTGCATGTGCTCTTTTGAAAGATTGCGGCTATGAATACCAGGAGACAGATTGCTGCATTCGACAGCTTCAGGAGCGTTTTTTTGAAAAAGACGGTTTTCCACATGAAGTAGGGCTTTTTCTTGGATATCCTCTTGATGATGTGACTGGCTTTATTGAGCAGAAAGGTAAAAATTATAAGTGTTGCGGAATCTGGAAAGTATATGGAGATGAACAACAGACCCAGATACTTTTCCGGAAACTGAAGAAATGTTCGGAAATCTACAGACGTCTTTTTGCGGATGGAAGATCAATTCTTCAGCTGACCGTTGCAGCATAAATAAGAAAGGATAAGGTAAAGCAAGATGAGTAAAGTAGCAGTAGTATATTGGAGTTCAACAGGAAACACAGAAGCTATGGCAAATGCAGTAGCGGAAGGAGCAAAAGCAGCAGGTGCGGAAGTTACAACTTTTGAAACAGCTGATTTCTCTGCTGAAAAGGTAGATGAGTTTGATGCGATCGCATTCGGCTGCCCGGCAATGGGAGATGAAGTTCTGGAAGAAGATGAATTTGAGCCGCTGTTCAGCTCCTGTGAGGCAAAACTTTCCGGCAAAAAGATTGGTCTTTTCGGATCCTATGGATGGGGAGACGGAGAATGGATGCACAACTGGGAAGATAAGTGTAAAGAAGACGGAGCTGTACTTGCAGCTGATGGTGTGATCTGCCAGGAAGAACCAGATGATGATGCAGTAGAAAACTGCAAGGCACTTGGCAAAGCGCTTGCATGATTCCAGATCATTTTATAAAAACAATAGAAAATATGATCACAGAGAACCGGAACCTGTTTCTATGGCTTCCGGTTTTCGCTTTATGAAAAATAACTTTTAATTCTGTCCAAATTTCTGTCATCCGTTCACAAAACTTACATAAATCTCTGCTAAGATAAAACAAAATAAAAAGTAAATGTTTGATGGAGGAATGAAAAATGGAAGCCCCAAAGATTCTTGTAGTAGATGATGAAAGTCGTATGCGTAAGCTTGTGAAGGATTTCCTTGAAAAGAAAAATTTTCATGTACTGGAAGCCGGAGATGGTGAAGAGGCAATGGATATTTTTTATGAAGAAAAAGATATAGCCCTGTTGATTCTGGATGTTATGATGCCTAAGATGGATGGCTGGGAAGTATGCCGTGAGATCCGCAAAAACTCAAAAGTACCGATCATCATGCTCACAGCCAGAGGAGATGAACGCGATGAACTTCTTGGTTTTGATCTTGGGGTGGATGAGTATATTTCCAAACCGTTCAGTCCAAAGATCCTGGTAGCCAGAGTAGAAGCAATCCTTCGAAGAACCGGACAGGACGCCGGAAACGATGTACTTTCTGCTGGTGGCATCGTGATTGACAAATCTGCTCATCAGGCAAGTGTTGATGGCAAACCCATGGAACTGAGCTTTAAGGAATTCGAACTTCTTACGTATTTCCTTGAAAATCAGGGAATTGCATTATCCAGAGAAAAAATCCTGAATTCTGTATGGAATTATGATTATTTTGGGGATGCCAGAACCATTGATACACATGTCAAAAAACTCAGAAGCAAAATGGGAGACAAGGGCGAATATATCAAAACCGTCTGGGGCATGGGCTACAAATTTGAGGTAGATGAAGCATGAAACCAAAGAAGAAAATGGCGGGAAAGTCAGAAAAAAGAAAGTTTCATCCGCTGAGACGGCAGATTGAATTCTGGTTTATCGGACTATTCCTGCTTTCCATGGTGATCACAACCGTGATTAATGGACTTTTTCTGGAACATTATTATATCAGCAAAAAGACAGATGTATTACAGGAAGCTGTAAAAAATCTCGAGGCGCTGAAGATGACAACAGACTCAGATGGAAAATGCAGTGCAGATATTTCTGATGAAATGTTTAAAGACAGTTCAGAGAATAATCTTACCTGGGTAGTGATCACAGCAGATGGACAGACAGTATGTTCTGTCGGAAGCAATGAAGATCTTCTGGAGGCCCGGCTTGTCGGTTATGCTTATGATCTGGATCAGAAAAAAGATGATCATGCGAAAACACTTCAGCAAAATGATAATTATGTTATACAGCAGGTGCGGGATCGCTTTGCCGGAATGGAATATGTGGAGAGTTGGGGAGAACTCAAAAATGGCTGTTATTTCCTGATCCGAACGCCACTGGAGAGCATACGTGAGAGCGTTTCCATATCGAATAAATTCTATTTCTATGTTGGTATTTTGATCATTGTGGTCAGTGGATTTGTAATCTGGTTTGTGACAAAGAGAATCACGCGTCCGATCAGTGAACTGACACTGCTTTCCACGAAGATGAGCGAACTGGATTTTGAGGCAAAATATCAGAGCCATGCCGGAAATGAGATCGATGAGCTGGGAGAAAATTTCAACCGCATGTCTGAACAGCTGGAAAAGACGATTTCAGAGTTGAAATCTGCAAACAATGAGTTGCAGAAAGATATTGAGAATAAAGAACGAATCGACCAGATGAGACAAGAGTTCCTGAATAATGTTTCTCATGAGCTGAAAACTCCGATCGCGCTGGTTCAGGGATATGCAGAAGGACTGAAAGAAAATATTTCCGAAGATCCGGAAAGCCGGGAGTTTTACTGTGATGTTATCATGGACGAGGCATCCAAGATGAACAAGCTGGTTCGTAACCTTCTTACTTTGAATCAGCTGGAATCCGGAAGAGATGAGATGACAGTAGAACGCTTTGATATTGTCAGTCTGATACGGGGTGTTCTGCAGTCTATGGATATCATGATCCAGCAGAAAGAGGCAAAGGTCAGCTTTGATGCAGAAAGGCCTGTCTATGTATGGGCGGATGAATTTAAAATTGAAGAAGTCGTGACAAATTATACAAACAATGCATTGAATCATCTGGATGGAGAAAAAGAGATTGAGATCCGTGTTCTGACAGAGGAAGATCATGTGAAGGTAACGGTATTTAATACAGGTACACCGATACCGGAAGAAGATCTCCCGAATCTCTGGAATAAATTCTACAAGGTAGATAAGGCGAGAACCAGAGAATATGGTGGCAGCGGTATTGGATTATCTATCGTTAAGGCGATCATGGAAGGCCTACATCAGCAGTATGGAGTGCAGAACTATGATAATGGTGTGGAATTCTGGTTCACATTAGATAGAAAGAATCAGTAAAACAGCACAAATCGAGACAGATGTAAAGAAATCGCTTTGCATCTGTCTTTTTTTGGGTTATACTGGAATAATATCAAAGAAGACAGGATGTGAGAGACAAATGATAGGAATTATTGACTACGATGCGGGCAACATCAAAAGCGTAGAAAAAGCACTTGCGTACCTTGGGGAGGAGACGATTGTTTCCCGGAATCCGGAGGTGCTTTTAAAAGCAGATAAAGTGATCCTTCCGGGTGTTGGAAGCTTTGGACAGGCAATGGAGAATCTGCACAGATACAATCTGGTGCCTGTCATTAAAGATATGGTAAAAAATAATACGCCGTTCCTTGGAATCTGTCTGGGACTGCAACTGCTTTTTGAAAGCAGTGAAGAGACACCGGGCGTAGAGGGGCTTGGTATTCTGAAAGGAAAAATTCTGAGAATTCCACCGGCAGAAGGCCTTAAAATCCCACATATGGGATGGAATTCGCTGCATCTTCAGAATAACGGAAGACTGTTTCAGGAAATTCCGGAGGACACATATGTATATTTTGTACATTCCTATTATCTGCAGGCAGAAGAACCGGAGATCGTAAAGGCAGTGACAGACTACAGCACAACGATCCATGCATCTGTTGAAAAGGGAAATGTATTTGCATGCCAGTTCCATCCGGAGAAGAGCAGCAGATACGGCCTCAAGATTCTGGAAAATTTTGCGAAACTGGAAAAGGAGGGGAACTGATATGTTTACCAAGAGAATCATTCCCTGTCTGGATGTCAATAAAGGCCGGGTGGTTAAGGGCGTTAATTTTGTGGATCTGAAAGATGCCGGTGATCCAGTTGAGATTGCAAAAGCATATGATGCGGCCGGAGCAGATGAGCTGGTTTTTCTGGATATTACAGCATCCTGTGAAGAACGTGATACAGTAGTTGATATGGTGCGTAAAGTGGCTGCCTGTGTATTTATTCCATTTACGGTTGGTGGAGGAATCCGTACCGTGGATGATTTTAAGAAGCTTCTCCGGGAGGGGGCAGATAAGATTTCTGTGAATTCTGCTGCAATAGACCGTCCGGAGCTGATTCGTGAAGCAGCAGAGAAGTTCGGCAGTCAGTGTGTAGTGCTTGCTATAGATGCCAAGAGAAGACCGGGAGGCGGCTGGAATATCTACAAACATGGCGGACGCCTTGATACAGGACTGGATGCGATTGAATGGGCAAAAAAGGCAGAGGCATTGGGAGCAGGGGAAATCCTTCTTACCAGCATGGACTGTGATGGAACAAAAGCGGGGTATGACATCGAACTGACCCGTGCAATTTCAGATGCAGTCAGCATTCCGGTTATTGCATCCGGTGGAGCCGGAACTCTGGAACATTTTTATGATGCTCTGACAGAGGGTGGCGCAGATGCAGCACTTGCAGCATCTTTATTTCATTATAAAGAACTGGAGATCAGTCATGTGAAGGACTATCTGGCAGACAGAGGAATCTCCGTAAGAAGATAAGAGGTGAAAGAAACATGGCTCCTTTATCAGGAGAGTGGCTGGAAGCACTGAAAGGTGAATTCCATCAGCCATATTATACGAAACTATACAAAACAGTGATGCAGGAATATCAGACACACAAGATCTTTCCTCCGGCAGATGATATGTTCAATGCATTTCATTTTACACCGCTGAGTCAGGTAAAAGTCGTGATTCTCGGACAGGATCCGTATCACAATGACGGACAGGCGCATGGATTATGTTTCTCTGTAAAAAGAGATGTAGAGATCCCACCGTCACTGGTCAATATCTATCAGGAACTCCATGATGATCTGGGATGTTATATCCCGGATAACGGTTATCTGGAAAAATGGGCCAGACAGGGTGTCCTTATGCTTAACACTGTACTGACCGTGCGGGCGCATCAGGCGAATTCGCACAGAGGCATTGGATGGGAGCAGTTTACGGATGCTGCAATCCGTATTCTGAATGAGCAGGATCATCCAATTGTATTTCTCCTCTGGGGAAGACCGGCGCAGATGAAAAAATCTATGCTGACCAATCCAAAACATCTGATTCTGGAAGCACCGCATCCGAGTCCGCTCTCTGCATACAGAGGATTTTTTGGATGCAGACATTTCAGCAAAACAAATGAATTTCTGATTCAGAATGGTCTGGAGCCGATCGACTGGCAGATTGAAAATAAAGAACAGCAGGAAATTAAGGAGTAAACATGAACCAGAAGAACAACTTAGTAAAAAATGCATCTTTTTTGATGATTGCGGCAATGATTTCCAAGGTCATTGGTCTTCTTTATAAGAGCCCGCTTTCTTCAATCGTAGGCAATATGGGAATGGGATATATCAGCCTTGCCCAGAATGCCTATATGATTCTTCTGATGATTGCATCCTTCAGCATTCCGCAGGCAGTTTCCAAACTGATCTCAGAACGAATTGCTTTAAAAGATTATAAAAATGCCCAGAAAATTTTTCATGGATCTCTGATCTATGCGGCAATCGTAGGTGGAATCGTAGCACTGGTGTGTCTGTTTGGGGCAAGATTTATTATTCCGAGCAATCAGCCGAATGCAGTACTGGCACTGCAGATCTTATCACCAACGATTTTCCTTTCCGGAATCCTGGGTGTATACAGAGGATATTTTCAGGCATACCGTAATATGATGCCAACTTCAATCTCGCAGATACTGGAACAGATTTTTAATGCGGCAGTCAGTCTGATCGCAGCCTGGATGTTCATTAAATATTTTGCAGATGGTACAGATGGAAGTGTGGCAAAATGGGGAGCCGCCGGATCTACTGTTGGTACGACAGCAGGTGTCGTGATCGCACTGTTATTTATGCTCCTGGTATATGGCGTTAATCGGAACGCGATCAAACGCAGGGTCAGACATGATCATTATCATGAAGAGGAGTCTTATGGCGAGATCCTGAAGCTGATCATTCTAATCGTTTCTCCAATCATCCTGAGTTCCTTTATTTATAACATTAACGGTTATCTGAATGGAGTTCTGTATTCTGAGATCATGGGCAAACATGGTGTGAATGCAGATACGATCAGTATAATGTATGCAGAATATGCGACCTACTTTATGAGTATTATCAACATTCCTCTGACGCTTTCAAGTGCAGCACCGACTTCGATGATCCCGGAGGTATCTGCACTGTATGCAACGGGAGATATTGATGAAACAAGGAGAAGAGTGGATCAGACCGTGCAGTTGTCCATGTTTATTTCTATTCCATGCGCGGTAGGACTGGCAGTGCTTGCACAGCCAATCGTATCACTGCTGTTTGGAGGAACAAATGGTGTGGCCGGAAAGCTTTTGATGCTTGGATCCTTTACGATACTTCTGAATGGAATGTCCAACATTTCCAATGGGGTACTTCAGGGAATCGGCAAACCGAAGATCCCTATGATCACAGCAGCAGTTGCGCTGGTTGTAGATGTGATTGTAGTTGTTGCGCTTCTGATGTTCACAGACCTGGGTATTTATGCATTGCTGGTTGCTATGATCGTGTATGCAATCGTTGTATGCGTGATGAATGATTTCTTTATGAAAAAATATCTGGAATATAAGAACCCATGGAAGGCGGCTTACGTAAGTCCGCTGATCGCTTCTGCAGTGATGGGTGTCGTGGCAGCTGGTGTTTATTATGGCTTTCATGCAATCTTACCATCTAATATCATCTGCCTGGGTGTATCGATCATTCTGGCAGCAGCAGCGTATTTCCTGGTTTATATCCTGGTTGATAAGACAGCATCCGAGCGGCTTTCCAGAATGCCTGGCGGGGCATATCTTGTTCGGATCGCACAGAGGATCAGAAGATAAAGGAAAACAAGTTTCTCAAATAATAAAATACGGAAAATACAGGATATTTGTTGGGCCTTTCAACAAATATCCTTTTTTGTGTAATAGGAAATTACTCCGTAATTTTCCTATTACACAAAAACGCTCCGCGAGGATGCGACCAGATGCATGAGGAATATGTCTGCTGAAGCAGACTGCATCTGGCGCGCAAAGCGTAACAAGTCCCTCAAAGATTGAGGGATTCAGGGAGTTTGAAGCGGACTTGTCCGCTTTGTTCTTATAAAATTTGACACTCAAATCAATTTGGGGAACGGATATGCGACAAATTGTGAAACTTGGTCATTGTCATTTGTAAAACTTTGTCGTATAATGTTACGGAATTCGATTTTGGAGAAATACTTTTAATAAGAAAGAACACGTTATATTCATATCTGTATATATACAGTTTTGACGAGGAGGTCGATTTATTGGATACATATACATTGGGAATTGACATCGGATCTACTACGGTAAAAATCGCGATTCTTGATGAAAATGAAAAGCTTTTGTTTGCAGATTATGAACGTCATTTTGCAAATATTCAGGAGACACTGGCAGATCTTCTGGAAAAAGCACAGAACCAGCTGGGCGAAATGACATTAAGTCCGGTGATCACCGGTTCCGGTGGACTGACACTTGCCAATCATCTGGAGATTCCATTTGTACAGGAAGTTATTGCGGTATCAACATCTCTTCAGAAGATGGCGCCACAGACAGATGTTGCGATTGAACTTGGTGGTGAGGATGCCAAGATCATTTATTTTGAAGGTGGTAATATTGAACAGCGAATGAATGGTATCTGTGCCGGTGGTACAGGTTCTTTTATCGATCAGATGGCATCTCTGCTTCAGACAGATGCACCTGGTCTGAATGAATATGCTAAGAATTACAAAGCGCTTTATCCGATCGCTGCCCGTTGTGGTGTATTTGCAAAGACAGATATTCAGCCACTGATCAATGAAGGCGCGACAAAAGAAGACCTGTCAGCATCTATTTTCCAGGCAGTTGTCAATCAGACGATCTCTGGTCTGGCATGTGGTAAACCGATTCGTGGACATGTAGCATTCCTTGGCGGTCCACTGCATTTCCTTTCTGAATTAAAGGAAGCGTTTATCCGTACTCTGAAACTGGATGAGGAACATACGATCGTACCGGAGAACTCTCACTTGTTTGCAGCAATCGGTTCTGCACTGAATGCAAAAGAAGATGTTACAGTCTCTCTGACAGAACTGAAAGACAGACTTCGTCATTCCGTCAAGATGGATTTCGAAGTAGAGCGTATGGAGCCACTGTTTGCAACAGAAGAGGACTATGAAGAGTTTAATAAACGTCAGTCTTCTTATAAAGTTGCAACAGGTGATCTTGCATCCTATAAGGGGAATTGTTATCTTGGAATTGATGCAGGATCTACAACGACCAAAACTGCACTGGTAGGTGAAGATGGAAGTCTTCTGTATTCATTCTATAGTAATAATAACGGAAGTCCGCTGAAAACTGCGATTCGTTCTATTCAGGAAATTTATTCCAAACTTCCGAAAGATGCCAGAATCGCATATGCATGTTCTACCGGTTATGGAGAAGCACTGATCAAAGCAGCTCTTCTTCTGGATGAGGGAGAAGTTGAGACAGTTTCTCATTATTATGCAGCCGCATTTTTTGATCCGGAAGTTGACTGTATTCTGGATATTGGTGGTCAGGATATGAAATGTATCAAGATTAAGAACCAGACGGTTGACAGTGTACAGCTGAATGAAGCTTGTTCTTCCGGTTGTGGATCTTTTATTGAAACATTTGCCAAATCTCTGAATTACAGTGTACAGGATTTTGCAAAAGCTGCACTTTATGCAAAACATCCGATCGATCTTGGAACCCGTTGTACGGTATTTATGAATTCCAAGGTAAAACAGGCACAGAAGGAAGGTGCAGAGGTATCTGATATTTCTGCAGGTCTTGCATATTCCGTTATTAAGAATGCTCTTTACAAAGTTATCAAAGTTTCAGACGCGACAGAGCTTGGTAAGCATATCGTTGTACAGGGTGGTACCTTCTATAATGATGCAGTCCTTCGAAGCTTTGAGCGTATTGCAAACTGTGAAGCAATCCGCCCGGATATCGCCGGTATCATGGGGGCATTTGGTGCGGCATTGATCGCACGTGAGCGTTATGAAGACGGCAAAGAAACAACTATGCTCTCTATTGACAAGATCAATGAACTGAAATATACAACTTCTATGGCGAATTGCCGTGGATGTACTAATAACTGTCGTCTGACGATCAACAAGTTTACCGGAGGACGTCAGTTTGTCAGCGGTAATCGTTGCGAGCGTGGAATTGGTAAAGAGAAGAACAAGGATCATGTTCCGAACCTTTATGAATATAAGTATAAGAGACTGTTTTCTTATGAGCCGTTGAGCCCGGATCAGGCAACAAGAGGACAGGTGGGAATTCCACGAGTCCTGAATATGTTTGAAAATTATCCGTTCTGGTATACATTCTTTACGAAACTGAAATACGAAGTGGTACTTTCACCGACTTCTACCAGAAAGATATACGAACTTGGTATTGAATCTATCCCGAGTGAATCTGAGTGTTATCCGGCAAAACTGGCACATGGTCATGTAAGCTGGCTGATCAAAAAAGGTGTGAAGTTTATTTTCTATCCATGTGTGCCATATGAGCGTAATGAATTTCCGGATGCAGTAAATCATTACAACTGCCCGATCGTTACATCTTATGCTGAAAATATCAAGAACAACGTGGATGAACTGAAAGATCCGAGCATTAAATTTATGAATCCGTTTATGGCATTTACGACAGAAGCAATTCTGACGGACCGCCTGGTTGAAGTGTTTAAGGATATTCCGGCAGACGAAGTCAAAGAAGCTGCACATGTGGCATGGGAAGAACTTGCACAGGCACGAAAGGATGTACAGAAGAAGGGAGAAGAAACCCTTCGGTACTTGAAAGAAACGGGACGTAGAGGAATCGTTCTTGCCGGTCGTCCGTATCACATTGATCCTGAAATCCATCATGGTATTCCGGATCTGATCAACAGCTATGGCATCGCAGTACTGACAGAAGATTCTGTTTCTCATCTTGCAGAAGTAGAACGTCCGATCCGTGTTAATGACCAGTGGATGTATCATTCCCGTCTGTATGCGGCAGCAAACTTTGTCAAGACACAGGATAATCTGGATCTGATCCAGCTGAATTCCTTTGGCTGTGGTCTGGATGCCGTTACAACAGATGAGGTTTATGAGATTCTGGATGGCAGCGGTAAGATCTATACCTGCCTGAAGATTGATGAAGTAAATAACCTTGGTGCGGCACGTATCCGTATTCGTTCTCTGATCGCTGCACTTCGCGCAAAAGAGGCACAGCACAAAGAGCGTGAGATCAAACCGTCTTCTATTGAGAAGATAGTATTTACAAAGCAGATGCGTAAGGATTATACGATCCTGTGCCCGCAGATGTCACCGTTCCATTTTGGAATTTTGCAGGCAGCATTTAATACCTGTGGTTATCATCTGGAAGTTCTTCCGAATGATAATAAGCATGCTGTTGATGTTGGCCTGAAATATGTAAATAATGATGCATGCTATCCGTCGCTGATGGTAGTCGGACAGGTTATGGATGCTCTTCTTTCCGGTAAATATGACCTTAATAAGACGGCTGTTATTATGTCTCAGACAGGCGGTGGCTGCCGCGCATCCAACTATATTGCATTTATCCGTCGTGCCCTCAAGAAAGCAGGCATGGAACAGGTGCCGGTTATTTCCATTAACTTAAGTGGGCTGGAGAGCAATCCGGGATTCAAACTGACCCTTCCACTGATCAAACGTGTTTGCTATGGCGCAGTGTTTGGTGATATTCTGATGAAGTGCGTATACCGTATGCGTCCATATGAACTGGAACCGGGAATCGTCAATCGTAAACACAAGATCTGGGAACAGAGAGTAATCTCATTCCTGGAAGGCAGCAGTGTCAGCCATGGACAGTTTAAGAAGATGTGCCGTGAGATGGTACATGAATTTGACCTGATTCCGATCAGTGATGAAAAGAAACCGCGAGTTGGTATCGTTGGAGAAATCCTTGTCAAATTCCTTCCGGCTGCAAACAATCATCTGGCGGAACTTCTGGAAGCAGAAGGCGCTGAGGCAGTATGTCCGGATCTGATCGACTTTATTAATTACTGTTTCTATAACCAGAACTTCAAATGTGAGTTCCTTGGATTCAAGAAAAATAAAGCAACGATCGCAAACTGGGGAATCAAAGCGATTGAATGGCTGCGTGGACCGGCGAATGAAGCTCTTGCACAGAGCCGTCACTTTACACCGGCTGCTAATGTTGCAGATCTGGCGAAGATGGCATCACCGATCGTATCTCCGGGTAATCAGACCGGTGAGGGATGGTTCCTGACCGGTGAGATGATGGAACTGATTCACGGCGGCGTACCGAATATTGTATGTATTCAGCCGTTTGCGTGTCTGCCGAACCATATTGTAGGTAAGGGTGTTATCAAGGCAATCCGCAGAGAACATCCGGAAGCCAATATTGTGGCAATCGATTATGATCCGGGAGCAAGTGAGGTTAACCAGCTGAACAGAATTAAGCTGATGCTGTCAACGGCACAGAAGAATCTGAAAAAGGAATTAAAATAATAAATCAAAATAATAAATCTGTAAAAGGCAAGGTACGTGAAATAAATGTGTACCTTGTCTTTTTTGGTATCTTTTTAAATAATCTATGGACTAGTGTGCTGAAAAGTGTGATAATTATATTAGAAACATAGCTTGATTTTTTATGCTGGCGAAGGGGTGGTGCAAATGAAAAGGAATCAAAAAAGATTTGTAATTGTATTTCTGGCAGTCATATTTATGCTTGGTATGTCGGTACAGGTATCGGCAGGAAGTAAGGTTATGTACGTCGGACAGACATACAGGATTAATGTATCTGGTAATTATAAATGGAGCAGTGCAAATAAGAGAATTTTGCGAGTAAAGGGAAAGAAAATTACACCGCGAAAGGCTGGAAAAACCTATATAAGAGGAATCAAAAAGGCAAAAGGAAAAAAGTTTGTAAAGAGGATTTGGATCGTTGTTAAGAATCCATATATAAACAAGAAAAGAGTAACGCTGGCTTCAGGAAAACAGTTGAAACTGAAGGTGACGGGTACGAAGGTACTCAGATGGAAATCATCTGATAAAAGGATTGCAACAGTATCATCAGCAGGAGTTGTTAAGGGGAAAAAGGGCGGAACTGTCAGGATAACAGCGACAGGGAAGAATAAGAAGAAATATACCTGTATTGTTAAGGTAAAGGCTGTGCAAAAGAAAACAGTACCAGTGCCAACAGTGACACCGGTACCGACTGCAACTCCGACACCGATTCCGGCTCCAAATGCTTATCTGATCGGACATCGCGGGTACAAAACAACTGCACCGGAGAATACATTTGCCTCGTTCAGAACTGCAGTTGCAAAAGGCTATAAAGCAATCGAGACAGATGTTCGATTTACTTCGGACAAAGTTCCGGTGCTTTTGCATAATGCCACAATAAACAAAACATCGAATGGACAGGGATATATTTCCGCAATGACCTATGAGGAAGCCAGGACATATGATTTTGGTTCCTGGATGGGCGAAGCGTATGTGGGTGAACAGATTCCAAATTTTAAAGAATTTATTGAATTCTGTAAAGCAAATTTCGTACATCCTTATATTGAACTGAAAAAGGATGCTTCGACGAACTATGAAGATATACAGGGACTATATGAGATCGTTTGTGCAGAGGGCATGCAGCAGAATGTATCCTGGTTTTCCTTTGATTATGATTATATGCTCTGGATGAAAGAAATCGCACCAACAGCAGACATAGGAATCGTTCTGCCTGGGAGTGCATTTTGGGGTATTACAGAAGATGTCATTGTAAAACTTGAAAATCTGAAGACAGGAATAAATACTGTTTTCGTGAGTGATTATGCAAGAAAGATATCTCCTGCAGTACTCTTAAGATGCAAAGAGGAAGAAATTGATCTTGTGGCTCGTGATATCACCAGCGTGGAGGAATGGTATGCCCTGGATCCGTATTATCGGGCAGCATTTGCCGATGCAGTGTGAGGAACATTTTTCTTTACCATTCTTACTCCGTCTGCTATACTTAGAACCAAACGCAATATCATATAAGAACAGAAAGAGGAATAATAATGGCAAAATATACATTAATGAAAACGGAGGGCCGTGCGAAGCGTGCTCAGTTTGAGACTGTCCATGGTACGATCCAGACTCCTGTATTCATGAACGTAGGAACGATCGGTGCAATAAAAGGTGCTGTTTCCACACAGGACCTTTATGATATTGGAACACAAGTGGAGCTATCTAATACGTATCATTTGCATGTGCGACCAGGTGACAAAGTAGTGAAGCAGCTTGGCGGACTTCACAAATTTATGAACTGGGAGCGTCCAATCCTGACAGATTCCGGTGGATTCCAGGTCTTTTCCCTTGCGAAACTCCGCAAGATCAAAGAAGAAGGTGTCCATTTCCAGTCGCATATTGACGGACACAAGATTTTTATGGGACCGGAAGAAAGTATGCAGATCCAGTCCAATCTCGGTTCTACCATAGCTATGGCATTTGATGAGTGCCCGAGCAGTGTGGCAGACAGAGATTATGTGCAGAAATCCGTAGAGCGTACTACCCGCTGGCTGGCAAGATGTAAAACAGAGATGGCTCGTCTTAACAGCTTGCCGGATACCATCAATAAAGAACAGCTTCTTTTTGGTATCAACCAGGGTGCTGTTTACGAGGATATCCGTATTGAGCATGCAAAAGAAATCGCAAAAATGGATCTCGACGGTTATGCAGTCGGCGGATTGGCAGTCGGTGAGACACATGAGGAAATGTATCGTATCCTTGATGCAGTTGTACCGTATCTTCCACAGGACAAACCAACCTACCTCATGGGAGTCGGAACACCGGCCAATATCCTTGAGGGTGTAGAACGTGGTATTGACTTTTTTGACTGTGTATATCCAAGCCGCAACGGACGTCATGGACATGTATACACCAATCATGGCAAAATGAACATGTTTAATGCGAAATATGAACTGGATACACGTCCGATCGAAGAAGGTTGTGGCTGTCCGGCATGCCGTCATTACAGCAGAGCTTATATCCGTCATCTTCTCAAAGCGAAAGAAATGCTTGGAATGCGTCTCTGTGTTCTGCACAATCTGTATTTCTACAATCATATGATGGAAGAGATTCGTGATGCACTGGATGAAGGCAGATTTGCAGATTACAAAAAGATGCGTCTGGAAGGATTTGCAGCCGGAGAGCAGAAATAATAAAACAGTCTCTGAATTATAGACAGAAATAATACAAAATGCTGAAAAACACTTGAAGTAACAGGCATTTTTGTGTATGATAATGTATAGTGTTCCTGAAAAAAGGAATGTAAGTCAGTAAACAGGAGGAATCTTAAATGAACGAAAGTACCGCAAGCATGGGTATGATGATTTTATGGATGGTTGTTATCTTTGGAGTTATGTATTTCCTGATGATCCGTCCTCAGAAGAAAGAGCAGAAGAGACTTCAGGCAATGCTCAACAGCATGGAAGTCGGTGACAGCATTGTTACCACAGGCGGCTTCTATGGAGTGATCATCGACATGACTGAAGAAGATGTGATCGTAGAATTCGGCAATAACAAGAACTGCCGTATCCCAATGAGAAAACAGGCTATTGCAGAAGTGGAGAAGGCAGAGCAGGCATCCGCATAACTGCAAATAAGAAAGTAAGTGCTGCGTCAGATGCAGCACTTCTTTTTTTGGAAGATTTTATTTAAGGAAATGTGCTTATATCAATCTTATATCAATACGTTCTAACTTTTACGTAGTAAAGGGTTGAAAAGTATAAAAAAGTGCGTTATTATAATAACAATATTCGCAACGAAAGGACTCTGCTTAAGTTTCGTATGATGCAGAGAGAGGAAATGAAGAAATGGAATACAAGATCGCATTGATTCCGGGAGATGGAATTGGACCGGAAATCGTCAGTGAAGCAAAAAAGGTTCTTGATAAAGTATGTGAAAAATATCATCATACATTTACTTATTCAGAGGTGCTCCTCGGTGGAGCTTCTATCGATGTTCACGGTGTCCCGCTCACAGATGAGGCAATTGCCACTGCAAAAGCTTCCGATGCAGTTCTGATGGGTTCCATCGGAGGTGACGCAAAGACATCTCCATGGTACAAACTGGAACCATCCAAACGTCCGGAGGCAGGACTTCTTGCTATTCGTAAGGCATTGAATCTCTTTGCAAACCTTCGTCCGGCATATCTTTATAAGGAACTGGAAGAAGCATGCCCGATCAAGAAAGAAGTGATCGGAGAGAACGGATTTGACATGATCATTGTTCGTGAGCTGACGGGTGGCCTTTACTTTGGAGAAAGAAAAACAATCGAAGAAAACGGAGTAAAGAAAGCAATTGATACACTTTCTTATAATGAAAATGAAATTCGCCGTATTGCAATCAAAGCTTTTGACATTGCAATGAAGAGAAGAAAAAAAGTCACAAGTGTAGACAAAGCAAACGTTCTGGATTCTTCCAGACTCTGGAGAAAAGTTGTAGAAGAAGTTGCAAAGGACTATCCGGAAGTTACACTGGAGCATATGCTGGTTGACAACTGTGCAATGCAGCTGGTGCATGATCCGGCACAGTTTGATGTTATCCTGACAGAGAATATGTTCGGTGATATTTTGTCTGATGAAGCAAGCATGGTAACAGGTTCTATCGGAATGCTTTCTTCTGCAAGTCTTAATGAGACCAAATTCGGTCTGTATGAGCCAAGTCATGGATCTGCACCGGACATCGCTGGACAGAATAAAGCAAACCCGATCGCAACGATCCTTTCAGCAGCAATGCTGCTTCGCTATTCTCTGAATCTTGATGAAGAAGCAGATGCAGTAGAAGCAGCTGTACAGAAGGTACTGACAGACGGATACCGCACCGGTGATATTATGTCGGAAGGCTGCAAAAAAGTCGGAACAAAAGAAATGGGCGATCTGATCGCAGCAGCAGTATAATTGCTTTGCACAGAACAATCCGTAAGTATCGTATAGATTAAGTAAAGAGGAGATAAGAAAATGAGAAGTGACGCAGTAAAAACAGGCTCACAGCAGGCACCTCATCGTTCCCTGTTTAACGCCCTTGGATTAACAAAAGAAGAAATGGAACGTCCGTTAGTCGGAATTGTAAGTTCTTATAATGAGATCGTACCTGGCCATATGAATCTGGACAAGATCGTTGCAGCTGTAAAACAGGGTGTTGCAATGGCCGGTGGTACACCGATCGTATTCCCGGCAATCGCTGTCTGTGATGGTATTGCAATGGGACATGTTGGAATGAAATATTCTCTGGTAACAAGAGATCTGATCGCAGACTCTACAGAAGCAATGGCAATGGCACATCAGTTTGATGCGCTGGTCATGGTTCCAAACTGTGACAAAAACGTACCTGGACTTCTGATGGCAGCTGCCAGAATCAATGTTCCTACTGTATTTGTAAGTGGCGGTCCAATGATGGCAGGTCATATCCATGGACACAAGACAAGTCTTTCCAGTATGTTTGAAGCCGTTGGATCCTATGCTGCAGGCAAGATTTCAGAAGAAGAACTGACAGAATTTGAGAACAAAACATGTCCTACATGTGGATCCTGTTCCGGTATGTACACTGCAAACTCCATGAACTGCCTGACTGAGGTTCTTGGTATGGGACTTCGCGGAAACGGAACCATTCCGGCGGTATATTCCGAACGTATCCGTCTTGCAAAACATGCAGGTATGCAGGTTATGGAAATGTACCGCAGAAACATCCGTCCGAGAGATATCATGACAAAAGAAGCAATCCTGAATGCACTGACTGTAGATATGGCACTTGGATGCTCTACCAACAGTATGCTTCATCTTCCGGCAATTGCGCATGAAGTGGGAATGGATTTTGATATCAGCTTTGCAAATGAGATCAGTGAAAAAACCCCGAATCTCTGTCATCTTGCACCGGCAGGCCCGACATATATGGAAGACCTGAATGAAGCAGGCGGTGTTTATGCAGTAATGAATGAGCTGAATAAGAAGGGCCTTCTTCATACAGAATGCATGACTGTAACAGGAAAAACAGTAGGCGAAAATATTAAAAACTGTGTAAATCTCAATCCGGAAGTTATCCGTCCAATCGACAATCCATACAGTCAGACAGGTGGACTTGCAGTACTGAAAGGAAATATCGCACCAGATGGTGGCGTTGTAAAACGTTCCGCAGTTGTAGAAGAAATGATGGTTCATGAGGGACCTGCGAGAGTATTTGACAGCGAAGACGATGCGATCAAAGCTATCAAAGGTGGTAAGATCGTAGCCGGAGATGTGGTTGTTATCCGTTATGAAGGACCAAAAGGCGGCCCGGGAATGAGAGAGATGCTGAATCCTACTTCTGCAATTGCTGGTATGGGACTTGGTTCATCGGTTGCTCTGATCACAGACGGACGTTTCAGTGGTGCATCCAGAGGTGCCTCTATTGGACATGTTTCACCAGAAGCAGCTGTAGGTGGTCCGATTGCCCTGATCGAAGAAGGAGATATCATCAGTATCAATATTCCGGAACTGAAACTGGAAGTCAAAGTTTCTGATGAAGAGATGGCAGCAAGAAAAGCAAAATGGCAGCCGCGTGAACCAAAGATCACAACCGGATATCTTGCAAGATATGCTGCAATGGTTACCTCAGGCAACAGAGGAGCAATCCTTGAAGTGCCAAAAGCAAAATAAGAGAAAAGCAATTATTTGATAAACATTAGGAGGAAATACGATGCAGCTTACAGGTGCAGAGATCATCATTGAATGCCTGAAAGAACAGAAAGTAGATACTGTTTTTGGTTATCCGGGTGGAGCAATCCTTAACGTTTATGATGCTCTCTATAAACATAGTGATGAGATTCATCATATTCTGACATCTCATGAACAGGGTGCTTCTCATGCGGCAGACGGTTATGCCCGTGCTACTGGAAAAGTCGGTGTATGCCTGGCAACTTCAGGACCTGGGGCTACGAATCTGGTTACAGGTATTGCTACAGCTTATATGGATTCCGTTCCGGTTGTGGCAATCACGGCGAACGTTGGCAAACCACTTCTTGGAAGAGATTCTTTCCAGGAAGTAGATATTGCAGGAATCGTTATGCCGATTACAAAACACAGCTTTATTGTAAAAGACATCACAATGCTGGCAGACACACTCCGCAAGGCATTTTACATTGCCAAGAGCGGACGTCCGGGTCCGGTACTGGTTGATGTGACAAAAGATGTGACAGCAGCTACTTATGAATATTCCGTACGTCGTCCGGCTACGATCAATCGTGAAGTTGAAACGATTCGTAAGGAAGATCTTGAAACTGCTGCACAGATGATCGAAGAAGCAAAGAAACCATATATTTTCGTCGGTGGTGGTTCTGTTATTTCCGGTGCTTCCAAAGAAATCAGTGAGCTGGCACATAAGATCCAGGCACCGGTTTGCGACAGTCTTATGGGAAAAGGTGCTTTTTCAGGGGAAGATCCACTGTATACCGGAATGCTTGGTATGCATGGAACAAAGACTTCCGACCTTGGTGTAACTCAGTGTGACCTGTTGATCGTATTGGGTGCACGCTTCAGCGACCGTGTTACAGGAAATGCAAAGACATTTGCGAAACAGGCAAAGATCCTGCAGATTGATGTGGATGCGGCCGAAATTAATAAGAATGTTTTGGTAGATGCGTCAGTAATCGGAGATGTAAGAGAAGTTCTTCGCAGACTTCTTGAAATGATTCCGGAAGAACAGCATCCGGAATGGATCGAACATATTCAGGAGATGAAAGCAAAATATCCTCTGACTTATGATCATTCCCAGCTTACCGGACCATATATTATAGAGAAACTCTATGAAATCACCAAAGGTGACGCAATTATTTCAACAGATGTCGGTCAGCATCAGATGTGGTCAGCGCAGTACTTCAAGTACAAAGAACCACGTACATTCCTGACTTCCGGTGGTCTCGGAACAATGGGATACGGACTTGGAGCTGCGATTGGTGCAAAGATGGGAAGACCGGACAAAACAGTTGTCAACATTGCCGGAGATGGCTGTTTCAGAATGAACATGAATGAGATCGCGACAGCAGTACGATGCCATAAACAGCTTTTACAGATTGTTATGAATAATCATGTGCTGGGTATGGTACGTCAGTGGCAGACCTTATTTTATGACCACAGATATTCACACACCGTTCTTGACGATGCCGTGGATTTTGTGAAAATATCTGAGGGCATGGGAGCGAAAGCATTTCGTGTCACGAAGATGGAAGAAGTAGAGCCGGCGATCCGTAAGGCACTGGCTATGGACGAACCTGTAGTACTGGATTGCTGGATCGATCAGGATCTCAGTGTATTTCCTATGGTACCTGCAGGTGCAAGTCTGAATGAAGTTTTTGACGAGGAGGATATGAAGAACAATGAGCAGAGTGTATAATTTTTCTGCAGGACCGGCTGTACTGCCGGAACCTGTGCTGAAAGAAGTAGCAGACGAGATGATGGATTACCAGGGAACTGGAATGTCCGTTATGGAGATGAGCCACAGAAGCCCGGAGTTTCAGAAAATCATTGATGATGCAGAGCAGGATCTCAGAGATCTGATGAACATTCCGGACAATTACAAGGTATTATTCCTTCAGGGTGGTGCGTCTCAGCAGTTTGCCATGATTCCAATGAACCTGATGAAAAACAGAGTTGCTGACTATATTGTTACCGGTCAGTGGGCAAAAAAAGCATATCAGGAAGCACAGAAGTATGGAAAGGTAAATAAGATTGCATCTTCTGAGGACAAAACTTTCTCTTATATTCCGGATTGCAGCGACCTTCCGATCAGTCCGGATGCAGATTATGTATACATTTGTGAAAATAATACAATATACGGAACAAAATTCAAAACACTTCCGAATACAAAAGGCAAAACTCTGGTAGCAGATGTTTCCTCCTGTTTCTTATCTGAGCCTGTAGATGTAAGCAAATATGGCATTATCTACGGCGGTGTTCAGAAAAATATCGGACCTGCAGGCATGGTTATTGCAATCATTCGTGAGGATCTTATTACAGAGGATGTTCTTCCGGGAACACCAACTATGCTTACATACAAAACACATGCAGATGCAGGATCTCTTTACAATACTCCGAATGCTTACTGCATTTATGTGTGCGGCAAAGTTTTCAAATGGCTCAAAGCAATGGGCGGACTGGAAGAAATGCAGAAGAGAAACATCGAGAAAGCAAAGATTCTTTATGATTATCTGGATCAGAGCAAACTCTTCAAAGGTACTGTAGAGCCAAATTCCCGTTCTCTTATGAATGTTCCTTTTGTTACAGGTGATAAGGATATGGATGCAAAATTCGTAAAAGAAGCAAAAGCAGCAGGTCTTGTAAACCTTAAAGGACACAGAACTGTAGGCGGTATGCGTGCAAGTATCTACAATGCAATGCCAAAAGAAGGTGTAGAAGCCCTGGTTGCATTCATGAAAAAATTCGAGGAGGAAAATGCATAATGTTCCAGTATAAATGCCTCAATCCTATTTCCCAGACAGGCCTTGGCCTGTTTGGTGAGGAATACAAACAGACAGAAGAATTAAATGATGCCGATGCAGTTCTGGTAAGAAGTGCCAAGATGCATGACATGGAGCTTCCGGAGAACGTTAAGGTTATCGCCCGTGCAGGGGCAGGTGTTAACAATATTCCGGTTGAGCAGTGTGCAGAAAATGGTATCGTGGTATTTAATACTCCAGGTGCCAATGCAAATGGTGTGAAAGAGCTTGTTCTTGCCGGCATGCTTCTGGCTTCCCGTGATATCGTTGGAGGTATCGAATGGGTTGCTCATGAAGAGGACAAAGAACATATCGACAAACTGGCTGAAAAACAGAAAAAGCAGTTTGCCGGATGTGAGATCAGTGGAAAGAAACTTGGTATCATCGGTCTTGGTGCGATTGGAGCTATGGTTGCAAACTCTGCAACACATCTTGGCATGGAAGTTTACGGGTATGATCCGTTTATTTCCATTGATGCAGCGTGGAATCTGTCCAGAACCATCAAACACAGCAAATCTCTGGATGAGATCTACAGTCAGTGTGATTATATCACAATCCATGTACCGCTGACAGATAATACACGTAAGATGATCGACAAAGAAGCTTTCACAAAGATGAAAGATGGTGTCGTTCTTCTGAACTTTGCAAGAGACCTTCTTGTTGATGAAGAAGCTTTGATCGAAGCTCTTGACAGTGGTAAGGTTAAGAAATATGTAACAGACTTTGCAAATCCGCTTGTAGCTGGAAGACCAGGAATCCTCGTTACACCACATCTTGGTGCATCCACAGCTGAATCTGAAGAAAACTGTGCAGTTATGGCGGTAAAAGAAGTCAGAGATTTCCTTGAAAACGGAAATATCAAAAACTCTGTAAACTTCCCGAACTGTGATATGGGAACCTGTATAGCAGTTGGACGTATTACCATCTGCCACAAAAACATCCCGAATATGATCAGCCAGTTTACCAAGATCCTTGGAAGTGAAGGACTGAATATTGCAGATATGACAAATAAGAGTCGTGGAAGCTATGCATATACGATCATTGATCTGGAAAGTGCAGCATCCAAAGAAGCACTTGATGAATTAAAAGCAATTGAAGGCGTATCTAAGGTTCGCGTGATCAAATAAAAATCGAAAAAAAGTCCCGGATGATTCAGATAAAATCGTCCGGGATTTTTTGTATATTCGGTTAAAAAGTTTTGAAAAATTATTTGCGGCTTTCAATAAAAGCTTCGACTTCATCGCGGGTTGGCATAACGCGAAGCGCACCCTTTCGTGTAGTAATGAGAGATGCAGCAGCATTTGCAAAAGTAAGAAGTTCTTTCAGATTTTCTTCTGTGAGATCATTGAGGCCGTGGTCAAGTACATAATTTAAAGTACTTGCACAGAAAGTATCTCCGGCACCGGTAGTTTCTATTGTATTTTCCTGAAGGAATGGAGCTGCTTCTACTCGCATATTTTTATAGTATGCACGGCTTCCATCCTTACCCAGTGTGATAAGGATGAGCGGAATGTTGTATTTCTCCTGGATCATAGCAGCACCTTTATCATAATCTGTTGTACCACACATGAATTCTACTTCATTATCAGAGATTTTGAGAACATCACATTTGGACATGCCGTATTCAATCTCGGCTTTGGCATCATCCAGGGATTTCCAGAGCGGTGGACGCAGGTTCGGGTCAAAGGTAATGATACATCCGGCTTCTTTTGCAAGTTCAATCGCATGGCGGGTAGCTTCACGGACACCCTCGTGAGTAGAAGAGAGTGTTCCGAAGTGGAAGATGCGGGATGATTCAATCAGTTCTTTCCGAACTTCTTCTTTGGTGAGCATCATATCAGCACCCGGATCACGATAGAAAGAAAAATCACGGTCACCATCCGGATATGTATGAACAAAGGCGAGAGTGGTATGATATTTTTCGTCCAGGATCAGATTGCGTGTGTCGATACCGACTTCTTCAACCGCTGATTTTAACTGATTTCCGAACATATCCTTTCCGACTTTGCCGATAAAAGCAGTTTTTTTGCCAAGACGTTCCAGCATGGCAAGAACATTACATGGGGCTCCACCAGGATTGGCTTCCATAAGAGGATTGCCCTGGGAACTGAAACCGTTTTCAGTAAAGTCAATAAGAAGCTCGCCAAGAGCTGTTACATCAAATTGTCTTTTTTCCATATCAATAAAGACCTCCTTGTTTCATGCGTTCTTTGATATATTCAATTTATCGTAGAGAACTCCTTTTGTCAAACTAATTTCGGTATATTCTTTATTTTTATACAAAAAAATGATAAACTAGAGCAAAGGGATGCAATTTTAGAACTGTATTCCAGAATGGAGGCATGAATTATGGAAAGCAAAGCATATAAATATATGGACTGGCCGGAGATTGAAGCAGTTGTTTATGCAGAAGAAGCATCGCCGAAAGATCTGATGGCGCCTCGGCTTACTGCAGATGGTATTCTGATCCAGGGATTTTTTCCGGATGCAGAGAAGGCAGAAGTTCTTGTAGATAAAAAGGCATATGAGATGGAGAAACAGGATGATGCCGGTTACTTTGCGGCAATGATTCCGGGAAGAAAGATCCCGGCATATCAGTATCGCATTACCAGAGGAAAAGAAACCAGGACATTTGCGGATCCTTATGCATTTCCGGGACAGATTACTGAAGCAGAGGAAAAAGCATTCTGTGCAGGTGTTTATTATCATTCTTATGAGAAGCTGGGGGCACATCCGATAGAACTGAATGGAGTGACAGGAACCAGCTTTGCAGTCTGGGCACCGAATGCACTTCGCGTCAGTGTGGTAGGCGATTTTAATAATTGGGATGGACGCTGTCATATGATGCACCGTATGCCAATGTCCGGTATTTTTGAATTATTTATTCCGGGTGTGAAAGCCGGTGAGATCTATAAATATGAAATGAAGCTGAAGGGCGGCACTGTACAGATGAAATCCGATCCTTATGCTGCATGTACGGAGCTTCCACCGGCATCTGCGTCTGTTGTGGCGGATCTCCGTGATTTTCAGTGGGATGATGCAAAATGGATGGAGGAACGCATCAGATTTCGCGATCGTAAACAGCCGGTTTCCATTTATGAAACAAGTCTTTCCAACTGGAAAGATACCAGTGAACTTGTTTCTTATGTAAAAGAATTAAAATACACGCATGTAGAACTTCATCCGGTCATGGAATATCTGGATGAGGAGGCTGGAGAGTACAGTACATTTGCTTATTATGCACCGGACCGCAGATTTGGAACACCAGAAGACTTTCAGAAACTTGTAAATGCTCTTCACAAAGAAAATATCGGTGTGATCCTTGACTGGACACCTTCTCATTTCCCAAGACAGGAGGGGGGACTGGAAAATTTTGATGGTACTCCTTTGTATGAGAATCCAGATCCTTCTATGGCAATCCATCCGATGTGGGGAACACTTCTCTTTAATTTTGAAAGTCCAATGGTCAAAGACTTCCTGCTTGCCAATGCTTTTTACTGGCTGGAATTTTATCACGCAGATGGACTGCGGCTGGATGATGTGGATTCTATGCTGTATCTGGATTTTGGCAGAGAGTACGGACAATGGAGACCAAATATCTATGGAACGAATGAAAACCTGGCTGCAGTAGAATTTCTGAAACATCTGAATTCGATTTTGAATAAGAAGCTTCCGGGGACAATGACGATCGCCCAGGAAGATGGCCTCTGGTCGGAACTGACTGGAAGTGTAGGAGATGACAATATTGGATTTTCTTATAAATGGAACAATAACTGGGCAGGAGATTTTCTGAATTACCTTTCCAAAGATCCGATTGAGCGTCAGTACGTACATGATCAGTTGACACTTTCTATGCTGTACACTTACTGTGAACACTTCATTCTTCCACTTGGAAGCAGGGAAACCGGCGACCAGAAGAGTTTTATGGCAAAACTTCCAGGAGATGAATTACAGAAACTGAGCCAGATCCGGGCTGCATATTCCTACATGATGCTGCATCCAGGCTGCAAAATGATGGCACCGGACAAAGAACTTACAGATGAAATGAAGAAATTTATCCACGATCTGAATGAGATGTATGTCTCTCAGCCGGCATTGTCACTTATGGATAATGATTATGATGGATTTGAATGGATTCAGCTTATGAAATATGAAGAAAATGTCCTGACATTCCTTCGCAAAACAGAAAATCCTGAAGAAACACTTCTTGCGGTATGTAATTTTGCTGCAGTTCCATATGAGAATTATCAGATGGGTGTTCCATTCTACGGAAAATACAAAGAAATCTTCAACAGTGACCGTAAAGAATATGGCGGACAGGGAACAATAAACGTAAGGGCAAAAACCTGCAAACAGGCAGAATGTGATGAAAGAGAATATTCTGTTACATTTAAGATTCCGGCACTGGGTGTGGCTGTTTTTTCCTGCACACCGGGCAAAAAGCCGGAGAAACTGGCAGTAGCAGCGAAGAAACCGACAGCTGCCAAAAAGACCACTCGAAAGACAACACCAAAGAAGGAAAGTGCAAAAAAGGTTGCTGCAGAAAAAGTAGCTGTAAAGAAAACGGTAGCGAAGAAAGTCGGTGAAAAAAAGACCGTTTCCAGAAAAACAGTAAAAAAGGATATTGCAGTATAATAAAAATGCCGTCAGAATAGAATCTGGCGGCATTTTTGGGTAAAAAAAGAAAGCTGAAAATGGGACTCGAACCCACGACCCCTTCATTACGAGTGAAGTGCTCTACCAACTGAGCTATTTCAGCTTGTGTTCAGACACAAAATATATTATAGCGTATTTTTGATAAAATGCAAGAAAAATTTTGTTTTCCCCTGCATTATTTTCAGTACTTGCAATGAGTGAGATTTATGTTATGATATGAGAATATGAATATAGTATTTGTATAACGTATTAACTTATTAAAGTGTCATTCTGTCAAGTTGTCTGAATGAAGCAGATAACATCCAGAAGTGGCAGAGGGAGATGAGTTTTATGATAGATGAAACCGGACAGCGTATTTTGCGGCTGATTGATGTACATAAAGATCAGATCATTGCATTTGCTGAGGATATTGCAGTGCATCCGGAACCTGGATATGAAGAATTTCGTACAGCCGGGAAGACTGCAGAAGTTCTGAAGAATTTGGGATATAAAGTGACAGAACATCTTGCCCGTACCGGTGTGAGGGGAACGAAAAGTATAAAAGAAGGTCCTTCCCTGACTGTGATCGGAGAACTGGATGCGATTGGATGTCATTCTCATCCGAATGCAGATCCGATAACAGGTGTGGCACATGCCTGTGGCCATCATGCGCAGATGGCGGCAATGATCGGATGTGCGATTGCAATGGCAGATCCGGATGTGCAGAAATGTCTTGAGGGGACTGTGAATTTTCTTGCAGTTCCTGCAGAGGAGTACATTGATGCAGACAAACGTGCCAGATTAAAAAATGAAAACATTGAGTTCTGCTGTGGCAAAAGTGAGATGATCCGGACAGGTGTTTTCGATGACACAGACATTGCGTTAACAACGCATGTGCACATGGTTCCGGTGGAAGAAGATTTTTATCTTGGAAATCCGGCCTGTAATGGCTACAGTGCAGAGCGTGTTACGGTGCGGGGGAAGGCTGCGCATGGGGCCATTGACCCATGGAATGGTGTCAATGCTTTAAGTATTACGACCAGTGCGATTCAGATGATGGGACTGATGCGTGAGACTTTTCGTGAAGAAGATCATGTTCGACTTCATAATGTGATCCGGAAGGCCGGCGATGTGATCAACAGTGTGCCGGACGAGGCAATTGTTGAGACGAAGGTTCGTGCAGCATCGCTTGATAAGATTCGTGAGATTACAGATATGGTAAACCGTGCGTATGCCGGTTCAGCCTATGCTTTTGGTGGGAAAATAGAACTGGAGAAACTCCAGGGATATATGCCGATCATACCGAGGGCTGCGGACAATGCACTGCTTGAGGCAGCAGATGATCTGGGACTGAATTATCGGACAGTACAGAAAGGGGATTTTAATAATGCTTGTACGGATGTGGGAGATCTCAGCCATCTTGTTCCGGTTGTGAATTTTACCTTTAAAGGTTTTGAGGGAAAACTGCACGGAGCAGATTTCAAGATCACAGATCCAGAAAAAGCCTATATTTTACCAGCGAAGCTTTTGGCACTGACCGTATATAAACTTCTTAAGAATGGCGGACAGGAAGCAAAAAAGATTACAAAAAGCTATACACCAGTATTCAATAAGGAAAGTTACATTCAGTATGTGAAGAATACGATAGAATAAAATGTAAGGAATTGCTGAATGCAGGAATACAATAAAACAGCAGGAGGAAAGACAAAAGACAAATGGCAGAAAAATGTTTGGAATTAAAAGATATCAGGAAGTCGTTTTCAAAAGATGAAGTGGTTCTGAAGGAAATCAGTCTCTCTATCGACAAGGGGGAGTTTATTACACTTCTGGGTTCCTCGGGATGTGGAAAGACGACAACTCTGCGTATCATAGCAGGTCTGGAGACACCGGATTCCGGCAAGGTATATCTGGAGGGAAAAGATGTCACAGCACTGGCACCGGAAGCACGTGATGTAAATACAGTATTTCAGAATTATGCGTTATTTCCACATATGACAGTGGCGGATAACATTGGATATGGACTGAAATTAAAAAAGATACCAAAAGCAGAGATTAAAAAACGAGTATCTGAGATGCTGGAACTGGTACAGCTTCCAGGATACGAGAAGAGAAAGCCGTCAGAACTTTCCGGTGGACAGAGACAGCGTGTGGCAATTGCCCGTTCGCTGGTCAATAATCCGAAGGTGCTTTTGCTGGATGAGCCGTTGGGAGCACTGGATCTGCAGCTGCGCCGTGCCATGCAGCTTGAACTGAAGAGGTTACAGAAAAAGCTTGGAATTACTTTTATTTATATTACGCATGACCAGGAAGAGGCAATTAACATGTCCGACCGTATTGCTGTCATGAATAAAGGAACCTTTGAACAGATTGGGACACCGGATGAGATCTATAATCATCCAAAAACCAGTTATGTGGCGACTTTTGTTGGAAATGCCAATATTTTAAAAGGTACTGCGCAGGAAACAGAAGCAGATATTCTCAAAGTTTCACTTGCAGGCAGTATTGTTTCTGCTGTGGCAGAAGGCAGAAAAATTGCTCCGGGTACACCAGTGACGTTGGCTGTCCGCAGTGAGAATATGATTTTTGATGAGACTTGCCAGAGTGGTATGGAAGCGGTTGTTGTTGAAAAAAGTTTTGCGGGCGGACTTCTTCGTGTTGTGTTGAAGCTTGCAGATGGAACAGAAGTTATTGCAAACAGACATGGAATCGATGCTGGCGTGCAGCCGGGCCAGAAAGTTACCTGTCACTTTGATGCGGAAAATGCGGTATTGGTAGATCTTTCGTCTGAGGAAGAAAGTGGGGCAGAAGTATGAAAAAACAAAAATCCGGTTCTGTCTGGATGATTCTGCCACTGTATATTTTCACAATCATCTTTGTGGCTGGTCCATTGCTCTATATGGTGGCACTGAGCTTTGCAGAGCCAAAGGCAGGACATGGAGTAGAGTGGGTATTTACTCTTGCAAATTATAAGAAGATCCTGGATCCTGTTTATATGAAGACATTTACAGGTTCCTTTCAACTGGCAATGACAAGTACGATCATCATCTGTCTGATCGGATATCCATTTGGATATTTTATGGCAAAACTTTCTTCCAAATGGAAAAAACGGGCAATGATCTTTCTGATGCTGCCATTCTGGGTGAACTCACTGATCCGCCTTTATGGATGGATGATTATTCTTCAGACCAAGGGGCTGCTGAATCATGTGCTCAAAAGTCTTGGACTGATCGAGAAGCCGCTGCGTATTCTGTACAGTTATCCGGCAATCGTGATCGGTATGACGTATGTGCTCCTGCCATTTATGATCCTGTCTGTATATTCCAGCGCAGAGAAGCTGGACTGGTCACTGGTGGAAGCTGCGAGAGATCTGGGGGCGAGCCCGGCGAAAGCTTTTTGGACGGTTTCTTTTAAACTGACACTTCCGGGACTGCTTTCTGGTGTGATTCTGACATTTGTTCCATCTATGGGATTGTTTTTCATAGCAGATATCCTTGGTGGAAATAAGATTGTTCTTGTCGGAAGCCTGATCCAGGAGCAGATGACAAAAGGAAATAACTGGCCGTTTGCGGCAGCACTGGCCGTTGTTCTGATGATCCTGACAACGTTAATGATCATGCTGTATCGTAAAGTAACAAATGCGAAAGAATTGGAGGGTGTGGGATGAAAAAGAAAAATTCAAAACTCTCCGGGTTTTATCTTGGACTGATTTTTGTACTGATGTATCTGCCGATTGCGGTAGTTATCGTATTTTCATTTAATGAATCAAAACTTCCTGTACGATTTACAGGATTTTCACTGAAATGGTATCAGGAGCTGATTCATGATGATGCCATGCTGGAAGCACTGGGAAACAGCCTTTTCCTTGGTGTGGTGAGTTGTCTGGTTTCCGCAGTGATCGGAACACTGGGTGCAGTAGGACTTTCCAGAATTCACTGGAAGACAAAGGGAATCCTGGAATATATTTCCATTCTTCCGCTGATGATACCGGAGATCATTCTTGGTATGGTACTGATGGCATTCTTTTACATGTTGAAATTACCGTTTGGTATGCTGACTCTGCTGATCGGTCATACCGTTTTCTGCGTACCGTATATTCTCATGGAAGTCAAGGCAAGACTGGCCGGGATGGATCCGTCGCTGGAAGAGGCGGCAAGGGATCTTGGTGCAGGACCGTTCCGTGCATTCTGGGATATTATCCTGCCACTGATCATGCCGGCAGTAATGTCCGGTTCTCTGCTAGCATTTGCGATGTCCATGGATGATGTGGTCATCAGTATTTTTATCAATGGTCCACGTCTGGCAACACTGCCGATCAAGGTTTATACACAGATCAAAACAGGGGTTACACCAGAGGTCAATGCACTCTGTACGATCATGCTGATATTTACGCTGGTGATCCTGTTTGTTTATAATCTGATCGGGAGAATTACAAAAGGAAAAAACAAAAACAGTTAATAAACTCTTTTCAATGAAGGAAAAGTAAGTTATACTTAATTCGTGTAGGCTTCATAGGAGAGTTTATATAGAAACAAGAAGAGGAGAGAAGACTATGAAAAAATTATTAGTATGTGCACTATGTGCAGCAATGGTCATTCCGGCTGTGAGCGTATCCGTAAGTGCGGATTCCAAAGAGCTTGTACTCTACACATGGGAAAACATGTTCCCACAGGAAGTACTGGATGGTTTTGAGAAAGAAACCGGGATAAAAGTAGTATATTCCAACTTTGATACCGATGAGAACATGCTGGAAAAACTTTCCATGGCAAAAGGTGGAGACTATGACGTTGTTGTTGCAGATGATTATATTATCCAGACAGCAATCGAGGAAGGTCTTGTAGAGAAACTGGACACATCCAAATTATCCGGATGGGACAACATCAACCCGCTGTATCAGGGACAGTTCTATGATCCAAACGATGAATATACTGCACCATACGGAGCAGGTATTCCGCTGATCGTATATGATCCGGACATGGTAGATATTGATATTAAGGGATATAATGATCTTTGGGATCCGTCTCTTGAAGACAGCATTGCACTGACCGCAAACTATCGTGTGATCAATGGTATCACAAACCTTGCACTTGGACAGGATTTTAACGATCAGAATACAGATGATATCAAGAAGACAGGAGAAAAACTTCTGGAACTTGCACCGAACGTTCGCCTGATCCAGGATGACAATACACAGGATGCTCTTCTGAATGGAGAGGCGAGTGTTGCATTCCTGTATACTTCACAGGTAACAGCAGCTCTTCAGGAAAATCCGGATCTTAAAGTTGTATATCCGGAAGAGGGTCTTGGATTTGGCGTTATGGGAATGTTTATCCCAAGTCAGGCTCCGGATAAAGATGAAGCCTATCAGTTTATGGATTATATTCTTCAGCCGGAAAATGCAGCCAAATGTTATGATTATATTGGATACTACTGCACAAACAAAGCAGCAGATTCACTGCTTGAGAACCAGGATCTTGTAGTTCCGGATTCTGTAACAGAAGGCTCAGCAGTAGAAAACATCAGTGCAGAAGCGGAAGAAGCTTACAATAAGAACTGGACAGAATTCAAAGCTGCCTGCGACTGATAAAATAAGGGGGAAGCAGGATGGAAATCTATAAAGGTACTGCTACCTTTTCAGGAATAGCCATCGGCAAGATACTGTATTACAGCAGAGGGGAATACCAGATACGTCAGTGTCTGGTCAGTAACATAAAAAAAGAAATCAGTAACTTTCAGGAAGCCCGGCTTCAGGCAGTTCAGAAACTGCATGAACTGTATGAAGCCAGTCGGCTTCTGAATGAACAGGAGGCCGGTGTTTTCATGCGCCAGATCAAACTTCTGGAATCTGAAAGTTACCAGAATGCAATTGAAAGCAGCATTGCCAATGAAAAGGTAAATGCTGCTTATGCAGTTATGATCAACAGAGATGAACTGGTAGAGACATTCCGACATCTGGAAGAGCCGGTCATTCGAAGAAGAATCAATGATATGCAGGAGATTTCCAATCGTCTGATCCAGATACTGGGTGGTGCGGCCATCCGTATTAATGTTGGGGACGAACCGGTGATCCTGGTTGCAGAGGCATTATCGCCGACTGAGATCATGGAAATGGACAAAGATAAACTTCTGGCTGTGGTCATGCATCATGGCTCAGCAGTATCTCATGCAACAATTATGGCGAAAACAATGGAAATTCCAACCCTGGTCGATGTTGCAGCTGATGATGAGTGGGATGGAATGACAGCAATCGTAGATGGCTATACAGGAACTTTTTATCTTAACCCGGATGCGGAAATCCAGAAAGAATATGAGATTCGTCTGGAAGCGGATAGAAGGGAGAGAGAGGAACTTCTGAAACTGAAGGCGCAGAAAGATGAAACAAAGGATGGCAGCCATATTGGTCTTTATGCCAATATTGGAAATATGAGTGATCTGAGCAGTGTCCTTTTTTATGGTGCCAAGGGAATTGGCCTTCTGCGAAGCGAGTTCCAGTATCTCGGAAGAGAAAATTATCCGAGAGAAAATGAACTTTTCCGTGCATATAAAAAAGTAGCAGAGACAATGGGTGAGAGACTTGCGGTGATTCGTACTGCGGATCTTGGAGCAGACAAACAGGCTCCGTATCTGGACATTCCGCAGGAAACCAATCCGATCATGGGCAACCGTGGGATTCGTCTCTGTCTTGACCGAAGGAGAATGTTCAAGGCACAGCTTCGTGCAATTTATCGTGCCAGTGCGTATGGTAATCTTGCAATGATGTTTCCGATGATCAATTCTGAAGAAGAAATGGATGAGATACGGCAGATCATTGAGGAAGTAAAAGAAGGCCTGCGCGGAAAAGACATTCCATTTAAAGAAATCATGACAGGAATCATGATCGAGACACCAGCAGCAGTCATGATCAGCCGGGAACTGGCAAAACGTGTTGATTTCTTAAGTATCGGAACCAATGACCTGACACAGTATACGCTTGCGATGGATCGTCAGAATCCACTTCTGAAAGATAAATACAACGATCATCATCCGGCAATTCTTCGTATGGTGCGTATGGTTGTGGATGCGGCACATCAGGAAGGCCGTAAGGCTGGCATCTGCGGAGAAATTGCAGCGGACACAGCACTGACGGAAAAATTTCTGGAGATGGGAGTTGATTTCCTGTCTGTTGTTCCGGCGTGTGTACTTCCGGTACGAAAGGCAATTCGTGAGACAGATCTTGGCAGAAAGAAAGTTTCTGCTGTTAAATGAGGATTATAATGAATAAAAAAAGTAAAGTCATTCTTCTTCCCTGTAATTCTTACAGGGAAGAAATTGTTTATGAGAATCTTGAAATCGGCCTGGAGCTTCTGGGTGGAATCGAGAATATTGTCGGCAAAGAGGAGTCTGTATTGCTGAAGCCGAATCTTCTAAAGAAAGCGGAAGTTAATAAGGCAGTGATCACACATCCGACGGTTGTGGGAATGTTTGCCCGACTGATGAGAGAAAAAGGATATCAGGATATGGCGCTTGCAGATTCCTGCGGAAATGGAACTACTTCTAAAGTTATCCATGGGACAGGAATGGATACGTATCTTGAGAAACTGGATATTCCGGTTATTGATTATACGAAGGGAATCCATGTAGACTATCCGAAAGGAATACAGGCAAAAGAATTTATTTTGCCGAAAGAACTTCTGGAAAAAGACTGTGTAATTTCTCTTTGTAAAATGAAGACACATGCGCTGGAACGCATCACGGGAGCTGTAAAAAACAGCTATGGATTCGTTTATGGATTTCATAAAGCCAAGGGTCATACATTGTATCCAAGTGCAGACAGTTTTGCCCGTATGCTTGTTGATCTGAATCAGTATGTGAAGCCGCGGCTGTATATTATGGATGGAATTGTGGCCATGGAGGGGAACGGACCAGGTTCCGGAGATCCTGCTCCAATGAATGTGATGCTGATGTCGCAGGATCCGGTTGCACTTGACAGTGTGTTCTGTAACCTGATCCATCTGAATCCGGAGATGGTTCCAACGAATTATCATGGAGAAAAAATGGGACTTGGTACCTGGCATTCGGAAGAAATCGAAATTGTTACTCCGTCCGGTGAGATTTCAATGAAGGATGCGGTGGCACAGTATGGAAATCCGTATTTTGATGTGGACCGGAGAGTGGCACGTTCCGGTATGTGGGAACGTCTTGCGAAAGCCCTGAATATTTTTCAGAAGAAGCCTTATATTGACTCGGAACGCTGTATCCGGTGTGGGATTTGTGTGAAGAGCTGTCCGGTTCCGGACAAGGCTGTTGATTTCCGTAAAGGCAGAGAGAATCCACCGGTATATGATTATAAGAAATGTATCCGTTGCTTCTGCTGCCAGGAGATGTGCCCCGAAAAAGCAATCCAGGTGAAATGATCAAGCCTGTTAACGTTACATGGAAAAGGAGCTTCTGCATTATAGATGAACCAGTGTCTGTTTTGCAAAAGCTCCTTCAAATTGTTTATTTATAAGTTGTGTCCGATCAAAAATTACAAACTGGATCAGTTCAAACCAAAATTATCGCTTATCTGATCGTGTCATGCAAAGCTTTGATGAATGAAGGAGTGGTACCGCAGCAACCACCAACAACAGAAGCACCGTTTTCAATCAGGACTTTCATATGATGGGCGAATTCTTCTGCATTCATGCTGTATACAGCATTTCCCTTGTCATCGATGACCGGCATACCGGCATTTGGTTTGGCGATAACTGGAATAGAAACATTTTCTTTAATGTTTCGAACAACAGAAACCAGCTGATCAGGTCCCACTGAGCAATTGATACCTACAGCATCTGCACCGGCTGCTTCAAGAGAAACAGCTGCTTCTACAGCATTTCCACCACTGAAGATACTTCCATCAGCTTCGACGGTCATGGTACACATGATCGGAAGATCACATACAGAAGCGGCGGCATCTACAGCTGCAAGAGTTTCTTCAATATTGATCATTGTTTCGGCTGCGATCAGATCAATACCTGCATCTGCCAGAATACGGATCTGTTCCTGATACATATTATAAGCTTCTGTGTAAGTGTAATCCCCATCAGCTGTGATAAAAGATCCGGAAGTAGTGATATCACCGGCTACATAGATGCCGTTGCCGGCCAGCTCCTTGGAATAGCCGACCAGAGTACGGTTGATCTCTTCAATCTTATCTCTAAGTCCGTGTTTCTCAAGATTTATACTGTTTCCGCCAAAAGTAGGAGCGTAGATTACCTGACTTCCTGCCTGAATATAGGCACGCTGCAGATCCTGGATAATATCTTTGTGATCGATGACCCAGGTTTCCGTGCAGATACCGCGTGGCATACCACTTGCCATCAGGTTGGAGCCTGTGGCACCATCCAGAATCAGTATATTCTCAGTCAGTTTTCGAAATTCTTCTTTAGTCATATTAAGTTCGTTGCCTCCTTGAAAAATAAATATATAAGCAACTTACCTGTAAGCTCCGCATTTCCGTCGGAAAGTGCTTATTTCAGTTCCTTATTATAGCATGTGCCGTGTGGGATTGCCATAGAAAAATCATTCGACCCGATTTATCCGATTTATATACAGAGCAGATCTGGAGATTATAAAACCAGTAGTGTTTACAGGCATGATCCTGAAAATAATAAAAAGAAGACATCTTTCGCCAGAACTCGAAATTGTCTCAGAAGAAAAGTTGTGCTATTTTCTATATATATTCTTTTCCGGCAGTTCTGTCGGAGATTTTCCCAAATACAATATTAATGTAAGTAATGGAATCAAAATGCAGGAGGTAAAAGAATTGAATCTGTTTGAGTACACGTACTGCGGGAACTACAACCGGCAGATACAGAATCTGGCCAGAATCGTCCCGGAAAAATGGAGCTTTGGCGGCAATGATGACAATGGAATCCTGAAAGGGTATCTTGAGCATACATTTCAGCGGGTATATGAAGAAGAAAAATTATTGGAGACAGAGGAATACGCAATTTTTAATACAGGACTTTTTAATATGTATTATCAGCCGGTATACGCATATTTTATCCCAAATCTGGTGCCGGACAGGCAGAGATGGTTTCTGGACGGCTTCTACACAGAATATCATTTATTAAAATCAGGAATTGTCAATCTTCCGAAACGTGCGGAATATGTAACAGATCCGGCAGAACTTATTTTTGATACCGGACTGGATATCGTGCCTCAGTATGAACATATTTTTGAAGAAACGGAGAATTGTCAGAGACTTCCGGAGACGATTCGCGGCAGTGTGATGAAAGTACAACTGTTTGACGGCGCCCTGCGGCAGACAAAAAGAATGCTTGAGGCTGATTATCGGACAGCCATTCCGCAATATTATAACCATGGAATCCAGTTTCTCATTCCTGTTTGTCTGCAAAATCCGGACAGAGCTGATTTGGCACTTGCCTGTGTAAAGACAGAGGATGGGAGAAAATACCTGGGCAGGACATGTCTGACATTAAAAATGGCATATCATAATGCAAGACTGCTGGCAAAAATCCACAGCAGCTGGCTTTATCCATGAAAAGATGATCACAGTAACAAAGAGTGATACAGGAAAACCTTCGTTGAAAATCAACTGTACAAAAATCTCGCAAAATCTATTGAAATCATAACGTTTTTATGATACAAAAATAGGGTTGTTATTAATGATTTTTCTTATGAAAAAGAGGGGATACTTTTTAGGGAGGAACAGCCAATGAGCAATAAGCTGATCGACTTGATCGACATTTCCAAATCCTACGGGATGCAGACAGTTCTGGATGAACTGAATCTTTATATCAGGGAGAATGAATTCCTGACATTACTTGGTCCGAGTGGATGTGGAAAGACTACTACACTTCGTATTTTGGGAGGATTCGAGACACCGGATAAGGGGCGTGTGATCTTTGACGGGCAGGATATCACGAATCTTCCGCCGAATAAGCGTCAGCTGAATACCGTATTTCAGAAATATGCGTTGTTTACTCATATGAATATTGCGGATAACATTGCTTTTGGATTAAAGATAAAGAATAAAAGCAAACAGTATATTTATGACAAGATCAAATATGCATTGAAGCTTGTGAATCTGGATGGTTTTGAGAACCGCATGCCGGATTCTTTGAGTGGTGGACAGCAGCAGCGTATTGCAATTGCACGTGCGATCGTAAATGAGCCGAAGGTACTGCTTCTGGATGAGCCGCTCGGTGCGCTGGACCTGAAACTTCGACAGGATATGCAGTATGAGCTGATTCGTCTCAAAAATGAGCTGGGGATCACCTTTCTGTATGTAACACATGATCAGGAAGAGGCACTTACCATGTCTGATACGATCGTGGTCATGAATCAGGGGTATATCCAGCAGATCGGAACACCGGAAAAAATCTACAATGAGCCGGAGAATGCTTTTGTAGCGGACTTTATCGGTGAGAGTAATATCATTTCTGCGACAATGGTTCAGGATCGTCTTGTTAAGATTCTGGGTGTCAATTTCCCGTGTGTGGATGAAGGGTTTGGACAGAACAGACCGGTTGACGTCGTCATCCGCCCGGAAGATATCGATCTTTTGAAACCGGGGCAGGGAAGCATTGACGGTGTAGTCACACATATGATCTTCAAAGGTGTACATTATGAGATGGAAGTCATGGCGAACAACTATGAGTGGCTGGTACACAGCACAGATATGTTCCCAGTTGGAACTGAGGTTAGCATTCATGTGGATCCGTTTGATATCCAGATCATGAAAAAACCGGAATCGGAAGATGAGGAGGCGGTAAACATTGAAGAATAAACGTTTGCTTGCCGGTCCGTATCTGTTCTGGTCCGTGTCCTTTGTAGTGATTCCTCTGCTGGTAATTGTGTATTATGCATTTACCAGTGATGAGGGCAGCTTTACATTTTCCAATCTGGCACAGATCACGACACCGGAGAATCTGAAGGCACTTGGCATGTCCATCCTTCTGTCATTTTTGAGTACGGCAATCTGTTTGATCCTGGCATATCCGCTGGCAATGATCCTGAGCCAGAAACAGGTAAACCAGACAAGTTTTATTGTGTTGATATTTATTCTGCCAATGTGGATGAACTTCCTTCTCCGTACACTGGCATGGCAGACATTACTTGAAAAGAATGGTGTCATCAACAGTATTTTAAGTTTCCTGCATTTGCCGGCACTGGAGATCATCAATACACCATATGCCATCATTCTTGGAATGGTATACAATTTTCTGCCGTTTATGGTGCTTCCAATCTATAATGTACTGATCAAGATTGACAGAAATGTTATCAATGCAGCGCGTGATCTGGGAGCCAATTCCGTACAGACTTTCTGGAAGGTTATTTTTCCACTGAGTATTCCGGGCGTGATCAGCGGCATTACGATGGTGTTTGTACCGGCGCTGACAACTTTCGTTATTTCTGACCTTCTTGGAGGCGGAAAGATTCTTCTGATCGGTAATGTCATTGAGCAGTCATTCAAACAGAACAGCAACTGGCATGTCGGAAGTGGTCTGTCACTGGTACTGATGGTATTTATCATTGCAAGTATGGCACTTGTGGCGAAATACGATAATGAGGATGGGGGTGCGGCATTTTGATCAGAAAATATTTACAGAAGATATACCTTGCCCTTATTTTTATCCTGTTATATGCTCCGATTGTGACTCTGGTCGTGCTGTCTTTTAACCAGTCAAAGACACGTGCAAAATGGGGCGGATTTACGTTGAAATGGTATAAAGAACTGTTCCAGAATGAACAGATCATGAGTGCTTTTTATACGACGCTGATCATAGCCTTTATTTCAGCGGCAATTGCGACGATTATTGGTACAGCTGCCGCGATCGCCATTCAGGGGATGAAACAGAAGTGGAAGACCATGTACATGGGACTTACCAATATTCCTATGATGAATGCGGAGATCGTGATGGGTGTGTCTTTGATGCTTCTTTTTATCGCATTTCATATGACGCTTGGTTTCGGAACGATCCTGATCGCGCACATTACGTTTAATATTCCGTATGTGATCTTAAGCGTGGCACCGAAGCTGAAACAGACGAATCGCTATACATATGAAGCAGCACTTGACCTTGGTGCATCTCCGCTCAATGCTTTCTTCAAAGTCGTTTTCCCGGATATTGTACCTGGAGTGCTTTCCGGATTTATGCTGGCATTCACCATGTCGCTGGATGATTTTGTCATCACACATTTTACAAAAGGGCCTGGAATCGATACGCTTTCGACCAAAATTTATACAGAAGTTCGTAAGGGTATCAAACCAGAGATCTATGCACTTTCCACGATTATGTTTGTGACGGTTCTTGTTCTTCTGATTCTGGTGAATTATTCTCCGAAGGAAGAAGAGGAGAGCGCAGTCAGAAAGAAAGTCCGCAGACCATCCAAAGTCAAAAAGATCCTGATTCAGAGAGTCATTCCGGTGGCAATCTGCATCGTCTTTATTGGTGGTGGATTTTACTATGCAAAAGAAAGCGATGTTCTGAATGATGAGAAACTGGTTGTATATAACTGGGGCGAATATATTGATCCGGAAGTTCTGACAATTTTTGAGAAAGAAACGGGTATTGATGTCATCTATGAAGAATTTGAGACAAATGAGATTCTGTATCCAAAGATCAGTTCCGGTGCAATTGCTTACGATGTAATCTGTCCGAGTGACTATATGATCCAGCGAATGATTGAGAATGATCTGCTTTCAGAGATTAATTTTGATAACATTCCGAATATCAAGAACATTGGTGAACAGTATATGGAACAGTCAAAGCAGTTTGACCCGGAGAATAAATATTCCGTACCATACTGCTGGGGAACTGTTGGTATCCTCTATAACAAGACTATGGTAGATGAGCCAGTGGACAGCTGGTCAATCCTCTGGAATCCGAAATATAAAGACAGTATTCTGATGCAGGATTCTGTTCGTGATGCATTTGGCGCGACATTGAAGTATCTTGGCTATTCTCTGAACTCTACTGACCTTGATGAGCTGACGGAGGCCAAGAACCTTTTGATCGAGCAGAAACCTCTGGTGCAGGCATATGTCATTGACCAGGTGCGCGATAAGATGATCGGAAATGAAGCTGCACTTGGAGTGATCTATTCCGGTGAGGCAATTTACACACAGAAAGAAAATCCGAATCTGGAATATGTAATTCCGAAGGAAGGTTCCAATATCTGGATCGATTCCTGGGTAATTCCGAAGAATGCGGAGCATAAAGAAAATGCAGAAAAATTTATTAACTTCCTCTGCAGACCGGATATTGCGTTGATGAACTTTGAATACATTACGTATTCTACTCCGAATGAAGCAGCGAGAGAACTGATCGAAGATGAGGATATCCGGAACAGCGAGATCGCATTCCCGGATCTTTCTAAATATGATAATCTGGAAACATTCCAGTATCTTGGAACAGAGGCAGACCAGGTGTATGGTGATCTCTGGAATAAAGTAAAATCTTCATAAATCTACAGAATTTACAAGAGGTTTCCGCTGAGGAAACCTCTTTTTTTGATGACAGACAAAAAAGAGAGTGTTATACTAGATGCAAAAATGGCTTTGTAAGGCAGGAATTAATATTTTATGAGGATATTACTGGTTGGAAACACAGGCTATATTACAAATGAATTTATAGAAGAAGCTTTTCCGGAATGTCAGGTTTTCATTCTTGGAGATAGCATACTGAAAACGAATCGCAGAAAAAATATAATTGTAAGACCATTTCCTGAAAGCGAGGAAGAAACAGAAGATATTTTTTATACTTATGAATTTGAGAAAATCGTCTATTTTTCAAATTATCTGACCTTCCATGGAGAACTGGAGGGAGAATCTGAAATGCTGCGCAAAGTTCTCCAGTATTGTAAGGGAAAAGAGAAAGTCCATATTCTATATCTAACAGGTCCGGAAGGGGGATATGATGCCCCGACAGGAAAAACGCTTCTGGTTTCCGGAGCAGAAGAATTATGCAGAAAATATGCTGAACTGTATGGGATGAAAGTGAAGATCATCCGGTCATTATATTTATATTCTGAGAAATATAAGTCTGATTACTTTAGCAAAATTTTCTTTATGATGAAAGAAAAGGGAAGGATTGTGTTTTCGGAAAATCGGGTGCAGGGTATTTATTTTCTGTGCATGCGGGATCTGGCTTCTTTATTATATAAAGTTTTTGATAATTGGAATGATGAAGAAGAATATTTAAATATTCCGGATGTTTTTCATAATACGATGCAGGATCTGGGGGATGCGTTAAAAAATCTGAGTCCTTATCAGCGAGTGGAATATAAAGGAACTTCTGCGGTGGAAGAAATATCTGCAGATGACAGAGTTATCCGCTATCGATATGGCTGGTTTCCAAAGCTCTCTGTATTGGATGAACTTCCGGAAATGTATGATAATTTTCAAAAACAGCAGGATCTGAAACCCGGACGACTGGATGGACTGAAACAGTTTTTGAAGATTCATCAGGGAGTTTTCCGAATTCTGGAACTTTTGCTGGGATTTCTGGCGTTTCAGTGGCTGAATCATCTGGCAGGAAATCAGGCACAGTTTAAGATGATCGATCTTCGTCTTGTTTTTGTTGTTCTTTTTGGAAGCCTGTATGGATTGAATTACGGGATTGCGGCTGCTGCGTTGGAAACAGTTTCTCTGCTCTATGCATATGAAGAGCAGGGGATTGGATGGTATACATTGTTTTATGAGCCGACAAACTGGATTCCCTTTATTTTTTACTTCGCAATTGGTGCAATCTGTGGTTATGTAAGGATGAAAAATAAGGAAAATACAGAGTTTGTCAGTTCAGAAAACAGGCTGCTCGAGGAGAAATTCCTGTTTGCCCGTGAGATGTATCAGGAGACGCTGGATGACAAAAAGATGTATAAGAAACAGATTCTGGGCAGCGAGGACAGTTTTGGAAAGATATTTGATATCACAAGAAAACTGGATATCGTTCAGCCGCAGGAGCTGTTTCTTGAAACGATGCATGTGATGGAGGAAGTACTTGAGAATAAAACATTCGGTTTTTATGCACTGAATCAGAGGACTGGATATGGAAGACTGGAAATGGCTTCTTCCGGTATGCAGAAAAAATATAAGAATTCCGTGAAACTGAGTGAATATCGTCTGGCACTTGAGGTACTGGAACAGGGTGAAGTCTGGGTAAACAGAGAATTTCTTGATGGTTATCCGATGTATCTTGCCGGGATCCGAAGAGACGGAAAACTTGTTATGCTGGTAAGTATCCGAGACGTGCAGATCGAACAGATGACACTCTATTATCTGAATCTGTTTAAGATTTTATGTGGCCTGATCGAGGCTTCTTTGCTCCGTGCACTTGAATATCAGGAAGCGATTGAATATAAACAGTATATAAAAGGAACACATATTCTGAAAACAGAATATTTTGAAGAGAGACTGAAAACACAGCATGATATTAGGGAACAGAAACTGGCTTCCTATGAACTGCTGGAACTGAAGCATCCGGGAATGACGATGGAAGAGGCGGATGAAGTTTTATGCGGTTGTGTACGTGAAAATGATATCTGGGGAATTTCGGAAGAAAACAGATTATATCTGATTCTTGTACAGACAGACCAGGAATCACTTCCGATTGTAGTAGAAAGACTGAAACGTGCCGGATTTATCTGTAAACGTCTGGACGCACAGATTGAACAGGAGACAGAGACAATGGAGGAAAAATCATGACAGGAACGATGATTGCCTCGTTCTTTCTTGTATTCCATCTGATCGTGTGCATTCTGACATGGACAGGAATAAAAACAGGAATGCTTAAGGCAAAACGTTATCTGATGATTCCGGTGATCCTTGTTCCGCCATGGGGCTTTTTCTGTGTTTTGTTTCTTCATTTTCAGCTTTTTCTGGGAAAGGAAAATACCCGGGAGCTCGGTGTAGAGAAATTAAAAGTTAATGCACAGTTATACCAAAATAACTTTCAGATGCGGGAAGAGAGCGATCAGGAGATCGTTCCTCTGGAGGAAGCACTTCTGATCAATGATCCAGAACTTCGAAGACAGCTGATCATGAATATTCTGAATGATGATCCGTCTCAATATATGGAAGTACTGGAACAGGCACGAATGAATGAGGATGTCGAAGTAGTACATTATGCGATCACGGCGATGGTGGAACTTTCAAAAGAGTATGACAACAGACTGCAGAAACTGGAAAGAAAGTATGCAGGAAATTCTGATGATCCGAAGATTCTGGATGAATACTGTGATTTTATGGAAGAGTATCTGCAACAGGGGATTCTGGAGAAACAGATTGAGCAGATGCAGAGAAACCAGTATGCACAGCTTCTGGAAAAACAGTTTAAGAGAAAAAAGACGTTGCATATTTGTGTCAGTCTTGTTGAGAACTATATGAAGTTAAGAGAATATAACGAAGCCGGCAGGATTCTTCGTTTTATGGATGAGAACTGGCACCGGAGTGAAGAGTACTGGGTTCACAGAATTTTCTGGCTGGCAGAGCAGAGAATGGGAAAAGAATTACAGAAAAGTTTGAATCAGATGAAAGAAGAACACATTTATTTATCTTCGGAGAGTAAGGAGGCTCTTGCCCTTTGGGTAGATTGGTAAAAAATATCAGGAAATTTCAGTTTAAGGGAATGCTTGTGATTCTATGCTGTTTTCTGGTAATGGGACTGCTTCTGTTTATGGAACGGGCAGGAATCCAATACCAGGAAACGGTAAGACAGATCTCTTATATTGACAGGGATAAAACAGTTACAGAAAAAACAGCTGTAACCCCGCAGAAAAAGACCTGTCTGGTTCTGCGGGACAGTGGGCAGGACAACAGCAATCTGGCATGGGAACAGTTTGAACGGATTCTTATGGATATGAGGGTCGGCTGCGATGTTATTGATATTCAAGAGCAGACGGTTCCGGAATTCAAAGATTATGAGATGGTCATTGTACTTATGAGTGATCTGAATCCACTGAAGGAAACTGTGCTGGATCTCTGTCAGTGGGTATACAGCGGTGGAAATGTCTGGTTTCCGATGACACTGCAGAAAGATCTGTATGTATCTATGATCGAGCAGAAACTGGGAGTAGTATCGTCCGGAAATACTTATGCGATAGTTGACAGTATTTATTTTGATCAGGATTTTCTGATCGGCGGCGGACAGGCATACACAGTTACGGATCCATATGAGTCTGCGTGGGCAGTTCAGCTGAACGAGAACGCAAAGGTATATGCATGGATTGGTGATCAGAAAGGAATACCGCTGATCTGGGAGAATGCATATGGAAGTGGAAAATTTGTAGTAGACAATTTTGGCTTTTATACAAAAGGAACCAGGGGATTCTATGCGGCTTCTTACAGCCTTCTGACAGAATGTGGGGTTTATCCGGTCATAGATGGCTCTGTTTTCTATCTGGATGATTTTCCGTCACCGGTACCGGGAGGAGACGGAACGTATGTTAAACGGGATTATGGAACCAGTATTGCGGATTTTTATACCAATATCTGGTGGCCGGATATGATGGATCTGGCGGCCCGGCATGGTGTGAAATATACAGGTGTGATCATTGAGAATTATGAAGATAAGACAGACGGAGAAGTAGAGAAGCAGGCCGATTCAGCGAGGTTTCAGTATTTTGGAAATATGATCCTGCATCAAGGTGGCGAGCTGGGATATCATGGATATAATCATCAGCCATTGACGATCTCGAATGTTGATTATGGAGACGCGCTTCCCTACAATACCTGGATCAGTACAAAGGCAATGGAAAATGCGGTCACTGAACTGATTCGCTTTGGAAAAGAAATGTTCCCGGGAACGGTATTGTCTGTATATGTTCCTCCATCCAATGTACTGTCGGAAGAAGGAAGAAAACTTCTGGGAGAAAAATTTCCGGAGATCCGTACGATTGCCAGTACGTATTTTTCAGGTGATTTTGCGTATGAGCAGGAATTTGAAGTTGCAGATGACGGTGTGGTGGAACAGCCACGAATCATTTCCGGTGGCATCATTGATGATTTCATGCAGATGGCAGCTGTATCAGAATTGAATATGCATTTTGTAAATAACCATTTTATGCATCCGGATGATCTGCTGGACGAGGACAGAGGTGCTGCCCTTGGTTGGGAGAAACTAAAACAGCGTCTGGATGAATATATGACATGGATGAATGATGCGGCACCGTCGCTCAGAAATCTGACGGGATCTGAACTGTCAGGCGCAATACAGCGGTATGGTGCACTGACTGTTGAAAAAGAAATCACGGAAAATCAGATAAAATTTCATCTGGGGAATTTTTATGATGAAGCATATCTGATGGTTCGCATCAATGATGGCAGCCCTGCAAACGTGGAAGGCGGTGAGCTGACACATCTGACGGGAAATCTGTACCTGCTTCATGCGCAGAAGAGTGATGTAACGATTGAGAGAGAATACGAGGAGTAAAGATTGAAGATCTGTCTGATATTGGAAGGATGTTATCCTTATGTGTTTGGTGGTGTGTCTACCTGGATGCACCAGTATATCAACAAAATGAAAGAACATGAATTTATTCTGTGGGTGATCGGTGCCTCTGCGGATAAAAAAGGTAAATTTGTATATGAACTGCCGGAGAATGTGACGGAGGTTCATGAGGTGTTTCTGGATGATGCACTCCGGGTAAAGGATGCGGGAAAGATGCGGCACGTTTTTTCAGAGGAGGAAGTGGAAAGTCTGAAAGAACTGATGCAGTGTTGCAGACCGGACTGGGATGTACTGTTCAGACTGTATCATGATAAAAAGCTGAATCCCATGTCGTTTTTGAAAAGTGAGGAATTTCTTGAGATCCTTACACAGAACTGTCTGGAAAAATATCCGTATATTGCGTTTGCAGATGCATTTCATACGATGCGTTCCATGATGCTGCCGGTTTTGTATCTGATGGGGACGAAAGTGCCTGAAGCAGATGTGTATCATGCAATCTGTACAGGGTATGGCGGTCTGCTGGCATGTCTGGGAGGCTACGTCTATCACAGGGATGTATTGCTTACGGAACATGGTATTTATACAAGAGAAAGAGAAGAAGAGATCATACGTGCAAAATGGGTCGTTCCATCTTTTAAGAAACAATGGATCTCGTTTTTCTATATGCTGTCGGATCTGATCTATCAGAGAGCGTTTCAGGTGACCTGTCTGTTTACAAATGCGATGCGGACACAGATTCAGATGGGATGCGATGCAAAAAAATGCAGAGTGATCGAAAATGGAATTGATTATGACAGACTGTCCGGAATTCCGCTGAAAGAACCGGATGGCTGGGTGGATATTGGAGCGGTGGTCCGGCTTGCCCCGATCAAAGATATTAAGACGATGATCTATGCATTTTATGAATTGTCTGCCAGGGTGAAGAATGTAAGGCTGCATATCATGGGCGGTGTCGATGATGAAGAATATGCGCAGGAATGTTATGCACTTGTAGAACAGCTGAAACTTCAGAATATTATTTTTACAGGAAGAGTTAATATCATAGAATACATGGAAAAACTGGATTTTACGATTCTGACCAGTATTTCTGAGGGACAGCCACTGTCAGTGCTGGAATCTTTTGCGGCCCGACGTCCCTGCGTAACAACAGATGTGGGATGCTGTCAGGAGCTTCTTGAAGGAAATGATGGAGATCCTTATGGAAGAGCAGGGTATTATGTGGCGCCGATGTACAGAGAGGGACTTGCCGATGCAATGGAAAAAATGTGTGCATCAAGAAATCGGCGACTGCGCATGGGAGCGAATGGACAGGCAAGAACAAAGGCTTATTACAGGCAGGAACGGATGATCGAAAAATACAGAGAACTGTACAGGGAGGTCGAAGATAAAAATGGCTGGAATCGGATTTGAGCTCAAAAAGCTTTTTAAGAGGCGTGGCCTTTTTGCGGCATTCCGGGCTTATGGATATGCGGGTATCGTCTGCACGGGGCCTATGCTTCTGGGAGTCCTTTTGCTGCTGGGGGTGATGTTCTTGTGTGATGTTACAGGCGGAACCAGGCACAGCCGGGAATTGCTTGTCTGCATGATCACCTATACGCTTCTGGCATCACTTCTTGTAACCAGTTTTCTGTCCATGGTTGTAACCCGGTTTATTGCGGATATGCTTTATCAGGAAAACTATGAAGCAATTCTGCCATCTTTCTGGGGCTCTACAGGAATCATGCTGACGGTGGGAAGTATCCTGTACGGGATTTTTCTTTTGTTTTCCGGATGTGGTCTGACAGACGGGATTTTATGTCTGTGTTTCTTTGGTGAACTGATCATCACATGGAATGCAATGAGTTATCTGACTGCCATTAAAGATTATAGGGGAATCCTTTTGTCATTTACAAGTGCGATCCTGGTTACATTTCTGATCGGATGGATTCTGCTCATACTAGGAATTCCACATGTGGAAGCACTCCTGGTCGCAGTATGTGCCGGCTATGGAGTCATGCTTCTCTGGGATGTGATTCTTTTGTACCAGTATTTTCCACAGGGAAGAGAAAGTGCATTTTTCTTCCTGCACTGGGTAGATGAATTTTTGCCGCTGGCTTTTACTGGTCTGTTTATCAATATTGGAATGTTTGCTCATCTGGTGATCATGTGGTGCGGACCGATCAGAGTGAAAGTGCAGGGGCTTTTTTACGGGGCACCATATTATGATGTGCCGGCACTGGTTGCATTTTTGACAATTCTGATCACGACTGTGAATTTCGTGGTTTCCGTAGAGGTTAATTTTTATCCAAAATATAAAAACTATTACAGTCTGTTTAATGACAGAGGAGCAATCGGGGATATTCATCAGGCTGGTGAAGAAATGAAAAAAGTATTGAATATGGAATTGAAATATACTGCATTGAAACAGCTGCTGACAACTGCTCTGGCTATTTCACTTGGCGGAAGTCTGCTTCAGTATCTTCCGCTGGGGTTCAATGATCTGATGGAAGGATATTTTCGTATTTTATGTGTGGGATATGGACTCTATGCAGTGGCAAATACGGTGCTTCTTCTTTTATTGTATTTTACAGATTACAAAGGTGCTGTTTGTACGGCAGGAATCTTTGCGGGTTCTACATCGGTGTGTACAGTGATTTCCCTCTTTTTTCCGCAGGTATACTATGGATTTGGATTTCTGATCGGAAGTGCGGTTTTCTTTTTGATCGCAGTGTGCCGGCTGGATTATTATACACGCAGACTTCCGTATTATATACTAAGTGTACAGCCGGTTGTGGAGGAAGATAAATCAGGTGTATTTACAAGGCTTGGTTATTTTCTGGATGAAAAACTTGAGAGGAGTCTGGATAATGAAAAACTATAAGAGATGGTCAGGAATACTGGCATTTTTGCTTGTCCTGTTCATGTGCAGCGGGTGTGCATTGGACAGAGAAAATGTGGCAGAAGAACAGAGTCAGGAGGAGAGCACAGCATCTGAGGAAAATACAGAAATAAAAAAAGCGGATTCACAGAATATTAATGATATGCATCTGCGTGATAAAGACAGCCTTTATGAGAACGATGATGATACCAGTGTGGTTACGATGTATCTGACGGTTTCAAGGGGAAACAGTTCAGAAAATACGGATCATTCCTGGAGTGAGATCAACAGTTATTCTGTTTATGATTATGCAAATATGGGAGTTGCCCGGTATGAGGCTGCCGCACTTCTGCAGGTAGGTGATGAGAATGGACCTGTACAGGGAGAAGTTGGATATGGAGAGACGATTCCTAATGCGACTGTCAAGATCCGTGGACAGACTTCCTCAAAGTATGCACAGAAGAACTATAAAATCGAGTTGAAAAAGAACAAAGGCACCTGGAGAGGACAGCGAACCATAAATTTGAATAAGCATATGGGTGAGGGGGTTCGTTTTCGTAATAAACTGGCTTATGATATGATCAAAAAAATTCCACAGATGATCAGTCTGAGGACACAGTTTGTTCATTTGTATGTCAAAGACTGCACAGATGGTAACAGCGACAGCTTTGAGGATTATGGACTGTATACACAGGTAGAACAGCTCAATAAGACTGGCATGAAAAATCATGGATTGGATTCTAATGGGCAGTTGTATAAAATTAATTATTTTGAATTTTATCGTTATGAAGATGTAATAAAGAAAGAAGATGATCCGGATTATGATAAAGTTCAGTTTGAAAATTATCTGGAGATCAAGGGAAATTCCGATCATAGTAAGCTGATTGAAATGCTGGATGAACTGAATGATTATTCGGTTTCGATTGACACGATTCTGAAGGAGCATTTTGATGTGGAGAATCTGACGTACTGGATGGCTTTTCAGATATTGACAGGAAATTCAGATACGCAGAGTCGTAATACATATCTTTACAGTCCGTTGAATTCAGAAACCTGGTATCTGATCAGCTGGGATAATGACGGGGCATTGATGAAAACAGAAAATGAGATTAAAGGATATTCGGATCAGAGCAGCTGGGAAAGTGGAGTCAGCAATTACTGGGGAAATGTACTCTTTCAGAGATGTCTGAAATCTGAAGTTTTCCGCGAAGAACTGGATCATGCAATGGAAGATCTGAAGGATAAATTCAATCATGATACCGTTGAGAATATGGTACAGAATTATGCAGCAGTGGTAAAACCGTATGTATATGTCATGCCGGATGCAATGAATGCACCACTTACATCAGAGCAGTATGATCAGGTTGCAGCTGCAATCCCGGACGAGATTGAACAGAATTATGAAGCATATAAAGAAAGTCTTGAGAAACCAATGCCATTTTTTATTGGAGTACCGTCTATAGAAGATGGAAAATTGAAGCTGAACTGGGATGTATCATATGATTTTCAGGCACAGGACATTACGTACTCTGTAGATGTGGCATCGGATTATCAGTTCCAGAATGTCATTTACAGTTCTTATGGACAGGTCATGCCGGAGGCAGAAATGGATGTACCGGAGCCGGGACAGTATTTTGTCAGGGTGAGAGCGACCAATACGGCAGGCTATACACAGGATGCGTTTGACTATTATGTTACAGATGAAGGTAAAAGTTATGGAATGAAATGTTTCTATGTGACGGAAGACGGTCAGATTGAGGAAGATGTCTATGAAGAACAGTAAGGAAGTCTATCGAAACGAATGGAAATATCTGATCAGCACCAGTGAAAAAGAAATCCTGAAGCTGCGGATGAAGCCTTTTCTGAAACTGGATCCGCATGCTGGGGAACATGGATATATGATTCGGAGTCTGTATTTTGATGATTACTGGAATAGTGCCTACGAGGAAAAGGAGGCAGGTATTCTGATGAGAAAGAAATACAGAATCCGTATTTATAACTGCAGTGACCGTTCGATCAAACTTGAACGTAAGAAGAAATTCGGCAGTTACATATATAAAGAGAGTGCTCCGCTGACAAGAGAGGAAACGGAAAAGATCATTGCCGGAGACTATGGGTTTCTTCTGCACAGTCCATATGCGCTGTGCAGAGAGTTCTATATAGAATGTATGAGCAATGTGATGCGGCCGAGAACGATCGTGGATTATGACAGGGAACCGTGGATCATGGATGAAGGCACGGTAAGGATCACTTTTGATGCAGATGTCAGAGCAGCAGTAGGCAGCTTTGATCTGTTTGATTCTTCCCTTCCGACGCTGCCGGTCCTGGAGCCCGGAAAACTTGTAATGGAAGTGAAATTTACAGAAATGCTTCCACAGATCGTGCGGGAGATTCTTCCGCCTCAGGCAGAGGAGTTTACTGCGGTTTCTAAATATGTTTTATGTTATGAAAAGACGAGATACATGAATGGATTTGAATACTGGTATGAAACGCAGGAGAGGAAATTATTATGAGTGTAAAAGATATGTTGAAAAAATCAGTTCTGGAATCAGGAGTATTCACGCAGTATGATGTGCCGGGAATTCTGATCGCACTGGCAGCAGCATTTATCATGGGTGTCCTGATATTTATGGTTTACAGAAAATTTTATGCGGGAGTCATTTATTCGAGAACATTTGCTGTGACACTGGTTGGAATGACGGTCCTTACGTGTATGGTAACACTGGCAATCAGTACAAATATTGTTATTTCGCTTGGTATGGTCGGTGCATTGTCCATTGTGCGATTTCGAACAGCGGTGAAGGATCCAATGGATCTTTTGTATCTTTTCTGGGCGATCACGACAGGAATTACGGTAGGTGCGGGAATGTATATGCTGGCAGTTCTTGCAGCACTGATCATGATACTGATGATCCTTCTGTTTTATCATAAACAGCAGAGTGGAAAAATCTATATTGCCGTGATACACTATACAGGAGATGAGGCCGGGGATGAGGTAATCCGTGCCTTTGGAAAACGAAAATATTTTATCAAATCAAAAACCATGCGAAAAGAAAAGACGGAGATGGCAGTGGAGATATTCTGCAGACAGAATGATATGGATTTTATTGAGAAGATCCGTTCAATTCCGCAGGTGGATGATGTAATCTTGATTCAGTATAATGGAGAATATCATGGATAAACGTGTATTGCGGAACAGAGAGGATAATCAGGTATCCAATTATATAAAATTATGTGATGAATGGGCAGAAAAATTTCTTCAGATGGATAAAGAAGAGCTGAAGAAAAGACTTCCTGAATTAAAAGAAGAGGATGGATATCTGAAGATCACACATTTTGAGGTGCCATTTGGAGTCCGTCTGGATGATGGCAGGATTGAGCGTCTGGATGGAAAGAGCGAAGCAAATGCAACGGAAATGCTAAATATTTATACGCTTTTGGGCTATGTAAAGGAGAATGCTTTTTTTATGGATAAATGGGTACCGTTTGCAGATCTTCGGAATGCACGACCGTTTGGACCTGCATACAAAGTTGGTGTGACGGATGTACTCGCGGAAACCTTTTCAGGACATGTGGAAGAACTGAAAGCTGCATTTGAGAAATTAGGAGGCGTCAAACTCCCGCAGGGAGATGTCGGATATCAGATCAATGCGTTTGAATGCGAACCGATGCGTTTCTATTTCTGGGACTGTGATGAAGAATTTGAGGCACAGGCGAATATCCTGTTTGATTACAGTGCAACAGATTTTAATCATGTGGAGAGTGCGGTTTCTACAGCAGAAATGGGCGTGCGTCGTCTGGCAGAAGTGGCAGGACTGCCGTTGAAGGGTAAATCGTTCGGGATGAGCTGATTGTGAAAACGGTGGAACTGCGTATTTCCCTGGACAGCCAGATAAGACACGTCTGTTCCGGTTTTGGGACAAGTGAACTTGTGCTGGAGGGGCAGGCTCCGGTCTATGCGACATCGTCGTATTATTCCTGTGAGCAGCCGATCGTCTATGAAGAAGGAAAAGGAACACGGTTTGCAATCGGTATTTCCGTGCAGGCACCGAAAGGCTGTATCCGCCAAAAAGACAACACGCTTCTTGTAACTGCAGATGGTGATGGGTATATTTATCTGTCCGGGATAACGGATTTTCAGGCACAGGACGCCTACTTATCCAGAAAGAAACAGATGCTGGAACAGATCTGCGACCTTTCATATCAACAATTGAAGGAAGCTCACAAGAAGGCATATGCAGCATATTTTGACCGGATGGATCTTACGCTGGATCACGGCGTGCAGAATGATCTTATAACAAAAATGTTTCACTATGCCCGTTATCTTATCTCGGAGATGGAGAGCGTGCGTTGAAGCTTTTGAAAAATCAGCTTCACGTTACAAAAGAAGAAAACTGCAGTCTGCGATCACAGACAGATATGGTACGCACACGTTTGAACAATGGAATTGAGAAGAAAGTAATGCTGAAAGCAGATGTCATCTGTCATATCGTCTGATTTTTTTTGCTGCGGCGGTACTCTCCGGCAGTCATGCCGCAGTATTTCCGGAAACTCTGTGCCAGATAACTCTGCGAGGAAAATCCGGCAAGATGAGCGATATCGGAAATTTCATGGTCTGTATTTTCCAGGAGATTTTTGCATACTTCAATCCGGCGGTGGGTCAGGTAGCTGATCGGGGAGATCCCGTAGTAGCGAGTGAATTCGTGGCTCAGATAATATTTATTCAGATGACTTAAGCTGGCAAGCTGTTCCAGATTGATGTCATCGCTGTAGTGGGAATCCAGATAACGCTTGACGAGGGCACATTCTTTGCTCGGATGAAAGGATGGGAACAGCTGGAAATCAGAGACGGCAAAACGGCGAAGCTGGGCGATCAGAATGGCGAGAGTGTGTTTGCAAATTTCTTCATAACCATCATTTTTTTCATCCAGTTCCTGAAAAAGGGAATGAAAATAAAACAAGAGGTCAGCGTGCTTCTGGCGACAGTGAAAGATCTGGAATTCCTTCTGATCCTGAAAGGAAAAACTGATTCCGTCCACACCGACTGTATAATAAGAAAGCGGTGAGGCACTTAAGGAAGTTTCCGTATGCTGGATATGAGGGTTGACGATGATCAGGTCATCCTTTTTAATAGAAAAACGCTGGTTTTCAATCAGGAATTCCCCGCTTCCCTCACTGACATAAAAGAGCTCTGTAAAGGCATGGGTATGCGGGATACTGGGCCAGTCTTCCTCATAGTGGGAAGAAGAGGCGTTCACAAGAACCGCTTCCGTTGAAAAAGGTGTATCATCTGAAAAAGAAAAAAAACGTGTGCTCATATGTACCTCCCGGGTCAAAAAAGATTTTCAACTGTCAGAATAGCATAAAAGATAAAATACCGCAAGATTTCTAAAAAGCATAGCAAGAACGATGTTGAAAAACAGACAAAAACGACGTATTCTGATAGTATCTGAAAGAAAACAGAAACAGATGATAAAAGAAATCTATAAATATAAAACGGAGGTACACCTATGAGCCAGAACAAAGGCAGAGTTACGATCCCGACAAACCTGGATGTGGTAAAGGAAACACTGGATATCGTAGAGGAATGGGGAGCAGATGCGATCCGTGACTGTGATGGAACAGAGTTCCCGGCAGAACTCAAAGACACAGGAGCAAAGATCTACGCTACTTACTATACAACAAGAAAAGACAATGCATGGGCAAAGGCAAACCCGGATGAGATCCAGCAGATGTACATCATGAGTTCTTTCCACACAGCAACGGAGGAGAAACTTGAGATCCACCTTATGGATCATCTCTACCCGGACATGCTGAAAGTAAATACCCGTGACGACATTACCAGATGGTGGGAAGTCATTGACCGTACTACAGGTGAAGTCGTTCCGACAGATCAGTGGTCTTATGACGAAGAGAGCGGAAATGTCGTGATCACACCGGCGAAGCTTTTTCATGAATATACGGTCAGCTTTCTGGCATATATCATGTGGGACCCGGTCCATATGTACAATGCTGTTGTAAACGACTGGAAGGACGTAGAGCCGCAGATCACTTTCGATGTGCGCCAGCCGAAGACAAGGGCACATTCCCTGGAGCGTCTCCGCCGTTTCCTTGATACGCATCAATACGTGGATGTGGTACGTTTTACGACATTTTTCCATCAGTTTACCCTGATCTTTGATGAGCTTGCGAGAGAAAAGTACGTAGACTGGTTCGGTTACTCCGCATCTGTCAGCCCGTATATACTTGAACAGTTTGAAAAAGAAGTGGGATATGCGTTCCGTCCGGAATATATCATCGACCAGGGCTACATGAATAATACATACCGTATTCCGTCCAAAGAATTCAAGGACTTCCAGGCTTTCCAGAGAAGAGAAGTTGCGAAGCTTGCCAAAGAGATGGTAGACATTGTCCATGAATACGGCAAAGAAGCCATGATGTTTATGGGCGATCACTGGATCGGCATGGAGCCGTTTATGGACGAGTTTGCATCCATCGGACTGGATGCTGTCGTTGGAAGTGTTGGAAACGGTGCGACCTTACGTCTGTTCAGCGATATCAAGAATGTAAAATATACAGAGGGACGTTTCCTTCCGTACTTTTTCCCGGATACCTTCCATGAGGGCGGCGATCCGGTCAAAGAAGCCAAAGTAAACTGGGTAACAGCAAGACGTGCGATCCTTCGAAGCCCGATCCAGAGGATCGGTTACGGCGGATACCTGAAACTTGCTCTGGAATTCCCGGATTTTGTACAGTATATCAAAGAGGTATGCCAGGAATTCCGTACACTCTATGATAACATCCAGGGCGTGACTCCATACTGTGTGAAACGTGTAGCGGTCCTGAACTGCTGGGGCAAAATGCGCTCCTGGGGCAATCACATGGTACATCACGCAATTTATTACAAACAGAACTATTCTTATTTTGGAATTATTGAGGCCTTGAGCGGCGCACCGTTTGATGTTTCTTTCATCAGTTTTGATGATATCCTGGAAAATAAAGATCTGCTGAAAAACTTTGATGTTGTGATCAACGTAGGCGACGCAGACACTGCACAGAGCGGCGGCGAGTACTGGGTAAACGAAATAATCATCACTGCCGTAAAAGAATTTGTCTACAACGGCGGCGGCTTCATCGGAGTCGGCGAACCGGCAGCCCATCAGTGGCAGGGACATTATTTCCAGCTTGACGATGTGCTTGGAGTAGAAGAAGAAAACGGATTTAACCTGAACAAAGACAAATACAACTGGGAAGAACACAGAGATCACTTTATTCTGGCAGACAGTGACGGAGACGTTGATTTTGGTGAAGGAAAGAAAAATATCTATGCACTTGACGGAACCGAGATCCTGATCCAGAAAGACCAGGAAGTACAGATGGCGGTCAAGACCTTCGGAAAAGGTCGCGGTGTCTATATCAGCGGACTTCCGTACAGCTTCAAGAACAGCCGTGTCCTCTATCGTGCAGTCCTCTGGTCCGCATCTGCAGAGGAAGAATTGAACTGCTGGTATTCCACAAACTACAATGTAGAAGTCCACGCTTATGTAAAGAACGGCAAATACTGTGTTGTAAACAACACCTACGAACCGCAGGATACCGTTGTATACAAAGGCGACGGAAGCAGCTTCGAACTTCACATGGAAGCAAATGAGATCAAGTGGTATCAGATCTGAGAAACGAAAATATCTAAGAAATAGAAGAATGATGTGATAAGAAAAAAGGTATGAGATCATAGAAGCTAAATCTGTGGTTTCATACCTTTTTGAGATTTACTGATGAAATCGTTTCCCGTATTCCGAGGGAGAAATTCCCATACCCAAGAGGAAAGAACAGTACCGTCCATATTCATGTACATAATATTAGAAGAATCTGCCAGCCCTACCGGTTCGAGCACGGTCTTGGAAAAAATCTTCTCATCGATGGAAATTAGGATCGTATTAAACGATTACAGAGTTCTGCCGCAGATTTCCTTTGTTGGAGTGTATCCGAGAAACTACTACCAATGTCCTTGACACGGTAGTAGTTTAAG
>NZ_CAKRXI010000003.1 GCF_934424005.1 uncultured Blautia sp.
GACGAATAATCGAGAGTAAAGGATATTAGTGTAATGTGTCATGTATTATTTAATGGAAAATATCCAACCAATGAAGTATTTTCAGCATCAAACACCACATAAATAATAAATTAACCTTTTTGGTAAACTCAATCTCATTATCTAATAAGAAATATTCTTCTTCATTGAGATTTCAGGTCATGAAGTTAGTGATGTCCCGAAAACAAGGACGAATTTACTACCGAACCGACTGATAGTAAATTTTGATGCTACGGCAACCTCTGTAATTCTAAAATTTAAAAATATTGGTTTGGATTCTATTGACACTATAAAAGCAACTGTTACAATAAGAAACGTTAAGAAAAAAGTAACTGTTTTAAAGGCAAAACCCGGAACTACGCAGAAGACTGTAAATATCAACATGAAAAAAATGTCATGAGGATATTTCTGTATATACAGTTGCAGCAGATGGAGGGGATAGCATTGGTAGCAGCACAACAAAAGGATCCAGATATATACCATCAAATCTCTTAAATATGTGGCATCGTGGAAGCTTTTCATCAGTTGCTGCAAGTTTAAACTATCATTTTGGAAAACATGGCGTTGGTGCAACAAATATCGTTTCATATGCACAAAGTGCAAGAAATTTCAAGAGTAATTTAAGTGGAGCTAAGAGCTCAAAAGTAAATGGGAGCACTCCAAACGTTACTCGTTGGAAGAAAAATGGTAAATATATTGATATTTGTGGGAATAAAAACCTTGGCAAAATTATAAGTTATGGTAGACAATGAAAGGCGAATAAATGTCGTTAGTACATGAATTTGTGGCTGTATGGAAGCCAGTAAACAAAAAAATTTTATATTCTGAAGATATATATGAGTATATAAATCGAGGACAAATCAAAAAAAGAATATCTTTGGGAATTCCAGATGATGTAGTTCAAAAAAATTTGTATGATGTACATGGAAAACTACTCCCAAATATAAAATTTAATCAGTGGGGAATTTCCATATATGAGAAGGAGGATCAGCTCTACTGGATAGATTTTTTGAAAAGTATTTCAGGAGCGACAGAAGATAAAAAATATTGTCATGAATTGTTAGAGTTTATGATGACATCATATTTTAATAATAACATTGTTTTACATTTTGGCATTTAAAATAAGTGCTTATCAAGAACTAGGAGTTTGGAAATGTTTTTATGAAAATGCTTGGCAGAGATTGCTATTTCTTTTACTTATATTGCTTTTTATTATTGAATTGATAAGAGGTATATAAAAGAAACTTTGGATAATAGCAATAAAGAAAGAATGCATCTTTTACAAAACTAAAAAAAATACATCATAATATCGTCATAAATATACGGTATATTAATAGTTGCAGATGCTAATTAAGGTATCTCATTTTTAGATATTTTTCTTTTTCATATGCCGGTACGAAAGTATTGGCCTCCTTCCTTTTTAGGACGTATTATTATAATTTGCACAAATCTTAGCCCATAAGAGAGTGACGCTCTGCATATCCTCAGCAGAGCGTCACTCTCTTATGGAATCTTGTTTTTCATAGTATATTCCAATATATGATGCCTTGGAAATTTTCCTGATAGACGTAGAAATAGCATAGAAGTAAAAATGGTAAGCGTACTTGAAAAATGATAAAACAACAAGATACAGTATTCCGTTTGCGGTATTCTGTTGACGAACACAATATATTGTGTTACCATATAAATGGATTATTTTTATGCATGGTTTGCCACGCAGTAAAGTTTTTTGTTCCGGATATGCTGTTCCGGAAGCAACATTTAGGCGAATGCCTTTTATCAATCAATAGGAAGACATCAAAAATCAAAAGAAGATTTTTGGTGTCTTTTTTTGTTGTCCAAAAACGAAATGTGAAGTGTGCAAAAAAAACAGGAAGGGAGGAAATGTAAAATAATCCATAAAAGATGAACAGGAAAATCAAAAAAGGAGGCAGAATATGGGACAGGATATATGCATTCGAAAAGATGAAAAACCATTGGGATATGACTGGGAATGTGGACATGAGGAATTATATGTCAGAGTGAATATGTACTACAACGGATCCCTGTATATCGGATTATGGCAAAAGCAAAAGGAATGTGAGGAAAAGCTGGAATTATTCGGAGATCTTACAATTGGAGTTATGGGATTCCTAAGACCAGGACAGGCAATAATCTCGGATTGCGGAGCAAAAGCGAAAGTTGCGTTTGTTGAGAAGTATAAACTCGGAAAAGTTATAGGTAAGAGGAAAATCAATTATGGCAGCTATTATGTCGTAGAGTTTAATCTTGCACGACTTGCGCAGCTCGATCCAGAAGGTACGGAAAGATATCTGCTCGAAAATGGTCTTGATCAAAAAGAACTTAAAGCAGATTAGGGTAAAGAGGTACATTTGAAAACCAGGCAATAAAGGTGGTGCGGCATGAAAGACGACGAATATAAGGGATATTACTGTCTGCTGATCGCAATCCTGTGCGATTTGAATGCAGCGGAAGCCAGCACAATGTACGAATACGGACCAGATCATCCGCTTTGCCGGAAAATACTGAAAAAGAAAGTTCGGAAACCGTCCATAAAAAAGCACAAGGAATCAGAAATGGCAGCGGCTATGAAGGCTCTTCTTGATCAGGGATACAGCCAGGATGCAGTATCGGAAGCATTTCAGTGTTTTCCATCTACGGTCAGGCGCAGAGTAAGAAAATTCACAGAAAGGAAGGAAACGAATGACAGATCAGAAATTGATTGCAGGAATATTTAATGATTTTTTAGGACTTTATACGGGTAAAATACAGACCGGTATCCGTCCTTTGATTGAAAAATATAAAAACCATCCCATGCTGATGGGGCTCCTCTCCAATTTGGATGAAGCGGCAAAGATCCAGGCACCGAAAGCCATGAAAGAAATCTATTCTTTCTATAAGGAATATCGTGGCAGGGATCTGGAAGATGCTGACTGGAAGGAACTGACAGAAAAAGCCCGTCAGATTAGTGCAGGATGGGAGGAAAATGAATGGGTTCGCCGTGTTGTACTGGAAATGATCAGCCTTTTGGATTCTGATGATGCAGAGAGACGCAGGATTGCATTAGAAGTAGAAAAAGAAATGGAAGCGGCTGAACGGGAACAGGAAATGAACGCGGCATAAAAAGGCAGGCAGGGGCAGGAGATTTTTTCTTCTGCCTCATGTTTTTATCAGGAAAGAAGGGACAGATTATGTTAAATGAGATCATAAAAACTGCAGAAGAATTAAATACAGCAGCATTGCATTACCGCCAGAGTGGGAATATGGATGGTGTGCGGGAACTTGCCAAAGCACATGCAGTTTCCAAAAAACAGACAGAGGAATTTATTCAGGGCAGCCGCTACCGGCTGGTTGATATACCGATTGAGGAAAGAAAGTTTGCGAATGCGTCTGAAAAACTGCGTGCAGAAATGTTTGCCTTAAAGGATGCAGGATTTGCAGACATCATAGGACAGTATCTCGTAAATCTTGCCAAAACGGATTCTGCTTTAGATGCACAGGTGTTAAAAAAACATAAGATGCTTCAGAGATGTTTGGATTACGTGACGCAAAAAGCCTATAACATTGCACTGGAGGCAGCCAAAAAAAGGGGAGAGAACGGCATTCGGGCCAATACAGGCCTGGCACTCTCCAGCGACCAGGTTTTTCCATGGGTACTTGAATATTATGCGAAAGATGATGAAAAAGAAATAGCAGAAAAAGAGCAGGAAGAAAAGAAAAAGATTCAAAAGGAATGGGATTTGGTAAATAAGAGAACGAAAACAATACCGAAAAACCCGGGGACAAAGAAAGATTCCGAGGTGTATCCCAAAGAAGCAGCGGAGCAGGAAGAAAAACATATCAGCAAGAAAAAATCAAAAGATTCCGGGCAGATGTCCTTGTTTGACATGATGCAGCCGAAAGAGAGTTAAAGGAGAAGGATATGATCGCATATAAAGGATTTCAAAAGGATTTGAAATGTCGAGGCTTTCAGTTTCAGGAGTATGGCATAAATGAAACGGAAAAAGCAAACTGTAGACAAAATGGATTTCATTGTGCAGAAAACCCACTGGATTGTCTCTGCTATTATCCGAATTGGAAAAATTCCGTGTATTACATAGTAGATGCATCAGGGGATTTGGATGAAGATGGAGAAGATTCAAAAATCTCCTGCACAAAGATGCGCCTGTTAAAGAAAATTGAATTGAGAAGCCTGTTATTACATGGAGCTGCCTACATGGCGAAATATCCAAACCGGAAATGGAACTCCCATGTTGCAAAAGAAAACGGGACCAGCTGCAACGGATTTTGCATTGTACGTGGAAAAGACCCCAAAGCCAAAGGACAAAAGGGCGATTTGCTGTTACTTTTAAAGGAGCAGCCTGGTAACAGCCAGATACTGGAAATTGGGGTCATCTGTATCGATGGTCGGAAATATCCGGAGGAAGCATGGATTGATGTGACTGGAAAGCTGGTGGAGTTATGAGAAAAAAGATGTTGATGGAATTAAAACCATTAAAAGTGATGAACAGACATATCGCAGATGCAAAGAAAACTGAAATATCTTTGAGTCCATTGGAGAAACAAAGGGGTGAACCCGGAAAATATCGGATGTATTGTCGGGCAGCAGTAGAAAAAGGAATTTTAAAAGTGTATCTGTTTGCCGTAACGGATATTGAGGAGAATATAAACTTTCCAAGGTACCGTCTGTTTATCAGCAGAAAAGAGAGACGGTTTATTACCTATGATGAAAAATTAAAAAAATGGAGAAAGGCACTTCTTGAAAGTATCTTATGGGATGTAAGAACTAATTTGGGCAACATCTATGTAAATGGCTGTGATACAAAGATCATCCAAAAATATTTAAAGACAATGCAGCCTGCAATCCGGACACTGGAAGAGTTTCAGGCGAATATCCGTAAAGAACAAAGGATACGTCATGATAAAAAACTTACAGATTCATGGGACCAGGTGATGAAAACTGTATCTGGACTGCCTAAGAACTGGATCGGATGGGTTTCAAAATATGGAATTACGGAACACTATATCTTCTACAAGTATCAGAAAAATGGTGCTACAGAAGGATACTGTACATATTGCAAAAAGCATGTTCCAATCCGTTCACCCAAATATAACCAGAAAGGACATTGTAACGTGTGTGGACAACCGATTACTTTTCGTTCCGTGGGAAAGTCTGGAAGATTTTGTACAAAGTGGTACAGAGTCTATCTTATCCAGAGGAGACGCAAGACTTCTGGTTTTGTGCTCCGGATCTTTCATGCCAGAACGTGGTATAAAAAGGGCGGCTATACAGATTGCGAAACTACCTGCCATGAAGAGCAGAGAAGAATCTTCTCTGCAAATGGAGAGGAAATTTCAAATTTTGTTTATGGTCTGTTCAAACAGCGGGAAATGCGATGGATTTCATATGGGGAACCTTGGTATTATACTTGCTGCGGTATTCAGTATAAAGGGATGGTCTATCCTTACACCCTGTCGGATCTGTCCAGGCATGAATTAAAAGAAACAGGTCTGCGTGAGTACGCCCTTGGTCAGAAAAAGATAGATCCTGGAAAATATCTTTACCTGTGGAAGACATACCCGGTACTGGAACAGATTGTAAAAGCGGGGCTTTTCCAGTTAGTTGATGATGTACTGGACCACAGGGCAGCAGATGCAATAAAAAGAAAAGGCAGGAAACCAACAGAATTCCTGTCCGTAGATAAGAAAGAGTTTCGAAGGCTCCGAGATATGAATGGCGGGGTAAAAGAACTTAAATGGCTGCAACTTGAAAAGAGTACAGGAAAAACAATCGGGGATGAAGAAATATGCTGGATGGTAAAAGAAGAATTTGAACCAAACGACCTGAAGTTTGTTCTGGATCAGATGAGCATCTGCCAGATTCGACATTATCTTGTGAAACAATCAGAAAAATCCGGGGATGATATCAGCCATGTGCTGCAGGTGTGGAACGATTATCTTTCTATGGCAAAAAGACTGGGAATGGATATACATGATTCAATTATTTACCGTACCAGAGATCTTCAACTGCGCCATAAAGAGGCGGTTTTGAAGATAGAAGAAATGAAACGCGGAATCCGACGCAGGGAGCTGGAAGAAAAGTATGTCGGATTTCAGAAACATCTCATTGATTTGAAAGAAAAATATGAGTTCAGTGACGGTGAATATCAGGTCATTGCGCCAAAGAGTATCGATGACATCCTATATGAAGGTGATACGCTTCATCACTGTGTAAATAAGACGGATACTTATTTTGACCGGATCGTTTCAAAGGAAAGCTATATCCTGTTTTTGCGGGAAAAAGAGAATCCGAAAGTACCGTTTTATACACTGGAAGTTGAACCAGATGGAACCATCCGGCAAAAACGTGCGGAATTTAACCGTCAAAATAAGGACATTGATAAGGTGACTTCTTTTTTAACATTGTGGCAGAAGGAAATTCAGAAGCGATTAACCAAAAAAGATCGTAAGAGCACAGAAGAAAGCAGGAAGCTCAGGCAGCAGAACTATCAGGAGATACGTGATAAGCATGTAGTTGTCCATGGCGGAGCATTTGCTGGGGAACTTCTGGCTGATCTTTTAGAGAAAGACTTAATGAACCTACCAGTGGAATCGGCAGAAAACGAAGAAAGCCCTACTGAAATAGCGGCGTAAATAAAAGGATAAAGTGGATGCGGCAGGGAGTTCCCCTGCTGCATTTGAGCAGAAAAGAGAAAATGACATTATATGCAGTAGAAAATGAAGGAGAGGACGGAAATGAATAAAAAAGAATTGCGTAACATGAAATTGCTGGAAGCTACGGATGAACTGATAAAACTTGCAAAAGAAGATGTGCCAGTAAGAGATAAGGGATACTATACGGAGCAGCTGATTTATCAGAGGGGGCTATATTTACGTGCAGAAGTAGAAAACAATATTTTAAAAGTAGCATTTTATCTGTCAGAATATCTTTCCATGGACTGTCGGAAACCTGTATATACATTATATATTGATAAAAAGAACGATGTTTTTAAAGGGTATGATTACCGGACAAAGAAATGGTCAGATAGTATGCTGGATAAGACCATTTTCTCAAAATGGTTATATCAGGAAAATTCTTATATGAAAGAGGCAGATACAGCGTTGATCCAAAAGTATCTTGAAAGTGAATATGACGATGCTTTATATGCACTGTATGTATATCAACGTGAGCAGAGACACCGGAGGCTGGGAATGAAATATGAAAAAATTCTGACAAGCTGGGATCAGTGTATGGATAGACTTCCAAAAATTCCGAAAGACTGGCTGAGATGGCAGAAAAAAGTTGGAATTACCCAGAATTTTATCTTTTATCATTACAGCCGCAGGAAAGATCAGACAGGATATTGTAGCTGGTGTGAAAGCGAAGTTCCAATCAGCCATCCTCACCATAATGCAGTGGGGCATTGCCCAAAATGCAGACATCAGATTCAATATAAAGCATTAGGCCGGGCCAAAAATATAGAAACCCCAAAAGAGACTGCATACCTGCTTCAGACCTGTGGAGATAATGTGTTTGTTTTGAGAGAATTCCAGCTTCAGATGCTCATAGTAAGCAGCTCATATAAAAAACCAGTATATTCTTTCTTTGAGCGCCGGAGAATCCTGTATGATGAAAAATTAAATACAAAAGAATATTATTTCGGCCGTCATCATTGGACAAAAGAAAGCCGATGGATCCAGGGTAAATTACAGGTTCCACTGTATCCAGGTTACGGTGGCTATATGACATATGAAAAATATAATATGGGAAATATTTATGGAAAATCACTGTATGGTATTAAAAACAGGACATTCCGTAGGACAGGATTCTACGAATATGCAAAAGCCAAAAAGTATTTAGATCCGGTAAGTTTTTTTGAAATGGTTAAAGAAAGACCTTATCTGGAACGGCTCATTAAAGCAGGACTTTATCATCTCGCAGAAGACATTATGGATAATAAAGCACAGATTTATTGTAAGGATTCCGGAAACCTTGGAAAAGCACTGGGAATTGACAGGTTCCGCTTGAAAAGGTTACGTACAAACAATGGGGGAGAGATTTTTCTTCAATGGCTGTTGCTTGAAAAAACCCAAAACAAGTTGATCTGTGACGATGTGATTTCATGGATGTGCCTGGAAAAACTTAAACCAGCGGATCTTATGTTCATTATGGATCGTATGGCTCCTTTACAGATTAAAAATTATCTGGAAAAGCAGGCAGCAGAAAGTGGGGAATCCGTGAAAAACCTGATCAAAACATGGAAGGATTATCTCAATATGGCAATTCGGGTCGGAGTGAATGTGCAGGATTCTGTTATCTACCGTGCACGAAAGCTCATGCAGAGACATAATGAAATGATAAAAGAGATAGAAGCAAAAGATTTGATTTTAAGAGCCGGAGAGCTGGAAAAGAAATATCCGGGTCTGAATCGTATATGCAGGGATTTGAAAAAATATGAATATGCGGACAAAGAGTATCAGATCGTTGTGCCGGAAAAAGTGGATGACATTTTGTATGAAGCAAAACTGATGCATCACTGCGTAAATAATACAGAAACCTATTATGAACGAATGAGCCAGCAGGAATCCTATATCCTGTTTTTGAGAAAGGCAGAACAACCAACGGAGGCATACTATACGCTTGAAGTGGAACCGGATGGAACCATAAGGCAGACACGTACTTTTTATAACCAGCAGAATGAAGATATCGAGCTTGCAAGGGATTTTCTTGTAAAATGGCAGAAACAATTAAAAAAGAAACTGGCAAAAGAAGATTATAAACTGGCTGTAAAAAGTCAGAGTCTCAGGAAAAAAGAGATTGAAGAACTCCGCAGCAAAGGCGTTCGTGTAAACGGTGTTGGGTATTGCAACAAATTGCTTGCTGAAATTCTGGAGGAAGATTTAATGGAGGCAGAGAGACTGGAAGTGGAAGAACAGGCAGCATAATAGCAGATTGATATATCACAAAAGCAACTTCAAAAGTAAAAATGAAATTCCTGTGAAAATTCTGGGATATTTACGGAAACAGCTCTGAAATTCTCTTTTATTTAAGTATAAGGGATTTTATGTAATTTCTTAAATATACTCGAAACGGAGGATGAGCTTTGGAGGAAAAATTAAAGTTGCTTTGGCTGGTATTGATCTTTGTTGATTTTGGGCTTATGTTTATTTCATTTCCAATTCTGATGTATGTAATTTTTGTCTGACCTGAATATAAAAAGCTTATTGTAAATGTCCTGTTTTCCGGTGAAAAGACCGGCGGGGCATTTACATTATGCAACAGCTAATGTATATGTTTCCAGAGATGCGAGTAAAATACTACTCTGTTGAAACTATCTAAAGACATTCATGAAATTGACATTAAGAATCTGGAATGATACGATAAAATTAAACATTTTGCAAAACAGATTGCACAAAATTTTATTCTGATACGAGGTCAGAATTTTATACTTTATACCGCGTCTGCGGATCAACCGATAAAGACACAAAAAGAGTAAAATGGACTCTTGGAGTGTCTTTTTTTGTTTGGCAAAATGTTTTGACATGTATCAGATCCAATCACGCCAAAAGGAGGAAAGAAGTTTTTATGCCACGTAAAATCAGATCAAATTACATGGAGAAATTCAAATTTGTGTACAATGGCAGAACTTTTGAAAGTAAGCATAAATGCTGTGATTTTTATGGAATATGTTACCGTAGTGTAATGGCGTATCAGAATCAATATAAATGTAGAACTGAAGAAGCGATTACACATTTTATTGAATTGAAAAAAAGTAAAGAGATCATATTCCGAAATCGAAAATGGGCCAGCATTAAGACTTGTTGTGAATTTTATGATATAAACGAAGCTTCCGTTAAAACAGATATGTGGAATCGAAAGTGCACACCACAGGAATCAATTGAACGGGCAATAGAATGGAAAAAGGCACATGAAATCACATATCATGGAGTGAAGTATCCATCACTTCCTCAATGCTGTGAAGAATTGGGAATAAATCCTATATCCGTACGTTTGTATATGGAAAAGAATGGAGTTTCTTCTACACGTGCGATTACACATTACATTAAATCTAAAAAGCAAAGAATCTTTGCATTCCGGGGAAAAGAATACAATAGTTTCACGGAATGTTGTCTCGCGTATGGCCTGAACCCCAAAATTGTAAGAAGTGCTGCCTATAGAACCAAAAGCTCCTTGCCAGAGACGTTGGAAAAAAATGTTTCTCATATGGAAGGTTGCGTGCCACAGGAATCCACCGAAAATGATGAGAATTCTGGAAACAAGGTAATATCAAAAAAAAGGCACCGCGCAAAAGAACCATTCTTTTATGAAGGGGAAAAATATGTTTCCCTTGGACAGTGTTGTGAGATATACGGAATTAATGAAACCAGTGTACGGGCCAGAGCATGGCGGATTCATTGCACCTGGGAAGAGGCTGTAAAACATTTTATAGAAAAAAGCAATGCGGATGAACTAAAAAAGATATTTGTATATAAGGGAAAAGAATATCAAAGTGTTGCTGAATGCTGCAGAAAGTATGATGTTCGTGCCGCCAGTGTCCGTAACCGGGCTTCCTCGACTGGATGTAGTATAGAAGAGGCCCTGGATCATTTCATAAAGAAAAAAATAGTGACAAAGAAAAATGAATTTGTATTCCGAAATAAAATCTATGAAACGTTGGAAGAATGTTGTGAGGTTTATGGTGTGAATGCAAACAGCGTATCTTCAAGAAAGTATAGATTAGGGTGCAGCACAGATGAATCGTTGGAACATTTTATTGCAAACAAAGAGATAATCGAAGAAAGGATACAGAAGTTTACATTTAAGGGGACGGAATACCCCAGTCTCCGAGCATGCTGCAAAAAATATGGCATTGAGGATGCGTGTGTAAGGCAGAGAGCCAGAGATAAAAATTGTTCCATAGAAGAATCATTTGAGCATTTTATGACAAGAAAAAGAAAAAAGATGCTAGATAATCCTGAATTTGATTATCATGGAACCCTTTATCCATCGCTTAAGGAATGCTGCGAAAAACTAAAGATAAGTAAAAATAGTGTAGTAAGCAAAAGTCGTCGGAGCGGATGCAGCTTACAGGAAGCGGTAGAATATTATGTAAAAAAGCAGCACAATAAATAAAACAAAATCACAGGGACTCGCAGGAAGTCCGTTTATAGAATCCATAGGAGAGGAGGAACAGCCAATATCATCTGCCTGCAGATATTGGCTGTAATTATATATGATACATAAAAAGAAACAACCGGCAGCAGATAACGATAAGATTCTTATATCAGTTAAGGAAGCCTGTGAACTGACAGGGCTTTCTGAGAAAACAATGCGAACACTTATGAACAATAATACCTTCATGGTACGAATTGGGCGAAGAACCCTGATTGATAAGAAAAAATTTCAGAAATGGATAGATCGGCAGTCTTGAAAGGTTTTTGGGGTTGTGTTAAAATTAAGTCCAGTGCCATGCATGATCATCTATTGTTATTAGAAAAAGGATGGTAATGTTATGGGAAAAAATCTAAAAGGAAAAGAAATAGGTAAGGGAATCCGACAAAGAAAAGATGGGCGGTATGAAGCCAGAATCACAATTAAGGGTTCTGGCAAACCGCCTTTTTCTATCTATGGAACAAATCTTCAGCAAGTGAGAAAGCAAAGAAGCATGTATTTAGCGGAGGTTCTCCCAGGTGTTCCAGGCTTTGATTCGAGTATGTCCGTTTCAAAATGGTATGAGAAATGGATGGAACTTTATAAGGTTCGGAATCTTAAAGCAACCACGATAAGAAATTATGAAGATGGTTTTAGAAGAACAGAAGAATACATCGGTTACATGAAACTGATAGATATCAAACCGGAACATATTCTTGACATGATTAAAAAATTGGAGGATGAAGGATACGCTCCTACATCAATCAAGCAATCATTAAGTGTCGTGCATCAAATGTTTGAGAGGGCAGCAGCCAGTAAAATGATTCCATCGGATCCTACAGCAGAAGTTAAGCTTTCCATTGAGGCACCGGGAGAAGTGTTGGCAGAACCTACAGAAGAAGCTTTGGATGTAAAAGAGAATTGTCTTAGTACAGACGAAAGCCATCGCTTTTTGGAAACCATTAAAGGAGACCGTTATGAGGAACTTTTCTTGATTTTGATGCATACGGGAATGCGTATAGGCGAAGTACTTGCCTTACAATGGAGAGATGTCAATTTCGATGAAAAATATCTTCGTGTATACAAAACGCTAAACAGAGTCAAATTGTATTATGACAAGCAGGGAAAGAAACTTGCTGAGCCGTATTATGTTACACAGATTACATCACCGAAAAAAAAGAAAAGTGTCAGAATAATTCCGCTGCCAGATATTGCAATTGAAGCTTTTTTGAGCTGGAAAGAAAAACAGAATCAGGACAAGAAAGTGTTAGGCAAGAAATGGGGAACTGGAAATAATCTTCTAAAAAAATATCCTGGACTGATATTTACAACATCAACAGGAATGAGTTATCTTCCTGGCAATGCTGAAGATGAATGTGAGCGAATCAAAAATATTGTAAATAAGCAAGAAGCATTAGAGGCTGAAAAAGAAGGTCGAGAAGCAGAAATGTTAGATGTAACTCCACATAGCTTTCGTCATACTTTTGTAACAAGATGTGTACAGTCTGGAATGAAACCGGCTACGGTAGGTAAAATCAGCGGTCATTCTACTCAGAAAATGACAGAGTATTATACGCATCTTGAACAGGGGTATGTAAAAGATGAATACAAACGGTATGATGAAAAGTATGGAAAAGAAAGCTGATTTTGCTGATGAAATGAGATTTTAGGAAGAGGTTTAAATATTTGGAAAAAACAAGAAACACTGAAGAAGAAAAAAAAATGGGTCAAAAGTGGGTCAAAGAGGAACATAAAGCATCTACAAACCGCGTAAATACAGGGTTTCCAGTTAGCACAGGGAAATTATCACCGATGATGAGGGAATATTGTAAAACAAAAGAAAGTTACAAGGACTGCATCCTGTTCTATCGACTTGGCGACTTTTATGAGATGTTTTTTGATGATGCAATCCTTGTATCCAAAGAACTGGAACTGACGCTTACCGGTAAGGACTGCGGATTGGAAGAACGTGCTCCGATGTGCGGAATTCCATTTCATGCAGCCGAGACATATATCAAACGACTGATCGAGAAAGGCCACAAAGTGGCAATCTGTGAGCAGGTGGAAGACCCTAAGAAAGCAAAAGGTCTTGTTAAGAGAGAAGTTATCCGTGTAGTTACACCGGGAACAACTCTGGATGCCACATCTTTGGATGAATCCAGAAACAATTATCTGATGTCGATTGTTTCTCTGGAGGATCATTTTGGATGTGCCATTGCAGATATCACCACAGGTGACTGTTTTCTTACAGAAGTAGATAAACCTCAGAAACTTCTGGATGAGATCAATAAATTTGTCCCTGCGGAAATTATCTGTAATGACGCTTTTTTTATGAGCGGAGTTGATACAGAAGATTTGAAGGACCGTCTGCGGATATGCATTTTTCCATTAGATAACTGGTATTTTGATGACAGTCTCTGCCAACGCACTTTGAAGGAACATTTTCATGTAAATACATTGGAAGGTCTTGGACTTCAGGACTATGACAGTGGAGTGATCGCAGCAGGAGCACTTTTTCAATATTTGAATGAAACTCAGAAAACAGCTTTGTCTCATATGGCAACGATTCATCCCTACACAGCAGATAAATTTATGTTGATTGACAGTTCCAGTCGTCGTAATCTGGAACTGGTCGAAACACTCCGTGAAAAACAGAAACGAGGTTCTCTTCTCTGGGTATTGGATAAGACAAAGACAGCAATGGGTGCACGTACACTTCGAGGTTATGTGGAACAGCCCCTGATCGATGCAGAAGAGATCAATCTCAGACTGGGAGCAGTAGAAGAACTGACTCAGAAGCCGATGCTTCGTGATGAGATCCGAGAGTATCTGAATCCAATCTATGATCTGGAACGTCTGATCAGCCGTATCAGCTATCAGTCAGCGAATCCGAGAGATATGGTTGCATTTGCATCTTCACTGGAGATGATTCCATATATCCGACAGATCCTTCAGGAATTTGAAGCACCGATCCTGAAACAGATTTTTGAGGATATGGATCCGCTGGAAGATGTGACGGATCTGATCAAACGTGCGATCACAGATGAGCCACCGCTTGCACAGAAAGACGGCGGAATCATCCGCGAAGGTTACAACGCAGATGTCGATAAATATCGTCGTTCAAGAACAGATGGCAAGAAGTGGCTTGCTGAACTGGAAGCAAGAGAAAAAGAACGTACCGGCATTAAGACACTGAAGATCAAATACAGTCGTGTATTTGGTTATGCACTGGAAGTGACGAATTCTTTCAAAGATCAGGTTCCGGATAATTATGTTCGCAAACAGACACTGACCAATGCCGAACGTTATATTACACAGGAGCTGAAGGATCTTGAGGATCTGATCCTTGGAGCTGAAGATCGTCTGTATGCGCTGGAATATGAATTGTTTGCAGATGTCCGTGATAAAGTTGGCAAAGAAGTCGTACGTATCCAGAAAACTGCCAAGGCGATTGCAGCACTGGATGTGTTTGCCTCTCTTGCGCTTGTGGCAGAACGAAACAATTTTGTAAGACCGAAGATCAATGAAAATGGTGTTCTGGATATCAAAAATGGTCGTCATCCGGTTGTAGAGCAGATGATTGAAAACGATATGTTTATTGCAAATGATACATATCTGGACAATCAGAAAAAAAGAGTTTCCATTATCACCGGTCCGAATATGGCTGGTAAATCCACTTATATGCGTCAGACAGCACTGATCGTTCTGATGGCGCAGATCGGAAGTTTTGTTCCGGCAGAGAAAGCAAATATTGGCATTGTAGATCGAATCTTTACACGTGTCGGTGCATCCGATGACCTTGCAAGCGGACAGAGTACTTTCATGGTGGAAATGACGGAGGTAGCAAATATTCTTCGAAATGCCACATCTAAGAGCCTGTTGATTCTGGATGAGATTGGACGAGGCACAAGTACCTTTGACGGACTTGCAATTGCATGGTCTGTGATCGAACATATCAGTAATACGAAACTCTGTGGTGCAAAGACTTTATTTGCCACACATTATCATGAACTTACAGAACTGGAAGGTAAGATTCCGGGAGTCAATAATTATTGTATCGCGGTTAAAGAAAAAGGCGATGATATTGTATTTCTTCGTAAGATCGTCAAGGGCGGTGCAGACAAGAGTTATGGTATTCAGGTTGCCAAGCTTGCCGGTGTGCCGGATTCCGTTATTAATCGCGCAAAGGAACTGGTAGAAGAACTCAGTGATGCAGATATCACGGCTGCAGTCAAGGATCTGACGGCTCCGAAGAAAAAACAGAAAATTGTTTATGATCAGGTGGATATGGCTCAGATGTCTCTTTTTGATACGGTACAGGACAATGATATCGTGGACGAGATCCGTGATCTGGATATGACCCATTTGACACCGATGGAAGCTATGAATATTTTGTATAATTTGCAGAACAAGATTAAAAACCGCTGGTAAAAATGATAAAACGTGGTTTGGTAATGGGAGGTTGCTTTGAGAAAAATTGCAGTTTTAGACCAGAACACAATTGATAAGATTGCAGCCGGAGAGGTTGTAGAAAGACCTTCTTCTGTCGTAAAAGAGCTTGTGGAAAATGCGATAGACGCAGGAGCAACTGCGGTAACAGTAGAAATTACAGATGGTGGTAAGAAACTGATCCGGATTACGGATAATGGATCAGGAATGGAAGCAGAGCAGATTCCGCTTGCATTTCTCCGTCATGCAACAAGTAAGATTGAAAAGGTGGAAGATCTGGAACATATTGCTTCTCTTGGATTTCGTGGTGAGGCACTTTCCAGTATCGCTGCTGTTTCTCAGGTAGAACTGATCACAAAAACTCCGTCTTCTGTCAGCGGCTCCCGTTATGTGATCGAAGGCGGACAGGAGCATTCACTGGAAGAACTGGGAGCACCGGAAGGAACTACATTTCTTGTTCGGAACCTTTTTTATAACACACCGGCGAGAAGCAAATTCCTGAAGTCGGATACGACTGAGGCGAATTATATTCATACGCTGATGGAGCAGCTTGCACTGTCCCATCCGGAGATTTCTTTTAAATATATTCAGAATAAGCAGGTGAAACTGCATACATCCGGGAACTACAGCGTGAAGGATGTTATTTACAGCGTGTATGGCAGAGAGATTGCCAGAGCACTTCTGGAGGTATCACAGGAAAATTCCTTTATGAAAATTGAGGGATTTGTTGGTAAACCGGAAATTGCCAGAGGCAATCGTTCTTTTGAGAACTATTATATCAATGGACGATATGTTAAAAATAATATTATTACAAAAGCAATCGAAAATGCCTACAGAGGTTTCCTGATGCAGCATAAATTTCCATTTGTTTCTCTTCGTATGGAAATGGAGGGGAACGATCTGGATGTTAATGTGCACCCGGCAAAAAGAGAGGTACGATTTGCGAGAGAACAGGAAGTTTACGATGCAGTTTATGATACTGTACGTGTAGCCCTGACCAGAAGAGAAATGATTCCGAAAGTATCTGTAGACAGTTCTTCTGTTAAAGAGGATAAAGAAGAAAAAGTTACGCGTGCAGCTGTACCGGAACCATTTGAGCAGAAACGTCGTGAAGAACTGTACGGAGCACAAAAACCAGTCCATTCTGTTGTACGAGAGCCGGCAGCATCTTATCGTCCGGCATTTTCAAAAGATGAAGAAGAAATGTTCAGTGGTACACTGCGCGAGAATCAGAAACTGGACGAAGTGAAGAAACTGACAGAGAGGCAGACAGTGCCAGAGTCATTTCAGAATTCTTCGGAGAAAACAAATACTGTGCCTGAGAAGGTTGATACACAGGTTAAACAGAAAATTGTACAGAAGTCTGTACAAGATTATGAACAAGACTATGTGCAGAAAACGGAAGCAGAAGAACTAAAAATACAGGAAGCAGTATCGAGAGAGACTGAAAAACAGACTCCACCACAGCAGCTGGAACTCTTTGAGGAGAAACTGCTTGCGCCAGAATCCAGAAGCCAGATTGACCTGATCGGACAGATCTTTGATACGTACTGGCTGGTACAGTTTGAGGACAATTTTTATATAATCGATCAGCATGCTGCACACGAAAAGGTATATTATGAGCGCATGGTAAAACAGTTCCGGGAACATTCGATTGATTCACAGTATCTGAACCCTCCGTTGATCGTGACACTGAGCATGCAGGAGGAAGAAGTGCTGAAAGCAAATATGAATTATTTTGAACAGTTTGGCTTTGAGATCGAGAATTTCGGTGGCAGAGAATACCGCATCAGTGCGGTACCATCGAATCTGTACGGACTGACAGAGGAAGAACTGTTTCTGGAAATGTTGGACAATCTGGCATCTGATAACAGTAAAGATACATTGGATATTTTTGCTGCCAGACTTGCAACGATGGCATGCAAGGCGGCAGTTAAAGGAAATCATGCTATGTCACATCAGGAGGCAGAAAAACTGATCGATGAACTTCTGACTCTGGAAAATCCGTATCATTGTCCGCATGGACGCCCGACGATCATTGCAATGACAAGAACAGAACTGGAAAAAAAGTTTAAACGAATCGTGTAAGAATTATACAGGAGTGATTATGAAAAGACCTTTGATCGTTCTTACCGGGCCGACAGCAGTTGGCAAAACAAGTCTTTCTATTTCATTGGCAAAGGCAGTAAACGGTGAGATTATTTCTGCAGATTCCATGCAGGTATATAAAAAAATGGATATCGGTTCTGCGAAGATCCGTCCGGAGGAAATGCAGGGAGTAAAGCATTATCTGGTGGATGTTCTGGAACCGGAAGAAGAATTTCATATCGTAAAATTCCAGCAGATGGCAAAAGAAGCTATGGAGGAAATTTACGCAAAAGGAAAGATACCGATTCTGGTCGGAGGAACCGGATTTTATATTCAGGCGGTAACCAGAGATATTGATTTTACAGAGGCGCAGCAGGAAAACACTTACCGTGCAGAGCTGGAGAAACTGGCGGAAACAGAAGGTGCTGAGTATCTTCATGATAGGCTGAAAGAAGTAGATCCGGCAAGTGCGGATACAATCCATGCAAACAATGTAAAACGTGTGATCCGTGCACTGGAATTTTATCATCAGAATGGTACGCCTATATCTGCACATAATGAAGAACAGAAAAAACAGACAAGTCCGTATAATCTGGCATATTTTGTTTTAAATGCGCCAAGAGATATCCTCTATGAGCGGATAGACAAACGAGTGGACCAGATGCTGGAAGAGGGACTGGTAAAAGAGGTGGAAGGACTGAAACGTGAGGGCTGCCATCGTGGTATGGTATCCATGCAGGGACTGGGATACAAGGAAATCCTGGCTTATCTGGATGGGGAATATCCACTGGAAGAGGCGGTACGTATCCTGAAACGAGATACCAGACATTTTGCAAAGCGGCAGCTGACCTGGTTTCGACGGGAGTCGGATGTGATCTGGGTTGATAAAGACAAATTTCACTGGGATGAAAAAGAAATTCTGGAATATATGCTGAGTGTTCTTAAAGAACATGATATTTTGGGATAGTCAGTTAGAAGACGCAATAAATCAGATACAATTGGAAAGGATCATAAAATAACCATGAAGGAATTATATGAACAGCTTGGAATCTCATCCAAAGTCTATGATTTTGGAGCAGAGATCGAAGCATCTCTGAAGGAACGATTTGAACAGTTTGACAAGACTGCGGAATATAACCAGCTTAAAGTACTGATGGCCATGCAGAAAAACAAAGTAAGTGCAGAATGTTTCCAGTCATCATCAGGCTACGGCTATGATGATTTTGGACGAGATACTCTGGAAAAAGTATATGCAGATACTTTTCATACGGAGGCATGTCTGATTCGTTCCCAGATCACCTGCGGAACTCATGCACTGGCAATTGCTTTATTTGGAAATCTTCGCCCGGGAGATGAGCTTCTTGCACCGGCAGGAAAGCCATACGATACACTTGAAGAAGTGATCGGTATCCGCCCGTCCAGAGGCTCTCTGGCAGAATATGGAGTAACTTACAGACAGGTGGATCTCAAAGAAGACGGAACCTTTGACTATGATGCAATTCGTGCGGCAATCAATGAAAAAACAAAACTTGTTGAGATTCAGCGTTCTAAGGGATATCAGACAAGACCTTCCTATTCTGTAAAACAGATTGGAGAACTGATCGCATTTGTCAAGAGCATCAAACCGGACGTTATCTGTATGGTGGATAACTGTTACGGAGAGTTTGTAGATACGATAGAACCAAGCGATGTCGGAGCAGATATGATCGTCGGATCTCTGATCAAGAATCCGGGTGGCGGACTTGCACCGATTGGCGGTTATATTGCGGGAACGAAGGAATGTGTCGAAAATGCGGCAACGCGTATGACATGTCCGGGACTTGGCATGGAGGTCGGAGCCTCCCTTGGTGTGAACCGTTCGTTCTATCAGGGCTTTTTCCTTGCACCAATGGTGACCAAAGGCGCATTAAAAGGAGCTGTTTTTGCAGCAAATATTTATGAAAAACTTGGTTTCCCTGTTGTTCCGAATGGCAGTGAGCCACGGCAGGACATTATTCAGGCAGTGACACTTGGAACTCCGGAAGGGCTGATTGCATTTTGTAAGGGAATCCAGGCAGCGGCACCGGTAGACAGTTATGTGGATCCGGAACCGTGGGACATGCCGGGATATGACAGCCAGGTTATCATGGCAGCAGGTGCTTTTGTACAGGGCTCATCTATTGAACTTTCGGCAGATGGCCCGGTGAAGCCGCCGTATGCCGTGTATTTCCAGGGTGGACTTACCTGGGAGCATGCAAAACTTGGAGTACTGATGTCTTTGCAGAAACTGGTAGATGCGAATATTGTGACACTTCCGTAAAGATAGAAGGAAGAACTGTTGCAGGTGGCAGCAGATGAAGGAGACGATATGGGCGAAAAAACACAGGTGATCGTTGTAGGGGGAGGAGCGTCCGGACTGGCAGCTGCGATTGCAGCGGCAGAGAATGGTGCGGCAGTTACGCTCCTTGAACAGAATGAGAATCCGGGCCGGAAAATCTGTGTAACGGGGAATGGCAGATGTAATCTTACGAACAGAGACATGCGTCCTGATATTTTCAGAGGCCAGCACCCGGAATTTGTGGAAGAAATTCTGGCACAGTTTACGCTGGAGGATACACTTGCCTTTTTTGAAAAACTTGGAGTGGCTTTTACAGAACGTAAAGGATGGCTGTATCCCAGAAGCAATCAGGCGAAATGTATTCCGGAACTCTTGATATTGAAAGCAAGAGCTTTAAAAGTCAAAATCAAAACAAGAGAACATGTAGAATCTGTTTCATGGGAGAATGGGCGCTGGAAAGTACAGACTTCCGGATGGACTTATGAAGGAGATAAGGTGATCCTTGCCAATGGATCTAAAGCTTCGCAGGTTCCAGGTTCGGATGGCAGTGGCTATGAGCTTGCAGCAAAACTTGGACATCATATTATCCGTCCCTTTCCTGCACTTACCGGACTTCGATGTAAAGGAAATGTTTTTTCTGTATGGGCGGGTGTTCGTACGGACGCAAAAGTTACATTATTGATTGATGGAAAGAGATTTGGAGAAGAGAGCGGGGAAGTACAGCTGACGGATTATGGAATTTCCGGCATACCGGTGTTTCAGTTGAGCAGCTATGCGATCCGTGCACTGGATGAAGGAAAAAAAGTAACGCTGTCTGTGAACTTTCTTCCGGAATATACAAAAAACTCTTTGCAGGAATATTTGAAAAAAAGGCAGGAAATCTGTCCGTATCAGTCAGATGCAGAACTGCTTTTGGGAATGCTGCCTGATAAACTGATCAAAATGTTCCGAAAACAGAAAAAAGATCTTTGTGACACGATTACGTCATATGTGCTGGAAGTAAAGGACAGTTCCGGATTTGAACAGGCGCAGGTCTGCTCCGGAGGTGTGGATACTTCGCAGGTCGATCCGGAAACACTGGAGTCCGTATTGCATAAGGGGCTTTATTTTGCCGGAGAGCTGCTGGATATAGATGGCCCCTGTGGAGGGTATAATCTTCAATGGGCATGGTCAAGCGGTATTGTGGCAGGGCGCAGCAGTGCAAAGGAGAATTTATGATACGAATTACACAGTTGAAGCTTCCGGTGGAGCACACTCCGGAACAGTTGAAGAAGAAAATTGCAAAGACACTCAAATGTGCGGAAGATACATTTTCCTATGAGATTGTCCGCCAGTCTCTGGATGCAAGACATAAAGATGACAAAAAATTTGTCTATACAGTAGATGTGAAAACAGCTGCTGAACAAAAAATTTTGCGAAGAGTTCACAATAATAACATTATGTCAATCAATAAAAAGGATTATCAGTTTCCTTTGCCGGGAACAGAGAAACTGGAGCATGTGCCGGTTATTGTTGGAAGTGGACCGGCAGGACTTTTCTGCGCCTGGTATTTGGCAAGAGCCGGTTATCGTCCACTGGTTCTGGAACGCGGTCAGGAGGCGCAGAAACGTAAAGAAACGGTAGATCGCTTCTGGAAAGATGGAGTGCTGGATCCGGATTCCAACGTGCAGTTCGGGGAAGGCGGTGCCGGAACTTTTTCAGATGGAAAGCTTAACACACTGGTAAAAGATCCGAATGGACGTAACCATGAGGTTCTGAAACGTTTTGTAGAGGCAGGCGCGCCGGAGGAAATCGTTTATCAACAGAAACCGCATCTTGGAACGGACGTACTGATTGGCATTGTTGAAACGATGCGTCATCAGATTGAAGAGATGGGAGGTTCTTTTCGCTTTGAAACAAAGGTGACAGATCTCTGCATCGAAAACGGTCATCTGACTGCAGTTGAAGTGAACAATGAAGAGAAGATACCGGCAGATGCCTGTGTGCTTGCACTGGGACATAGTGCCCGGGATACGTTTGATATGCTTCACAGGCGTGGTGTTTATATGGAACCGAAATCCTTTGCGGTCGGACTTCGTATGGAACATCCACAGAAAATGATCAATTACGATCTTTATGGAGAAGAGGAAAATGAATTTCTGGGAGCTGCAAGTTATAAAGTGACACATACCTGTGAAAATGGCAGAGGCGTTTACTCGTTCTGCATGTGTCCGGGCGGCTTTGTGGTTAATGCATCCTCTGAACAGGGAATGCTGGCAGTCAATGGAATGAGTTATCAGGCGCGTGACAGCAAAAATGCAAACAGTGCGCTGATCGTAACGGTTACACCAGAGGATTTCCCGGAAGAAGGTCCACTTGGGGGGATTGCATTTCAGAGAAAACTGGAAAAGAGAGCATGGGAACTTGGAAAAGGAAAAATTCCGGTTCAGTTGTTTGGTGATTTTAAGTTACATCAGAAGAGTTCTGTATTTGGAGAAATCGAACCCCAGATGAAAGGTGCTTATGTACTTGCTGATGTACGCTCAATCCTGCCGAAGGAAATTGGTGATTCGATTGAAGAAGGTGTTCTTGCATTTGGAAGGAAACTGAAGGGATTTGACCGGAACGACGCGATTCTGAGTGGTGTGGAGAGCCGTACTTCTTCGCCGGTAAGAATCGTACGAAACCGTGAGGGATATTCTAATATAGAGGGGATTTATCCGTGCGGGGAAGGTGCAGGGTATGCAGGAGGCATCACATCAGCTGCTATGGATGGTATCAAAACGGCTGAGTTTATATGTGAAAAATTTAGAAATTTTTAGGAGGGAGTGTACATCTCCCTCTTTTTATGCTAAAATAATTTCTGATTCTTTTGGGTTCTGTCACAGAGAGCGACAGGTAAACAAAATGAACCATACTATGAAAGAAATACCGGAATCACAGCGGCCTTATGAGAAATGTATTCGAGAGGGTGAGAGCACTTTAAGTGACAGTGAGCTCCTTGCAGTGATACTCCGGTGTGGTACCAGGGGAATGAATTCTCTGACCCTGGCAAACGATATTTTAAGTCATATGGAGCAGTCACCCTATCCGGGACTTCTGGGACTGCTTCACTGTTCAGTATCAGATCTGAAAAAGATACATGGGATAGGAACGGTCAAGGCAGTTCAGCTGAAGTGTATCGGAGAATTATCCAAAAGGATTGCCAGTACAGCCGCAAGAATTTCGCTTGACTTTAACAGTCCGGATTCTATTGCAGCATATTATATGGAACAGCTGCGGCATCAGGAACAGGAGATCATGGTCTGTATGATGCTGGATAATCAGAATCATCTGCTCGGAGATACCGTACTGTCAAAGGGAACTGTAAATGCAACGCTGATCACACCGCGGGAAGTATATCTGGAAGCACTTCGATACCATGCGGTCAATCTGATACTGATTCATAATCATCCGGGAGGAAATCCGGCTCCCAGTAAATGCGATAAAGAAATTACTGAACGAATCTGTCAGGCCGGAGAAATGCTGGGAATTAATTTGCTTGATCATATCATCATAGGTGATCACAGATATATCAGTTTCCGGGAAGAGGGACTGATGGGAGTATATCCGGAATGAAGGGAAATTTTTATGCTTTTAAGAAAAACATATGGAATAGATCTTGGAAGCAGCAGTATCAAGGTTTATTCGTTTTTTAAAAACAAAAGTTACATGGAAAAGAACATGATAGCGTCAAAAGGGCGCAGGATCATCGCCGTGGGTAATGAAGCATACGATATGTTTGAAAAGGCTCCTGCCAATATCGTGGTGAATTCGCCGATGGCTTTTGGTATGATAGCCAATCTTGAACTGCAGGAGATTACGTTGTACAGCATGATGAAAAAGATTGATCATTTTCTGGGAATCGGATCAGATATGTTTTTTTCTGTTCCGCTTGATATGACTGCAGTAGAGAAACGGGCATATTACCATGTTGCCAATGGCCATTGGCTCAGGCAGAACCGGGTATATATGGTAGAGGCTCCGATTGCAGATGCAATTGCGATGGGTGTAGACCTGAACCGGAATGCTGGAAGTATGATCGTAAATATTGGAGCACAAAGTACACAGTTCTCAATCATCACGGATGGAAAAATCATCATTGCGAAAAAAATCCCGATCGGTGGACGTCAGATGAATGAAGCTATCTGCAGTGAGATCAGGAAACGTTACAATCTGCAGATTGGCACACGTACCGGAAAGCGTCTGAAGATAGCCATGGGACGGCTCAATGATCAGCGCAGAGAAGCACGCAAGGTGGTTGGAATTGATGGAATATCAGGACTGCCGAGAGAGGAAATCATATCCGGATATGTGGTAAATGCCGGAATTATGAACTGCGTGAATGAGATTGCGGCAGAAATGAAAACTTTTTTGGAGAGAATTCCACCGCAGATTTCTTACCATATTTCAAGAGAAGGAATCTACCTTGCCGGGGGAAGTACCAAGATTCCTTACATAGACAATTACCTTGCGAGTTATACGGGGGTATCTTTTAACTTATCTCCATTATATGAAAAAGCAACAGTTACAGGACTGGAAAAAATCATCCGTGACCATGAACTGATGAAATGGGCGCAGCCTGTCAAACAACGTAAATTATAAAGACACAATTATAATTCTTTAGGGGTATGATAATACATGAAAAACCTGAAAAAGAAGTTTCGATTTCGAATACATTTAAAAAGTAAACATCTTCTTGTGATCATGACATTTTTCTGTGGAAGCGCTGTGGTTGCTACACTTGCCTCCGGGATTACATCAGCTCCGCTTCAGGAAGCGGCAGGAATGATCGTTGTTCCTTTTGAAAAAAGTATCACAGCAATTGGACTCTGGCTTACTGATATCAATAAATCTTTTCAGGAAAAACAGGATCTTATAGATCAGAATGAAGAACTGAAAAATACTGTAGATACACTGACGGAACAGAATAATATTCTTATTCAGAATCAGTCCGAGCTTTCCAGACTGCAGGAACTCTATGATCTGGATGAGGAATATTCGGATTATCCGAAGGTTGCAGCCAGAATCATATCCAAAGATCCGGGTAACTGGTATGATACATTTATGATCAATAAAGGAAGCAAAGACGGCATCCGTGTGGATAACAATGTAATTGCAGGCAAGGGACTTGTCGGTATTGTTACCGAAGTAGGCAGCAACTGGGCAACTGTTCGTTCCATTATTGATGACAGTAGTAATGTCAGTGCCATGACAGTCGGTACAGATGACAATTGTGTGGTGGAAGGTGACCTGGAGCTGATCGATGAAGGGAAACTGCGTTTTACACAGCTGTATGATAAAGAAGATAAAGTAACAGTAGGCGAGCAGGTTGTTACTTCAAATATCAGTGAAAAATACGTTGAAGGTCTGTTTATCGGATATGTCAGCGATATTCAATTAGATACCAATAATCTGACAAAATCAGGAACAATCGTTACACCTGTAGATTTTCAGCACTTGAAGGATGTGTTTGTAATTACTGTCAACAAGAAAGATTCCACAGAGGAAGGAGCCGAGGAATGAAAAGTAAGATCGTTCTGTTTTTTACGATCATTGTCTGCTTTCTGATGCAGTCAACAGTGCTGCATCTGATCTCTATTGGCTCGATCACACCGAACCTGTTACTGATCCTTTGCGTATCTATGGGGCTTATGCGTGGGCGTAAGAGCGGATTGTGGACAGGCTTTTTCTGTGGCCTGCTTGTGGATCTGTTTTATGGATCCGTCTTCGGGTTTTATGCACTGATCTATATGTATGCGGGATTCCTGAGCGGTTATGCATTTCGTATTTATTATGATGATGATATTAAAGTACCGATGCTGCTGACTGCGATTATGGATTTTCTGTATAATCTGGCGGTTTATGCACTTCAGTTCCTGCTGAGGGGCAGACTGGGTCTGGGGGTATATTTTACCCGTATTATTGTTCCGGAAATTTTTTATACTGTTTTTCTGACAATGATCGTATATAGAGTATTTCATTATATTAATTATCATTTTATGAGTCCAACCAGGAAAGAAAGTGAGTCTATTTGGGTATTAAAATAAAAAAAATCATCAAAAAAATTCAGTTAAAGAGAACAACAGTACTGTTACTTGTATTTATTCTCATGGCGTTTGTTCTTGTGAGACAGCTGTTTGACCTGCAGATCATCCAGGGTGAGAATTATATAAATGAATTTCAGACACGAACAACGAAAACGCGTGTGCTTAAGAGTACAAGAGGAAATATATATGACAAAAACAATAAGCTGATCGCATCGAATGTGTTATCTTATTCTCTTACGTTTGAGGATAACGGAACTTATGACAGTACCCGGCAGAAAAATCTGACGCTGAACGGGGTGGCTTATAAAGTTCTTAAGATCCTTTCAGAAAACGGCGATCAGCTGTCGAATTCTTTCCATATTAAGTTGGATAAGGATGGAAACTATGCGTTTGACGTAGAGGAAGGATTTACACTGAGTCGTTTTAAGGCAGATATTTATGGGCATGCACTGATCGATGACCTGACAGAAGATGAGGCGGCGGCAACGGCAGAAGATATGGTTGCTTATCTCAGTGGAAATAAGGGATTTTCTATCGTACTTTATGGAGACGATGCTTATACAGATGAAGAATTAAAAAAATATGGGCTTCCGAAGGAACTTACCAAACAGGAAGTTCTTGATATTGCAATCATGCGGTATGAGCTGAGTACGAACAGCTTCCAGAAATATATGGCGGTTACGATTGCAACGAACGTTAGTGAAAGTACGGTTGCAGCAGTCATGGAAAACCAGAATGAGCTCCAGGGGATCGATGTTCTGGAGGATTCTGTACGTCAGTATGTTGATGATGAGAGCATGGGACCGCTTCTCGGTTATACCGGACGGGCATCATCAGAAGAGTTGGAAAGTCTTAAGAAAGAAAATCCGGATTATTCCAATGATGCAATTATAGGTAAAGCCGGTATTGAACAGTATATGGAGCTGGAACTTCAGGGAAAAGATGGTCAGGAAACGGTAACTGTTGATAATCTTGGAAAAGTACTGAAAATCGATGATGATACAACAGTAGAACCGGTTGCCGGAAATGATGTTTATCTTTCAGTAGATGCAGACTGGCAGAGTGCGATTTATCAGATCCTGAAACAGCGTGTGGCAGGTATTCTTCTGAATAAGATTGAAGCTGTGAAAGAATACGATTATAAAGGCGAAAATGATGCAAGTAGGATCATCATTCCGATTTATGATGTATATAATGCACTGATAGCAAACAGTGTCATCGATATTGATAAATTCAGCAGTGAAGAAGCTTCTGATACAGAAAAAAATCTTTATGCCAAATTTCAACAAAAGCAGCAGGAAGTTTTTGATACAATAACTAACAGGCTTACAAGTTCTGATCCGCCGGCTTACAAAGACGAAAGCACTGAGGTGCAGGAGTATCTTACATATATTTGTGATACAGTGCTCCGGGATACGCTTGGTGTGATCGATAAGAATGAGGTGGATACATCAGATGCCACATATCAGGCCTGGGCAAATGATCAGAGCATTAGTCTGAAGGATTACCTGAATTATGCAGCCAGTCAGAATTGGATCGATATTTCGGTCATTTCTCCGAAAGGAGAGTATCTTGATTCAGAAGAAATATATCAGGCACTGACTTCCTATATTACAGATTACCTGAAAACAGATACAGGATTTTCAAAACTTCTTTATAAATATCTTCTCATGAATGATCAGATTACAGGACAGGATATCTGTCTGGTCCTTTATGAGCAGGGAGTATTGTCAAAAGAAGATGATAGTTATGCAAACCTTGCATCGGGTGCCATGTCTGCTTACGATTTTATGATCAATAAGATTTCCAATCTGGAGATCGAACCGGCACAGCTGGCACTTGCACCTTGTTCTGCATCGGCAGTCATTACAGATGCAAAAACAGGAAAGGTACTTGCCTGTGTATCCTATCCGGGATATGATAACAATCGTCTTAGCAATAATATGGATACCAGCTATTATACGAAGCTCGCATTGGACAAGTCCAGTCCATTCTTTAATAAGGCAACACAGCAGACAACGGCACCTGGTTCTACGCTGAAGCTTCTTTCAGCGGTCACCGGTATGATGGAAGGTGTGATCGATGATGGTACTTATTTTGATTGTACCGGTGAATTTGATCTTGTAACACCGTCGATTTTCTGTTGGAACAAGCAGGGACATGGCTCACTGGAGATAACCGGAGCGATTGAACAGTCCTGTAACTATTTCTTCAATATGGTTGGTTTCCTTGCAGGTAAAAATTCAGATGGAGATTTTTCAGAAAATCTCAGTCTTACCAAGCTGCAGAAATATGCTTCGGAATTTAATCTTGATAAGAAAACCGGAATAGAGATTTCAGAGGCAAGTCCGCATGTTTCGGACAGCAAAGCGGTTCCTTCTTATATCGGACAGGGTAATCATTTGTTTACAACCAGTCAACTGGCACGTTATGCGACAGCACTTGCTACATCTGGAACAGTTTATGATCTTTCACTTCTGGATAAAGTTACTGATTCACAGGGTAAGACATTGAAGGAATACGGTTCATCTGTTGTAAATCAGATGAGTGATGTTCCGGATAATGTATGGAATGATATTCATGAAGGTATGCGACGGGTGGTTCTGACCCATGAGCAGTTTAATGGACTGGGAGTTACACTTTCCGGAAAAACAGGTACCGCTGAGCTGGATATTTATCATCCGAACCATGGCCTTTTCATTGGATATACGACATCTTCAGATACATCTGAGCCGGAGTATTCTATTGCAGTGCGAATTGCAAATGGATACACTTCGGGAAATGCATGCCTGACAGCAAATGATATTCTGAAATACATTTATAATCTGGCAGATGAAGATACCATTCTGACGGGCTATGCCTCCAGTGATACCAGTAATACCTCAAACGACTAACCATATACAGCAGTCTCTGGCTGCTGTATGGCAAAACCACATAAGAGAATACCAGAAGTCTGGAAATATCTATGAGGAGGAAAATAAAATGGGAGAAGTCATTGTAGTAACATCCGGAAAAGGAGGTGTGGGTAAAACAACCACAGTTGCCAATATCGGAACGGGACTTGCGATGCTTAACAAAAAAACAGTTGTAGTGGATACGGATATAGGTCTTCGTAATCTGGATGTGATCCTTGGCCTGGAGAACCGGATTGTGTATAATCTGGTGGATGTTATCAATGGAAGCTGCAGAATGAAACAGGCATTGATCAAGGACAGACGTTATCCGGATCTTTTTCTTCTGCCTTCGGCACAGACCAAAGATAAATCGGCTGTGTCTCCTGAGCAGATGATCAAACTCACAGATGAACTCAGAGAAGAATTCGATTATGTATTGTTGGATTGCCCGGCGGGAATTGAACAGGGGTTCCGCAATGCGATTGCCGGAGCTGATAAGGCAATCGTTGTCACAACTCCGGAAGTTTCTGCAATTCGCGATGCGGATCGTATCATAGGACTTCTTGAAGCTTCTGATTTGAGAGATATTCATCTGATCATCAATCGTCTGCGACCGGATATGATTGCCAGGGGCGATATGATGTCAGTGGATGATGTGACGGAAATTCTTGCGGTAGATCTGCTTGGTACGATTTTGGATGATGAGCAGATTGTGATTGCGGCCAATCAGGGTGACCCCCTTTCCGGCCAGAAATCGCAGGCAGAAGAAGAGTACCGTAATATCTGCCGACGCCTTCTGGGTGAGGAGGTTCCGTTTGTGGAACTGCAGCAAAAGAAAGGCATGCTGAAAAGATTAAGTGAGATTTTTCATAAATAACAGGATCTTTTCTGTTAAAGGAGGGGATTTCAGTGAAATCTTTTAGTCAGATAAAAGGTCGGTCCGCGGAATATGCCAGAAACAGGATGAAACTTCTGCTGGTATCCGAACGTATCGACTGCTCTCCGCAAATGATAAGCATGTTGAAAAATGATTTGATTCATACGGTAAAAAAATATATCTCCATAGATGAAAAACAGGTGACTGTGCAGATCACACAGGAACCGCCGGTTATCCATGCGAAGATACCCGTATGCTCCAAAAAGGAACAAAGGACAAAATGTTAAAACAGTATAAATTACGATTTTATAATTTCAGACTGGTAATTTTTCTTCTGGCGATCAGTGTGATCGGAATCGTTCTTGTGGGAAGTGCGAGGGAAGATCTGAAATCCAAACAGCTTGCGGGTGTGATTCTTGGTCTGATCATTATGGTTATTCTGTCATTGATTGATTATTCCTGGATTTCAAACTTCCAGTGGATCATGTATGGCGCAAATATTGTGCTTTTGCTGATCGTACGACTTTTTGGTGATTCTGCCAATGGTGCAGCACGTTGGATTGATTTTGGATTTATCCGTTTTCAGCCGACGGAGCTGTCGAAGATTATTATCATATTATTTTTTGCCAGGTTCTTTATGGATCATGAAGAAGATCTGAATACATTCAAAACACTGGCAAAATCAGTGATTCTTCTGGCAATTCCGCTGTTTCTGATCTATGAACAGCCGGATATGAAAAACACACTTATGCTTCTGGCTGTATTTTGCATCCTGATTTATATTGCAGGACTCAGCTATAAGATCATCGGAGGAATGTTTCTGATCATTATTCCATTGGCAATCATTTTTGTATCGATTGTGGTACAGCCGGACCAGAAACTGATCAAAGATTATCAGAGAAAACGTATCATGGCATTTCTGTATCCGGAGAATGAGGAATACAGTGATGATATTGAACAGCAAAATAACTCCAAAACAGCAATCGCTTCGGGAGAACTGATAGGAAAAAAACTGTCTGGTGATAAAGAAGTTGCATCTGTAAATGATGGTAATTTTGTGTCGGAGAATCAGACAGACTTTATTTTTGCGGTAGCCGGTGAGGAATACGGATTTATGGGATGCTGTAGTATTGTAATCCTGTTACTGGCGATTTCTGTGGAGTGTATCCGGATGAGTCTGCGGGCAAAAGACTTGTCCGGAAAGATCATATGTTGTGGTATGGCAAGTATCATATCACTGCAGAGCTTCCTGAATATATGTGTGGCCACGGGAATCGCGCCAAATACCGGTACACCGCTTCCATTTGTCAGTTATGGACTTACATCACTGATCAGTCTTTATATCGGAATGGGGCTGGTATTGAACGTTGGACTTCAAAGCAGCGCATACAATAAAGAAATCCGAAGAAAAGCAATTGACCAGAAAGAGGACTATTTATGACAAAACAACAAAAAGCTAAAACATCTGCAGGTCAGCAGAGAAGGTCGGCGCGGCCGGAACAGACGCATGTTTCCCGACAGCATCCGCAGAAACGTTCATCAAGAAGTTCAGCGAGAATGCGGCGTATGCGTAAAAAGAGAATGAAAAATACAATTCTTCTGGTTGCATTGCTGCTGATTCTGGTATGTGGTGCAGGAGGGCTGTTTTATATGCTGCGGGGCAGAATCGGTTCTGAACCGGTAATGGCTTACAGTACAGACAGAGAGTTCCAGCATCAGAAGATTTCAGGAATAAATCAGAGAGCAGATGCATTTGCAGCTGATCTTTGCGTGGTGACTGGCGATCAGGCACTGGATTCTGTTTCACTGGAACAGGATCAGAAGGGAGTTCTGCTGGATCTTAAAGATAAATCCGTTTTATATGCAAAGGGCGCATATGATAAAGTCTATCCTGCAAGTATTACGAAAATTATAACTGCGCTTCTTGCTTTCAAAAACAGTAATATGGATGATGTTGTAACGATCACACAGGAAAATATCACTCTTGAGGAAGGATCACAGGTAGTTGGTTTTCAGGAGGGCGATCAGGTGACGATGGATCAGCTTGTGCATTGTCTTCTGGTTTATTCCGGAAATGATGCGGCATCTGCGATTGCGACTCATGTGGGTGGCTCTACAGAAAACTTTGTTGCAATGATGAATGAATATGCAGCGCAGCTTGGATGTACAGGAACACATTTTACAAATCCACACGGTCTGCAGGACGAAAACCATTATACAACACCGTACGATATCTATCTCATGTTGAAAGAAGCATTGAAATATCCGGAATTTACGGAAATTACACAGCTTCCGAGTTATACAGTTACATTCCAGCACAGTGACGGCTCTGAAGATAGTGTGTCACTTACTGCGACGGATCATTATCTGACAGGTGAGGCAAATGCTCCAAAAGGAGTAACGGTTCTTGGTGGAAAGACCGGAACAACAAGCAGCGCAGGAAACTGTCTGGCATTGCTATGTCAGAATTCATATGGGGAACCATATATTTCAATTGTTATGGGGGCTTCTACAAAAGAACTTCTTTATCAGCAGATGACATCTATTCTCGAAAATATAAATACAGTATAAGCGAAAATATTCAGACTGTTTGGAAAAAGTAACAAAAAAAAACAAATTCCCCTTGAATTTTAAAACAAGTTGCACTATAATATTAACCATATTCAACATCGTTTTTATTCAAAAATTATATATTGTGTCTAAGGAGGAAAACAGCATGGTTGAACTGATCGTAGGAAAGAAAGGCAAAGGCAAAACAAAAGTACTGTTAGACAAAGTGAACGGCGCAATTAAAGAGGCAAATGGCAGCATTGTTTACTTAGACAAAAGCACAAAACATATGTATGAACTGAACAACAAAGTTCGTCTGATTGATGTATCTGTATATCCGATTAAGAATGCAGATGAGTTTGTTGGATTTGTATGTGGTATTATTTCACAGGATCATGACCTTGAGCAGGTTTATCTTGACAGTTTTCTTACAACGGCCAAACTGGAAGGCAAAGACGTTACAGGTGCACTGGAGCAGCTGACAGCTGTAGGTGAGAAATTCAATGTTAAATTTGTCATAAGTATGTCCCTGGATAAAGAAGAGATTCCGGAATCCTTACAGGATAAGATCGTAACTGCTTTATAAAAAGTAAAAAAGAATCTGGGATCAGTCTTTTTGGACTAATTTGGACAAGAATTACATAAGATGGGGAAATCAAGGGATTCTGTTGGGGGACAGAATCCCTTTTTGCAGGGAAACCTTTATAAAATATATGAAATTTCGAAAAAATATTTTATTTCTCTTGACGAGTGCAAAAAACCATGCTACTATATAGCAGATGCCGCACAGAGAGGTTTAAGAGCATGAGTTTGAACTCATTCCACCATATCTGGCGAGTAAAGTTTATAGGAGGTGCCACAGATGTACGCAATTATTGCAACAGGTGGTAAACAGTACAAAGTTGCCGAGGGCGACGTAATCAGAGTTGAAAAGCTCGGTGTTGAAGCTGGTGAAACCGTTACTTTTGATAACGTTCTTGCAGTTAGCAATGAAGGTTTAAAAGTTGGAGCTGATGTAGCTAATGCCAGTGTTACCGCTTCTGTAGTTGAAAACGGAAAAGCTAAAAAAGTTATCGTTTACAAATACAAAAGAAAAACTGGATATCACAAGAAAAACGGTCACAGACAGCAGTTCACAAAAGTTAAAATCGAAAAGATCAACGCTTAATCTGGTGTTTGCATGATTACAGTGACAGTCAGTAAGAAGAACAATTCATATGTCAGTTTTACATCCAAAGGGCATGCCGGATATGCAGAAGAGGGATACGACATTATATGTGCCGCTGTCTCTGCTCTGGTAATTAATACGGTGAATTCCCTGGAACAGCTGACAGGAGATCAGATTCAGGCAGAAGAGAGTGATGGATTTGTTTCTTTCTCTTTCATGAAACCTGTTACAAAAGAGGGAACTCTTTTGATGGATTCTCTTGTTCTCGGACTGGCAGAAATTGAGAATAGTTATTCTAAACGTTATTTAAAAGTAAAAGTCAGGGAGGTGTAACGACATGATGAAAATGAACCTTCAGTTATTCGCACATAAAAAAGGTGTTGGTTCTACAAAGAACGGCCGTGACTCCGAATCCAAGAGATTAGGTGCCAAAAGAGCAGACGGACAGTTTGTTAAAGCTGGAAACATCCTTTACAGACAGCGTGGAACAAAGATTCACCCAGGTGAAAATGTAGGCTGTGGTAAAGATTATACATTATTTGCACTGACAGATGGTGTAGTAAGATTCACCAGAAAAGGACGCGATAAGAAACAGGTTTCTATCGTTCCTGTAGAGGCAGAATAATCAAGTTCAGCGTGAGGCTTCAAATCGTTCAGGTTTGGAGCCTTTCTTTAGATTTAAAATAAAAAGGAGCGACATATGTTTGCAGACAGAGCAAAAATCATCATCCGTTCAGGAAAGGGCGGAGATGGACATGTAAGCTTCCGCCGAGAGCTGTATGTACCGAATGGCGGTCCTGACGGCGGAGACGGCGGAAGAGGCGGAGACGTGATCTTTGAAGTGGATGAAGGTCAGAATACGCTTGGCGAATATCGCCATAAACACAAATTTAAAGCACAGGACGGTCAGGAAGGCGGGAAAAAACGCTGCCATGGAGCTGATGGTGATGACATTGTTCTGAAAGTCCCGGAAGGAACTGTAATTATGGAAGCACAGTCACGTAAGGTAATTGCAGATATGTCCGGAGAGAACCGCCGTCAGATCGTTTTGAAGGGCGGACGTGGTGGAAAGGGAAATCAGCATTATGCAACTCCTACCATGCAGGTTCCTAAATTTGCACAGCCGGGCCAGCCGGCGCAGGAGCTGGAAGTCCTTCTGGAGCTGAAAGTGATCGCAGATGTTGGACTTGTTGGTTTTCCAAATGTTGGAAAATCCACATTCCTTTCCAGAGTAACAAATGCCCAGCCGAAAATTGCCAATTACCACTTTACAACATTAAGTCCGAACCTCGGTGTAGTGGATACAGCAAATGGTGGCTTTGTTATTGCTGATATTCCGGGACTGATCGAAGGTGCATCCGAGGGAGTTGGTCTGGGCCATGAATTCCTGAGGCATATCGAACGTACCCGTGTTCTTGTTCATATTGTGGATGCAGCATCTACAGAAGGGCGTGATCCGGTAGACGATATTCATAAGATCAACAAAGAACTGGAAGCATATAATCCGGACATTGCGGCAAGACCTCAGCTGATTGCTGCAAATAAGATCGATTGTATTTTTGATGATGGTGAGGAGAATCCTGTTGACCGTCTTAAGGCAGAGTTTGAACCACAGGGAATCAAGGTTTATCCAATTTCAGCAGTAACAGGTCAGGGACTGAAAGAACTTCTCTACGGAATCAAGGAACTTCTGGACAGTGTTCCGGCAGAGCGTATCGTATTTGAACAGGAATTCTTCCCAGAGGATGAATTATTTACCGAAAATCTTCCGTTTACAGTTGAGAGACATCCTGAAGATCCGGATATCTTTGTTGTGGAAGGACCTAAGATTGAAAAAATGCTTGGATATACCAATCTGGATTCTGAAAAAGGCTTTGCTTTCTTCCAGCGTTTCCTGAAAGAAGGCGGTATCCTGGAGGAACTGGAAAAAGCAGGTATTGAAGAGGGAAATACTGTCCGTATGTACGGATTTGACTTTGATTATTATAAATAGAAAGGTCTGAAACTATGACAAGCAAACAGAGAGCATACCTGAAAGGTCTTGCAATGAAAATGGAACCGATCATGCAGCTTGGTAAGGGTTCTGTCACACCGGAAAATACAGCGGCTGTTGATGAGGCACTTGCAGCACGTGAACTGATCAAAATCAGTGTACTTCAAAATTGTCTGGATGATCCGCGTCAGATGGCAGAAGTTCTGGCAGAGAGAACACGTTCACAGGTGGTTCAGGTGATTGGAAGAAAAATCGTTCTTTACCGTGAAGGGAAAGACAACAAGAAAAAAATAATTCTTCCGTAATACGAGAAGGAGTACAGAGAACAATGGAAACCAGACGTAAAAAAATTGGTATTATGGGGGGAACATTTGATCCAATCCACATCGGTCATCTGATACTGGGGGAGAAAACATATGAACAGCTTGGTCTGGATAAGATATTATTTATGCCGGCCGGAAATCCTCCTCACAAACAGAATCGGATTGGACGGGCCACAGATGCTCAGAGAGTAGCTATGGTAGAAAAAGCGATTTCCGGAAATCCACATTTTGAACTTTCATTGACTGAAATGAATGATAAAGGATTCACATATACCTACCATACACTGGAAACACTGAAAGAACAAAATCCGGACACCGATTATTATTTTATTATCGGAGCGGATTCTCTGTACGATTTTTCCTCATGGAGGGAGCCGGCAAGAATATGCAAAGCCTGCACGATTGTTGTAGCAGTACGTGATCATGTGCCGGTTGGGAAACTTAATGAACAGATGACATATTTGTCTGAACGGTATAATGGCCGATTTATCAGCCTGAATACACTGAATATAGATATTTCAAGTCAACTGCTGCGCAAGTGGCATCAGGAGGGTAAGAGCCTCCGGTATTATGTACCAGATGCAGTAGCTGATTATATAGATAAAAATCACATTTATCACATAACAGAGGGAGTTGGCCACAACAATGTCTGATTACGATTTCATAAAAATGCAAAAAAAACTTGCCAAATATCTTGATGAAAACCGCTATGAACATACTTTGGGAGTTATGTTTACCTGTGCTTCTCTTGCGATGGTACACGGATATGACCTGAAAAATGCTCAGGTGGCCGGCCTGCTTCATGACAGTGCAAAGTGTATTCCAAATAAAAAAAAGTTAAAGATATGTGCAGAACACCATATTCCGGTCAGCGATTTTGAAAAAGAACATCCGTTTCTTCTTCATGCTAAACTGGGGGCATATATTGCAAAAGCAAAATATAATGTCACAGATAAGGAGATTCTTTCTGCAATCACATATCATACAACAGGTAAACCGGATATGACTATGCTGGAAAAAATTGTTTATATTGCAGATTATATTGAGCCGGCACGAAATAAAGCACCAAGGCTTACAGAAATCCGCAGACTGGCATTCGAAGATCTGGATGAGTGTATGTATCAGATTCTGAAAGATACGTTGTCTTATCTGGATGAAAATCCAAATGATGTAGATTCAGCAACTAAAGATGCGTATGCTTATTACACAATGATACATGAGGACAGGCTGAAAACCCGAAAACAGGCCTGATCCGGAAAGGAAACGTGTTTATGAACAGAGAACAGGAAATGGTAAGCATTGCCTGCAAAGCAATTGATGATAAAAAAGCACTGGACATAAAGGTGATTGATATCCGAGAGGTTTCTGTAATCGCGGATTATTTTGTGATCACAAGCGGAAGCAATCTGAACCAGGTGCAGGCAATTGTAGATAATGTTGAGGAACAGCTTGGAAGAGCTGGATTTGAACCAAAACAGATTGAAGGAACAAGAAATTCAAACTGGATTCTTATGGATTATGGTGATCTTATTATTCATGTGTTTGATGAAGAAAATCGTCTTTTTTACGATCTTGAAAGAATCTGGAGAGATGGAAAAGAACTGGATGCTTCAGAATTTTTGAAATAAGTTAACTGTAAAAAAAATATGTAAACTGTAGATGATAAAAAACAGGAGTATATCGGAAAATAATCTGATATACTCCTGTTTTTTATTCGTATAAACGAAAAACGCCAAATACTTTACCAAGAATTTTGAGATCATCATGTACAAGAATTGGTTCCATTGAATCATTCTCCGGCTGCAGACGATAATAGCCGTCTTCTTTGTAAAAAGTCTTAACTGTGGCAGAATCTTCTACCAGTGCAACTACAATGTCTCCGTTAGAGGCAGAACTCTGTTGTCTGACCAGAACCTGATCACCGTTAAAGATACCGGCATTGATCATGCTGTCACCTTTTACTTTAAGCATGAAACTCTGCGCATTTGGCATATATTCTGCAGGAACCGGAAAATATCCTTCGATGTTTTCAACGGCAAGTATAGGCTGACCGGCTGCAACGGTTCCAACCAGAGGTACATTTACAACTTCTCTGCGGACAAGGTTAAAATTATCATCAATGATTTCAATTGCACGTGGTTTCGTAGCATCTCTGCGTATATAACCGTTTTTTTCGAGTGCTTCCAGGTGAGAGTGAACAGAAGAAGTAGACTTCAGATTAACTGCCTCACAAATCTCTCTGACTGCAGGGGGAAAGCCTCTGTTAAGAATTTCATTTTTTATATAATCCAGAATCTCCTGCTGTTTCTTGCTGATTCTGCCGTATGCCATAAAAAATACCTCCTGATTTACGATCATTCTGATTAATAAAAAGTATAACATACCTTTTTCATAATGGCAAACAAATATTCGGAAAATATGTTCGCGCTGAATAATTTCCCCTTTTTCTTGTCAGATGAAGGTGAAAATGGTACAATATCCTAGTATGTAATTTAGTTAAAACAATAAAGGAGGCATTTTTTTGCCTGATAAGGATAAACGTTTTGCAGATAATGCAGGAATATTAAAGAAAATCAAAAGTGTGTTGGGGTTGAATATTGGCACAATGCTGTTTGGAGCTCTGTTTCTCTATATGCTGTTCAGCGTTGTTTTGTATCTGACATCTTCCAACATTGAATCATATCTGGTCATTGCCGGACCTCTTTCCAGAAATGAAACCTATACGGGACTTGCGATACGGACAGAGAAAGTATACAAGGCAGAGACAGGGGGATATGTCAGTTATTATGCCCGGGAAGGCAGCAAGATCAATGCAAACGGCGTGGTATATGGTATCAGCAGTTCACAGAAAACAGAATCGTCTGCTGAACTGAGTTCAGATGATCTTTCTGCAATCCGCAGTCAGATGTTGAGTTTTTCAAAGGGATATAACCCGAGTAAATTTAATAATACATACAGCTTTAAATATAATCTTGAGGGAAGTATCTTACAGTATGCAGGGGTAAGTGGTACTTCATCGGATTCCGGTGTTGTAAGCTATGGTGGGCAGACGCTCAGTAAAGCAGAACAGGATGGAATTATTTTGTATTCGACAGATGGATACGAAAATAAAACAGCGGATACCCTTACCGCAGAAGACTTTGACCAGAACTCTTATCATGAAACAGATCTTAAGACACACGATGCTGTTTCAGCGGGGGACAGTCTTTATACGTTGGTTTCGGATGAGAACTGGAGCCTGATGATTCCGTTGAGTGAGAAACAGGCGGCAAAGCTCGCTGACCGTACGGTTGTGCGTGTGAAATTTCTGAAAGATGATATGACCCAGAGTGGAGATTTCAGTATTGTTGAGATCGATGGAGCTAAGTATGGCAAGATCGATTTTAACAAGGGTGTGATTCGCTATGCCTCAGATCGTTTCCTGGAAATAGAACTTGTAACAAATACAGTCACTGGATTGAAAATTCCATTGTCATCAATTGTTACAAAGGAATTTTACCTGATACCTTCTGATTATGCGACAACAAATGAAGACAGTCAGGAAACAGGTTTCATGGTCCTTGGCAAAGATAAAAGCGGAAACGAGACCCGAACATTTGTAAGTCCGTCTATTTATGCAAGTATAGAGGATGGAAGCCAGGATACAGAGGATGATAGTAAGAAAAAATATCTGTATTATGTTGATCAGAAGTCATTTAAAGAGGGTGACGTGATCATCAGCCAGAAAGATCAGAGTCGCTATGTAGTCAGTGATGTCGGCGTACTTGAGGGTGTATATTGTATCAACCAGGGATATGCCGTATTTCGCAGAATAGAGATACTGGATCAGAATGAAGAATATGCGATCGTTTCAAAAAATACAACATATGGTCTGGCAAGGTATGATCATATTGTACGAAATGCTGATAAAGTAGATGAGGAAGAAATTTTATATTAAAAGGTAAAATGCTTAATAAAGAATTTTATACGAATCAGGAGGCTTATAAATTATGATAACAGAAAATCTTGAACAGGTTCGCAAAAACATTGAGGAAGCATGCAGGGCAGTAAATCGTGATCCGGGAGAAGTGACGCTGATTTCTGTAAGTAAGACGAAACCGGTGTCTATGCTTCAGGAAGCGTATGATGCAGGTTCAAGAGACTTTGGAGAAAATAAGGTTCAGGAGATCATGGATAAATATACACAGCTCCCGTCAGATATTCGCTGGCATATGATCGGACATCTGCAGAGAAATAAAGTAAAATATATTGTAGACAAGGTTGCCCTGATTCATTCTGTAGATTCTCTGAGACTTGCAGAAACAATTGAAAATGAAGCTGCAAAACATAATGTGACAGTTCCGATACTTATTGAAGTAAATGTAGCACAGGAGGAGAGTAAATTCGGCCTGAAAACAGAAGAAGTTCTTTCACTTGTGGAATCTGTGGCAGCATTGCCGCATATAAATATAAAGGGCCTGATGACGATTGCTCCATATGTCGAAGATCCGGAGGAGAATCGTGGAATTTTCCGCCAATTGAAGAAATTAAGTGTTGACATTGCAGCCAAAAACATTAATAATGTTAATATGAGTGTTTTGAGCATGGGTATGACTGGAGATTATCAGGTTGCCGTGCAGGAGGGCGCTACGATGGTTCGGGTTGGAACGGGTATTTTCGGTGAACGAGACTATTCGCATTGAGCCATAAGACAAATAAGATTGGAGATTAAAATGAGCGTTTTAGATAAACTTTTGGATGCCGTAAAACTTAATGATGATTATGATGAAGATGATTATTTAGATGATGATCTTCTTGACAGTGATGACGATGATTTCCTGGATGATGATCAGGAGGACAAGCCTGTAAAAAAATTTTTCCAGAAATTCTCTAAGAAATCTGATGACGAAGAGTTTGATGATTTTGATGATGAAGAACCAGTTGCAGCTGCACCGAAACAGACGGTCAAAACTGTTTCTACACCAAAAGTATCTGTCAAACAGGACAAGCCGGTACGAAGTACTTCATCCAAGATTACTCCAATGAGAAGCAGCAGAAAGGGATCACAGGCAGCAAATATGGAAGTATGTGTAATCAGACCTACATCGATGGAAGATACTCGTGAAATTGCAGATACATTAGTAGACAATTCTACAGTTGTATTGAATCTTGAAGGACTCGATATGGAACTTGCACAGAGAATTATCGATTTTACATCCGGTGCATGTTATTCTCTGGGTGGAAGCCTGCAGAAGGTATCCAGCTATATCTTCATTCTTGGACCTTACAATGTAGATATTACTGGTGATCTTCAGAATATTCTTGGAAGTAATCCGGTACCGTCTGTAAGAGCAGGATATTGATTAACACAGGGTATTAATTAACAATGGAAAAAGACGAATTCTTTATCAAGAGAATCCGGGAACTGGCAAATCTCTCTTATCAGAGAGATATTGTCACTTTTTCGGATTTTCTTAATTTAAATGAACAAAATATCATAAATGACCGTAAAAATCAAATGCCAGGCGTAGTTATGGAATGTTTTGGCGGTTACGAACAGGCAGAGCGTCAGATGGTAGCATTTCATCCTGATGCTCTTTTATTTCCATGGGAGTATCCTATTAAATGCCTGAAAGTAGAACCACTTGCTGCGAAATTTTCAGAGGACCTGACGCATCGTGATTTTCTGGGAGCAGTTCTCAATTTGGGAATCGAGCGTGCTGTGATAGGAGATATTCTTGTACAAAAGCATACTGCATGGATATTCTGTCACGAAAAAATTGCAGATTATATTATAGAAAATCTGACCAGAGTACGTCATACGACTATGAAACTTTCTATAGTGGATAATCCGGAACATATACCGGAGCCGGAATTTCAGGAGATCAATGGTACATGTGCTTCCGTGCGTCTGGATGCACTGATCGGACTGGCTTTTCAGACTTCAAGAAACAGTATGGTTCCTTTCATAGAAGGCGGTCAGGTATTTGTAAATGGAAAATTAATTACATCGAATGGATATGAGCCAAAAGATGGAGATATTATTTCGGTACGTGGTAAGGGGCGATTTCGGTATGAGGGCGTTTCCAGACAGACAAAAAAGGGACGGAACAGTGTGAAGCTGCTGCGTTACCAGTAAGGATCAGGAGGACTAAAATATGGGTACAGATGCATTACAGGTCAGAAGAAACGGAGATTTTTACTATCCGATCTATTTTGAGGATGGTTTTGAGAAACTTGCAGACGCAATTCGGACAGAGGGACTGGAGAACAGGAATTTTTGTATTGTAACAGATACGAATGTAGCACCGCTTTATGCGGCAGAGGTACAGAAAGTTCTTTCACCAGTAGCTTCCAAAATATCTGTGTTTACATTTGAGGCAGGTGAAAAAAGCAAAAATCTGAATACAGTACAACAGCTTTATAAAGTACTGATTGAGGAAAAACTGGACCGTAAGAGTCTGGTCGTTGCGCTTGGAGGCGGTGTGGTAGGTGATCTTGCAGGATTTGGTGCGGCAACATATCTTCGCGGTATCGATTTTATTCAGGTTCCTACAACACTTCTTGCTCAGGTGGACAGCAGTGTTGGAGGTAAGACCGGAGTGGATCTGGATCAGTATAAAAATATGGTAGGTGCTTTCCATCAGCCCCGTTTTGTTTATATGAACCTTCACACATTGCGTTCTCTTCCAGCAGAACAGTTTGCCTGTGGCATGGGAGAAGTCTTGAAGACAGGGCTTATCTGCGATGGAGACTTTTATCAGTTTGTGTGTGCGGAGCAGAAAAAAATACAACAGTTGGATACGGTGCTTCTGAAGAAAATGATTCGTCGCTGCTGTGAGATCAAAGCAGGTGTTGTAGAACGTGATCCGAAAGAGCAGGGAGAACGTGCATTGCTTAATCTCGGTCATACGATTGGGCATGCAGTAGAAAAACTCATGGATTTTAAACTCCTGCATGGTCAGTGTGTTGCGATCGGGCTTATTGCAGCTGCAAAGATTTCTCTGAACAGAGGATTGCTTACAGAAAAAGAATATCAGCAGATTGTACAGGGCTGTGAGGCTTATCGGCTGCCAACGTACATCGAGGGATTGCGTGCGGGAGATATTCTTGATGCGACTAAAAAGGACAAGAAAATGGAACAGGGACAGATTAAATTTGTTCTTATGAAGGGCCTTGGAGGCAGTTTTATTGATCGTACCGTGACAGATCAGGAATTGCTGGAGGGAATTCAGGAGATTCTTCGATGAATAAAAAGAAAACTTCTTTTATTTGTTTTTTGGTGTGGTTTATTGGAATTATATTACTCATAGTGGCAGATCAGGCAGCAAAATACTGGGCAGTATCAAAATTAAAGGGAACATCCGAGATGACGATTATTCCGGGTGTCCTGGAGTTGCAGTATCTGGAAAACAGAGGAATGGCATTTGGCATGCTTCAGGGCCGTCAGATGCTTTTTCTTGTACTGTGCATAGTTTTTTGTGCTGTAATGTTGTGGCTTTTCTTCAGAATTCCCAAAACAGGATATTATATTCCACTGATTCTGGTAGGTGGTATTCTGACAGGAGGTGCGGCAGGAAATTTTATTGACCGGGCATTTCGAGGATATGTTGTAGATTTTATTTACGTTTCTTTGATTGATTTTCCGATATTTAATCTTGCAGATATCTATGTTGTATGTGGAGGCATTGCATTGGTGATACTCGTTCTTTTCCACTACAGAGATGAGGATTTTGATTTTATTAAAAAATAAAGGATGACTTATGGAAAAACTGGAATTTAATATAGATTCTTCAGAAAAAAGCGTCAGAATCGATAAGTATCTGGCAGAGTGCTGTCCGGATCTTTCGCGTTCTTATCTGCAGAAGCTGCTGAAAGATGGAGCGGTTTCTGTGAATACTCGTATTGTTAAGGCAAATTATAAAACACAGCCGGGAGATCATGTTATTTTAAATATTCCGGATCTGCAGACACCGGATATAAAGCCAGAGAACATTCCGTTGGATATTCTGTATGAGGATCAATGGCTTATGGTTGTAAATAAACCTAAAGACATGGTTGTACATCCAAGTGCAGGACATATGGAGGGAACGCTGGTTAATGCAGTAATGGCACATTGTGGAGATAATCTCTCCGGAATCAATGGAGTTATGCGTCCTGGTATCGTTCATCGTATTGATAAAGATACTACGGGAGCTCTTTTGATCTGTAAGGATGATATGGTACACAGAAACCTTGCAGAACAGCTTAAGGAACACAGTATTAAGAGACGATATCGTGCAATTGTCCAGGGAAATATCAAAGAAGATGAAGGGACTGTAGATGCACCGATCGGGCGTCATCCGATCGATCGTAAGAAGATGGCGATCAACCATAAAAATGGAAAAGAGGCAGTCACACATTATAAAGTCCTGGAGCGTTTTAGTCAGACTACGTATATTGAATGTCGTCTGGAAACAGGTCGTACGCATCAGATTCGTGTACATATGGCAAGTCTGGGACATCCACTCCTTGGAGATACGGTCTATGGATCTTCCAAAAATCCTTATCATCTTCAGGGACAGGCACTTCATGCAATGATTCTTGGATTTATACATCCGGTAACCGGAGAATATATGGAGTTTGAGGCTCCGATTCCGGAATATTTTTCAAAACTTTTGGATAAATTGAGAAAATAGTTGGAATTTTATTGGAAATATTGTATAATAGTAACATGATTTTTGCAGAAGGGAGTGTATATTATGAACAGTACAAGCTCAATTATTACAATCGGACGTGAATATGGAAGCGGCGGAAGACAGATTGGACAGGAGGTTGCTAAATATTTCGGAATTAAATGTTATGATAAGGAACTTCTGGAACACGCTGCCAATGACAGTGGAATCTGCAAAGAGCTGTTTGAACACCATGATGAAAAACCAACCAATAGTTTTCTGTATTCTCTTGTAATGGATACATATTCTTTTGGATATTCTTCATCCGGATTCTCAGATATGCCAATGAATCACAAAATTTTTCTGGCACAGTTTGATGCAATTAAGAAACTGGCAGGTGAGGGTCCTTGTGTAATGGTAGGACGTTGTGCAGATTATGCACTTGCAGACTGGAATGACTGTTTCAGTATTTTTGTGCATGCGGACCTTGACTGGAGAATCAACAGAATTGCATCCAAACATGGAAAAACTCCAAAAGAAGCAAGAGATATGATTACAAAAACTGACAAGAGCAGAGCCAGTTATTATAATTACTATACCAATAAAAAATGGGGAGCTGCACGGAGCTATAATCTTTGCATAGACAGCAGTAAGCTTGGTATTGATTATGCAATTGAGGCAATAATTGAATCCATTAAAATTTTTGACAGAACCAAAATATCCAAATAATAAACAGGATATTTTAAGCCCTGTTACAGGAGTTCTACAGAAATGAGCTGTCCTGTACAGGGCTTTTCTTAGCTGGTTGTACATGGTATAATACAGCTGCTATATAAATATAGATCCGGGAGGAAGAAAATGCGTCTTGTAATACAACGTGTACTTCAGGCAGAGGTACAGGTAGATGAAAATACGGTAGGAAAGATAAATAAAGGTTTGCTTGTCTTTGTGGGAGCAGGTCATGAAGATTCCAGAGAGGTGGCGGATAAATACTTAAAAAAACTGCTTGGACTGCGTATTTTTGAAGATGAAAATGGAAAGACTAATCTGTCCTTAAAAGATGTAAATGGAGAACTTTTGATGGTTTCACAATTTACGCTGTATGCAAACTGCAAGAAGGGAAACAGACCAAGTTTTATTGAAGCTGGTGAACCACATATGGCGGAGAAATTATATGAATATATGATCCAGGAGGCGAAAAAATCAGTACCTGTTGTAGAACATGGGATTTTTGGAGCAGACATGAAGGTATCACTGATCAATGATGGACCTTTTACGATTATATTGGATGAAAAAATATTATAATTTTTTAGTTAAGATAAGAAAGAAGAATTTTAATGCGTCAGGAAAAGTTTAAAATGGAACGCCAGGGACTGATTCATATTGGTGATGAAGTTGAAATCTCGGAGTTTCAATCATATATGAATTACAGTTATATTATCGAACCGGCTGTGGCCATGTCAGGATGTTATAAAAATTCAGAACGAATCAAGTCAACACATGGAATCATAAAAAATATCGAACATACGCCAAGAGGATTTATTGTAACAGCAGAATTTGAAGAATAAAAGAACTGAGAATTATAACGAAATTGCTTTACAAGTGCCATATACGGGAAAATCCCTGATTATGGCATTTGAAAGAGTTATCTATATCTATACGACAAACCCGAGTTTTTCATATAGATGAGAAGGGCTCTTTCGATAAATGCCATACTTAAGTCTTTTGTAAAGCCATTTTTATAGTTCTTATAGTTCCTTTTATATTTGAAAGGGAAATTTTATTTTATGAGCGATAAAAAAACAACTTACCGTGAACATACAGATATGGAAAATACATTAAAGCTTCGTCAGGTTCTGGCAACGCTGCCTCCATTCTGTAAAGATTATTTCCGGGCAATTGACACGACCACGACTGCCAAAACAAGAATTTCTTATGCGTATGACATTCGAATTTTTTTCCAGTTTCTTCTGGATGAAAATCCTGCATTCAAGGATCATTTAATGACGGACTTTACTGTTGATGTCCTTGACCAGATCAAGGCTGTTGATCTTGAGGAATACCAGGAATATCTGAAATTATATCAGTCAGGTGATAAAACAGAAACAAATGGTGAACGTGGTCTGAAAAGAAAAATCTCCGCTTTGAGGAGTTTTTATGCCTATTATTACAAACGTGAAATGATTCATACGAATCCTACAGTGCTCATTGATGTACCGAAAATCCATGAAAAAAGTATTATTCGTCTGGATACCGATGAAGTCGCCATGCTTTTGGATTATATAGAACACTGTGGCGATACACTTACCGGCCAGAAACGTGTGTTTTATGAAAAAACAAAAGAACGCGATCTGGCAATCGTTACATTGCTTCTTGGAACCGGAATCCGTGTTTCCGAATGTGTCGGGCTGGATATTGAAGATGTAGATTTTAAGAATAATGGAATCAAAGTCACCCGAAAAGGTGGAAATGAAATGGTTGTCTATTTTGGGCCTGAGGTAGAAAAAGCACTCAAAAGATACCTGGAGGTCCGTGAGGGAATCACTCCCCTTGCCGGTCATGAGCACGCTCTCTTCTATTCTGCCCAACGCAAACGAATTGGCGTGCAGGCTGTTGAGAATATGGTAAAAAAATATTCCAGGCAGATTACAACCACTAAGAAAATCACGCCGCATAAGCTTCGAAGCACCTATGGTACCGCACTGTACCAGGAAACGGGCGATATTTACCTTGTAGCGGACGTTCTGGGACATAAGGACGTCAATACTACCAAGAAGCATTACGCGGCCTTAGACGATGCCAGACGGCGTCAGGCGGCCACTGCTGTGAAACTCAGGGAAGAATAAAAAACAGGCAGAATGTATTTAAACAAATAAACTGCGGAGCAATTATTTGTTTATGAGCAAGTAGCAAAGCGGATTGCGAATATCCGCTTGCCCTAAATACGTTCTGCCTGTTTCTGGATCAACGGAAGACTCATCCGGCAAGATGAAGAACTTCGATCAGGAAGATCCAGCTTAATCCATAATAGGAAATTACAGCTACAAGGTCATTGATGGTTGTGATCAGTGGACCGGAAGCAACTGCCGGGTCAATATGGATTTTTTTGAAAAACAATGGAATGCAGGTACCTACGGCACTGGAGATCAGCATTGCGAGAAGCAGAGATAAACCAATGCATCCAGATACTGCATATGCAAATATAAGGGTTTTGCCTTTGATAATATAAATGTACAGACCGATCAGTGCAAATGACATTAAACCAAGCACACCGCCATTGCAAAGACCAATCTTCATTTCTTTAAATACCAGCTCGAATTTCTGTTTGGCCGTCAGGGATTCGTCCATAAGAACACGGATCGTTACCGCCAGAGACTGTGTACCAACATTACCGGCCATATCCAGGATCAGAGACTGGAAACACATGATGATCGGCAGATTGGTGACAACCTTTTCAAAAATACCTACTACAGAAGATACGACCATACCAAGAGCAAGAAGAATGATCAGCCATGGCATTCTTTTTTTCATACTTTCCTTGAGAGGTTCGTTAAGATCCTCTTCCGCTGTCAGACCAGCCAGTTTTGCATAGTCATCTCCCATTTCATCATCGACAAGATCTACGATGTTAGCAGATGTGATAACACCAAGCAGACGATTGTCATTGTCGAGTACTGGGATAGAATCTTCGGAATAATCTTTCAGATCCTCAATACATTCATCAATCAGATCGGTACCATATACATATGGATAAGAAGTAACGATCAGTTCTTCAAGTGGATGATCGCGGCGGGCAATGATCAGATCTTTCAGGTCAATAGCGCCATAAAACTCTTCAGATGCAGTAATTACAAAAATAGTGGAAATATTGTCATTTTTGGCAGCCTGTGAAACCAGTTCATTCATGGCTTCTTTTACAGTAAGATTTTCATGAATGATGATACAGTTTGTCGTCATCCGACTACCAATCTCATCTTCATCGAAAGAATTGATCATTTCGATGTCATGACGAACTTCGTCGTCCAGCAATTCGATAAAGATTTTTCTTTTTGACCGGTCAAACTGCTGCAAAACATCGGATAATACATTTGTATCCATTTTTGATAAAATTGCAGCTGCTTTTCGGATATTCATTTCCTCCAGATATTTTACGACATCTGTCTCTTCTGTATATTCAAAAATATCAGAAATTGTATCAAGATCCAGAATCCTATATAACTTGCAGCGTTCTGCAGGGGTCAGCTTTTCCAGTACATCAGCAATGTCATTTTCATGATAATCCTGAAGACGCTGACACAGAACTGCCGGTGATGCATTGCTTTTTACTACGTCCAGAATCTCACTGGTGTAGTCCTGCACTCTTTTTTCCATGCAGTATCCCTCCTGTTCTTTTGTAATGAAATTGAGAAAAAATCCTCAACTTAAGATAAATCAGACTGATTAAAGACTTGATTTATCCGCACGCAAATAAGGCATGCCTTTTTAATTTAAAAACAACATGTCATATTGGATTTTATTAATTGCGTTCATGGGATCTGTAAACAGGATAAAAGAGTATCTGAATAAAAATCAGATCTAAAACTCTATAAGAGAGAATAGAAAAGAAATACAGACAAATTAAAACAGAATGTGATAAAAAATGATACCATCACATCCTATATAGCTCTTTCGTCCTGTGCGACAACTTCGCCCGTGAGAATCACAATTATCCATTCTGTTCACCTGCCTTTATATAATAATTTTAAATTAATGTAATTGTTCTTTATTAGTCAATTACTTAACCGACCAATATTATAACCTCAAATATGACCAAAAGTCAATGAAACTAGTGTTAAAAAATGGTTAAGTTTATATCTAATTTATTTCGCATTTAATTCCTTCAGATCTTCGATCAGTGGACGTCGAACCTTTTGTCTGGTCATCTCAAGGATATGAAGTGGTGTGATATCAATTGCTTTGCATTTGACCGGGTCTTTGCGGAGATACTTCTGAAGAACATGAAAAAGTTCATCCTGATGATCCGGATTCTGCATATTGATGAAATCAATCAGGATGATTCCGGAAAGATTTCGAAGCCGTATCTGACGGGCAATCTCAGCAGCAGCTTCAAGATTTATTTTGCGGTAAGTCTCTTCTGCTTTTTTCCTGCCGGTGTATTTTCCACTGTTGACATCTATGGAAACAAACGCCTCTGTCTGCTGGATAACAAGAAAACCGCCACTTTTCAGCCAGATTTTTTCATGGCATACTTCATCGATCGCACCCTCCAGACTGTAAAGTTTATATAGTGGAAGTAATTTATCTTGATACAGTTTCAGTATTTCCAGTTTGTCTGGCTGAAATTCGCTGAGATAAGCGAAGATCTTTTCATGTATTTCAGGAATATCAGTAACAATCTCATCCAGGTCTCTGGTATAGACATCGCGAACTGCTGCCAGGTAAAATGGTTCTGCTTCATACAGAAGGCTGTAACAGGTACGGTTCCGTCCATGAACGGCAACTTTTTCATATTGTTTTTTCAACATTTCCAATTCATGAAAAAACTCTTCTTTGGAAGCTTCTGCAGCATTTGTACGGGCAATGATGCCATACTCACGTTCCGGCAGGCTACGTTCTTCTTCCAGCCATTTATTCAGAAGATTGCTTTCTTCCTTGGAAAGTTTGTTGGAAAAACCTATTTTTCGATTTCCTGTAGTCAGAACAAGATATTTTCCCGAAAAATTCAGATTTGCGGTCAGTGCAGGAAGTTTCCCTTTCATGGCTTCACGGTTGATCTGAACCAGAAGCTGGTCTCCAGGACGCAGGGGCTGATCTGTTTTTCGACCATCTGTGTAAATGGCATTCGTACACTGATTCAGAGGCAGATAGCCATTTACGGAATCGCTTAAACGGACAAAAGCCGCCTGAATATTGGCGGCAATGTTTTCAACTTGTCCTACATAAATATTGTTAAGAGTATTTTTTTTCCCGGAAGGCTCCAAACGAAGTTCAATTACCTTCTGGTCCTGGACGATTGCACAGACGGTACAGGGAACTTCGTTAAGAAGCATTTCTGTAATGATCAGCTTATTCAACTTCTTCACCTAATGATTCCATAGAAACGAGTTTCAGATGTTCTTCATCACCTTTGTTGGCATAAATCTCACGACGTTCGATCATGTATGCAAATGGAAGCGGTTCCTCATCCATCCAACGAAAGAAAGTGTCCATGACAAGTTCCGGTTTGGTGTAGTTGGAGCTTGCAGAAGCGAGCTGCATGAAAACACCTTCACCGTCTAAATGCATTTCATAAATATATGGACGGATATCTATGGTTTTTTCACTGCGCTTTGTTTTCTTGGTTACGATGATCTCTTTTTGAGAAAGAAAATCGTTCAGTCCGGCACGCCAGTCTGCAGCAGGTTCTTTTCCTTCACGGAACTGTACAAAGTAATCAGCTGCCGCCACCAGAGCCATGGCTGTGCTTGCTTTGCCCTCTTCTACCTGACGGGCAGAACATACAGAAACGCCGTCTACCATGACTGCATTCAGGCGTTCTTCGATTTCTTTTGTCGGAACAGTTTCTGTAAGTTCCATGTCAAAATATTCCCCAAGGCTTGTGGTTCCAACACCAAGAGGTGCCGCAAAAGACATGATCATATGCGGGCTGTAGCCACCGGAGAATGCAACCGGAAGTTCAGCACGGCGGATAGCTTTCTGGAAATAACGCATGGTATCCAGATGACCGACAAATTTCATATGCCCGGTTTTGGCAAACTTAATTCTTACTTTCACAGCACACACCTCCTTTGTATTTAAGTACACCACAGCCGGAGCATTTCTGACGGCAGTTTGGTGTTACGGTTTCTGCTTTCGCCTGTTCCCATTCACGGATCAGGAATTTTTTGGTAACACCTGCATCAATGAAATCCCATGGAAGAATCTCATCAGTGCTGCGTTCACGGAGTGTATAGAATTCAATATCCACACCAGTTTCCCTGAAGGCTTCTTTCCAGATATCATAGTGGAAGCTTTCAGACCATGCATCATAAAGAGCACCCTTTTCATATGCTTTAAGGATGACATCAGCACAGCGTCGGTCACCTCTTGCAAGGAAACCTTCCAGTACAGTTACATCAGGTTCATGCCAGTTGTAACGGATGCTTCGCTGGTTCAGCTGGGAACGAATCTCGTTTTTAACAACTTTGGCTTTTTCAATAAAGTCCTCTTCTCGGAACATAGGTGCCCATTGGAACGGGGTGAACGGTTTTGGCACAAAGAAAGAAGTGCTGACATTGATCTGTACTTTTCCTTTACGCTGCTCCTTTGGAACAACTTCATAATAGGTCTCGGCAATCTTCTGGGCAAGATGCGCGATGCCCTTCATATCATCTTCTGTTTCAGTAGGAAGTCCAAGCATGAAATAAAGCTTAACCTGATTCCATCCGCCTTTGAAAGCTTCGCCGGCGCCGTGCAGGATATCTTCTTCAGTAAGACCTTTATTGATAACGTTACGAAGACGCTGGGAACCTGCTTCCGGAGCAAAAGTAAGGCTGCTTTTTTTAACATCCTGAACCTTACTCATAACATCGAGGGCAAATGCATCAATTCTAAGAGAAGGCAGAGAAATATTGACTGCCTCATCACGGAATTCATCGATCAGGAAGTTCACGATCTCTTTCAGGTGACTGTAATCACTGGAACTTAAAGAACTTAAAGAGATTTCTTCATGACCTGTCTTCTGAAGCATGATTCTTGCAGATTCTTTTAATGTCTCGATATCACGTTCTCTTGTAGGACGGTAGATCATGCCGGCCTGACAGAAACGGCATCCGCGGATACAGCCACGCTGGATCTCCAGAGTAACGCGGTCCTGTGTTGCTTTGATATGAGGAACGACCGGAGCTTCAAGTTTATTGTAATCTTTATCCATGTCGATTACGAGCTGTTTTTCAACCTTTTCCGGTACATTTTCATATTTGGGAAGGAAGGTTTCAATGGTACCATCTTCTTTATAAGTAACTTCATAGAGGGAAGGTACATAGATACCAGGAATCTGTGCTGCTTTCAGAAGGAAATCCTGTCTGCTGCCACCGGCCTTCTGGTTTGCCTTGTAAGCGTCAAAAAGGGCTCCATAGACCATTTCACCCTCTCCGATATAGAAAAGGTCAAAGAATGGTGCCAGAGGCTCTGGATTGTACGCACACGCGCCTCCGCCGATCACCAGTGGATCTTCTTCCGTACGTTCTTTTGCAAGAAGCGGGATTCCACTGAGATCCAGTAACTGGAGTACGTTTGTATAGCACATTTCATATCCGAGAGTGATTCCAAGGAAATCAAACTCTTTTACCGGATCCTGGGATTCCAGTGTAAATAAAGGAATGTTTTCTTCGCGCATGATCTTGTCAAGGTCAGTCCATGGCGAAAAAAGACGCTCGCACCATACGTCGTCTCTTTTGTTGAACATATCATATAAGATCATCATTCCAAGATTGGACATCCCAATCTCATAGACATCCGGGAATGCCATCGCAAAGCGTATATCTACCTCATCTTTGTTTTTCATGACTGCATTGACTTCACCGCCGATGTAACGGGCAGCTTTGTCAATCTGCAGAAGTATTTCATCGCGTAATGCTAATTTTCTCATAGTTTTCCTTTCGAAGGTTGTTATATAATTGGTTACATGAAGAAAATTTCGCAACATAATTTATAGCAGCGACATTTCTTCACAATATTCCTATTATATATGCTTTACAAAAGGAATTCAAGCCAAAAAGGGTACAAACTCAAGAATGTATAAACTCAAGAAGCTCTTTTTCGTTTATATTCCACTTGCACATTATCCTGCTCCAAGAATATTCCAGGTATTTTCAATCACATCAAGGTAATATACCTGATTATCACTGACTGCGTAATGATTTTTGACTTCGATATGATCGCCGAGTTCTTTTCCGAGAACGAATACTCTGCATTCTTTGTCATCGATCATATCTTTGTTTCCGGTATACCATACAAAGAATCCCAGTCCCAGATAGTAGCTGACTTCATCTGTTGAACAGAGAAGTTCATATGCGTTCTGTACTGTATCACTGTAATAATCTTCATAATAATCTTCAGGAAGATTGCTTTCCATACAGTTGTCAGAACCATTATGTCCATAGTCGAAATCATAGTAGATTGAAAAATCGTAGCAGCGCTGTTCTTCTGCCAGGTGGCCGTCTTTCAAAGAAATTGAAGGACGGTAGGAAACGCTCATATTGTCTTCTTTGGATGTGACCATTGTGTTTGAATAAATTTCACTCAGGTTGCAGCGTAGAATGATCACCTCATCAGGTGAACCCTCGTACAATGGGATATCCAGATAGTCTTTGTAGGCGGCATCTTCGGTCATCTCAGAGGAGTATACGCTGATCGACCAGTCCGAAGCCGGAACGATCGCAAAGACTTCATAACCACCTGCATCTACAACGGTACCATTTTTAAGAAACGGATAAGATGCAACATAATCCTCCTGGTTTGCATAATCCAGAATTTCTTCGGTTGTGGCATCGTATCCGATATAACCCAGAAAAGCGATTCCTGCCTGACAGTCATTTTCTCGAAGGATATCCTGTAAAATAGCGAAACTGGATTCACTGTAGGATTCTTCATCAGGGTATGGATTTTCCGCCATACAGTTTACGGAGGTAACAGAAGTAAGCATCAAAGCACTGAGGCATATTGCAATTAATTTTTTCTTCATGATGTCATCTCCTCTCTTTGGTTTATTTTAGCGTGGTAACTATTAATTTGCTTTCTAATGCAGCAGCGATCAGATCTTCTTTACAGTTGTATCCGGCTTTTGCAATCATCTCCTGAAAGTTCCAGCGTACTCCGGAGGTGGTACAATTCATTTCTTTTGCAATTTCAGAATAGGACATGCCACAGATATAAAGCCGGAGCATTTCTAACTGTCGTGGACTGATCTCACCGCTGGTGATCCAGTTCAGTTCTACGTCAGGGGTCACATCCGGAAAAACATGTTCTCCATTAAGGGTCCGGTGTATCACATCACGTATTTCATCTTCACCATGATCTTTGTACCAGAGACTGTCTGCACATCCGATCTTAGCTCTTTCCAGAACTTTGGGATCGATCAGAGAAGTTACAATGAGTACTTTGGTTCCAGGATGTTCTTCTCTGATCGTCTTTCCGGCAGTCAGTCCGTCATGGTTATGGAAGGTCTGCACATCCATCAGAACCAGATCGATGACAGAATAATTGCAGATCTTTACGGCTTCACGGGCATCTGAAATAGTATCTACGAGCTTTAAATCCTGATCCTGTAAAATAATAAACTCGAAATATTTCTGCATGATCTTCTGATCTTCTACAATGAGTATACGTGCCATAGAATAATTTCCTTCCAAAATTGAATTAGTATTATTCATCACATAGAGGTAAACTCAGCAACAGATAAAAAGCAGGTTCAAAAAATGTGTTCATAAAGCCGCCCTCAGCCTCAACTGCTTTTCGCAGGGCAGACAGCCCACCACCTTCTTTGGCGTCCTTAGATGGCAATTCACCATCATTGGTGATCTGAATCTGATATTCGTTGCGTTTCCTTTTCATAATTACAAAAACAGTATTTCCATGTGCATGTCGGGCGCAGTTCGTTACGCATTCACGAATAGCGCGATCTGTAAGACGCCGGTATGCTGGAGAATCCGGATAGCTGCCCTGGATCTGAATGGAAATACCAAGTTCTTCCGCATGTCTTTCAGTATCCTCATATTGGTTTTCTTTATTAGCGATGGTTGTATTGGTAAGGATATAAACCTGCTGCTTTAAAGTTTCCAACTGTTCCTTCATATTTTCTGGTGATTCTTTGTCTTCTAAGATTCTTCGTATAGAGAGAAGGCTCCTTCCGAAGTTATCATGTACCTGCATTTTCATGGACAGAGTTTCCTGTTCGCGTATTTCATCACCGATTCGTTCATACATTTCTTCCAGCTTTTGATTTAGTTTTGCCAGTTTTTCATTGTTCCTCTTAATCTCTTCACTGTTGTAATATATTTCGGAAACATCGAGTGCGACAGTTTGTACATAGCCTTTTAGAGCGGGTTCCGTGAGCTGATATTCCTGAAACATCCAGACGGAACCATCTTGAAAATAGAATACATTGTTATCAGAGTTTAATTTGATCACATTATCCTGCATTGGTTCAGCATTTATTGCATAACGGAAAGAATCAAAATTCTGAAGATAATTACCGGTAAGCATTCTGCATAACTCCTGCATTTTGGAGTTGCTTAAGATAATACGTCCGAGAGAATCTGAAAAGCAGACACCGCAGGGAACATTGTTTACTGCTTCATAAACGGACCAGGGCGAAAGAATATTATTGTATTCTTTAAACTCTTTACGAATTGCCAGAATCAGATAAACAGTCAGCAGAATGATCACGATCACCAATGCATATGCCGGAAAAGAATAAAAGATGGGTTTATGTGGAGGTTTATCCAGTCTGTGGCTGTGATCATTCAAAAGTCCTACCATAATAAGAAATGAAATGATCAGCCATGATGCAGAAACAGCAATCTTCCATTTCTCGACGGAACGCATAATTCTTGAAAACAGTAAGATAAATTCAAGAATCAGACATATTTCCATAAGGATCATAAGAACATTCTGTAATTTTATGGTGTCTTTTATGAGATCGGACATCGGATAAACCATTCCTGTTCCTCCTCCTGCTGTATCAAAAGTTCAGGTCGTTCTCCCAGAAAAGCATGGATATCTGTCGGACACATAACGTGGACAGAAATCTGTAGTTTTTCGTTAATCTGAGTTACACGGAAAAAGACTGAATTTACAACATCAAAAAGCTGTTCGATCAGCCATTCAAAAAAATCATAGCATTTCAGAACATCATCTGCGTGAAGCTGCTTTTCTTTATCCTGTACAAAATAAGCTGCACGAATTCTGCATAACTTCAGATTTTCGCATGATTCTGCGAGACTCTGCTTCAGATCCGCCATAGTTAGAGAATCACCCTGTGAACTATATCTGGTAAGCACAAGATTCTTTCTTCTTTTCAAATAGGTTCCAACGACTACAATTTTGCTCAGGAGCATATCATATTCTTCTCTGGATTCAGTCTGTTCAAGTTTTTTCATGTATGAAGAAAGAAGCTCATACTGTTTGTAGGTTTGCTCCTGAATCATATTTAAAAGACGGTTCTGCTCTTCCAGCTTTCTTCTGGCAGCTTCTTTCTGATAAGTCATCTGTAAAAGCTGATTTCGCTCCGTCAATTCTTCCTGCTGCTCCTGAATATCCTGGTATTGATCCAGAAGTACAGAAATATCTTCGGTCCAGAATAAATGACCGCCTTTAACCGGAATATGTTTGATCAAAACTCCGTTTTCCTGTATTGAAGAATTGTCGATCACACATTCACGTAATTCTCTGGTAAGTTTCGGGAAGTTCCCGGAATAATAATACCGATGAAAAGTGTCATCAGTGATCTCTGCATCCAGACTGCCATTTGACTGGAATAATTCAAAGTAGCGGCTGTTGGTAGGAATCAGACCACAAAGGATGCAGCTTTGGAAGATGGCGGCTATACAAAGACAGCAGATTGCAGTCAGATCGCCAGCAAGGGTATTGATTATAGGTACCCGGAGAATATTTGTAATGTTCCATGCCAGAAGTATAATACCAGGTATTACCGGAAGCCAGAAACGTTTTTTACCTGCAATTCTGCTTTTGCGAACAAGAATTATGTCCATAGCAATGAGACAAAATATAATCCAGCCCTGTATTACAAAAAAGAGAAATCCATAGCTGTAATTCTTGTCCGAATAAGGGGGATTCAGATAAAAATGAAAGACCTGTTGATGCAGATCATTTGTAAATACAGATGTGATCAGCAGCATAGCTGAGGATAATAAAAAGATGCTTTTCTTTTTTATTTTGTCATATTCTTCTTCCAAAAGTAAGGAAGCGTTTAAACCTAAAGTAGGAATCAGGATCATCGGAAAATAATACAGATACCAACAAATGTGTGTACTAAGAGGATCCTGAAAAATATGGTATTTTACAGTGCGCAGAAAAAACCAGAATACCATTAAACATCCAATGGCCGTCAGACACTGGCACATCCTTTTATATACAACATGTTTATTCAGATAAATGACCCAGGCACAATACATTCCAAGATAAATACTTGAGCGGCTCTGATGAGCTAAAGCTTGTATTAAATCGTTATCTGCGTGAATCAGTCTGCATATATATGCTGTCAGAACACATAATATAACAATTATATATGATAAAACCCTTTTCTTTTGATATGGCATTACGATCCCTTTCTAGAAAAAAAGTATGTAAAGTATGCAGGTTACCGGTCAGATATTGAGCGGTAACCTGTTAACTACATTATACTATAATGCCTGAATATTGAGCAATGACAAAGTTTTTCTATTTGTTATGCCAGGATTGTTTTTATGTCAGAATTTGCCACTGGCTCCGCCGTGGGAACGCCCGGAAGAACTTGTATGTGATGAGCTTCCACCAGAGGAACTGGAAGAGCTGTCTTTTTCATTTCTGATAGTTCTTTGAGTGACGATCCTGTTGACAAAACTGTCAGTAGATCTTCGAAGCGACATGGAACCTTTACGTTCATAAGCTTCTGCTGATTCTTGCTTTTTTACAGATTTAAGATTCCTTGATTTAGACTTAACGAGTCCAAAAGAAATCAGAAAAGCGACAACTAAATCGGTAACGAGCCAGAATGGATGAACCTTCCCTTTTGGAGGCATATTGCCAACGTCATATGGTTCTCCGGTTGCTGCCTGTCTCAGAAAATCATCACACTGGTCAGCAAAACAATTGAATGCATCTGCATACTTTCCGCTGGAAAGCTTGCTCTGGAATTGACCGCTGATGAATTCAAGACCAGCATCTGTAAAAGCCACAGTATGACTATATCCATAAGTAGAGATTGCCCATTCTCTTTCGCCCATGCTGATCAAAAGAAGCAGCCCGTCATCATTTTCTCCATATCCGTAGCCATTGTAATCATAGTAGTCATCAGCATATGCCTCGGCTGTTTTACCTTCCAGAGAGTTGACGGTAACGATGCCGACCTCATTTTCATATTTCTGGCTGATATCTTCAAGTTTATTTAATAATGCACTGCTCTCTTCTTCGGTCAAAAGACCGGCGTCATCCACAAGAAGCGGTTTCTGACGTTCTGCTGGAATTGCGGGAATCTCAGTAGGTACTGCAGACTCATCGGAAGTCACTGCAGGAATCTCAGAATCTGTTTCCGGGCTTTCAGAAGCCATTACCGGAAGTACCAGCATAAATATACAGAGAAGAGAAAGCAGGCAGCCCCATATTTTCTTTTTTATCTTCATATTATCTGTTCCTTCCTGCTACATTAAAAATAAACATTTCAGACCGTACAGAACTCCCCAGATCAGGGCGGTGCGAATCCCTACGGATTTCCAGAATTTTGATTTGTCAATCGGAAGATCTCCAACCATTTTTCCGGTCTGACCGTTCATAGCAAATGTGAATTTCTGACCGTGCCAGGTGGTGTTCAAAAGCCATACCGGATACATGGCATACCAGTAACTGGCATTATGTATCTGTACATTACTGTTTTTAACTGAGGCACCACCGTTATAACCTCTGACGGTTTTACGAAAAGCTCTCTCAGTACATACGCGAATTCTGTCACGGGCTCTGTCTATACGTTCATTTACGTTGACATCATAACGGTCAGCCAGGTAACCTGCCAGATAAGCCTGCTGAAACGGTACCGCTTCCTGAAAATTATATGGTTCAATGGCTTCCATCAGTGTATCATCCATTTTTCTGGAACCATCTGCGGGAACATGATCGAAGCTTATGCTTCCTTCACGATAGACACTATAGATTTCACGTGTGGTGTATTCCGTATCACCAGATGTATGAGAGTGGACTTTTTCTGCCTCGTATGTAATTTGAGCATCTGCATCAACATCAAACAGCCAAAATGGGATATATACACCTTTGATCTCATCCACATGGTTTTCTTTCTTGAATACCTTGGGAAGATATTTTTTACCTTTCAGATGCTTATAATAGTTTTCTTTGGCAGCTTTTTTATCCAGTTTAAATGGAATGATATAATCTGGTTTCAGATCACCTGAAAACTGACCTTTCATAGTTATTTTATTATTGCAGAACGGACAGGTCGTTGCTCCTGTTGTTTCCTCGGCTACGATCTCACTTCCACAGGACTGGCAACTATAAACGCGCATGCCGTTCAGTTCATCATTCTGCCACTGACCGGTGCTCATTGAATTCCAGCTTTCATTTGAAATTGATTTTCCGGTCGTCTGTGTGTCTTCGGATTTCTGCGTGCGCTGAAACTCTTCGACCGTCATTTCCGTATCGCAGTACGGACATTTCATGTGCTGAGATTTAGAATCAAATACCATCGAGGCGTTACAGGATGGACACTTATATTCTATTACATCAGACATATCCGTTTTCCCCCTTTATTTCAGTATCATGGTTTTGGTGATCCACAGTATTCACAGAAAGCACCTGTGTTTGTGGCACCGCAGGCACATACCCAGGTATCACCAGAAGCCTGCTGTGGTGCATTCTGATTCATCATAGTACCATGTTGTGGCGCATTTTGATTCATCATATTGCCCTGTTGTGGGTAGCCCTGGTTCATCATGTTGCCCTGTTGTGGGTAGCCCTGTTTCATCATGTTGCCTTGCTGCGGGTAGCCCTGGTTCATCATGCCGCCCTGCTGCGGGTAGCCCTGGTTCATCATGCCGCCCTGCTGCGGGTAGCCCTGGTTCATCATGCCGCTCTGCTGCGGGTAGCCCTGTTTCATCATGCTGCCCTGCTGCGGATAGCCTTGGTTCATCATATTGCCCTGCTGTGGGTAGCCCTGGTTCATCATGCCGCCTTGCTGCGGGTAGCCCTGATTCATCATGCCGCTCTGCTGTGGGTAGCCCTGATTCATCATGTTGCCCTGCTGCGGGTAACCCTGGTTCATCATGCCATTGCTATAAACCGGTGCGGGTGCCGGTGCGCCGGTAAGTGCAGTTATGATCTGATTTGCAAGTTGTTCATAATTCATCATTTTAGCTCGTTCGTGATCTTTTACAGAGAAGGTATTAAGCTTAAAGTCCATATCATCAAACCAAGGTGTGTTAACGCCAAGTTTTATCTTGTAATCATAAGAATAGTTGTATCTTGGTGGCACATAAGATCTGGATTCACCATCCTGATCTTTGTATTCTTCTTCTACTCGCTGTTCATCGATGTCTAAACGACAGGAGGTTATTGCAGACAGAGGTACGATATCCGGATTATCCTGTTCGCTCATATTAAATGCAACGGCAAACATTCCTTTGTTATCGTCGATAAACACATGATATCTGTCTGCAGAAAACTCACGGGTAACACTGAAACTGCGAACAGCATTTTTGTTTTCTTCTCTGTATTCAAGCTGTCTTTTGATATCTTCTACGGTGCTGTGGCGTCTTTCTTCAAACCATGGGGAAAGCTTGCTGGCACAGTTCTTACACAGATTTCCATCATCCAGTTTGCGGTTTCCTAAAAGCCCAATTTTTTCACCACAGATATCACAGTTCTTTTTATCAAATAATCCCATTATTAAACCTCCTTCAAAGAGTAAGAGAATTCATCTTATTTTTTCTCTAATTTGTCAAAGAATACTTTTACAGTCCAATCAATAGAGTCCATTGAATCTTCACTGTCTGCAGCTTCTTCTGTTTCTTCTGTTTCATCCATGCTGTCAGCAGAGGTGAAACATAATTTGCCATCATCAAGAAGATATAATCTCATGGTATCTGTGTCGACTATTGAATAGTCTTCGGAGTCTTCTTCGGCTTTTTCTCCTGTTGATTTTAATACGAGGGCATTTGTGTCCAGATCGCCTTCAAGTTCAGTGGTGGTTTCGGTTCCGCTTTCAATTGTTACAAGTGTTGCTTTACCGCCATCAATTGTAAGATTAAATTGCATATCAAAGAGTGTTCCGGTTGGAACCTGCATTCCAAAAGCTGACATTATGGAACTGCTCCATTCACCATCGAAGTCTTCAAGTTTGGTGTCTTCGAGTGCTTTTCCAGGTTCATAAGGTTTATATTCTTCTTTTTCCTGTCCAAGAGTTACGGTCATTCCATCCATGCTGATAGCAATTTTTCCATCTTCATAGGTGCCTTCCATAACTTCATCATCTGAGGTTATGATAATGTTATCTCCATCGATCTTCCATTCAAAATCATCAACGTCTGCTTCTTCTGATTCAGAAGATGTTGTTACTTTACCCTTGCCGTCTTCACTGATTTCCATAGACATTTCCATCATGATCGCAGCTGGATGAAATTCATTCATACCGTCCATGGAAAGACTGTTTGCGTACCATGTACCAACTACGTCTTTGTTGTCTAATGCATAAACATTTGTACAAACAAGACCAGCCATCATAATTCCTAACGCACCTGCTGTAAAGATTTTCATTTTTTTACTCATACCTAATTCTCCTTTCATCTTTGGAATAAATTGTTGATAGAATCCCATTTTGACTTGTCAGATTTTTCTGCGAATACTATCTGTAATTATTATTATATGGATATATTTTGGATAATCACTAACACTTTTGATAGTGATTGCAGAAAAATGAAGCTATCAGGAAAATTGATATAAAAATACCCCAGCTAGATTACTCCAGCAAGGGTATATTAGATAATCTCTGATTTATGGTCGAAGTCCTTTTACAAGAGTCTGAAACTCTTGCTCTGTATCCACAAAGTGATACGGTGCGTATTCGCCATACGCTGTTGGTCTACTGATTGTTACAAGTTGTATACCTTTATATCCAACTGCGTTATTCAGTTCTCTTTTCAATTCCACCAGATGCTTTCCATGAGTCATTTTTAATGCAAAACAACCATGTGCATCACGATCTTTCGCTACTAGATAACACATTATTCAGCACCTCCTTAAATTCATGCTCATTTCGAATCAATCCATGTTCATATTTCTTACGCATTATTTTTCCTATATCTATTGGATAGTTTTTTTTATACAAGTAATCGTGAAGCCAGTTATTCAGTTGTCTATCAAACAGTGTATTGAACTGGATTTCTATCGGATAATGTTTTCCGCTTTTTTGATAGTACACATGAACACCCCTATATCCGTCATCCAATGACTTTCCATTTGCCATATCAGCAATTCGGAAGCCTGAAGCTTCTTCTTTTAATGCTTGGTCATAGCTATCGCAAAAAGCCCGGAATCCTAAAATATCATTAAACACTTTTCGCGTTTGATGATTAGGATAGTAACGATCATACTTCAAAAGTATGGCATCTAAACTCTTGACTCTATAATCTAACGCGATATCTGAAAGAACTTCCTGTTCATCCAACCAATCTGTCATTGTCATCAGTTCGGCAATTAATAAATCCTTATCAAAATAATGCAAATTCTTCTTCAATGAAATTCCCAGGTGAGATTCAAATGACAACGCATTCAGAATTTCCACCGATAAGCCATTCATTTTCAGTAATTGTTCATTCACAAGCCTACCTCCTGCTTATCAGGATATATTACTTATGCTACCACAGGTATTCTATATTATCAATACATTAGATTATCCGTTTATTTATGATCTGCAGCTGTCCGTTGCGGCCATTCTGCTGACTTCCGGATTACCATCCAGATGCTGCATATTTAAGGTTTTTCTTTTCATTCTTTCCTGTTCGGACTGTTTCAGGATAAAATCTTTAATTTCTTTGGCATTTTTTATGTGCTGTAATTTGAGATCAGGATCAGTAACATCACCTGTGAAGCAGTGGATGGTGCCGATACCAAGGATTCGTTCCATCAGAGTGGTTTCCAGGCGGACATCGATTACCTTGTACATGTAACAGTCATTCTCCACTTTGTTGAGCAAACCAGAATCGATTGATATGAACTCATCAGTTACGGTATAAGTAGTAAAGGTCCATGGAAGACCAAAAAACATAGAACGCTTTTTCTCTTTGTAAGTCATAAGTAAATCTCCTTTCAAACTTCGCGGTTCAGTACACGATTAATTTGCCGGAAATCTTTCAGTGCCTGGCGACCGATTTTGAAGATTTTCTTCATATTGATTGAGTTAGTGCCACCCTGTCTTGGACGGAAAGTGATTGGCAGATATTTGACGCGACATCTCTTTTTTGCATAGATTACTGACAAGACCACATTGGACAGATTAAAATCATTAGGAATCAGGTCAATATATCTGCGTAGAGTAGCTGCCTTCATCAGACGGAATGGCGTGTTGGCATCCTTTACGGAAACGCCGAAACAGATACGAATCACAAGGCGTAGAATACGAGTAACAAAGATACGACTGCCGCCATCCTGACGGTTGTTTCGCCACCCAATGACCATATCCCATGCTTCCCTCTGATCCCAAAACTGTTCAAATTCAGAGGGAAGTGTCTGACCATCTGAATCAGTCTGAAAAACAAAGTCTGCACCATGATCCAGTGCATAATGATAACCGTACAGCACGGTTGCACCATGTCCGCTGTTTGTTTTTGTGATAGGGCTGAACAAGGGGTGTTCTTTTGCATATTCCTGCATGATCATGTAAGTATCATCCTTGCTTCCGTCATCAATCACAACCAGGCGGGATTCGCCGCTTCCGGAATGCGCCTGAATGACAGGATACCAGTCATCAAGTACTTGTCGGATATTTTCTCGTTCGTTATATGCCGGTATGATTATAAAAAGTCTATCTGTCTTTGTTTCCAAGATAATTCTCCTGTGGGATATTCTGCAGACATGGGTTACCTTCTGGCAAGTTCACTGGTAATTTCTTCCCAGGTAACTCCCTTTTCTACCATCAGGACCATGGCATGATACAGAAAATCCGAAATTTCATATTTGATTTCTTCTTTGTCAGGATTTTTTGCCGCGATAATAATTTCTGCACATTCTTCTCCGACCTTTTTCAGAATCTTATCAATACCTTTATCGAAAAGATAATTTGTATAAGAGCCTTCTTTAGGATGAATTTTACGATCTGCGATCACATCATACACATCCTGAAAGATATGAAGTGGGTTTGTATCGTTATACTCTTTTTGAACCAGAGGTTTAAAGAAGCAGCTGCGGCTGCCAGTGTGGCAAGCTGCTCCGATCTGATCGACTTTAGCGAGGATTGTGTCATTGTCGCAGTCCAGCGCAAGTGATTTTACATACTGAAAGTGACCGGAAGTAAGACCCTTGAGCCAGAGTTCCTGACGACTGCGGCTCCAGTAAGTCATTTTACCAGTTTTCAGAGTATTTTGGAAGGCCTCTTCATTCATATATGCTACCATAAGTACCTGGTCGTTTTTGTAATCCTGAACTACCACCGGAATTAATCCGTCATTGTTGAGTTTGAAATCAGACCAGCTGATAGCACTTTCGAAAGTAATGACCGGAATTCCGGAAGCTTTGCAGTCTTCTTTGAAATCAATAAGTTTCACCTCTAGAGAACTGATATAAGCACCGCTTAAAGCATGTACAGATTCTTTTTTGAGAAGATCTTTCAGGGCATCTTTTTTACTCTCTTCTGTATGAAGAATAACCTTCATATCAGAACTCGTAGCGATTTCGTCCTGAATCGTATCCAATGCAAGAATTTCATCTGCATACTTTTCAATCAGTTTTTGGTTATCTGCAAATTCTTCCATAGAAGAAATACTGATGACCATTTTTTCTTTACCGAAACGTTTGGATACTTCCTCAAGAAGTAAAATATTACTTTCTTTGGAAAAATTCAGAACAACTTTGGCACATCCGGCATAAAGAAGCTTTTTGACATCTTCCATGTGATTGATATTTCCAGCTGCCATAACAGGAATTTCAGCAATCGCACAAATCTGTTTGATATTTGCAATAGCCTGATCATGCTCTTTATCTCCAGACGAAAAGTCAAAAACCAGCAGTTCATCTGCTCCGTTATCTCGGTAAAAACGCACAAGATCTTCTATATTTCCTTCTCCAAAGAGATTTCGTTGCCCAAATCCGGTAACTGCTTTTCCTGACTGCAGATACAGGCATGGAATCAGTAGTTTATCTGCCATGTGTATTCCTCCTTATGAAAGACTTCCCTTGGTAGAGAGTACATCTGTAATGCGTGGATCATAGGAAACAGCCTGATCCAATGCTTTGGAAAAGCTTTTGAACATTGCTTCGGCAACATGATGGCTGTTGCCACTGGTAAGTACTTTGATATGCAGGTTCATGCCACAGGAATAAGAAATAGCATAGAAAAACTCTTTTACCATTTCAGTGGACATATCTCCGATTTTTTCGGAAGTAAACTCTGCATCCCATGAAAAATATGGCCGGCCGGAAAGGTCGATAGCACAGAGTACAAGAACTTCATCCATTGGGAGGATACAGCTTCCGTAGCGGCGGATTCCTTTCTTGTCGCCAATTGCTTCTTTGATCGCAGTACCAAGGACAATGCCGGTATCTTCAATTGTATGATGGTCATCTACATCTAGATCGCCATGAACACGAACGCAGAGATCAAAAAGACCATGTCTTGTAAAACCGTCAAGCATATGGTTAAAAAAACCAACGCCGGTTTCAATATCAGAATAACCAGTTCCGTCCAGAGTCAGCTTGAGTTTGATCTCTGTTTCTTTTGTATTACGTTCTACAGATGCTTCTCTTGCCATATCTGTTTCCTCCTACTGTTCTTCGTCTTCAAAACGGACAGCAATAGAGTTGGCATGTGCAGTCAGCTGTTCTGAAGTTGCAAACTGTTCAATGTCTTTATGAATTTTACGCAGAGCTTCTCTTGAATAGTACACGATACTGGATTTTTTTACAAAATCATCAACAGAAAGTGCGGAGAAGAATTTTGCTGTTCCATTTGTCGGAAGAACATGGTTTGGTCCGGCAAAATAATCGCCGAGTGGTTCAGAGCTGTTTTCACCGATAAAGATTGCTCCGGCATTGCGGACTTTCATCATTACTTCAAATGGGTTGGCAGTTACGATCTCCATATGTTCAGAAGCAATGGCGTTGGCTGCTTCAATGGCTTCATCCATGTCTTCTGCGATCAAAATATAACCAAAGTTATCCAGAGATTTCTGGATGATCTCTTTACGGGAAAGGACTTTGACGAAGCCGTCTACTTCTTCACTGACTTTTGCAGCGAATTCTTTGCTGGTCGTGATCAGGATGGCAGAAGCAAGCTCGTCATGTTCTGCCTGTGAAAGAAGGTCAGCAGCTACATATCTTGGATTGGCTGTTTCATCGGCAAGAACCAGAATCTCACTTGGTCCGGCAATGGAGTCAATGCTGACATAGCCATAGACTGCTTTTTTTGCAAGTGCTACAAAGATGTTTCCAGGTCCTACGATCTTGTCAACTTTTGGAATGCTTTCTGTACCGTAAGCAAGAGCACCGATTGCCTGTGCTCCACCGACTTTGTAAATTTCATCTGCACCGGCTTCTTTGGCTGCAACCAGAGTGGATGGATTGACTTTACCGTCTTTTCCCGGAGGAGTTGTCATAACGATCTGGTCTACTCCTGCAACTTTGGCAGGAACGATGTTCATCAGTACGGAAGAAGGATAAACAGCCTTTCCACCCGGAACATAAACACCAACACGTTCAAGAGCAGTTACTTTCTGTCCAAGCATTGTACCATTTGTTTCACTGGTGAACCAGCTGTTCTGGCGCTGTTTTTCGTGATAGCTTCTGATATTAACAAGTGCTTTGCGGATAACATCGATCAGAGCCGGATCGACTGCCGCATAAGCTTCTTTTATTTCTTCTTCAGTTACTTTGATCGTATCTGCACTGATCTCTGTTTTGTCGAACTCTTTTGTATAGGCAAAAAGAGCGGCATCTCCTTCGGCTTTTACTTTGTTCAGAATTTCGTCAACTGCTGCTTCAAATCTGCCATAGTTGTTTGGGCTTCGTTTCAGGAGATTTTCCAGAATATCTTTTGTACTTTCTTTTGTAAGTGCTACTGTACGCATTATGTTCATCCCTTCTGTTGGTTATTATTTACTGATTACATTTCTGAGATCACGGATCAGGTTACGGATTCGTTCATCTTCCATTTTCATGCTGACCTGGTTTACGACCATTCTTGCAGAAAGCGGGCAGACTTCTTCAAGAACATTCAGACCGTTTTCACGCAGGGTGCTTCCGGTTTCAACAATATCTACGATCACTTCGGAAAGTCCGACGATTGGAGCCAGTTCGATGGAACCGTTCAGCTTAATGATCTCTACTGTCTGATGTTTCTTATTATAAAAATAGTCTTTGGCAATGTTTGGATATTTGGTTGCAACACGGATCAACTGGTTGTTCTGAAGCAGTTCACGGGCACTTTCCGGTCCGCAGACACACATACGACATTTCCCGAATCCGAGGTCCATTACTTCATAAAGCTTACGTCCTTCTTCAAGAATGATATCCTTGCCAGTGACGCCGATATCGGCAGCACCGTATTCAACGTAAGTTGGTACATCAGGTCCTTTGGCGAGGAAAAAACGCAATTTCAGATCTTCATTGACAAAGATCAGTTTGCGGGTATCTTTGTCACGCATTTCTTCGCAGGTGATTCCAATCTGTTCAAACATATCCAGCGTTTTCTGTGCAAGTCTTCCCTTCGTAAGGGCAACGGTAAGGTATCTCATATCAGCAGTCCTCCTTTTCACGGCGAAGAGCTACAGCCGTTCCTTCATTTCTCAACTTCTGTGCTTCCAGAATGGCTTCGCGGCGATTAGCTTCTGTATAGGTAAGAATGACTGGTGCTTTTTTCTCCGGAAGTGAAATCTTCTGTCTGGACAGAGCCATAAGGAGATTATCGACAGTGATGCCAAAACCAATGGAGGCAGCAGGTTTGCCGAAATGTTTCAGAAGATTGTTGTAACGTCCTCCTTTTACAACTGGTTCACCGGTTCCATAAGTATATGCCTGGAAAATGATTCCTGTATAATACTGAAATTTGCTGAGCATACCGAAATCAAAGCTGACATACTTTTCATATCCGTAAATTTTGAGAATTTCATAGATTTCTTCCAATCGTTCTACCGCTTTGATTGCACAGATATTGTCTGTCAGACTGCGTGCTTTCTGAAGAACTTCTGAAGAGCCGAACAGGTGTGGAAGTTCCAGAAAAGCTTTTTCCAGAGATTCCGGAATATTCTGGCTGCGTACAAGATCTTCTACACCAAAATAGTTTTTCTGGGAGATCAGGGAACGGAGATTTTCTTCTTCTTCGAAATCCAGATTGGCATCCTGAAGAAGAGATTTGAAATAATCAACCTGTCCGACACTGACCTGAAATTCTTTTAATCCGGCTTTCAAAAGGCATTCAACTGTCATGGCGAGAAGTTCTGCATCTGCTTCGGCAGAATCATCACCGATACGTTCTACACCCATCTGAGTGGTCTCTTTGAGTCGGCCCTGATAACTGGAATTATTGATAAAAGTGTTTCCTGTATAGGAAAGTGTTACAACCTGCTGCTCCGGATTAAAATAAGTAGCGCAGGCTCTTGATACGGATGGTGTGAAGTCCGGGCGTAATACCAGGGTATTTCCTTCACGGTCAAAAAATTTATACAGATCCTTGGAAGGAATTGTACCTACTTCTCTGCTGAATACTTCAAAATATTCAAAGGAAGGAGTTTCAATCTCCTCATATCCATAGGAATCAAATACTTTGCGGATTTCTGTCTGAAGATGATGCTTCTGGCTGCACTCTCCATTATAAATATCACGAACACCTTCAGGTGTATGAAAAATTCGCTGCATAATCGTTTCCTCCTCATTACAGATAAACACTTTAACGTGCTACCATGCTACTATGTAAAAACAAGAAAATTATAGTAGAAAAAATAGAAAATGTCAATCCCGCAATTTCAGATCTGTCTGGATTCCATCCAGATAGGGAACAAGAAATCCATTTTTTTTCTGTAAATAGTAAATGGAATTCAATTCTTCGCGCCGAAAGCTTTTGCGCCCTCCGGACTGCATGCGATTCCAGAACTTCATCAGGTCACGGAGCGGAAGGTAATAAAACAGATCTGCATGACTGAAAAAAATAAGAAAAAAAGCAATTCCGCCCTGCTGCTCAAAGGCGTTCATGAATTCGACCTGATGCGGGTGGATATTGCTTAACGGAAAAGTATCAACACTGCATTCTTTAGCATCAAAGCAGACCGGGATTCCCTGAACAGCACCGATATAATCGACTGTACTGCGTTGCTCAAAGTATGCGAGTGTGATATGACGGTTTTCTTTGTCCATGCGGACTGGTGTGATCGGCGTTGGAATTTTCTGAATCAGAGCAAGGTTTTTTTCTGCATATTGTTCATTGGTTCGGTTCACGAGATCCTCCAGGGTTGAACCCCGGAGGCCTCTGCTGTTCCAGGTTGTCATATTGGAAAATCCTCTCAGTTCAGAAGCTTGATAGATGGATAATAGCGTACGATGGCTTTTCCGACGATCTCATCAAAGGATACAAATGTGTTTTTCCAGAATCTTGAGTCTCTGGAATATTCGCGGTTGTCACCGAGCATAAAGTAACTGTTTTCCGGTACCTTATAGGGACCATAATTTCCGGTCGGAACCTCCGGTACGAAGCTGTCATCCAATGGTTCATCAGAGCCATTTATGTATACTTTACCGTCACGGATTTCAACGGTTTCACCAGGAAGTCCGATCAGACGTTTGATGAACAGCTGGCTTTCATCATCCGGGAATTTGAAGATGATGATATCAAAGCGTTCCGGATCTTTGGTTTTGTAGGAAATATGTTTGCCGAAGAAATCGAAGTTCAGACCATATGCCATGCGGAAACCGAAGATACGGTCACCGGTCATAATCGTATTTTCCATGGATTCAGACGGAATTTTGGCGTTGATGAGAACAACATTATTTACAACAAGAACTACTACTACAACAATGATGATCATTTTTACATAATCCCAGATTTCATTCCAGATTTTCATAACTACACTCCTCTAAATGTTCTTCTTTTAATATATGTTGAAATTGCACTGGTAAAACTGCCTCAAAATGTTTTTCGGACAGGTTATGCAATTTTCCTTCAAGTTCAGGAAAAGTCAGGCGGTAAGCATGGAGAAGCTGATGCTTCAGACCATAATGATCACGGAAATATCGATTGAATTCCTGGCTGCCGTATTTTGCATCACCGGCCAGAGGATGTCCCTCAGATGCCAGATGCGCACGAATCTGATGTGTACGGCCCGTGATCAGTCGTACTTTCAAAAGAGTTGCATGCTCATTATTGCAGATAGGTGTGTACTGTGTTTCGATTGGCTGGGCATCTTTTTCTTTTGTCGGTGATACACTTACTTTATTCAGGTTTGCATCTTTATGCAGATATCCACGGATATGCCGCGAGTGGGTAAGCTTTCCCTTTACGATGCATAAATAGTCTTTATGAACGGTACGGTCATGAAATAACGTTGACAGTTCCTGCAGTCCTGCAAGAGATTTTCCGGCTGCGATAACACCGCTTGTATTTTTGTCCAGACGGTTGCATACGGAAGGATGAAAGGTCCGCAGATTTTCTTCTGTCAGTGAACCATTTTGAAGAAGATATCCAATCAGGTATTCTACCATGGAAGGTTCTTTGGTATCATCTGGTTGAGAAAGCATACCTGCCGGTTTGTTGATCAGAAGAATATCGCTGTCTTCATAGATGATATCCAGATCAGTTACTGCTCTTGCTGTCTGTTCCTGCTGACTGAATTTTGAAAAAGTTTCATCACTGAGAAACAGTCTGATCTGGTCTCCGGTGTTGAGCTTTTCGTTTCCAGTTGCTTTTCTGCCATTTAATGTGATGTTTTTTTTGCGAAGCATTTTATAAAAAAAGCTTTTGGGTGCATTCCGGAGTAGTTTGGCAAGATATTTGTCAAAGCGCTGTCCGGCCTCGTTTTCGGTGATTTGGAATTCTCTCATAAAGCTCCTTTACAGACAGATTGCCAGAATAGTGTGTTTGATCAGTTCATTTCTGGAGAGTTCCGGATATTTTTCGTCCGGGCGGAATTTAATTCCCTCCTCCAGAGATTCTTTGTGCGCATTCATGGAATCAAGACGTTCCAGAAACGGATCCAGCCGGGTAAAAATCTTGACGGTTGCTTTGAAACTGTTTCCTCTGAGAATCTTCTGACATTCCCGCTCCATGAAAGCTACGTCAATTTTAGGATCACTGCTATATCCGACAACAGTGTTTCCACAAATTGCAAATGCGTCAATGTTTGCACTTTTCTCATAGAAAGTCATGTACATTTCATAAGACATGGTAAGTTCGCCGGCATGTTCATGAATCCTACGGTATACAGATGTTTCTACTTGTCTGGCGCGAAAGATCATGATCAGGCTGACCAGAGATTTGCAGGCTGGAAGGCAGCCGACAACAGCTATCACAGTCCAGATAGTCAGTCTTGTATGAAAATATAGCATTGCTGAGAAAAAAATCAGCAAAGGTACTGCAAATAAAACAGCTGTAATAAGAATCCGCCGTTTCTTTTCGGAGGCAAGATATCCATAATCTCCCTTTCTGGAAGAATTACGTTTTTTTGTTTTACTCATGTAATGCTCCTTTAAATGTTTTATTTCTTCGTTTTTTTCTTATGTGTATTGCGGATGGTGGTTCTGTGAGCTGGTCTGCGTGAAGAACCAGAGTTTTTGTTTCCTGAAGAAAAACTGTTTTTCTTTTCCGGACGAATCAGGCATTTCGGACCAAAACCGACCAGATCCATGCGTCCTGCACGCTGCAGTCCTTCCAGAACCAGCTTACGGTTGGCTGGATTCTTGTACTGCATCAACGCACGTTGTATCGCTTTTTCATGAGGATCTTTCGGTACATAAACCGATTTTCCGTCCAGTGGATTGATATCGGTATAATACATACAGGTAGAAAGTGTGGATGGTGTTGGATAAAAGTCCTGCACCTGTTCCGGGGTGAAGCCAAGATCACGCACATATTCAGCGAGTTTTACGGCATCTTTGATCGTACATCCTGGATGAGAAGACATAAAGTATGGAACAGCATACTGTTTCTTGCCGGTAGCTTCATTTGCTTTGTCATATTCTCTGAGAAACGTCTGATAGATCTGATGAGATGGTTTACCCATATAGTGAAGTACCTGGTCTGAAACATGTTCCGGTGCAACACGAAGCTGTCCACTGATATGATATTTGACCAGTTCCTGCATAAATACAGGACTTTTATCTGCGACAACATAATCAAAACGTACACCAGAACGGATAAAGACTTTTTTGACACCGGGTACTTTGCGCAGTTTTCGAAGAAGGGAAACATAGTCTGTGTGATCTACCTGAAGGTTTCCACATGGCTTCGGAAAAAGACACTGGCGATTCTGACAGACTCCTTTTGTCAGCTGTTTCTGACAGGATGGTTGTCTGAAATCTGCGGTCGGACCGCCTACATCATGAATATAACCCTTAAAATCAGGATCTTTTGTCATTTTGATGGCTTCTTTCAGAATCGATTCATGGCTTCGGGTCTGAAGGATTCTGCCCTGATGAAATGTCAGTGCACAGAAATTACATCCACCGAAACAGCCACGGTTGCTGGTGAGACTGAATTTAATTTCCTCCAGTGCCGGAATACCGCCTTTGGCATTATACATCGGATGCCAGGTGTCAGTATATGGCAGATCATAGACATCATCCATTTCCTGCTGTGAAAGCGGATGTGCCGGAGGATTCTGGATAATATAGCCTCTGGTTCCATAACTCTCAGCAAGTGGTTTGGCGGTAAAAGGATCTGTATTACGGTATTGAACTGCGAAACTGTCAGCATAAGTGTGTTTGTTAGACGAAACTTCCTCATAGGAAGGGAGAACGATTGGTTCGAATGCACGGGACAGATCTTTGCACTTGTACACAGTACCAGGAATGTAAGTGATCTCTTCAACTGGCAGTCCACTCTGTAGTGCTTCGGCAATCTGAAGAATTGAATGCTCTCCCATTCCGTAAGAAATCAGATCCGCACCGGAATCCATAAGGACACTTCTACGCACGCGGTTATCCCAGTAATCGTAATGAGCAAGACGTCTGAGGCTTGCCTCAATACCGCCAAGGATAATTGGAGTATGTTTATATGTCTGACGAATCAGGTTGCTGTATACAACCGTTGGCATATCAGGCCGAAGTCCCATCTCGCCGCCCGGGGAATAAGAATCTTTCTGGCGATGTTTCCTTGAGACTGTGTAATGATTGACCATGGAATCCATATTTCCGGCCGTTACAAGGAAACCAAGGCGCGGTTCACCAAAAGTCTGAATGCTTTCTTTATGACGCCAGTCCGGCTGTGGGATGATTCCCACACGGTATCCACGACTCTCAAGGAGACGGCTGATAATGGCAGAACCGAAAGAAGGATGATCTACATAGGCATCTCCTGTGATATATACAAAATCGACCTGATCCCATCCGCGCTGCTGCATTTCCTGCTTTGTTACGGGTAAAAAGTTTTGCATTATATACTCCTAAAATGAAACGGACTGGGCTCGATAACCCTCCGCAATAATGTCGAGCTGACGATGAAAACGGGCAAGCTGCTGAAGATCTTTTGTGCGGAATACCCGCAGAAATTCATCCTGGATTTTTTCAACTTCTCTTTTATTGGAAATCTTGTACAGGTTTTCAATGCTGAGCAAAATGTCTTTTACCAGATTGGACTGTGTCTGTGAAGAATTCTGCGCATCCATAATCTCATCACGAACAGATGACATTTCATGATCCAGTGCAATGATCGCATCAGCTGCGTTGCTCAGTCGTTCGGCTACATGTAAAGGCATCTCACCTTTATACTTATACTGCAGAGAATGTTCGATCGTAGCCCAGAAGTTCATAGCCATTGTACGAATCTGAATTTCGGCCTGAAGGCGTTTTGGCCCATTGATCGTATCTACAGTATAATAAATGATCAGATGATAACTCCGGTAACCACTCTGCTTGATATGTTTCAGATAGTTTTTTTCACTTTTGATGGTCATATCACTGCGGCTACGGATAATAGAGGCTACGGTATCAATATCTTCTTCAAACTGACAGATGATGCGGATACCGGCAATGTCTTCAATCTCTTCTTCCATCTTTTCCATGGGGACATGTTTGCGTTGCATTTTCTCCAGGATACTTGGAAGACTCTTGACACGCCCACTGACCTGTTCAATCGGGGAATACAGGTCATTTTGCTTGTGTTCATCTATAATATGTTCAAACTTTACCATCAGTTCTTTGACAGCAAGTTCATATGGACATAAAATACTTCTCCATAACTGTATTTCCATAAATATCGCTCCTTGCAGGATTGTTGCTTTGAAGTTAAGACTTGAAATACGAAAAGACAAAACTTCCCATACAGTATAACACAATTTGTACAATTTTTGTTAGTAATATGTGCACTTTCTGATTTTTTTTCTGAGACATTGTAAAATATGGTATGGATTTACGCTGATCTCCTGCCCTTCTGGGGTGGTGATATAGATACCAAGGTGAAGGTGTACCGGAAACATTCCGAAAGTGCCCTCCTGTCCATATCCGGTATTTCCCATGAAACCAAGAATTTCTCCGGCCTGCACTCTATCGCCGGGAGTAAAATCTTCCTCATAGGAGGAAAGATGCGCATAATAAAAATATCCGCCAGAGTCAGAACGGATACCAATACGGTATCCGCCAAGAGGCAGCCAGCCTTTTTGTTCAACAATGCCGTCTGTGATACTGACGATGGGATAATAGCCGGATTGGCTGACGGGACCAAAGAGATCGGTTCCTTCATGATGGCGGTTTCCACCGTATGTACGTGAGTCCATCCAACTGTCTTCATAGCTGATGTCATCAGAGGCAACAGGAAAATACTGCAGATTTCCCCAGATTGCTTCATAATATTTTTTTAGCTGCAGATAGTAGTCTTTTTTGTACAAGAGATAAAAGGTATTATCAGGAAAAATATGTTGAGGATGAAAATAACTGTTTAACATGGTTGTGGTAAGAAGATCACACCAGTCTGAGGGATAAAGACCAGATTCTGTCAATTGACGATAAAGTTCCGGAGACAGATCCTGCTGTCGGAAATCAGCAGAGGCAGCACAGTCTTTTTTTAGAACAGAGACAGTACTTCGACTGAATGAAATGCAGGACAGTATGCTGTTAGACAGTATCAGAATAAAAAACACAAAGAAAAAAGAAGAACGTGACATAGATGTCATACTTTCTGAGTGGTTTTCAGATTATTATATGCAAAAAAGACTCCGCATCTGCGAAGCCTTTTTGAGTAATTGAATTTATAATAAAATTTTGACTGCTTAAGCTCAGTCTTTTAACTCTTCAAGAACCTTTACAAGATATTTCCATACACGTTCTGTAGAAGCAATGTCAAGCACTTCTTCGGAAGTATGGATGTCTTTCATATCCGGTCCGAGAGATACACAGTCAAGGCCATCGATTTTCTTATAAAACAGACCACATTCAAGACCGGCATGAATAGCTACAACTTCTGGTTTCTGACCGTACATGTTTTCATATACTGTAACCATTTTGTCGCGAAGCGGAGATTCTTTGCGATATTCCCATGCAGGGTAAGCACCCTGGATTTCATATTCTCCGCCGAGGAATTCTGTCAGATACTGAATCTTATCGGAAAGAGCATCGCGTGCTGCTTCTACGGAACTTCTGACACCTGAACTTGCAAAAAATTCATTTTCAGAGAGAGATACAATACCAATGTTAGTAGAGGTTTCTACAAGACCTTCGATATTTGCACTCATTTTCTGGATACCGAAAGGGACCTCCATGAGGTAGAACAGAACTTTTTCACGGCTTGTCGGGTGAAGGACTTTTGCAGATTCATGGCCTGCTTCTGTGATTTGGATAGAAATGCCCTTATCACTTCCGTCATATTCTTCGTGGAGACCTTTTTCAACCTTGGAGGCATATACTTTGACAGCTTCCATTTCTTCTTTGGATACAAGAATATCGCAGACTGCTTCTCGTGTAATGGCATTGTCTTTCTGTCCACCAGTCATGGAAATAATTTCATAATCCGCTTCTCTTTTGAGTCCATACAGAAAACGTCCCATGACTACATTGGCATTTGCTCGTTTTTTGTCAATCTCAGAACCGGAATGACCACCCATCAGGCCGCATACTTTTATCTGAAGTTTTTCTCCTTCTGCGTCTACGCGTGCAACCGGGATATGGCTGACAGCAGAAAGTCCACCGGCACAACTGATCCAGAGGCTTCCTTCTGCTTCAGAGTCCATATTGATCATACGTTTACCCTTGAGTACACTGCAGTCAAGACCTACAGCACCCAGAAGGCCGATTTCCTCATCAACAGTGATCAGCACTTCCAGTGCCGGATGTGGCAGATCTGTACTGTCAAGAAGTGCCAGTGCATACGCTACTGCAATACCGTCATCACCACCAAGAGTAGTTCCGTTGGCTGTGACATATCCATCTTTCACAGAAAGATTCAGCCCGTCTTTTTCGAAGTCATGCTGTACATCAGGTCTTTTTTCGCAAACCATGTCCATATGACCCTGCAGAATAACGGTTGGTGCATTCTCATAGCCGGGTGTTGCAGGTTTATAGATGATTACATTGTTCATTTCATCCTGCACGTAGTCAAAACCATGTTCTTTTGCAAAAGCTACCAGATAATCGCTGATCTGTTTGGTGTTTCTGGAACCGTGTGGGATTTTACAGATTTCCTCAAAATAATAAAATACCTGCTTTGGTTCGCAGTTTTCTAATACTCTCATATTGATTTCCTCCATTAATGAATTGTTGCGTGTATATTTATTTTATCGACATATCTGTCTGATATGCAACATAAAGTAAAGAATAAAAATATAAAAAGCTGTATTTATGAGAAAAATATTTTATACCGTTTTCAGTATTTCACAAATATGTTTTTTGTTGTTGTATCCACAGGAGGCACTTGCAGCTTCAAAAGAAGGGATGCAATTGTGGTTGAATGTTCTTCTGCCTGTTTTGCTGCCATTTCTGATATTGACAGGAATATTGATTCATACAAATATGGCAGGAAAACTACTGCAGCCTGTGGAAGTGATCTGGAATAAAGTACTGGGTGTCTCAGCAGCAGGTGCTTATGCAGTCATTGTCGGAGCACTCTGCGGATATCCAGTTGGTGCCAAAATAACATCCGATCTGTATGAAAATCATCAGATCAGTGAGTCAGAGGCAAAATATCTTCTTACATTTACAAATCATGCAAGCCCTGTGTTTATACGTACATATCTGTGTCATATCTGCCTCAAAGATCAGGTTCCTGCACGAACAGTGTTTGGAATACTTGCATTATCAGATCTTGCAATTATGCTTTTATTTCGATTTGTAGTTTATCGAAATAAAATCCAGTTTTTATCAGCAGATAAGAAAAAAAAGACACCCGTCTCAAGCTCATCAGGAGCTTTTCTGGATGTCTCCATTATGAATGGGTTTGAAACAGTTACCCGCCTGGGCGGATACATTCTTATGTTTTCCATTCTGTCTGCCTGTATCAGTCATTTCTGGAATATGAAAAATCTCATCGGATATACATTGTCCGGTATATTGGAACTGACAACAGGACTTTGCCGTCTTCAAAATGCCAATATTCATATGCAATGGAAATATCTGTTGACATTATTTCTGACAGCTTTTGGCGGAATCTGTATAACATTTCAGACAAGAAGCCTGGTTACACGGAAACTATCGATGCTTCCTTATATAACAGCAAAACTTCTGAATGGAATTACAACAGTGTTATTCGCCTTATTCTTCTCCAAGATCATCTAACAGACTGTCTTCTTCCGGTGCTGCTGCCGGTTCTTCATGATAAGATCCGGTCATAGCTGCTGCCTGCGCTGTCTGAGGAGCAAGCTCCTGACGGTTATGATTAACAACATCAAGACAACTCTGGAGAGAGTCGATAAATCCTTTGTATTTACCACCTGCGTCTTCAAGAGTCTGGTTCAGGACGGAACCGATATTTGCCATCATGTCGTCAGTGTATGTGATAGCACTTAAACGAATGCTGTTTGCGTCCTGTGTAGCGGAATCAAGGATTTCCTGTGCCTGTTTATTAGCTGCATTAATTGTATCATTAGCCTGAGCATATGCTTTCTGCATAATCTCATGCTGTGTAACGAGCTCCTGAGCTTTGGCCTGAGCATCTGCGATAATAGCATCTGCTTTGGACTGAGCGTCTTCAAGGATTGCATCCTTATTACTGATGATCTTCTGATAACGTTTGATTTCATCAGGTGTTTTGAGACGAAGTTCTCTTAAAAGTTCTTCAATCTCTTCTTTATTTACAATAATTTTGGTTGCGGACAATGGCTGAAATTTACAGCTTTCTATAAATTCATCAATTTCGTCAATAATCTGTTCGATTCTGCTGCTCATAGTATATTCTCCTTGTTTTTTTCTTTCTCTTCCTGCATTTTTTTACATAATGCCTGTATGATCTCCGGCGGTGCAAAACTGGATAGATCACCACCGAAACGGGCAACTTCTTTCATGATGGTGGAGCTGACATAAGCGTACTCCAATGTAGTGGTAAGGAATACAGTATCAACATCCGGAGCCAGAACACGATTGGTCTGTGCCATCTGAAGTTCATACTCAAAATCAGTAACGGCACGAAGACCGCGCACGATTACCTGCGCATGATTCTCTCTGGCAAAATTCACAGAAAGTCCGTCAAATGGTCTGATTACCACATTAGGAATGTCCTTTGTTGCCTTTTCCAATATATTAACACGTTCTTCTACAGAAAACAACGGACTTTTTGCAGAATTCTGCAAAACACCGACTACAACTCTGTCAAAAGAGACGCTTGCACGTCGGATGACATCCAGATGACCATAGGTTGCCGGATCAAAACTTCCCGGATAGACTGCTGTTACCATAGGTATTCTCACTTTCTTTTATGTAAAAATATATGTTTGTTTGTTTTGTATTCTTTGGAACGGGTTAATTCATACCCTAATTCTTCCACATAAGAAAAATCTGTATGAAGATCGGCTTCTGTAACGATCAGGGTATCGGTATTTGCCAGAGAACTGTCTTTCAGATATTCGAGGACCTGATGCTCCAGATCTTTATTGTATGGTGGATCCATAAAAATACAGTCAAAAGCCTCTTCACCTTCGAGAGAGCGAAGAGCCTGTAAAACATCCATGTTCAGCAGTTTACCATGTTCAGCAAGTTTTGTAAATGTAAGATTCTCCCTGATACAGGCACATGCCCTGGGATTCTTTTCTACAAAAACAGCAGATTCTGCACCGCGGCTTAAAGCTTCGATTCCGATACCACCGCTGCCGCTGAACAGATCAAGAAAGCGGCAGTCCGGTATTTCAGGCTGCAGAATATTAAAAAGTGTTTCTTTTATACGGTCCGTAGTAGGACGGGTTTCCATGCCTGGTACAGTCTTGAGGGCAAGACGTCTGGCTTTTCCTGCTATTACTCTCATTTCAGATTTAATCTCCAATCCAGGTCACCACGTGCCAGTCCGAGAATCAGAAGTTCGGCTGTTGCAATGTTGGTGGCAACCGGTATGTTATACTGGTCACAACGCATAACGATCGCTGTGATATCCGGTTCTTTCGGATCAATCATAACCGGATTATAAAAAAGGATAACCATATCAAGATCCTGACGCTCTACCATTTCCATGAACTGTTTGTCTCCGCCAATGCTTCCTGCAAGAAATTTATGCACATGAAGGTTCGTGGCTTCTTCTATTCTTCGACCGGTAGTTCCTGTGGCATAGACCTCATGTTTGGCGAGTATATTCTTGTAGGCGATACAGAAATCTTCGATAAGTACTTTTTTACTGTTGTGTGCAATGATTCCTAAATTCATCGTTCATCTCTCCATTTTCACCAATACATTACTGGCTTTTTTATTATAATACAGCTATTCTCATATATTATAACAAGTCAACAAAAAAATGGCAATTAATTATTGTAAACTTATACAAAATTCATAGAAAATTAATATTTTATACAAGTTTACCCTATTTTTTAGAAAAAGTAAACCATTGTACGCAAAAAGAAACAGTGTTGTTTCATAGCTGTATACAGTTATAAAACAACACTGTCTGTTCAGAGCCGGATTAGATTTCGCTCAGATCAGTTCCTGAAAATGAATCAGTACTGTTCATTCTGAGAATTGCCGGACATCTGTCTTTCCTGCTGTTCAATCATTTTTTTGACCATATATCCACCGACACTTCCGTTCTGTTTGGATGTCAGGTTTCCGTTGTAGCCATCAGTAAGCGGAACGCCCAGTTCATTTGCAACTTCGAATTTAAAACGATCCAGGGCTCCCTTGGCTTCAGGTACAACTGCTCTGTTAGAAGAACTGTTTTTTGTCATGATAATTTCCTCCTTGGTTTTCGTTTAATTTGGATGTTACAGTGCTAGTATATGGAATGAAGCAAGAAATACACTGGAACATTCTGCACGAAATGGAAGAAACTAAAATTAATTTTTATATGTCAGATCAGGAATTTTTTCCATCGCCTGTTGTAAAATACTCTTTTACAAGTTTTACGACTACACCGGACAGAAGGAATACGGCAATAAGGTTTGGAATAGCCATCAGACCGTTGAAGGTTTCGGCAATATTCCACAAAAGTCCAAGATCTACAGTTGCGCCAAGAATTGCTACCAGAGAATACAGGACCATGAATGGTTTGGTTGTCCTGGAACTGCTGAAGAGGAATTCACAGCACCTTGCACCATAAAGTCCCCATCCGATGATTGTGGAAAATGCAAAACAGCACATTGCCACAGCTGCGAAGATAGAAACCCAGCTTCCGTATGTAGAAGTAAATCCGAGAATAGTAAGTTCTGCTCCTGCTGCTTCGCCATACGAAACAGGAATTCCACTGCAAAGGATTACGAGTGCGGTAAGAGTACAAATGACGATGGTGTCTGTAAATACTTCAAAGATCCCAAAAAATCCCTGTTTGACAGGTTTACGTGTATCTGCACATGCATGTGCGATCGAACCGGTACCAAGACCTGCTTCATTAGAGAAGATACCTCGGGACACACCTTTTTTCATGCTCATAAAGAAGCTTCCTACTGCTCCACCCGTAACAGAAGCCGGGGTAAACGCTCCTTTAAAAATAGAAGAAAATACGTATGGAATGCGGTTGAAATTAAGGAAAACAACGCCAAGAGCAAGAATGATATAAAAAACTGCCATAAATGGAACCAGTTTTTCTGCTACCTGACCGATTCTTTTGATTCCGCCAAGGAGTACGAGTGCTACAAGTGCAGCAATGATAATTCCCATGACCAGATTGGCAGTAGAGATGCTATCGGAGGAAATCAGATTATAATTTACAAGTGCAGAATCAACAGCAGCCGTAATCGTATTAACCTGTGTGGCATTTCCGGTACCGAATACGGTCAGCACACCAAAAGCAGAAAAAAGGTATGCGAGCCAGTGCCAGTGTTTCTTCAGACCGTTTTTGATATAATACATTGGTCCACCGACAAGTTCACCGTTTTCGTTAGTTTCACGAAAATGTACAGCCAGAGTTACTTCGGAAAATTTGGTACACATGCCAAGGAGTGCAGAAATCCACATCCAGAATACAGCACCAGGACCTCCAATGGCAATGGCGCCTGCGACTCCAGCAATATTTCCGGTTCCGACTGTGGCTGCAAGTGCAGTACAGACAGCCTGAAAAGGTGTCATGCTTCCGTCAGATGCCTCACGTTTTCGGAGCATGCGGCCAACGGTTGTTTTCATAGCGTAAGGGAATTTCCTGATCTGAAGAAATCCTGTACGGATGCTGAGATAAAGACCGACTCCGATAATACAGATCATAGCCGGAACACCCCAGATAAAATTGTTTACTGTAGTGTTGATTGATTCAATAACAGATAACATTCATTTTGTTCCTCTCTATTTATTTTGGGTGCTTAGCAAAAACAAATGTCGTGCCAAAGCAGACAGATTCTCTTTATAATAGCATGAAATTAAAAAAATGTACAGAAAATGATACCGAACGTTTGATTTGAAGCAAAAAAAATCAGATGATCGTTTCGGATCATCTGATTTTATGTGTTCGCAAAATAAGATTATAATTCGATAAATCCTGTAATCTCACCGTTGATCACATAATGTGCACCATTATCTTCTGGTTTGATATATATTTTCAGATCAACAAGTTCGGATTCTTTCTTACCCATTTCTTCTGTCCAGATTTTTTTGATGTTTTCTATGATGTCTTTTTCATAGACTTCTTTTCCAAGCCACTGTACATATACTTCTGTATTTAAAGAAACAGTCTTTCTGGAAGATGTTTTTCTGACAGTTGTTTTTTTGACAGGTGTCTTTTTAACTGTTGCAGCTTTTTCTGTTACTTTTTTTGTAACTGTTTTTTTTGCAGGAGCCTCTTTTTCAGTAGCCGGTTTCGCAGTAGATGTCTTGAGTTCTGCTTTTTTTGTAGTTGTTCTTGTAGCCATAATAGCCTCCTCACAAGGGAAATATAATTGATACGGTACTAGGATACTACGTTTTTTCATAATTTGCAATGGTTTTCTGGGTATGCTCATGGGGGCAGAATCAAAGACCCAGACCACCGGAGGCGTTTTCCTGGCGCTTCAAAAGATAATGTTTAAGCGCCCGATGCTGTTCGAGTGAAAGATCAGGATCAAGAGACAAAATCTCAGCAGCAGCTTCACTTGCAGATTTCAGGATTGCAGAATCGTTGTAGATATCTCCGATTCTGAATTCCATATCGCCGCTCTGGCGAATGCCAAAGAGATCACCAGGTCCACGCAGCTTCAGATCTTCTCCCGCGATATAGAAACCGTCATTTGATTTATTTAGAATATCCAGTCGTTTTGAGGTGGTTTCTTCATCAGAACCCTGTATAAAAATACAGTAGGACTGATATTCTCCTCTTCCAACACGCCCGCGCAGCTGATGAAGCTGAGCCAGACCAAAGCGTTCGGCATTTTCAACCATCATGACAGTTGCGTTCGGAACGTTGACACCAACTTCAACTACCGTAGTGGATACAAGAACTTGAATTTCATTTGCGGCAAATTTTTCCATGATCTCATTTTTTTCTTTTGGTTTCATTTTTCCATGAAGGAAAGATACATTGATATCCGAAGGAAAGATTCCTTTTAATTTTCTGGTGTAATCCAGTACATTTTCAGCATCCAGTCCTTCGCTCTCTTCCACCATTGGGCAAATGATATATGCCTGTCTGCCTTCCCGTACCTGACGTTGGATAAAGGCATATGCTTTGGGGCGATAGGAAGTATTGACTACACAGTTTTTGATAGGAAGTCTTTTGGCCGGTAATTCATCGATGATGGAAATATCCAGATCGCCGTATAGGATGATCGCTAATGTACGTGGAATTGGTGTGGCACTCATAACAAGAATGTTTGGTGGATTTCCGCGGGTTGTGAGAGCTTCTCTTTGTTTGACACCGAAACGATGCTGTTCATCGGTTACAACCAAAGCAAGATCATGATATTCAACTTTTTCCTGAATCAGTGCATGGGTACCAATAATGATCTGAGCCTCTCCTGAAGCAATCTGCCGGTAAATTTCTCTTTTTTCTCTGGCAGTATTGGAACCTGTCAGCAATACAACATGGAAATTCAGTCCTTGTTCCTCCTGTAATCTGAGAAAGCCATCGTAATGTTGTCTGGCAAGGACTTCTGTCGGAGCCATGAGCGCTGCTTGATAACCATTTTCACAGGCCAGTATCATGGCAAGAAAAGCGATGATTGTTTTACCACTTCCTACATCTCCCTGAACCAGGCGGGACATTAAAGCCTGTCCGGACATATCACGTTCGATTTCGTGCCAGGTGTTTAGCTGAGCACCTGTCAGTGAATATGGAAGATTTTCTATGATCTGTTCGGTAGTCCATGTTTTATTGATTGGAAAATAATTAGGTGTTTCCTCACTTTTCTCTTTCAACATTTGGACAGAAAGAATAAACAGCAGAAATTCATCAAAAACAAGACGTTTTCGTGATAAAAGAAGTTCCTCCATATTTCCTGGAAAATGGATGGTGCGCAAAGCATAATTAATGTCTGCAAGCTGATAACGTTCCCGTATTTCTTCAGGTAGAAATTCACTATACATTGGAAGATTTTTCAGGAGCTGGTGAATCATTTTAGTAACAGTTTTGTTAGACAGACCACCGGTTAGTCCGTACACAGGTTGTAAACTGTGCAGTATTTCCTCATAAGCGGCAGGAGTAAAAACCTCCGGATGTTCCATTTCAAGGCGGGACTGCTTTCGTACGATCCGTCCCCGGAAGATAAACTGACTGCCTCTCTTCAATACAGTTCGAAGATATGGCATATTGAACCATATGACGGAAAGTTTGCCAGAGGAATCGTTTATGGATGCAGTAATGATCTGTCTGCCTTTTGCAGAAGTAACGTAAACGCCGGAACATACCGCAGCAGAGACGGCTTTTACCGTCCCTTCTTCCAAATCTGCGATATCTACCGGCGCTTCAAATGCGTCATAATTTCTTGGATAATAGTGAAGGAGATCATCTGTATCATAGATGCCAAGTTTAAAAAAAAGTTTTTCTGTTTTATCTCCAACACCCTTTAATGTTCGTAAACTGTCACCCATTGGTTTATTCTACAGATATAATGTAGTAGTAAATCGGCTGACCACCGTTATTTACTTCTACTTCACAGTCTGGATATTTTTCTTCCAATACTGCAGCAAGTGCTTCTGCTTTTTCTTCAGAAGCATCAGAACCATAATAAATACTGATTACTTCTGCATCATCAGTCATCATGGCATTTACTGTTGCAACAGCAACATCTTCTTTACCGTTGCCTACTGCAAGGATACCTTTGTCACCAATACCCATGATGTCACCTTCATGGATTTCCTTATCTTCTATACGGGTATCACGCACTGCATAGGTGATCTGACCAGTGTGTACGCGGGAAATGGCATCTGTCATTTCAGCTGTGTTTTCTTCTGCTGTTTTTTCTGGGACAAAGCTGATCAGCGCGGTTACACCCTGCGGAATTGTCTTGGTAGGGATGACGATGATCTCTTTATCTTCGGTAAGATCGCGAGCCTGATTAGCTGCGAGGATGATATTTTTATTATTTGGAAGGATATAGATCGTTTTTGCATTGACTTTGTCAATTGCATTTAACATATCCTCTGTACTTGGGTTCATTGTCTGACCGCCTTCAATCAGGTAATCAACTCCAAGTTCTCTGAAAATATCTGTAAGACCAGCACCGGCAGATACAGCGATGAAACCGGTTTCTTTTGGAGGGGTCTGCTGCTTTTCTTCCTCTTCCTGCTGTTTGGCAAGTTTCTCTGCATCTTTAATCAGTTTTTCCTGATGTTCTTCACGCATGTTATCAATTTTCATACGAGAAAGAGCACCATATGTTAAAGCTCGTTCGATTGCCTGTCCCGGATGATTTGTGTGTACATGGACTTTGACAATTTCATCATCTGCAACAAGAACGATAGAATCACCGATAGAAGTGAGAAATTCCTTGAAAGAATGCTCTTCTTCAATTGGCATTGGCTTATTCAGAAGAATAATGAATTCTGTACAATATCCGAATTTGATATCTGCTTCTGCCTGTGGAGAAATCTTGGTTACTGCAGCACCTGCAGGTTTCTCGAATTCAGAGTAATCAACTTCTTTGCCGAGAAAGCCGTCAATTGCACCACGCAGTACTTCAAGGAGTCCCTGTCCACCTGAATCAACGACACCAGCTTCTTTTAATACCGGAAGCATTTCCGGTGTGCGGGAAAGAGTATATTCTGCATGTTCAAATACTTCTTTGAAAAAAGGTTCCAGCTCTTCTGCTTCCGGAGCAATTTCTGCAGCTTTGAGAGCGGCTTCTTTTGCTACAGTAAGGATGGTTCCTTCTTTTGGTTTCATAACAGCTTTGTATGCTGTTTCTACTGCACGTTCCATGGCAGCAGCGATTGTAATGGCATCCAGTTCGTTGGATTTTCTGACTCCCCTGGTGAATCCGCGAAGTAACTGGGAAAGAATTACACCAGAGTTTCCACGGGCACCACGAAGAGAACCGGAAGAAATGGCTTTTGCCAGTGTTTCCATATCCGGCTCTGTCAGCGCACTTACTTCTGCAGCTGCAGACATGATCGTCATAGTCATATTTGTACCTGTATCTCCATCTGGAACAGGAAATACATTTAATTCATTGATCCATTCTTTTTTTGCTTCCAGGTTCTTGGCACCGGCCAGAAACATTCTGGAAAGTACTTTGGCATCTATGGTCTTTATGTTCACCACAAGTTCCTCCTCTGATTATTAATCGATGGCGCGTACGCCTTCCACATAGATGTTGATCTTTTCGATTTCCATACCGGTGAAATCTTCAACTTTATATTTTACATTGCTGACAAGGTTATCTGCAATTGTACTGATGTTAACTCCATAGGCAACAATTACATGAAAATTCAGGCGGATCCTGTTGTCTTCAGTGATTGTTACGCTGATGCCGTGTTTCAGGCTGTCTTTGCGAAGAAGTTTTACCAGTCCGTCCTTCATACTGACAGCTGCCATTCCAACAATACCGAAACATTCTACAGCAACACTTCCTGCATAGGTAGCAATTACGTCTGTATCAATGACGATTTGTCCTAATCCGGAATCTATACGTCCATTCATATAGGTACCTCCAATTTTTTAGTATGCATGTATTATAACCTTTTTTTTACGAAAAAGGAATATTATTTTTAGAATTTCTGTTTTTTTACTTGCAAAAGGCAAATTCATCTGTTAAAATAAGACCTGTTGAAAAAAAGCGTCAAGGAGGTGCTATCATGGCTAAATGCGCAGTTTGTGAAAAAGGTGCTTATTTCGGAAATAATGTAAGTCATTCACATAGAAGATCTAATAAAATGTGGAAATCTAACGTGAAATCCGTTAGAGTTAAAACCGCTGCTGGCGGTGCACAGAAGATGTATGTATGTACTTCTTGTCTGAGATCCGGAAAAGTAGAAAGAGCATAATCATTTCATTAAAATGAACGAATAAGAAGAGGCACGGGATGTATCCCGTGCCTTTGTTCGTGTCATAAATCACTTCTGCTGCTCGTTTGTTAATATCATCTGCAGAACATGTGATATCCGCATAGCAGGCAAAGGCCGGCTGTGATAATAATGATCACATTTTCTGCAACGAGCATACCGATCACCATTCCGATACCAATGCAGAACAACATTAATCCCAAAAGTCTTCCCACATCCGACCTCCGTTTTTGAGGTTATATTATTATATGCAAAAAAGACCTTCGGGAGAATCGCGAAAGTCTTTTTGTGAGTGTTCTTTTTTTATTTTTATTCATCGTTTCCATCATCTGAAGAAGTATTTTTTCCAAAACCGGATGAAAAACGGTCTACAAAATCCGGAACCATATCAAGAACCTTTGTAAGTCCATCCTGATTTTTGATATTTACCAGTTTGGTAGTTCCGTTCTGAATAACAAGGACAGCGCTAGGGGTGAGCTTTCCGGTCATACCGCCACCGCCGTTACTTTTTTTGTCACCTTCAAATGCACCAGCACCAACACCAAAGGATACATCTACAAGAGGAAGAATGATCGTATCTCCTACATGGATTGCTTCTCCTACAACTGTTTTGGCGGAAATGAAGGCATCCAGCCCTTTGAAAAGAGAGTTTACAGTATCTTTGAAATTGTTTTCGCCTGACATAATCAGTCCTCCTTATTTATGTTTCCATCGTCTGATGATGTACTTGATATTTTTGTTAAAATATAATTCCAGAGCAGTTTTTAATAAAACAACTCCGTATATTCTGCCTTTCATATGAATATTTCCCAGTATAACATTCCGGTCTTCAAACAAAGGCGTTACAGAAATGCAATTTTTGTGAAGAGGTATCGTCATTCCCAGAATTGCAAGTATGACTCCTGTAACAGACGGATCTGAGCTTCCAAATGTAAGTGTACCCTGTATTCTGGTTGGAAATACGTGGCGAAGCAACCGGAAAAGCCTGTCCTTTATGAGAGCAAATGCAGCTTTTGTTCTGGGATGTTCCAGGAATTTCTGATATGACTCTATTTTAGCACAGATATTCTGGATTGTTAAAGTAAAATTTTCTACAGAGGAAGGAATACGGCAAATTTTCTGCCACAATCTGCTAAGTCTGTTCCAGAGATTCCGAAAAAATATTCCGAGTTTATAAAAGAAATTTCCAATCTTTGTTCGTGCATATTCAAGATCTGCATCTCTTTCAGAAGTTACTGCTTCTTCGGTTAGATCGGAAGACTCATTTGTGGAACGACAGGAATTTTCTGTTGAGACATTTTTGAAATCTGTCGAATTTGTATTTTTTTCTGTATTATCCGGCAAAGAATCTGCATGATCGTTCTGAGGCTTTTTGGGGGCAGGATGGCTTCTGTTTCGAAATTTCTGAATCAGTTTCATGATTGGAATCCCGAATAAATGAAAATCAAAAGCTGATGTACCGTTTTGGTATTGCAGCCGGAAAGAAACAGCGCCAAAAAGCCAGCTGACACGTGCCTGGGCAGAAATATCCCGGAAGGAATCTGTTTCCTTAGAGCCGGAGGCCCGGTAACGGACCGGACAGAACAGAATGAGCAGCACTGCCACCAGTATGAGACCTAAAAGGATTCCCAGAAGGATCAATATAAACTTGAGTAATGTCCATAGAATATGTAGCATGCGGTCACCTGTTCTTCCAATATTCTTTTATATTAAGTTCTCCGGTTTCTTCATAGATAGTCTGAACCATATCTGTAATAAGTTCCAGAGCCTCTTCTTTGCCTTTGGCAATACCTACGATCTCAGGACAGATACGTGCTGCTGTTTCCTGAACAAGTGTTAGAGCTGGCAGGATTTCCAGCTGGTTATGAGGATTTTCTGATAATGTGATCAGATAGATGCCAGGTACAGGTTTCCCCTGAATGAGTTTCAACCGAATTTTACTGATATTTTTTATGCTCGTTCCTCTATAGTAATTCTTGTGCCATTTCAGCATCTGTTTCACTGCTCCTTTAGGGGAAGATCTTTATATTATATTTCCCTTTTTTTTTAGAATTTAAACAGGACTGCGTAAGATACGCAGCCCTGTTATGGATACATTTTCTGCAGAGCTTATACTCTGTGCTGTTTCCCCCAGAGTCCCTGACTCCGCATTTCCAGATATTCCTGATATGCTTTTTCTACAATCTGTTTCTCGTTAGAGAAACGGAGAAGATGATAGATTTCATGAAATTTGTAATAACCGGAATCTACGAAAAATTCTTCTCTCTGAGGTCTGCTATGATAATTATCAGCCGTCATCAGATACCAGTGTACTTCTTTTGTAACGATATCTTCGGGTACCGTAAAATTATAATGACTTTTGCCAATGTATTTCACTACGGAAGCTTTGACTCCTGCTTCTTCATGCACCTCGCGTAAAGCAGTCTGGATATGTGTTTCACCCTGCTCCACGGTTCCCTTCGGCAGCACCCAGCCCTCATAACGATTCTTATAAGACTTGTACAGTGCCAGTATTTTACCACGATAAATTACCACACCGCCACAGCTCGTTGCTTCTATCATTTTGCAATTTCCTCCTGTACTGCGTGTGAGTTTTATATCTCGAACTGGTTATAGTATAACTCTTTTTTAATTAACTGGCAACTATAACTTACTGTTTGCCCAAGTTGCTGTGAACAGTAACATTTTAATCAAAGTAATATGCATCAAACAGATCAGCAGCAATTGGAACAGCTGCTTCACTTCCTGTGCCGCCGCCTTCTACGATGATTGCGACAACAAGATCTGGCTTGTCTACATTGGAATAACCGATAAACCAGGAATGACTGGATCCATTTTCGTCATATTCGGCAGAGCCTGTTTTTCCGGCAACTGTGTAGCCGCGTCCATTCAGAGCAGATGCTGTTCCGTTCTGAACAACACCTTCCATTAGTTTTCCAAGCAGTGCTGCTTCATTACTGGTCATTAATCGCTTATAATCGGTGGGTTCCGTTGTACTGATCGTATCACCGCCGGCATTTGTGACTTTGTCTATCAGATAAGGCTTCATCAGTAGACCATCATTGGCAATAGCACTTGTGATCAGTGCCATATGCATAGGCGATACAAGAGTGTTTCCCTGTCCGATTGCAGTCTGCATGATCAGTGGAATTCCAGAACTTCCGTTCAGAGTAAAAGAACTTTTGCGATAAGAAGTCAGAGGAAGTTTTTTGTTAAAAAGAAGATCTTCGCTTGTTTTGAGCAGAGAGGCTCCCCCAAGTTCAGTTCCAATTTCTGCAAAAGCACAGTTACAGGAGTTTGCGAATGCAGTATAAAAATCTTCTGTACCATGCACTTTGCCATTATAGCACTGAATAGTATGGCTTTCTTTTGTGATACTTCCCTGGCAGTCAAATGAAAAACCATTGAAACTTCCTTTGGTACGGAAATAATCCAGCGCTGTGACAACTTTAAAAGTAGATCCCGGAGGATACTGCCCCATAGTTGCACGGTTCAAAAGACTGCTGTTTGTTTCATCGTTGACAAGTGTATCCCAGTTTTCGGAAATTGTATTTGGATCAAAATCTGGTTTACTGACCATGGCCAGGATTTTTCCTGTGGATGGTTCCAGAGCAACAACAGCTCCTCTTCTGTCACCAAGAGAATTATATGCAGTGGTCTGCAGGTCGGCATTCAAAGTAGAGACAACGGTATCCCCTGTGTTTTTGGTTCCCATAAATTCGTTACGGATCTGATTTAAAAAGAATTCATGAGAAGACAAAAGTTGAAAGTTAGCTTCGGATTCAAGTCCGCTTTTTCCGTTTGAATCGTAACCTACGACATGTGCAAAAACATTATTATATGGATAGGAACGCTCTTCGGTTCCATCTTCGGATACATTTGTCTGAGCAAGTACTTCTCCATCAGAAGACATGATTTTTCCACGGACAACGCGATCGGCAAAAGTATCCTGACGTGTATTATAGGGACTGTTGATAAAATCATCGCTTTTTATGGTGTTAAAATAGATGAGATAACCGATCAGTCCCATAAATATAATGATAAAAAAGAATGAAACTCCGGTATAACCTTTGTTTCGACGACGCCTTTTTTTAGATCTGGCGCGTTCTGTTAATTGTTTCTCCTGCCCGGAGTCTCTGTATTGCTTCCTGTTTTCGTTTTTCAAATTCCTCGTCCTCGTCTTCTCTTAGAATATAAAGTCCCTGGATAATTGCAAGCATTAAAATTGTACATAAAAGAGAACTTCCACCATAACTTACAAGGGGAAGTGTCACACCTGTCATAGGGATGAATTTGGTAGCACCACCGATCGTAAGAAATACCTGGAAGGCATATTCTACTCCAAGTCCCAGTGCAATCAGCTTGTAGAATGGATTAATGATACGTAAAGCAATATTAACGATCATAAGGAAAAAGCTCATGCACACGAGAATCAGACAAATGGCAAAAATACCACCTAATTCCTCACAGATTGCACTGAAGATAAAATCGTTCTTGACAACAGGGATAGATTCTGGAGAACCCTGGTATAATCCCATGCCGAACCAGCCCCCGGTACCAATGGCAAAGAGTGACTGCACAATCTGATATCCCTCATTCTGATAGACTGCCATAGGATCTTTCCATGCGCTGACTCGCTGACGGACATGACCGAACAGATGATATGCAACAACTGCTGCAGCTGAACCACCGCCGATTCCAAGTGCAAGATAACCAACATTTCGTGTTGCAACATATACCATAACGAGATATGCGACAAAGAAGATCACTGCACTTCCAAGATCCTTTGAGAGGACCAGAATACCCACGTGAAGTGCTGCAACGACTGTAACCTGAACGATTGCCTTGAAACTGGTATCTCTGGATAGAAAAGATGCCATAAAGAACACAAAAGTAATCTTGATCGCTTCGGATGGCTGTACACCCAGCAGTGAAAGTTTAGCTCCGTAACTCGTTCTTGCAAGAGCAAAGACTGCAGCAAGAAGAATAATACCGATTCCGGCATATACCCATGTAAGTCTGCGAAGAAAACGCATCTTCCGGATCATGACAGGAATGACCAGAGCAATAGCACTGGCGCCGGCTGCGATCAGAAGTTGTTTCTGTGCTGAAGATATATCCAGGCGGCAGAGCATAATAAAGCCAACACTCAACAGCATACACATATTGTTCAGAAGCAAAATAGATGCTTTTTTGTATAGCAGTCGGTATAAAATCTGAATGGCAGCAAAAAACAGAAGCATTTCTGCATAAAATTCAACTATCTTGAAATTGAATGTTTTAAGATAGAGAACAAGAAATGCAGTGAAATCAATGAAAAAAATCAGCAAAAGCTGTTGCCGGAGCAATTCGTTGCGATCCTCTTCATCAGACTGCCGTACAGTATAAAAACAGTGAAAGGTATATACGATCATCAGTGTCAGGATGATGTATTTGGATAATTCTACAATTACATTAATCATATGCCTTTACTCGGCTCCTCTTTTAAAATGTCCTTTGGTGTACTCCTGATTACCGGGTGTTTTGCCGTGCAGATATACATTTAAAAATTCCTGCAGTATGTCGGCGGATTGTCCCGGTGATTCGGTCGTAAAATTCAGCCGCAGGCAGTTGACACCAAGATTTCGGACTTTCTGAGATTCTTTCAGGAGTCCGAAGGAAATACTGTTATAAAGAATATTATAACAGTATTCCTCTTTTTCTGTAGTTCCTGTTTTCCACGGGTGACATACACAACAACAGGAAAACTCTTTTTCATAACGGTCCTTCAAAATCATTTTTCCTTCGCTGCAGTCACATTTCAGCGTGTTTTTTCTTACGCACTGTGCAGAAAGCATTAACGGAATATTTCCGTAAATGATCATCTCACTGTTGGAATTATTTCGGTGTGCGATTTCTTTTTCATTTAATTCATAAGGAACTGTATTTCGAAGTATGCCTTCTTTCTTCCAGAAAGAGACAGATTCATTATTCCAGGTATAGATGGAAGTATCAAGGACACAGTATTTTTGCCATCCAAAATGTCGAAGCATTCCATAACTTTCAAGATTTCGTACAAGAAATCCCTTCATTCCATTCTCAAGCCACTGGCTGCAGGTTTCGAAAAAGCCTTCAGGTGCTGAACCGCGGGTGATATATGGAAGTGTCAGATACAAGTCCTTCTGATATTGTAATCCCTTTGACATGCAGAGGCTCATTGCATCGTAATAAAGATACATACCGGAAATCTCAGGATTTTTATATAAAAGCAATACCTGATCTGCAGTTTCGCAGGATACAAGGATCGAAAGGCCGGAATTTGCATCTGCAGGTTTGTTCGCTTTGGTTATAACAGGAGTATCAGCGACAGAACGTCTGTAAGGTGCACAAAGTTCCTGTTCCAACAGGGCAATCGTTTCGCGGCGGAGTTCGTTTAATGTTTTGACTGGAAGAAAGATCTGCTCTCCCATCTGTATATCCAGTTCAGCCCATTCAAATTCCGTATTTCCAAGTTTATCCATCTGTTTACGAATACGGTCTTCAGACATAGGATGTTCTTTGGCAAATTGTACTTCACCGGTTGAGAAAGTTACATGTGTATCATGGCATGAAAGTTCCAGAAAAGCCGGACATTCCGGATAAAGAACCAGCGTACCGGAAATGGGTTCTTTTTTTTGAGGAAGATTTTCCGGAATTCCGTTTGTCTTTTTTTCGTTTGTAAAGGCCATCATAGATGGACCATTATGCTGTTTATAATAACCCTGACAGGAACCTCCACGGCTGAAAATATCGAGAAGATACCGGCGGTCACGGTCATCAACCTGATAAGTCATATCACTGCTAAGAAGTATGTCCAGATATTTACGATACATTCCGGTAACAGCTGCAGTATATCCAGGTTGTTTCATTCGGCCTTCAATTTTCAAAGAGGTGACACCGGCTTCCAGAATGTCGGGCAGAATATCTACACTGCACATATCCTTAAGACTGAGTGGACAGAAATCCTGTTGTCTGAACAAATAGCTGCCATTCTCCTGCCGAACCTGATAGGGAAGGCGACAAGGCTGTGCGCATCTTCCGCGATTGCCGCTTCTGCCGCCGAGCATACTGCTCATGAGACATTGACCGGAAAAACTGTAACAGAGGGCACCATGGATAAAGGCCTCTATTTCAATCGGACTTGCCTGATGCATGGCTGACAGCTCTTGAAGAGAAAGTTCTCTGGCCGCAACTACACGTGAGGCACCCTGTTCCTCAAGAAATTTCATTCCTTCGGGTCCGGTTACTGTCATCTGTGTACTTGCATGAAGATGCAGTCCCGGGAAATTCTGGCGTATAAACTGGAATACACCAAGATCCTGTATGATAACAGCATCAAGACCGTTTTCATACAGTGGGCATATCGCATCATACAGTCTGTCCTGCAATTCACGGTTTTTCAGAAGTGTATTTACTGTCAGATATAATTTTTTGCCATGAATATGAACGGTATCTATGGCCTGTAAAAGTTCATCTTGTGTGAAATTGTGTGCATATGCCCGGGCACCGAATTCGGGACCGCCGACATAAACAGCATCTGCTCCTGCTCCCAGAGCAGCTTCAAAAGCTTCATAAGATCCGGCGGGAGCCAGAAGTTCTACATTATGATCTACTTTCAAATTTATTCATTCCTTTTCTGAATTATGAGTATGAAACAAATAAAGAGGACTACCGAAGCAATCCCCTTCCTGCTCTTTTTATTTGAGTAATTTGTCTATCTCATCGTTAAGTTCCTTAACTTTGCCTTCAAGAATCTCTTTCTGCTGCTGAGCTTCCTGGGCATTTTTTTCTGTTTCTTCGATTTTCATACGAAGAGCGATCAGTTCATGTTTCAGCTCATACATTTCCTGATCCTTCTGCTGAAGATCCTGTTCGAAAATCTCTGCCTGTTTTTTTGCCTTAAAATAATCATCTGTAACATTTAAACTTAAGAGCGTATGTTTGGTTTCTACAGGCTGACGGGTATATCCCGGCATTTCGCTCAATTCAGCTATTTTATTATTTATATAAGACGCCACTTTCTGAAAATATTCTTCAGATTCGTAACCACCCAGAGTGATGATTTTTCCTCCGATTACTACTTGTGCCGTATTTTTGACTGCCATAACAAGCCTCCCGTAAATTGTAGTTTCTTCCATTTATTATAATCGAAATTTGTAGAAATGTATAGGAATTTTTACGAAATCTTTTCAGAACTACGAAATTTTTTCAAAACCAAGGTGCTCATAAGCAAGGGAAGATGCTGTTCTGCCACGTGGGGTCCGGTTCAGAAAGCCATTCTGAAGAAGATAAGGTTCATAAACATCTTCCAGTGTGCCGGCATCTTCGCCGATTGCTGCAGCCAGTGTCTCCAGTCCAACTGGTCCACCCTGAAAATTGACGATCAGAGTCTGGAGAATACGACGGTCAATTTTGTCAAGTCCATATTGGTCAACTTCCAGAAGATCAAGCGCAAAAGAAGCTACATCGTAAGTAATACGGCCATCATATTTTACCTGGGCAAAATCACGTACTCTTTTGAGAAGGCGATTTGCAAGACGAGGTGTTCCACGGGAACGTTTGGCAATTTCCGCAGCACCTTTTGCATCAATTTCGACTCCCAACACCTGTGCAGAGCGCAGCACAATTGTCTGTAGTTCTTTATGATTATAGAATTCCAGGTGGTGCATAACACCGAAACGGTCACGCAGCGGAGCAGACAAAAGCCCAGCTCTTGTGGTAGCACCAACCAGTGTAAATTTCGGAAGATCAAGACGGATCGATCTGGCAGAAGCGCCCTTCCCGATCATAATATCAATGGCGAAGTCTTCCATGGCAGGATAGAGAACTTCTTCTACCTGTCGGTTCAGACGATGGATTTCATCAACAAACAGAATATCTCCTTCCTGTAAGTTGTTAAGGATTGCAGCCATTTCACCGGGTTTTTCAATCGCAGGTCCGGAGGTGACTTTCATGTGTGTCCCCATTTCATTGGCAATGATTCCGGATAACGTTGTTTTACCAAGACCGGGTGGCCCATAAAACAGGACATGATCCAGCGCGTCATGTCGTTGTTTGGCCGCTTCTATATATATTTTTAGTGTTTTTTTTGTCTTTTCCTGACCGATATATTCATCCAGTGTCTGTGGACGAAGACTTCCCTCAAGGGGAAGATCCTCTTCTGTAACATCTGTGGTGATCATTCTTTTTTCCATTTAAATACGTTTCTCCAATTTATAACTGTTTTAATGCAGCTTTGAGCAGGGCCTCCACGTCGTCTGGTGAAACATCAGTGACTTTACGAACGGCTTTCATGGCATCAGTACTGCTGTAACCAAGTGCAATCAGTGCTTCTGCTGCTTCCTGACGTCCGTCGTGGATCAAGAATCCAGAAACAGAGGCAGCCTCCTGTTCATGGGCAAGTTTCTTTTCAAATGCATCTTCAAGTTTCAGTTTGTCTTTTAATTCGAGAATAAGTTTCTGTGCTGTTTTTTTACCGATTCCCGGTGCTTTGGAAATGGTTTTGATATCGTCAGAAAGAACGGCAAACCGCAATTCATCTGCAGTCAGTCCTGCAAGAACTCCAAGCGCGGCCTTAGGCCCGATCCCGTTTACATTTAGAAGAAGGCGAAACATTTCCAGATCATCTTTGGAAAGAAAACCATATAACTGCATGGCATCTTCTCGTACCTGAAAATAAGTATGGATTTTGACTTCTCCATCTATGCGGGATACCTGCTCAATTGAACTACCTGTCATAAAAATCTCATAACCGATGCCGTTATTTTCCAGGATGACGGCGTTTTCTGTAGTATCAGCCACAAGACCTCGAATAAATGAAATCATATATAATCTCCTGCTGTTATTTGCTGCAGCGAAAATAGTTGCAACAGATTTCTGTAATCAAAACTTACTTTCACAATGATAACATATCAATCTGCAAAAAGCAAACATCTATTCGAGTGTGAAATAAAAATCCCGGCTGGAAAATTTCTCAGCCGGGATAAAATTAAACATATGGAAAGAATGAGTATTTCTTTTAAAGAATAACGTGTCGCGGACATGCTTCTTTGCATGCACCACAGTTTGTACATTTTTCGTAATCAATGTGAGCGCAGAAATCTGTAACGGTGATTGCACCGTTCGGACATGTTTTTTCACATTTCTTACATCCGATACATCCGAGTTCACATGCAGTTGTAACAGCTTTTCCCTTTGCATGAGAGCTACAGCCAACAAATGTTTTTTGATCATATGGTGCAAGTTCAATCAGATGATGCGGACATTTTGCAATACATTTACCGCAGGCCTTACAGGCTTCACGGTCTACAACTGCTACACCGTTTACAATATGAATTGCATCAAACGGACAAGCTTTTACACAGCTTCCAAATCCCATACATCCATAATTGCATGCTTTGGATCCGCCGCCTGGAATGAATGCCATCATTTCACAGTCTTCTACACCGGTATAGTTATAATTGTCTTTTGTTTTTTCGCAGGTTCCTGTACATTTTACAAAGGCAGCCATACGAGCAGACTCAACTACTTCCTGTCCCATGATTCCGGCAATTACTTTGCCTACTGCTTCTCCGCCTACCGGACAGGCATTGACCGGTGCTTCACCTTTTGCGATTGCAGCAGCAAGACCATCACATCCAGGATAACCGCAGCCACCACAGTTGTTTCCAGGGAGTGCTTCGCGGACTGCAACTTCACGTTCATCTGTTTCGACAGCAAATTTTTTGCCGGCAATACTCAGGAAAATACCAATAAAGAGACCGACAGCTGCAACAACTACGGTTGCTGTAATAATTGCTCCAATATTCATAATGTCGCCTCCTTAAATTAATCCTGAAAATCCGAAGAATGCAATTGCCATCAGACCTGCTGTAAGAAGTACAGTAGGGAATCCTTTGAAAGCTTCCGGAATATCATTGTACTGAATTTTTTCACGGATACCAGCCATCAGTGTAATAGAGATCGTGAAACCTACTGCTGTGGCAAATCCGTTGATCGTGCCCTGAAGAATATTGTATTCATCCTGCACATTTGTAAGTGCAACACCAAGAACTGCACAGTTTGTTGTGATCAGAGGAAGGTATACACCAAGTGCCTGATACAGGGAAGGAACACATTTTTTAAGAAACATTTCTACAAACTGAACCAGCGCTGCAATGATCAGGATAAATACGATTGTCTGTAAATATTCCATGCCTGAAGGAACAAGGATAAATTTGTAGATCAGTCCTGTAACAAAGGATGATAATGTAATAACGAATACAAGAGCACCGCCCATACCGACTGCTGTCTCTGTCTTTTTGGAAACACCAAAGAAAGGACAGAGACCAAGGAACTGGCTCAGTACTACGTTATGGACAATGGCAGAGCTGACAAGGATAATTAATAATTCTTTCATGCCTGTTTGCCTCCTTTACACATAGTATTGCTGCAGGAATCACAGCCTGAGCAGCAATTGCATCCTTCGCTCGGGTCTATTCCACGCTTGGCAGCACCGATTTTGAACTTATTCTGAAGCGCCGCAAGCATTGCAAGAACAAAGAATGCACCAGGAGCAAGGATAAAGATTGTGATCGGTTCGTAGCCCATCTTGCCGTCTGCAGCAAGAGGAAGAATCTGCTGTCCGAAGAGCTGACCTGCGCCAAGCAGTTCACGGACTGCACCGATACAGGTGATACTTAAAGTAAAACCAAGGCCCATTCCGATACCATCAAAGAGAGACGGGATTGCTGGATTTTTGGAAGCATATGCTTCTGCACGACCAAGGATGATACAGTTTACTACGATCAGAGGAATGTAAATACCAAGTGCGGAATACAGGCTTGGTATAAATCCCTGTAAAAGCATCTGTACGATGGTAACGAAGGATGCTACGACTACGATAAATGCAGGCATACGTACGCCGTCCGGGATGAATTTTCTCAGAAGAGAAATCATCAGGTTGGACATTGCAAGGACAACTGTAGTTGTCAGCCCCATTCCAATACCATTAATAGCAGATGTTGTAACAGCCAGTGTAGGACACATACCCAGCACCAGCACGAAAGTCGGATTTTCTTTAATAATACCGTTTACAAGACGTTCAGCAGGTGTGTTTGCTTTCATGACTCTGCCCCTCCTTCCACATACCGAAATGCACAAAGTCCGGCATTGACACCGTTTGTCATGGCATTTGTTGTAATGGTTGCACCGCTGATGGCATCAATTTGGTCATCAGATGTGGAACCTGTTTTTGTGTATGTAAATTTTTCTACGTTTTTGTTTTTAAACTGATCTTTGAAGCTGTCAGTAGTTGCTTTCATACCAAGGCCGGCAGTTTCACTGATAGATAAAATGGAGATACCATTCAGGGTTCCGTCATTTTGAACACCCATTGCAAACTGGATGTCTCCACCGTAACCTTCGGAATCAGTGACTGTGAAAGCATATCCAAGCGTTTCACCGGAAGCATCTTCTGCTACCATAATTTCATCAATTGTCTGTGCTGTGAAACCATTATCATTAAGGTAAGCAACAAGATCTTCGGCCTGATTGGTGTCATCGAGTGAATACTCACTGAAACTGGAAGCATCTTCAAAAACAGCTTTATATGCTTCTTCTTTGGATTTTTCGGCCTGTGTGGCAATCGGACCAGCTGTGATATCCTGAACTACGCCAAGGGCAAGACCTGCAACCAGAGTGATCACTGTGATGGAAATGGTGTTTTTTAAGATTGTATTCATGCTTTTTTACCTCCTTTTCCAAAGGCAACCGGTTTGGTTACTTTTTCAATGATCGGAACCAGAAGGTTGCAGAAAATGATTGCGTAGGAAACACCTTCTGCTGATCCACCGAAGAGACGGAAAATTGCAGTCAGAATACCGAGACAACATCCATAAATAAGCTGCCCCTTAGGAGTGATTGGTGTGGTAACGTAATCTGTTGCCATAAACCATGCACCCAGCATCAGACCACCGCCAAACAGATGACTGAGCAGATAATTGCCATCAAATCCCATTCCTGAACAAAGCATATAAATAATTACAAATACAGTAAAGCTTCCGATATATGTAAGTGGTACTTTAAGGTCAATAACCTTGAATGCAAGAAGAATTACTGCACCAATCAGGATTGCAAGTGCGGAAGTTTCACCAATGGTTCCCTGAATATTACCGATAAAGAGATCTTTTACCGGAATTGAAGATGCTGCTACAAATCCCTGTTTTTTCAATGCTGCCAGAGGGGTTGCGCCTGTTACGGTATCCAGAACTCCACGATAGCTGTCAGATACGGAAAAATCTGTCATTTTCGCAGCAAAAGAAATCATAAGGAAACATCTTCCGGCAAGTGCCGGGTTCATAAAGTTCTGGCCGAGTCCGCCAAAAAGTTGTTTTACGACAATGATAGCGAATGCACTGCCCAGAACTGGCATCCACAGCGGAATCTGCGGAGGCATATTCAGCGCGAGCAAAAGGCCTGTTACCACTGCACTGAAATCAGTAATTGTATTTTTTTTGTGCATGAGTCTGTCATACAGCCATTCAAAAAACACACTGGAAATCACTGTTACGAGCACTACAAGGAGTGCATGAAAGCCGAAATTCCAGATACCGAATAAGGTAGCAGGAAGCAACGCGATCACAACGAGCTGCATGATCCGGCTGGTTGTCATTTTGTCCCTGACATGGGGATTAGATGATACATTATACATTTCTTCCATTTCTTTTCCTCCCCTTATTTCTTCCTGCGGCTGGCAAGAACCATTTTACGCATGGACTTGATACTCTGTGTAAGCGGTCTCTTTGCAGGACAGATATAACTGCAGCATCCGCATTCGCAGCATTCCATACCGTCTAATGCTTCAAAGCCTGCCATATCACCACGTTCTGCCAGTTTGGCAAGACGTGCAGGAAGAACGTGGCCCGGACAGACGCTCACACAGCGTCCGCAGTTGATGCAGGCGGTCTGTATTTCCTGGGCTTCAGATACGGCATCATGTTCAAGGAACAGGAATGCAGAAGTTGTTTTTGTGCACGGTACGTGAAGATCATATAATGCAAATCCCATCATAGGACCACCGGAAATTGCTTTTGCAATCTTTGCTTTCAGTCCACCGGCGGCATCTACCAGTTCAGACATGTCAGTACCTGCAAGAACAAGAAGGTTCTTTGGTTCTTTGATGCCATCACCGGTAACGGTAACTACACGACTGTTGACCGGTCTGCCGAGGATAACTGCTTTGTACACGGAAATCACGGTCTCTACATTGTCAACGACACATCCTACATCAGCAGGAAGCATTGTAGAATTGATCTCACGTCCGGTTGCAGCATAGATCAGAGTACGCTCACCACCCTGTGGGTATTTGGTCATCATTTCTTTTACTTCGATACGGTCGATATCTTTGACCAGTTCTTTCATTTTGGCGATACAGTCTGGTTTGTTGTCTTCGATGCAGATGTATCCTTTTGCAGAATCAAAAAGAGTCAGAATGGCCTGAAGACCTTTTACGACTTTTTCCGGTTCTTCGATCATACGGCGATAGTCGCTTGTGATATAAGGCTCGCATTCAGCACCGTTTACAAGAATATATTCAATCTTGGAAGGGTCCTTTGGTGCAAGTTTTACATGGGTTGGGAATCCGGCTCCACCCATACCTACTACCCCGCCCTCTTTGATACGGTTCAGAATTTCTTCTTTTGTCAGATCTTCCAGGCGGGCTTCCTGAAATTCAGTTTCCTGATACTGCTGGTCATTTTCGATAACAATACAGTCAACCATAGAACCGGTAGCATTCAGCCTTTTTTCGATACCCTTGACGGTACCGGAAACAGATGCATGAAGCGGTACAGAAACAAATCCGCCTGCATCAGCAATCTTCTGTCCTGCAAGGACTGTGTCACCTTTTTTTACGCAGGGAACAGATGGTGCTCCGATGTGCTGAGAGAGTGGATAAACCAGATCTCCTTTTGGGAGATACTTCTCAATCGGATGGTCTTTGGATAGTTCCTTACCTTCGTAAGGATGGATTCCGCCCCTAAAGGTCAGTTTTCCCATATATTATTCCTCCTTATTTTATAAGCATCAGTCCTGCTTATATTCTTTTTCTTTTTCATGATGCGTACCATGAAAACAGTGTTTTTTATTTACGCATGCGACCGTCCGGTTACTGCCTGCTTTGTTTATATTAACAGTAACTCTGCTTATACTATACCTCTTTTTAGCAAAAAATTCACTACCAAATTTTCAAAATATTGTGTATAATTAAATACAATCATGAAAGGGAGAAATGATGATGATTGTTAAAAAAATACCTATTTTACAAGGGTTTCCGGCACTTGAAACCGTTAAATATTTATCGAATACAAAAAATGAATTGTCAGAATATAATCCGATTTTTTACGATATTGAGACAACTGGATTGTCAAGATATACTGCATTTGTGTATCTGATCGGTGCAGTCAGATTCGAAGAAAATCAATGGATGCTTTATCAGTGGATGGGGGAAGATGAAAACGAGGAGGCTCTTGTTTTACAGGAATTTGCAAGTTTTTTGACAAATGCTGATTGTACGATTCAGTATAATGGAAATCGATTTGACCAGCCTTTTCTGGAAGAACGTTATCGAAAACACAAAATGGATACTCCATTTAAAGAAATTTTATCCCTTGATCTATATCAGTTGTTAAAACCATGTCAGAGTTTGTTTAAACTGAGCAAAATGAAACAGCCGGATTTGGAAAATTTTGTCGGAATACATAACAGAAAATACTGCGACGGTGGACAATGTATTCGATTATATAGAACTTTTATGAAGAAAAAAGATCCAGAAGCAGCAAATATCGTGATGGGACATAATGAAGAAGATCTGTTGGGACTTGGGACAATTTTTTCATTACTTGCATACAAAAAACTTTATGATGGAGAATATCATCCGAAACAATGCGTGATTTTAGAGCAGGAATTAAAGATTGTCATAGAACTTTCTGCTGCTGCTCCGGTGAATGTATCTTGTGGAAATTCAGATTTTTATCTGAGTGTAAATGGATACGAAGCAAGAATGCTGGTACACCTTAAAGAAGGTAAACTCCGTCAATATTACAGAAATTATAAAGATTATGAGTTTATTCCGGGAGAAGATACTGCAATGCCAAAGTCCATTACCAGATATATGGATAAAAGCCTTAAAATCGCGACAACTCCTCAAACTTGCTATACCTGGTTTAATTGTGACGAGGATTTTTTAAATAATGAGAAGAAACAGATGCAATATCTGACGCATACACTTCCGTTTTTTCTGGATAATCTGAATAAATAGAACATGATATCTGAGAGACAGATAGGTTTAAAACATATTAGAGCAAAAAAAGACCTGACAGTTTAATGCCAGGTCTTTTAATATTCTGAAATTATTCTTCTGTAGCTTCTTCAGCTGCCGGAGCTTCCAGAGCTTTCATGCTAAGGCTGATCTTCTTGTCATCTCCGTTGAAATCAACAACTTTAGCCTGAATTTCCTGTCCGATAGAAAGTACATCAGATGGTTTAGCAACGTGCTCTCTGGAAATCTGGGATACATGAAGAAGTGCATCAATTCCAGGTGCAAGTTCAACAAAAGCACCAAAGTCTGTCATACGTGCAACTTTACCAGTTACTACGTTACCTACAGCAAAATCTTCTGCTGCAGAAAGCCATGGATTCTCTTCTGGGAATTTCATGGAAAGAGCAATCTTATCTCCATTGATCTCTTTGATCAGAACTTTAACTTCATCACCTACATTGAAGACCTTTTTCGGGTTTTCAACTCTGCCCCAGGACATCTCGGAAATATGAAGAAGTCCATCCGCTCCACCAAGATCGATGAAAGCACCAAAATCTGTAACATTTTTAACGGTACCTGTTACAGTATCACCAACATGGATTTTCTCCATAAGTTCTTTCTGTTTCTCTGCTTTTTCAGCAAGAAGAAGCTGTTTACGGTTACCAATGATACGTCTTCTTCTTGGATTGAATTCAGTGATAACGAATTCGATTTCTTTATCTGCATATTTGGAAAGATCTTTTTCGTATGTGTCGGAAACAAGGCTTGCAGGAATAAATACTCTAGCCTCTTCTACATTTACACAAAGACCACCGTCAAGTACCTGTGTTACAGGAGCTTTCAGTACTTCCTGAGATTCGAAAGCAGCCTCCAGACGTTTGTTGCCTTTTTCTGCAGCAAGTCTCTTGTAAGTCAGGATAACCTGTCCTTCACCGTCATTGACTTTCAGCACTTTTGCTTCCATGCTGTCGCCAACATGAACTGCATCTGTGAGTACAAGTGAAGCATCATTGGAATATTCACTCTTGGTGATAATACCGTCTGCTTTATAACCGATATTCAGGATGATCTCATCATCTTTTACATCAATGACTGTACCCTGTACGATCTCTCCATTTCTGATTGTTTTTACGGAATCCTCCAGCATCTGTTCAAAACTCAATTCTGACATGTTCTTGAACCTCCTCAATAATTTTCTTTGGGGTGGATGCCCCTGCTGTGATACCTACATAACTACTGTGATGGAACATTTCAGAATCCAAGTCTACAGGTGTTTGTATATAGTAAGTATTTCCACATTCCTCTTTGCATATTTCAAACAGCTTTTGAGTATTGGAACTATGTCTGCCGCCAATGACAAGCATAGTGTCTACCTCTCCGGCTATGTTTTGCGCTTCTTTCTGCCGTTCTTCAGTAGCATTACAAATAGTGTTTAAAATATCGCCCATATTTAAAACACTATTATCATACCTCTTTTTGCAGAGAATTTCAACTAATTCTTTAAATTTGTTGTAATTAAATGTCGTCTGTGATACAACGCAAATATCTTTTCCATTCGGAGGTATAAACTGTTCAGTAGCTTTTCTGTCCTTCAAAACAGTGTAAGAACCCTGGCACCAGCCGCAGATTCCTTTGACTTCAGGATGATCAGGATCGCCAAAAATAACAACGTGTTTTCCTGCATGACTCTGTTTTTCTACAATGCGATGTATTTTCAGCACGAAAGGACAGGTGACATCTACATAGTTCAGATGGTTCTCTTTTAACTCCTGATAGATTGTCTTACCAACACCGTGGGAACGAATGACAACAGTTCCTTCTGTAAGAGATGCCAGGTCTTTTTCTTCGATGACCTGTACTCCTTTGGCAGCGAGATCAGCAACAACTTCTTCGTTATGTATGATCGGCCCCAATGTATAAATAGGATGCGTGTTTTCTTCAATCAACTGATAAACTCTATCTACTGCGCGTTTTACACCAAAGCAGAATCCGGCTGTTTCGGCAACTTTAACTTTCATGAGAGACTCCTTCTTCTGTTCTGGCTCTGAAGATTTCAAGAATACGGTCGACGACCTGCTCAATCGTAAGATCAGAAGAATCCACAAATACTGCATCTTCGGCCTGTCGAAGAGGGGAAATTTCACGATTCATATCTCGCTGATCACGCTCTTCAATATCCTTCTGGATATCGTCCAGATCACAGGCAGTACCTTTTTCCTGAAGTTCCAGATAACGTCTTTTGGCGCGGGTAAGAGAACTTGCAGTAAGGTAGATTTTTACATCGGCATCAGGAAGGATTGTTGTGCCAATATCACGCCCATCCATAACTACACTCATATCTTTTGCAAGTTTGCGCTGAAGACTGAGCAGTTTTTCGCGGACACGCGGCACGGCAGAACTTACAGACGCCATATTTCCAACTTCTTCTGTACGAAGATAGGCATTTACATTTTCTCCATTCAAAAGGACAATCTGTTCACCGTTCTGATATTCAATAGAGATTTGAGCATTCTGGCAAACTTCGCCGATCTGTTCTGTGTTGGTCCGGTCTACATTTTTATGGAGAAGGTAAAGTGCCATGGCACGATACATTGCTCCTGTATCGACATAAATAAATGATAATTCTTTGGCTACACGTCTTGCGATCGTGCTTTTACCGGCACCCGCCGGTCCATCAATTGCAATATTGTAGATCATTATATATCCTCCTCTTTATTCCGACATACATCTGTTGCTGCGAGATATGCGGTTGACCATGCAATCTGAAGATTGTATCCACCGGTCACAGCATCAAGGTCGAGTACTTCTCCAATAAAATACAGATTTTTTATAAGTTTTGATTCCATGCTTCCGGGTTGGATATCTTTTACGGATACACCACCCCGGGTAATAACTGCTTCAGAAAAACCGCCAAGTCCTGTAATGGTAAATGGAAAGGCCTTTACCAGAGAACCGAATGCAAGACGGGACTCTCGTGAAATATCATGAATGATTTTATCGCCCGAAATCGGTCCGATGCCGATAATCACAGGAGTCAGCGAAGATGGAAAAAGCACACCAATCACATTTTTGAACTGTTTATTCTGAGCAGCGGAAAATTCCCGGAGAATGCGATCATCCAACTGTTCGTGGGATAAAGCAGGTTTGAGGTCAAGAAAGGCGTTCAATTCTTCTCCCTTCTGGAGAAACTTTCCTATTTTGGCACTGGCAGACAAAACCAGGGGGCCGGTGATACCAAAATGAGTGAACATCATTTCACCAAAATCCTGATAAACAGTTTTTTTGCCTCGTTTGATCGTCAGTTCTACATTTCGCAGAGAGAGTCCCTTCATGAGAGGAATGTAATCTTCTCTGGTTGTAAGTGGAACGAGAGACGGAATACATTCGGTGACTTTATGGCCTGTTTCGGCAGCAAAGCGATATCCATCTCCGGTAGAACCGGTTGTCGGATAAGACAGTCCTCCGGTAGCAACGATTACAGAATCAGAAGTGTATACAGTATGATCTTTTAACTTTACACCGCTTGCTATACCATTTTCTGTTAGGATTTCTAAAACCTCACAATGAAGCCGAATCTGTACATGATATTTTTTCATCAGTCTTTCAAGACCATGAATGATATCAGAAGAGTGGTCTGATACCGGAAAAACACGGTTGCCACGCTCTGTCTTAAGTGGAACACCGGCTTCTTCCAGCAGATGCATCATATCCTGACTCGTGAAAGAATAAAATGCACTGTAAAGAAATTTTGGATTGCTCATAACTGCCTGAAGAAGTTCTTCCGGATCACAGTTATTTGTAACATTACAGCGTCCCTTGCCTGTAATATATACTTTCTTTCCGAGTTTTTCATTCTTTTCGAATAATAAGACTTCACAACCATTTCGGGCTGCAATGACAGAAGCAAGCATTCCCGCAGCTCCGCCACCGACAATAATCACTTTGTTCATAGGTTCCCTTTCTGCAAAGCAGGCCCGCCAGATAATCTGACGGGCCTGCACCTTTGATTTATACCGGATATGCTCCGTTCTTTGTATCTGCTGCTTTTTCGTCTACTTTTTTCTCCTGTGCCTGACGGTATTTGAAGAAATCAGTAGCTACCTGTGGGAACAGTGCGTAGGACAGAACGTCTTCATCCTGCTCTTTGTAAGAGGACATTTCTGTTTCCAGTTTGTCCAGCTCGTTGTCAAGCAGGTCTGCCGGACGGCAGGTAATCGGCTGTGCATCGCCGATGCACTTCTTCTGTACTTCCTGGTTGAAAGGTTTTACAGTTGCACCGTATTTTCCTAACAGGATATCTTTTGTTTCTTTTGTAACCATCTTGTATCTTTCACCCATGAGGACATTGAATACAGCCTGTGTACCAACGATCTGGGAAGATGGTGTAACAAGCGGTGGCTCACCGAGATCTTTACGAACCTTCGGAACTTCTTCAAGAACATCGTAGAATTTGTCTTCTGCGTGCTGTTCTTTCAGCTGAGATGTAAGGTTGGAAAGCATTCCACCTGGTACCTGATACAGAAGAGTCTTGATGTTAACACCAAGGTTCTTCGGATTAAGAAGTCCGCTGTCAAGAGCCTCGTCACGGATCGGACGGAAGTAATCAGCAATCTCAGCAAGGAGTTTCTGATCAAATCCTGTATCATATGGTGTGCCTTTGAAGGTTTCTACCATAACCTCTGTTGCCGGCTGGGAAGTTCCCAGAGCGAATGGAGACATTGCAGTATCAATAATATCAACACCTGCTTCTACTGCTTTAAGGTAAGTCATAGAAGCAACACCAGATGTATAGTGAGTATGAAGGTCGATCGGGATGCTTACAGCATCTTTCAGTGCTCCTACAAGCTCAGTTGCTTTATATGGAAGGAGCAGACCAGCCATATCTTTGATACAGATAGAATCTGCACCCATATCTTCGATATGTTTTGCAATATTTACCCAGTACTCAAGAGTGTATGCATCACCTAAAGTATAAGAAAGAGCAACCTGTGCATGTGCTTTTTCTTTGTTTGCAGCTTTAACCGCTGTCTGAAGGTTACGCATATCGTTGAGACAGTCAAAAATACGGATGATGTCGATTCCGTTTGCAGCAGATTTCTGTACAAAGTATTCTACCACGTCATCTGCATATGGACGATATCCAAGAATATTCTGTCCACGGAACAGCATCTGAAGTTTTGTGTTTTTGAAACCGTCACGTAATTTACGGAGTCTTTCCCATGGATCCTCTTTCAGGAAACGAAGGGAAGCATCGAAAGTAGCTCCACCCCAGCACTCTACTGCGTGGTAGCCGACTTTGTCCATTTTATCAACGATCGGGAGCATCTGTTCTGTTGTCAGTCTTGTTGCAATCAGAGACTGATGAGCATCACGGAGAACAGTTTCCACGATTTTTACAGGTTTTTTTTCTAATTCAGCCATATTAATTCTCCTTGTATTTTTTATAAGGAAGTTCGATTCACCAGGTGAAATTAAACTCCGAAGATAGCCATGAATGTTCCAGCTGCAACGGCTGTTCCGATTACACCGGCTACGTTAGGCCCCATTGCATGCATCAGCAGGAAGTTTGTAGGATCTGCTTCTGCACCGACCTTCTGGGAAACTCGCGCTGCCATAGGAACGGCAGATACACCTGCGGAACCGATCAGAGGATTGATCTTTCCACCGGAGAGTTTACACATCAGTTTACCAAGCATACATCCGCCGAATGTACCGAATGCAAATGCGACAAGTCCGAGAACAACGATTTTCAGAGTATCAACATTAAGGAATGCTTCTGCACTTGTAGAAGCACCTACAGATGTACCAAGAAGGATAACTACGATGTACATCAGGGCATTGGATGCAGTTTCTGTCAGCTGTTTAACGACACCTGATTCACGGAACAGGTTACCGAGCATCAGCATACCTACCAGCGGAGCTGTTGTAGGAAGAAGTAAGCATACAACGATTGTGATAACGATCGGGAAAAGGATCTTTTCCAGTTTACTTACCGGACGAAGCTGATCCATTTTGATCTTACGTTCTTTTTCAGTCGTACAGAGTTTCATGATTGGCGGCTGAATGATCGGAACCAGAGACATATAGGAATATGCCGCCACTGCAATCGGTCCCATTAAAGTAGTCTGTCCAAGTTTTCCAGCGAGGAAAATAGAGGTAGGGCCATCTGCTCCACCGATGATGGAAATGGCTGCTGCTGCTTTTCCGTTGAATCCAAGAAAGATTGCAAGGAAATATGCAACATAGATACCAAGCTGTGCAGCTGCTCCAAGAAGGAAACTCTTCGGATTGGCAATCAGCGGACCAAAGTCTGTCATCGCACCAACGCCCATGAAGATCAGGGATGGAAGAATACTCCATTCATCAAGCAGATAGAAGTAATGCAGAAGACCACCAACACCGTTGGACATGTCTTCCGGATTTGCCATAATGTCCGGGTAGATATTTACCAGAAGCATACCAAAAGCAATCGGAACCAGAAGAAGCGGCTCAAATCCTTTTTTGATAGCAAGGAATAAGAATACACACGCCACCGCGATCATCAGATAGTTTCCCCATGTAAGATTGAAGAATGCTGTCTGATGGATCAGGTTGGACAAGGTTTCTGTTACATAAGACATTTGATTACCTCCCGTCCTAGTTCATTGTAGCCAGAGTATCTCCGTTTTCTACGGATGCACCTTCGGATGTATCGATGCTGGCTACTGTACCATCCTGTGGAGCAACAACCGGAATCTCCATTTTCATGGATTCCAGGATAATGATGCTGTCACCTGCTTTAACAGCCTGGCCTACAGATGCAACAATTTTGAGAACTTTACCTGGTACAGAAGCGCTAACTTTAACAGCGCCTGCGCCTGCTGCCGGAGCTGCTGCTTTTGGTGCTGCTGCCGGAGCTGCTGCTTTCGGAGCTGCAACTGGTGCTGCTGCCGGAGCGGAAACGCTTCCTGTTTCTTCTACAGTAACTTCATATGCTGTTCCGTTTACAGTGATTGTATAACTTTTCATTTTAAATCCTCCTAATGGTCAATTACCTTTTTTTACGATTGATTTTGCGGATGGAACGAACAACAAATCCGTCTGTTGAAGTTCCCTCGGATGCTGCGATAGCTGCTGCGATAACAGCAATCAGTTCAGAATTATCGGTTTCCTGTACAGGAACTGCAGCAACCGGAGCCGGTGTCGGTGCAGATGCTGCTTCTTCTGCTGCTTTTTTCTTTGCCTTTGCTTCCTGTGCCCCGGAACCAGGGATAAACTGGAACAGAGAGATCAGGAAGATCAGCATAATCAGAATTACAAATACAGTACCGAGTCCCATTAAAGTATTCAGTGCTGCATTTTTCATGGTTGTAGCAAAGGAATATTTCACATCTACTGACAGTGAAGTCGGAGTAAGATTTTTGTCGAATACATAAATGAATTCAGCATCTTCCTTTTCGAATTCAACAGGTACAGTTGCTGTATATTCATCATTGGAATATTCAATTTCAGCAGATCCGGCTTTTTTCAGATCACCGAGTTCTTCTCTTGCACTATCCCATGCTGTCATGGCATTTTCAGTGAAAGCATCTCCGGATTCCATATATGCTGCAATCTCATCTTCTGTCAGCGGAATGATCGTATTGGTCAGCCCTTCGGCAGTTGTTTCGATCGTTGTCTTTGTCTGCTCATCAATTTCACCGTCTGCCAGAACCAGTGATGCGCCGGAGAATGTAATAGATGCGGCGCATACAATTGCTGTAAAGACGGAGGAAGCTTTTTTAAACATCTGATTCATATGCTCACCTCACTTAGACTGTGCCATGTTTTTTGGATGGACGGTCTTCTCTCTTTGTGAAAAGCATTTCAAAAGCTCCGATTACATATTTACGTGTATCAGCTGGAGCGATCACTGTGTCAACATATCCTCTTGCTGCTGCGGATTCTACATTGGACTGAAGTTCTCTGTATGCAGCTGCTTTTTCATTAAGAACTGCTGCTTCTTCACCCGGATACATGATCTTGGCTGCGAGGGAAGCATCCATCATACCAATCTCAGCGTTGTCCCATGCATATACAAGGTCTGCACCAACGGATTTACTGTTCATTGCAACATATGCTGTTCCATATGCTTTACCGATTACAACGTTTACCTTCGGAACAGTTGCATCTGCAAATGCATGAACCATTTCGCCAACTGCTTTTGCGATCATCTTTTCACTGCAGAGAGTTGCTTTGAATCCGGTTACATTGGTAAGTGTCAGAACCGGAATATCAAATGCATCACAGAATTTAACGAATCCAGCTGCTTTTCTTGCACCTCTTGCAGAAAGAGTTCCGTCGAATTCTTCTGTTTTATTTCCTTCTGCGTCATATACTTCTGTTCTGTTCGCTACTGCACCGACTGTTGCTCCATTCAGACGAAGGAAACCGGTAACAACATCTTTACCATAGTCTTTCTTTGTTTCGAAGAAAATACCATTATCAGCGATTCTGGAAAGTGCAATAGATGTATCACCTGCGCATGCTGCGATATCATCGCATGTACGGTTCAGATCATCTGTGCATTCTACGAAAGAATCATTGTCTTCGAAGTTAGATGGAAGAAGTCCGATCAGCTGACGGATCTGTCCGAGGATTTCTTCTTCAGAACCTGTTCCGTCTACAAGACCTGTTTCTTCACTCTGGAATGCAGCTGCAGCTGTATCACATTTTTCAGTATAGTTTCCATCCAGTGCGTTCGGGCTGTTTACGAACATTTTACCGTTTTTGGATTCGATGAATGTGAAATCTGTAAGAGCCGGGATGATTGCCATACCACCACCACATGTGCCAAATACAGCTGTGATCTGTGGAATCATTCCGGAAGCCAGTGTCTGTTTCAGGTAGATGGATCCGAATGCTTCGAGAGCGTCGGTAGCTTCCTGAAGACGCATACCTGCACAGTCAACAAGACCGATCACAGGAGCTCCAGTCTTCATTGCAAGGTCATACAGAGCGGTAATCTTTCTGGCATGCATTTCACCAACAGTTCCGTTTAATACAGAAGCATCCTGGCTGTATACATATACAAGATTTCCGTCGATCACACCATATCCGGTGATAACACCGTCTGAAGGCGCTTTTGTTTCAGTTAAATTGAAATCTGTGGATCTGGCTGTTACGCTTTTTCCGATTTCAACAAAACTGTTTGCGTCAAGCAAAGAAGTGATTCTTGTGCCTGCTAAGCTTTGTGTTGCATTACTCATTCTTTCTTGCCCTCCATTTTATAAAATTTTAAATATAACCAAAATTTTAGCCGATTATAATTGTAACCTGTTTTCAAGTTTTTTTCAATACATTTCCTGTTTTTTTGTTAAAAGTTTAACTCCCATGTCGCTTTTTCTACAGTAGGGTTCTGATATGTCGATATGTTATTGGAATATTACAGAGTAATTTTCTATAACGTAAAAACTTCTCCCACAACAGGAGAAGTCAGGTCTGTTAATGAAAAAAATTCTTAAATACAAGTTCTGCGCAATGGGTGAATGTATTTTTCTGAATGTTTTCTGTTGCCAATATTGGACAGGAAAAAAATTTGTTATCATTAAGAAAATAAATAATCTGTCCAATCTGTTCGCCTCTTCTGACAGGAGCACTTAGATGTTCTTTTAAACGGATCTGATATTGCAGCCGGTCATCTGAGCTAATCAGAATCTGTCTGTTTTTTTCGTTATCCGAAACAGAAATCTGACCTCCTGTATATACAGAACTTCCTGCACCGAAATCATTCAGAATACCATTTTCAACGGGAATATAGGAAAGCTCCGGCTCTTGCCAGAAACTCCGGTATTCATAGTTGCTGTTTCCATAATTAAGAAGTTCCAAAGTATCATGCCATTTGTAGTTTTTATGGTCAGGCCAGCCGGCACCAAGAAGGGCAATGATAAAAGTTTTGTTATCTTTCTGACAGGCACAAACATAACAATATCCGGCATCACCGGTATATCCGGTTTTCCCGGCAAGTACACCGTCCGTCATATGAAGTAGTGCATTGGTGTTATGGACCGAAAAGTGTCGTTTTTTACTTAAATCAGAAAAAGAATACGCTTCTGTCTGTGTAATCTTCAGAAAGACATCATTGTGGATTGCATAACGCATGATCAGAGCCAGATCTTCTGCAGTTGTGTGATGTGTTCCACCAGAATTTTCTGCGTCCAGTCCATTCGGAGTGACAAAGTGCGTGTTTTTGCATCCGATTTCTTTTGCTTTTGCATTCATCATATCTGAAAAGTTTTCTACAGATCCACCGATATATTCAGCGATCGCAACGGCAGAATCATTATGGCTCTGCAGCATCAGGGAATAAAGAAGGTCTTCCAGATAATATTGTTCTCCGACCGAAAGACCAAGGCGAACTTCCGGTTGACTGGCAGCATTTGCGGAAACTTTGACATAGTCATCTCCCTTTCCGTTTTCTAGAGCAAGAATGCAGGTCATTACTTTGGTAGTGCTTGCGTTGGGACGAGGCGTATTACCTGCTTTCTGATAGAGAACTCGTCCGGAATCGCCGTCCATCAATACTGCTGATAATGCATAAAGATTATCGGGAGACTTTTCTGATGCAAATACATACCAACTGGGTGTCAGTAAAATTATGATCAGCGAAAAGATAAAAATATTTTGTCTGCTATTCATAGTCCCTCCTTAATTCGTATAGAACTATTTTATGCAGACAGAAAAGCAATCATTCCGATCATCCATTGTATGTCAGAAACCATCTTTCTGACAGAGAAAATTCTTTTTTTGACAATTGGAATAATTCCGTCAGTTCCTGAGGCGCCTGCGCAAGAGCATGATTGTATAATCCGTGAAGTGCGTGTACAGGAACTTCACTTCCTGAAACCGGGTCTTTTTCCATGAAATATTCCATCATTTCAGAAGAAAGTTTTTTTCCGGCAGCTCGTGAGAGGAACATCAGGAATTTTTTCCGGCGTCCATGATTATCATATACAAGGCAGTTGGTGATCAGCTTCATCAACCTTAGCGAGGATATGATTTCTTTCGTCCGTATTCTGGGAATAGCTCTGTGGATCACTCGTGCATACGTAACACGGGGAACAATGCCACAGGCCGGGTAATAATGATATGGATCTTTGTGAGTTTCGAGCATCAGCGTTCTGTCAAATTCTTTTTCAAGCAGGGTATGTGAGATGACATTGCGTTCAGCCATCTCATAAACAAATGGATGACAGGCACTGTCAAGAAGATAGTGACATCCAAATCCGAGCAGATAAGCAAGTAATTTTTCGTCATGAGTCGTTCTTACGAGTGTCATTCCTCTTTCAAAGAATGGTGCTGCACATTCTCTATGCATGGCGATACCGGTTCCCGTAACTTTTGGTTTTAGCATATCATAAAAGAGAATATCCGGTCCATGAAGACCAATTCGATATAAGTTTGTATTTCTGCGGATCACTTTCTGAATTTCAGCAGGAAGTTTTGCATATATTTTTTTTCCAAACAGATCATGCGCATAAGTAGTTGGCATCAGGGACACCTCACTTTCCTAAATATCTAGCTTCAACTGAATCTCCTCTTCGGCTTCTGCTTTAAAATCTTCCAGACGCACCGGATCAACAGAAGGCAGCTCTTCAAGGCCCTGAACGCCAAAGCATCGGAGAAATTCTTCTGTTGTTCCAAAAAGAATCGGGCGACCCGGAGCGTCCAATCGTCCCAGTTCTCTGACTAGTTCATATTCTACTAATTTATTGATGGCATGGTCACATTTGACGCCTCGAATTTTTTCGATTTCTGCTTTGGTTACCGGCTGTTTATATGCAATGATGGAAAGAGTTTCCAGCATAACGTCTGTAAGTGCCGGCTTTTTGGGGTGCATCGCAAGCCGGATAAGACATTCATAGTATTCTTTTTTGCTGCAAAGCTGATAAGACTGTTCCAGTTCAATGATCTGGATACCTCGATCTTTTTTCTGGTATTTGTCCATCATATTTTGAATGATCTTACGTGTGGTTTCTTTATCTTGTTGAATAGCATCTGCAATCTGCGACAGTTCTACCGATTCGCCCATTGTAAACAAAATTGCCTCAATTGCAGCTTCTAATTTTTTTATTTCCATATATGTTTTTCCCCAGGTTTTATATTTCGTTACGGAATTTTCATTATTCATCTGCGAATTCTGTCAAATGTGTCCAGGTTTCCGGATCCTGTGTGACATCAACCTGAATATCATCAAACAACTCATCCTGTTGTACATGAATATAGCCCATTTTCATTAACTCCAGGATAGATAGAAAGGTTACGATAACCTGAACTCTGGATGACTGGCTGGTGAGTAGCTGACGAAAACTGAATTTCCGGTGTTCGGCTGCATAGCTTTTCATTGCCAGCATTTTGTCAGAAAGACTGACTTCTTCTTTTTCAATTGTTCCAAATTTGCTTCGGATCGGGTCGATCTTTGACTCCTGCTTTTTCAGGATAGACTGATAGATATTGTTGAGCTTCTCCAAAGTCAGTCCAGCGAGGAGCTCTGTCGGATCAACCGGTTCACGATATTTCAATACTTCATCAGGAATGCTGGGCTTTTTATAAAAAACTCCGGTAGCATTGTCCATGTAATCCTTCAGTTCATAGGACATGTATTTATACATTTTGTATTCCAGCAGTTTCTGTACAAGTTCCTCTCGGGGATCTTCTTCTTCGCCCTCTTCATTTACTTCTTTTGGAAGAAGCATCTTACATTTGATATCCAGAAGTGTGGCCGCCATGACCATGAATTCGCTCATTGTTCCCAGGTCTTCCTGTTCCATGGAATGCAGATATTCCATATACTGATCTGTGATCTCTACGATTGGAATATCGTAAATATCTATTTTGTTTTTTTCAATCAGATGGAGAAGAAGGTCAAGAGGACCTTCGAATACATTAATTTTAACAGGTATTGCCATCTTCAGTGTTCCTTTACTGATTTTGTAGATTGGGGATACAGGTTTATAAGAACAAGTTCCCTTGGATTATGGATACGGACAGGGATGGTATGCTCGCCAAGACCGGCACTTACGATCATATGCTGTTTTCCTTTTTTAAATTCCCCACAACAGAATGGTGGAAAGAGCAGGTACTGAGGACAGGTGAGACCATGGTTTTGATCCAGACGCAAAATTCCTCCGTGATAATGCCCTGAAAGGATCAGATCAGCTCCCCAGGAAAAATAAGTGTTTCCATATTTGGGGTTATGTGCCAGTAATACATGAAATCCCGGTTGGGAAGGTGTACCGATCATCTCTTCTATTGCTGTCAGACTCAAAGCCGGTGAATTCGGTTTGTGATAATATTTGATCGGAAGTTCAAGTCCATGAAATACAAAATCATTTCCTTTCAACTGAACAGATGTATGTTCATTGTGAAGAAAACAAATGCCGGCAGATGTAAGCAGTTTTTCATAGTTTGAATAGAAAATCTCAGTCTCTGGATTGAGGAGCATTTTGTATTCGTGATTTCCAAGTGCATAAAAAACAGGAATCTGATCACAGATCCGGAGCAGCAGACCAGCTGCCGCTTCCAGAGTTTCTGTGTCTCTGCTTACAACCAGATCACCGCAGACCAGAACTGCATCAGGCTGACTGGCAATAATTGCTTTGTATAAAGTCTGGTGATTCTTTCCAAATACAAGGCCATGCAGATCTGCAAGAATGGCGAAAGTAACTTTTTGTTTGCCGGTAAGCCTGGTGCTGGAAATGTTATAAGTACTTATCTTAAAACTTTTCATTATGCTCCTTTGTAATACGGATTATTTGCCAAAGCCACAGTTTGGAAAAGTACAGACATCACAGTTCAGACAAAGTCCTCCCTCACCATATGATGCAATTTCATCTGCGTAAATTAGATCATCGGCCATGATACGAGGAAGAATAAGATCGAATACCGTCCGTCTGGCATACATGACACAGCCTGGAAGACCAAGGATAGGAATGATTTTATCATTTTTTTTGTAGTAGGAAAGAAGAAGCATGGCACCAGGAAGAACCGGTGCTCCATATGTGACAATTTCTGTGCCGGTATCTTTGATAGCACCAGGGGTACGATCGTCAGGGTCTACACTCATTCCTCCGCTGCAGATCACCATATCGGCACCCTGGTCTACAAAATTCAGAATATCTGAGGTAATCTGGCTGCGGTCATCCCCAGGCAGTGTCTGACCCAAAATCTGACATGAAAATTCGTCAAGTTTTTCTTTCAGGACCGGAGTGAAAGTATCTTTGATCAGCCCTTTTTGTACTTCGCTTCCGGTTGTAATGATTCCAACTTTTTTAGAATGGTACGGAAGGATGGAAAAAATCGGTTTTGTTCCGGCTGCTTTCTCTGCCCTATCCATTTTGGATTTTTCGATAACCAGAGGAATGATTCTCGTTCCGGCAATTTTATCTCCCTTTTTTACAGGAAAATCACCATGTCTGGAAGCAATCATCATTTCGCCCAGGCTGTTGACTGCAAGCAACGCATCCCGGCGGATTTTGAGTACTCCATCACAGTCGGCAATCAATTCGATCTTTCCTTCTTTGATATCACTGCCGTGCATATGAGTATCAGCGGATATACGGTAGAGAATTTCTGCCGCTTCATTTTCGTGAAGAATCCCCTCCTCTTTTTCCCAAACATAAAGATGCTCTTTTCCGACGGAAAGAAGTGCCGGAATATCTTCTTCTCGAACGATGTGACCTTTTTTAAAGAGGACACCCTTTTTTTCATCCTTAATAATTTGTGTTATATCATGACAAAGTACATGCCCGACAGCATCTTCTGTACGAATCTCTTTCATTGTATCCATCTCCTGTTCCTGCAAAATTCTGTTGAAATCACTCTGGAATTACCGCTTATTTCGTCAACAGCAACCATTTGGATTTTATTATACCTCGAACAGAAGGAAATTGTCAAAATAATTGTTAATACCAGAAAGTACAGAGAGTATCTTTCAGACAATCTGTATATTTTCTGATTCTTATTGATTCAGTATATATGACCGGTATGCGGCCAAGCTCCTTCTGACCGGAAAAATATATGATCTCTCCAGCCTTTTCTCCTTTTTTTACAGGAGCGTTAACAGAGGCAGGATGGATGTATTTTTTATTTACTGTCGTAATCTTTGTTCCATCGGTACTTAAATAGCGAAAGTTTTTTCCATATTGAACAGATACTGATCTGCGAAGTCCTCTTTTTACAGGGATAGCAGGGAGTGACTCCGGATCGTTATCTTCATAGATACTGCATCTGGAAAATCCGTAATCCAGAAGAACTGCTGCATCTTTTAATCTTGCTTTATAATCAGGAGCGGCCATTACCACAGATATCAATTTCAGACTATTTCTCTCTGCTGTTGCTGAGAGGCAAAATCCTGCTTTACTCGTACTCCCTGTTTTGAGGCCTCTGCATCCGGGATAAGTCCGAATCAGTCGATTGGTATTGGTGAGTCCGAATTCTTTGATTCCCTGATTTGTTTCATGGGTAATCGTTTCCATCCATATAGAAGAATAATCAAGAATTTCCGGATATTTTATGATGAGTTCCCGACTCATGATCGCAATATCATTTGCGGTTGTGTAATGCCCGTCAGAATCTGTCAGACCACAGCAGTCGATAAAATGGGTATTTTTCATTCCCAGACGGTCAGCGCGCAGGTTCATCTGTGCTACAAATTCCTGTTCTGAACCAGAGATAAACTCGGCCATTGCCACACTGGCATCATTACCTGAGGCAATGACGATACATTTTATAAGCGTTTCTACTGTCTGTATCTCTCCTTCTTCGAGAAAAACCTGTGAGCCGCCCATGGATTTTGCATGCGCGCTTGTTGTGACTGGATCGTTCAGGGAAATGTCCCCGGCATGTAAATGGTCAAAAATAAGTATCAATGTCATGATCTTTGTGACGCTTGCCGGACTTCTGCGAGTATCTTTATCCTTGGCATATACAATCTGTCCGGTTTCGGCCTCCATGAGAACAGCGCTGCGAGCAGAAAGTTCGGGACCAGATGTGGAATTATTCTGTCCGGCATAGACAGAGATCATACAGATATGTAAAAGCAGAAAAAAGAAACATAACGGAAGGAGAAGATATTTTTTGCGGAGGATTTTATTTTTTCTCATAAAAATTTTCCTGTCAGGCACTTTAGTATTATTGTAGCGGACAATCATAAAAATATGCATAAGAAACATAAAAACAGTATCTTTCCGCAGTTAAAATCCGCGGAGGATACTGTTTCTGTAAAAAGTTTCATCCTTACGGATGTCAGAGTAAAGGCGCAAACAGGCGAAGAATACTCTGAAAAGCCCGTATGACAATGTTTCGGTTCCGACAGAAGTCAATACTGATCGGATCACAGTAATTGAGTGTTTCCTGAAAGTCAGACAAGATATCCTGGATAACTTTGTTTTTATAAAACCATACACCATTTTCGAAATGCAGATACAGACTGCGGTAATCCAGATTGATTGTTCCAACGACAGCGATTTCATCATCGCAGACAAAAGACTTTGCATGAAGGAAACCTGGCTGGTATTCATAAATATGAACACCTGCCTCCAGAAGCTGTTCATAATAAGACTGTGTCAATAAGAAGACCATTTTTTTGTCAGGAATCCCTGGTGTCATAATACGTACATCAACGCCACTTTTGGCTGCCAGACAGAGCGCTGTCATCATTTCATTATCAATGATCAGATAAGGTGTACAGATATATACATATTTGCGGGCGCGGTTAATGATGTTGAGGTAAACATTTTCACCAACAATTTCTCCATCAAGTGGTGTATCACTGTAAGGCTGTACATATCCGTCGCTTTCGAATGAGTCTGGATGAAAATGATGTGGCAGATGCAGTTCATGGTCAATTGGCTCGGACGAATTGGCAATTACATTCCACATGTGCAGGAACATAACCGTCATGTTCCAGACTGCTTCTCCTTTCAGCATGACTGCCGTATCTTTCCAGTGACCAAAACGACGCTTCTGATTAATATATTCATCGGCAAGATTAATTCCTCCGGTGAATCCTGTTTTACCATCAATTACACAGATTTTACGATGGTCACGATTATTTTGAACGATATTCAGAAGCGGACGAAATGGATTAAAAACCTGGCATTGAATGCCTTTTTCGCGAAGAAAGCGTTCATAATGATAGGGAAGCGTTGTGAGGCATCCAAAACCATCATAAATCAGGCGGACGTCAACTCCTTCGGTTGCTTTTCGTTCAAGAATATCCAGAATTGTACGCCACATCACACCATCATTGATAATAAAATACTCGATGTAGATATAATGTTCTGCCTGCTCCAGTTCACGAACAAGCACAGGGAACATATCATCTCCTACTTGGAAATATTCAGCAGTTGTATTAGTGTGGACCGGGAAACTGGAATATTGATGAATATATCTGGACTGGACTGCCGCAGATTGAGAGGATTCCTCAAGACTTCTAGCGACATCAGGATCCTGTTTCATATAGGGAAGGCTTTCCTCCTGAACCTGTGCATATTTATTCTGAATTGCCTGTGCAATTCTGGATTTACCAAAAAGTATATATAACATAACCCCTAAAACAGGGAGACAGAGAATCAGAATCGTCCATCCGAGTTTATAAGACGGATTGATCTTTTTGTTTACGATCCAGAGTACGACCAGGATGCTGAGCATACTGATTACATTCGAAATATATTTTGAATATGCTGCCAGTCTCCATGCGGTGATCAGCAACCATGCAAGCTGAAGCATCAGAGCAACTGCAACATAAAAAATACGATTAAATAATAACTGTAAGATTTTCTTGAAGGTATGAATGATACGATGCATAAATTTCCCTTTTTATTGTTTTACAGTATTGTTAATTTAGTGACGATTCATAATCTTAAAAATCCCTGACGGAATTGTCGTCAGGGATTTTTGCGCACAATTAATTATATTTACGTTTTCTTGCGGCTTCAGATTTTTTCTTACGACGAACGCTTGGTTTCTCGTAATGCTCTCTTTTGCGGATTTCCTGCTGGATACCTGCTTTTGCACAGCTTCTCTTGAATCTGCGAAGAGCGCTATCTAAAGTCTCGTTTTCTTTTACGATAACGTTTGACATAGACTCACACCTAACCTCCCTCCAGTTGTAGATTGTGCTAAAATACAACTGTCTGGGTATTTTTCTTGCACGAATGTTATTATATAACATAGCTGTAACATTCGTCAACATTTTTTGGCTAAATTTAGAAAAAAATTATTTTATCGAAAAA
>NZ_CAKRXI010000004.1 GCF_934424005.1 uncultured Blautia sp.
AGCGAGTGTTTTCTGAGTAAGATTATGAGCCTTTCGTAATTCTTTTACCCGTTGTCCTATTCTGTTTTTACTGTTCGTTTTTTTATCCCAATAAATAATCATTCTGATCCTCAAAAGTTTCTAAAGATGAAGTATTATTATTGATTTTAAGGAAAAATATTGTTACTATACTTCTAAAGATGAAGTTTTGGAAAGTTTATTTGATTTTTGAAATAAGAAAATGATAATGCTGCCTGTAATGAGAAATAATTCTAATGAGAGGTGGAAAGAAGATGAATGAATTTTATGAAGCAGTATCGAATTTATTTGAGGAATTGCGCTGTGACTCCGGAGAAAGAGAATATACAGTACAGCCGGAAGAATGGAAAGAAGCAGAGAAGAATTTGAAACAAATACAAAAGAAGCTGCCACTACATCTGGAAAAAATCCCAGAGCGTGAGCAGAATTTCTGGAATAAATATCTGGATCAGTTAGAACATTTCCATTATGAAGAGGAGCAGCGGGCTTATTACCAGGGAATGATGGATGTAGTTGAGTTTCTTATTAATATAGGGGCAATAAAGAAATCCACGAATGTTAAGAGAATGATAGAAAAATATGCACGTTAAGAGTGGCGGTATGGGAAACCATACCGCTTCTTCAGAATAATTCAGATAGAATTCAAATGAATTTCAGGGATCTTGTTTATCGTGATCTGTAGGAATTTTGTATGTGCGCAGGTATGCTTCTACGATGGCAAGGATAGCGGTAATTTGCTCATCGTTGCATTTTGACAGGTACATGAGCAGGCGTTGATAATCAAGATTATCTGTATGATTGTTTGGATAAAACAATGGTTCAGGAGGAACATTTAAAGCGCGTACCAGTTTTCTGATTTTATGAAAACTGGGAACTCGGCCCCCATTTTCAATTTCCTTTAAATATCGGCTGGACATTTCTGCTTTTTCAGCTAATTCTTCATAAGTCAATTTTTGCTCGTGTCGGGCGTTCTTAAAAAACAATCCCAGTTCTTTATCTGTTTGTTTTGGCATATGATACACCTCCATGTTTAGTGTATAGTTCCCTTTCTTGAAAGAAAATGAACTAATATTTCACTAAAAAAGAGGGTGATATTTCACTTTTTAAAAGACATATAAAATTCTGAATTTCCGTAAAACAGATCCGGAGGTATTGGAAAGATTAAGAATTTTATTGTCTGGTATCATATCCGTCATTACGTGACGGATGAAATAGATAAATAGTTCAAAAAAGCAAATAAATTTCTTTACCTCAAAAAGTGAATTATATGCCACAAGAAATGATGGCAAAATATTATCTTTTGATATAAATAGCGTCCGATGGGCTAAAAACTACCCATTAGGACGTTTTTTATATACCTCAAAATACAGGAAAAACAATTTTCTCGTATTTATTAAGAAATTTTTTAAAAATTTCTTCCCACACCCCGACAAATGCACTTATCCGTTTGGGATATGTGTGAAGGGGAAGCAAGAACTTTGCTTATTGCCTACCGGCGGGGAAGGAGGTGAACTCTTATGGAGCAATCCTCTTTTCAAGATGAGCAGACAGTCAGACATCAGTTTGATTCTCTGTGCAAGCTGGCATTGAAAAGCGAAGTTATTAATTATGAAAAGCATATGGCATATCGCCAGAAGTATGAAGTGATGTTGTCAGAATTATCAGAAAAGGAGTTGAGCAGACTTTTTATAATGGATGAGCATGAAATGGAAACACATCGTTTTCAGGTCCTGGGTTACGATATAGAAGTCAAAGATGCATTGATTGCTGAAGCACTGCAGACACTTACTGAAAAGAAAAGGTATGTTGTGTTATTATCATATTTTATGGATATGAGTGATGCAGACATTGCCAGAGAAATGAATCTTGTACGCAGCACAATTAATGAGCATCGTAGACGATCACTGGAACTGATGAGAAAAAATATGGAGGAATCTGCAAATGAAAAAAAGTAAAAAACAGAAATGCGCATTTGATTTGCTGCCATTCCATGTTATTGAGGCAGCATCAACTGGTGATACTGAGGCAATCCAGGCAGTGTTGAAGCATTATGAAGGGTACATAACAGTTTTGGCTACCAGAAAAATGTTTGACGAATTTGGACAGGTGCATTACTGTGTAGATGAAACTCTGCGTCAACGCCTGGAAACAAAACTGATTACTAAGACCTTGGGATTTGATACGAAATCATATGTAAGGAAAAGTAATCAGTAAAGGGAGTATTTAATATAGATTCCTTTTCCCCTTCAGGAATTTTTGTACCTTGAAAATTGTATATTGTTTTACATACAGGACGTGAAGATATGTAGAGCCACTAGGTAAATCCGCCATGATATATCTGCTCTGTTAATGGAGTAAATACGAGGAAATGCTGAAATATAACATTGAAGTAAAGGTATGGAGCGAGAAGAATTTGACAAAATGTGTAGCAGCTGCACAGGGCGACGAAGCATATCTGTGATAATGATACTTCCAGAAAAAATCTGGTCATATTTAATGACGGTGCAAAACCGATGTGGGCAGAGTACTGAACTGCCACCTGTATTGTAATTTTATCTGCCGATGACAGTGTATAAAATTGTAAATTGTCATGGGCAGATAAAAATGTTTTGTCCAAAGAGAAAAGGAGGAGAGAAGAGTGGCGATTAAAATTGAAAAAGGTAAGATTCCAATTTGGGAAAAATATATGCTTACGGTGGATGAAGCAGTGCAATATTTTGGAATAGGTGAAAAGAAAATAAGGATGCTTATTTCGGAACATCTAAATTCAGAATGTTGCTTTACAGTCCAGGTGGGGTGTAAGTCATTGATTAACCGTAAGAAATTTGAGGCCTTTCTGGATCAGACTACGTCTTTGTAAAAAATATACGAACAATTTAGCACTTTAAAGTGGAATGTTAGCCCTGGTATGATATAATACCTATATCGTGCTAGGGCTTCTTCGTAGAAAGGGGCGAAGACGTTTGGGTAAAACAAAACGTGACCAAAAACGACGAGATAAAAAAGGTCGAATTTTACGAAACGGAGAAAGTCAGAGAAAAGATGGAAGATATGCGTTTGTATATACAGATTGTTATGGAAAGCAGAAGTTTTTGTATAGTTGGAAATTAGAGCCAACAGATTCTCTGCCAACTGGATGCAGACCATGCTTAGCTCTAAGGGAAAAAGAAAAAAATATCCAAAGAGATTTACATGATGGTATAGTACCTTACGGAGGAAATTTAACAGTTTTGGATTTGGTTCAAAAATATATTGGACAAAAAAAGGGGGTTCGTCATAACACTCAGGCGAACTATGATTTTGTGATCAATATAATAAAAAAAGAAGAATTCGGAACCAGAAGAATAGATAAAATAAAATTGTCGGATGCAAAAGCATGGTTTATTAAGCTACAAACAGATGGAAGAGGATACAGTTCCATTCACAGTGTGCGTGGAATTGTAAGACCTGCATTTCAGATGGCAGTTGAAGATGATTTACTGCGCAAGAATCCTTTTGAATTTCAATTATGTACAGTTGTCGTAAATGACAGTGTTACAAGACAGGCAATTACAAAAGAACAGGAAGAGTTATTTCTGGAGTTTATCAGAAATGATGACCATTACTCAAAATACTATAACGGAATGTTTATTTTGTTTAAGACTGGACTTCGTATTTCTGAGTTTTGTGGATTGACAGTGAAAGATATTGATCTTCAGGAGAGAAAAATCAATGTGAATCATCAGCTTCAGAGAACCAGAGGAATGCAGTACGTCATTGAAGATACCAAAACTTCAAGTGGAACACGAATGTTGCCGATGACAGATGAAGTTTATGAATGTTTTGAACAGATTGTGAAAAACCGTAAAAAAGTAAGGGTTGAGCCGATTATAGATGGATATAGTCGATTTTTATTCCTGGATAAAAAAGATATGCCTGAGGTAGCACTCCATTGGGAAAAACATTTTCAGTGGGCGTTAGGAAAGTATAATCGTACTCATGAGGAACAAATGCCAAAGATCACGCCTCATGTATGTAGGCATACATATTGTTCCAATATGGCGAAAGCTGGAATGAATCCGAAAGCACTCCAATATTTAATGGGACATTCTGATATAGGGGTTACGTTAAATGTATATACGCATCTGGGATTAATTGATGCAAAAGAAGAGATGAATAGGATTGCAAAACTGGCATAGTATGATAAAATAATAGAAAAAAGAATTAAAAATAATCTGATTATAAGGTTCTTAGAAAGCATGTTTTCCAGGCTGATTATTACTAAGAAGTTACTAAATTTGGATAAGAAAATATACGAATTTATGCTGTGATATACAGGAAAATGACAGGATTGAAGATTATCGGAAAATGCCTGCAAACAGCGTAAATACAGCATTTCAAGGAGTTTTAAGCAATGATAAGTGTGTTATTTGTCTGCCACGGCAATATCTGTCGCTCTCCAATGGCAGAATTTATATTTAAGGACATGGTCAGTAACCGTGGGGTTAGTGACCAGTTCTATATCGCCTCTGCGGCGACGAGTACGGAAGAAATCTGGAATGGAATCGGGAATCCGGTGTATCCGCCGGCGAAGCGTGAATTGGCGAAACATGGAATTTCCTGTGAAGGGAAAAGGGCAGTGCAGCTTAAAAAATCAGATTATGACAAATATGATTATCTGATTGCTATGGAAGAGCGAAACAGAAAAAATATGCTTCGGATTCTTGGCAAAGACACGAAAAATAAGGTAAGCCTTCTGCTGGATTATGCTGATGAACATGGCGATATCGCAGATCCATGGTACACAGGAAATTTTGACATTACATATCGTGACGTAGTCAGGGGATGCGAGGGCTTTCTGACATATCTGGAAGGCAAAGGGCAGATTATTATGAATTAAACTGACCTGATATGAATGATATTTCTAAAGTATTTTATAATAAGAAATATTATAAAAACAATTGTCGATATCCACGATTTTTGTCGAACGAATTTTCTTTACATAAACAATATTATGCGGTATCCTCTAGATACAGCAACTCTTGAAGGGAGCATCTGCTTCCTTCTTTTTTTCAAATCTATTTAAGTCATGGGCAGATCGCCCGAAATAATTCAGGAAAGATGAGGAATTGAATATGGAAAACGGTTACGAAAACTTTGTGGACACTTTGAGACAGAGTCTTCTTAAGGAAACTTCTTATGAAGAAGAAATGATCTGTTATAAGAAGGCTGAGGATTATCCTCCGACGTCGGGCGACAGACTGCTTTTGAAAAACAGACAGAAGGAAGGTGTTTATGAAGTCTGTGCACTTTATGTGCGAGATCTGTATGATGAATTTCAAAATGGATGGAGCATGGAGAATATCATACAGGAAATTATGAAAAGACTGGATACGATTGCTCGTTCTGAGTGTTTTGAGAAAAGTAAAAATCTGGACAGTTACGAAAAAGTAAAGGGAGATCTGTTTATCCGCCTGATGAATGTAGTTAAATATCGAGATGAACTAAAGAATGCAATTTTTCGAACCGTTGGGGATATTGCATTGGTATTATATGCGCGGATGGGAGAACTGGATGGATGTAGTACCAGCATAAAAATAAAAAAACATATGTTACAGAAATGGAACCAGGATGAACAGTCAGTGTTTAATGAGGCGCTTTTGAATACGTATTTTATTTCACCGCCAAGAATTTATTGCTGGGAGAAACTTCTATATAATTTAGATTATGAAGGCGAGAATTTTATGAATCTGCTGTTTGATATGCCTTTGAAGAAAGATGCAATAGGAAACTGTCTGAGTACGTCTGTCCGGACCAATGGAGCAGTGGCTGTTTTTTTGCCCGGAGTTGCGCAGCGGTTGGGGAAACTTATTGGTGGCAGTTTTTATATGGTGTTTACAAGTATTCATGAAGTAATGATACACAGCGAAGACAGTGCAGATCCAAGAAAACTAAAAGAGGTTCTGGCAGAGACTGTAGAGGAAACAACACCGGAAGAAGATTTTCTTACCTATTATGTATACCATTACAATGCGGAAACCGGTCAGTTCAGCTATTGTTGAAGCAATCTGATTATCCCGTATGCTTTTTATCAGTGGGTGCATATACTAATTAAAAAGCAGTCAGGAGATACAAATTTGGCTTATAAAATTGTTTTGGATGCGGGACATGGCGGAACGGATCCCGGTGCTGTATATAATGGAAGAAATGAAAAAGATGATAATCTTGCACTTGCACGAGCAGTAGGAAAAATCCTTGAAGACAATGGTGTGGATGTGGTATATACTAGAACAGAAGATATTTACCAGACACCGTTTGAGAAGGCAAGAATTGCAAATCAGTCAGGTGCAGATTATTTTATCTCTTTTCATCGAAACAGCAGTCCTGAAGATAATCAATATCAGGGCGTAGAAGTTCTGATATATGACAAAAGTGGAATTAAGTATCAGATGGCACAGAATATTGTTGGAGCACTGGGGGAACTTGGATTCAGAGAAATAGGAGTAAAAGAACGTCCGGGACTGGTCGTTCTGCGAAGAACCAGAATGCCTGCTCTTCTCATTGAAACCGGATTTATAAACTCAGATGCGGATAATGCATTATATGATGAGAAAAAAGATGAAATAGCACAGGCGATTGCAGGCGCGATTCTTGGAACGCTATCGGAAGAAACGATAGAAGCTCCTTTGTATTACCGAGTACAGACCGGCGCATTTCGGAGCAGAGAGAATGCAGACCGTATGCTTTATCAGCTGACAGATCAGGGATATCCTGCATTTCTTTTGAATGAAAATGATTTATATAAAGTTCAGGTTGGTGCATTTCAGCAGATCGGAAATGCAATAAATATGGAACAGCGCCTCAGAGATGCGGGATATAGTACGGTCATTGTGACAAAATAAACCAAAAGAGAAGGTATCAAATATGTACAAAGAGTTCATAAAAGAAACAAGTGAGTTCATTTTTGCAGAAAATGAGCCAGAAAAAGCGGATATTATTTTTGTACCAGGCAATGGTTATTCGCAGATGGCAGAGAGAGCGGCACAGCTGTATGCGAAAAAATATGCTCCATTTGTACTGCCAAGTGGAAAATACAGTATTTCTGCAGGCAGATTTGGCGGAGTACTGACCGGTCAGAAACGGTACAATGGAGAGTATCAGACGGAATGGGAATTTTTAAAGGATGTACTGATGAAGAATGGTGTGCCGGCGGATGCTGTTCTGAAGGAAGATCAGGCGACATTTACCTGGGAAAATGCAAAGTTTTCCAGAAAAGTTACAGATCAGGCTGGTATTAATATAAGGAAGGCAATTATTTGTTGCAAAAATTATCATGCCAGAAGAGCTTTGATGTATTATCAGAGGGCATATCCGGACACTGAGTTTCGGGTATGCCCATGTTGCGTTGATGGCATTACCAGAGATAATTGGACAGAGTCTGAGAGAGGAATAAAAGAAGTTCTTGCAGAAGTAAACAGAATAGTCACTCAATTCTCACTAATGATGTAATCTTGTTAAATATAAAAAAAATAATTTGGGGGTGTCGAAAAAAGTAGAACTGTGATATAATGCTTGTGTCGTAAAATAAAATATTGTGTTACAAATTAGTTACGAAAAGATAAAAGTTTCATATACGACAAAATAGATATTTTTATATTACAGTACTTAAATTCGAATTATATATGATATAGAAACAAGTTACATTTTTTGTTTAAAGATTACGTAAATAATATGGAACTGCCGGCATATAATGGCTTTGCCTGGCAGTAATGAATATAGATTGAGGTGTGAGGATTATGATGAAAAAGAGGAAGAACGTGCAGTTTATCGCTGCTGCAGCACTTACCGCAGCACTTGTAACAAGTCAGCTTTCATTTGCAACAGTAATGGGAGACGATACAGCGACCGTACAGGTCAGCAGTCTGATCCCGAATAATGTTACGATTGATCAGCCGGTTCCTCTTTCAGATATTTCACTTCCGAAGAGCGATTATGGAACACTTTCCTGGGCAGATGGGTCTTGTGTACCGTCAGCGAGAGTGCAGACTTATGATGTTGTATTTCGCCCGTATAATGCTGCTGATCTGGCGAAGATTTCCGGCTGGGATGGGCAGTCAGATGCAATTTACAGCAGTGTGACAGTTGTTGTAAGCAGTATCAGTAAGGATTCAGATTATGAGGGGGCTCAGACAGAGCAGGAAGCTGCAGATACTGAGAATACGGCACAAAACACAGAAGAAAACACAGAGGCCAGCACGACAGATAATACTGAAGAAAATACGGAAACTACTGTTCCGGAAGTAACTCCGGAAGTAACGGAAAACCCGGAAAATACAGAGAACACAGCAGACTCTGAGTCCACAGAGGACAAGAGTAACGCAGATACAGACAGCACAGAAGTGACGGAAGCACCGGATAATGATAATACAGACAATATTATTACTGAGAATACGGAAGCACCGGCTGTAACAGTAATTCCGTCAGAAGATAAAGATACACCAGAGGCCGTTGAGACACCGGAGCCTACAGATATCGCAGAAGTTACTGAAACACCGTCAGTGACAGATACACCGGAACCTACAGCGACTCCAGAGGCTGATAAAGACAATATTTTCGATGGAACAGAGAAAGATATCACAGCAGATGACCGTGCTCAGTCGGTTGAGGAGACCACAGAGCCTTCTGATGAAGAAAAAGCGCAGATAGCAGAGAAAAATCACACATGCAATGGCATTTCTGTATCAGGAATCAATCTTCCATGGTACGTACAGTTCAGGGTTGCAAGTGGTGAGAATTATGAATTTACCAATGAAGCAGAAGCAAATGTATTCAAATCTTATGATTTTGAATTATGGGATCTGAAAAACAATACAGAATATGAGATCCCAGATGGTGAATATCTGAGTGTGACAGTTCCTGTTAAGGCCGGATATGATTATACAATTGAGCATCTTCTGGACAGTGGTGCTATGGAAACAATCGTGCCAAGTGTTGAGGGCAGTACAATGGTATTCAGTACACACTCTTTCAGCCCGTTTGGAATTGCAGGAAGCAAGGCGCTTGTAGGAGAAGAAATTGAAGATGGAAGCTATTCTTCCGGTACAACTTCTACCGCGACAACGACTCCGCAGGCGACAGCAGCAGCTTCCACAAATACTGGCAGTACATCTGGCGGTACCGCAAATAATGCAAGTAATACAGTATCCGGTTCAGCGAATAATACATCTGTTCAGGCATCCACATCTGAAAATCAGAACAGTACTTCTGACTCTGCTGACCAGAGTGAAGCAGACAGTAAGGGGAATTCTGTAGGAGCAGTTGAGACTGGAGATAATACTCCGATCCTTCCGTTTGTGATCATTGGCATCGCAGCTGCGGTAATTGTAGCAGTACTCGTTTATCTTAAGAAGAAAAAATAATATTTTGCATAGCATTTTGCACATATGAAGCAAAGCTCTTCCATATATTTCAATATGGGAGGGCTTTTTTATGAAGGTAAAGGCAATTTTGAGATCATTGTTTCTGGCATATCTTCTGTCGGGTGTCTGCCTGCTCCTGCTGGCATTACTGGTATTCAAACTTGACATAGGGAAAGGGCCGGTTACGGTAGGAATTTTAGTGATTTATGTGCTGTCCTGCCTGGCAGGAGGATTTTTGGCAGGAAAGATACTTCGTCAGGATAAATATCGGTGGGGATTTCTGGTAGGCTTATGTTATTTTGTGTTACTTGCAGCTGTTTCTTTTGCAGTACAGAGAAAGTGGGATATGAGCTTCCAACATCTGGTGACTACATTTTTTATGTGTCTTGGAGGAGGAACCCTTGGAGGGATGCTTTCCTGATAAAAAAATGCTTTTAATTAGGCTGATTTTATGCTATACTATGCCCAGATAATTATACATAAGGAGGGATATATAATGGAACATATCAAAACATTAAATACAAAGAACCTGCAGAACACAGTGAAAAAAGGTGGATGCGGTGAATGTCAGACATCTTGCCAGTCAGCATGCAAAACTTCCTGTACTGTAGGAAATCAGAGCTGCGAGAACAAATAAGCAGGTTCAGAACATTCAGTAAGCAGCGGAGTGAAATCCGCTGCTTATTCTTATGAACAAAAAGTTACAGGAAAGGATTTTCAGAAAGATGAGTCTGATTCATAGATATCAGAGCAATGGCTATAACATTGTTCTGGATATTAACAGTGGATGTATTCATCTGGTAGACCTTGTAACATACGAAGTTCTTCCTTTTATGGAAGAGGGACTTTCAGAGCAGGAGATTGTTGACAAATTAAAAGATCAGTATCCTGAGGCTGATATCCGTACTTCTGTTTCCGAGTGTGAGAAACTGAAAGAACAGGGTATGCTGTTTACCAGAGATATATACGAAAACATTATTGATGAATTTACAGAGAATCGACAGACAGTAGTAAAGGCTTTGTGCCTGCACATTGCCCATGATTGTAATCTGGCCTGTCGATACTGTTTTGCCGAAGAGGGAGAATATCATGGAAGAAGAGCACTGATGTCTTTTGAAGTGGGTAAGAAAGCTCTTGATTTCCTGATCGCCAATTCCGGATCCAGAAAGAACCTGGAAGTGGATTTCTTCGGAGGAGAACCTCTGATGAACTGGCAGGTTGTCAAAGACCTGGTAGCATACGGAAGAGAGCAGGAGAAACTTCATAATAAAAAATTCCGTTTTACACTTACAACGAACGGTGTTCTTCTCAATGATGAAGTTATGGAGTTCTGTAATAAAGAAATGGGAAATGTTGTTCTCAGTGTGGATGGACGTAAAGAAGTTCATGATTATATGAGACCTTTCCGCAAAGGAGCTGGAAGTTATGATCTGATCATTCCGAAATTCCAGAAATTTGCGGAATCCAGAAATCAGGACAAGTATTATGTGCGTGGTACATTTACACATCATAATCTCGATTTTTCAAAAGATGTGCTGCATCTTGCAGATCTCGGATTCAAACAGATCTCAGTTGAACCGGTAGTTGCAGCTGATACAGAGGAATATGCGATCAGAGAAGAGGATATTCCACAGATCAAAGAAGAATATGACAAACTGGCAAAAGAAATGATCGCCAGAGAAAAAGCAGGAGAAGGATTTAACTTCTTCCACTTTATGATTGATCTGACTGGTGGACCTTGTGTTTACAAACGTCTTTCAGGATGTGGTTCAGGAACCGAGTATCTTGCAGTAACTCCTTGGGGTGATTTTTATCCATGTCATCAGTTTGTGGGTGAAGAACAGTTCCTTATGGGAAATGTGGATGAAGGAATCACACATCCGGAGATCCGTGATAAGTTTGGTAAATGCAATGTTTATACAAAAGAAGCATGCAAGGACTGCTTCGCAAGATTTTACTGCAGTGGTGGCTGTGCTGCCAATGCTTATCATTTCCAGAAAGATATAAATGGCAATTATGGTATCGGATGCGAACTTCAGCGTAAGAGAGTGGAGTGCGCAATCATGATAAAGGCCGCATTAGCGGAATAAAATAATCCAAGAAGGGAAAGAACAATGAAGAAAAACAGAGGAATTGTTGTGCTGCTTCTGACCGCCATTATCACAGTCTTTCTGTGCTACACGGCCGGGATTGGCCTCGGACCAACAGGAACCGGTTCTGCAAAAAACATTAAGACCGGCCTGGACCTGTCTGGTGGTGTAAGTATCACTTATCAGGCAAAAGACAGCAACCCAAGTGCAGAGGATATGTCTGATACTGTTTACAAACTCCAGAAGCGTGTGGAACAGTACAGTACAGAAGCTCAGGTGTACAAAGAGGGTAGCGACCGTATTACTGTAGAAATTCCTGGAGTTACAGATGCTGATGCAATTCTTAATGATCTTGGTAAACCAGGTTCTTTGTGCTTTATTACAGCCGCAGATGATGATGGTAATGCAAACTTTACCAGTACTGGCAGTGGATACGTACTTTCAAGAAGTCTGGATGAGATCCGTGAAGCTGGATCTGTAGTGCTGGAAGGTACAGATGTAAAAGATGCACAGGGCGGAGCGTTCCAGTCTGATAAGAACAGCTCCAGAGAATATGCAGTCAGCCTGACTCTTACAGATGAAGGTAAGACAAAATTTGCAGATGCTACAGAAGCAAATGTTGGAAAACAGATTGCGATTGTTTATGACAATCAGATTTTAAGTGCACCGAAGGTAAATGAAGCAATTACAGGTGGACAGGCACAGATTACTGGTATGTCCAGTGTGGAAGAAGCTCAGAATCTTGCTTCATATATCCGTATTGGTTCACTGAGTGTTGAACTGGAAGAACTTCGTTCCAGTGTTGTTGCAGCACAGCTCGGAGAGGAAGCAATTTCTACCAGTGTTATGGCCGGTCTGATCGGTCTTGTGATCGTAATTATCTTTATGATCATCATGTATCGTCTTCCGGGTGTTGTTGCAGGTGTTGCTCTGATTCTTTATACAGCACTTGTTCTGATCACACTGAATGCATTTGATATTACACTGACCCTTCCGGGTATCGCCGGTATCATTCTTGGTATTGGTATGGCAGTGGATGCGAACGTTATCATTTACGCACGTATTCAGGAAGAAATCGCAGATGGAAACTCTGTAAGAGCTTCTATCAAATCAGGTTTCTCCAAAGCATTCAGTGCAATCTTCGATGGAAATATCACAACCCTGATCGCAGCTCTCGTGCTGATGTGGCTTGGTTCAGGTACTGTTAAGGGCTTTGCTTATACACTGGCTCTTGGTATCGTAGTTTCCATGTTTACAGCGCTGGTTGTATCACGTTTTGTTATGAATGCTCTTTATGCTGTTGGTTTTCATGATGAGAAGTTCTATGGACGAGCAAAACAGCGTAAAATCTTCAATATTGTTGGAAAACGTAAAGTATTTTTCATTATTTCCATTATTCTGATCTTGAGCGGACCGGTATCTATGGCAATTCATCATCAGACAAGTGGAACCGCATTAAATTATGCACTTGATTTCTCCGGTGGTACAGCAACAACTGTAACATTCAATGAAGATATGGATATCAAACAGATTGATTCTGAAGTAACTCCAGTTGTTGAAGAAGTTACAGGAGATAAGAATGTACAGCCTACAAAGGTATCCGGAACAAATCAGGTAGTTATCAAAACTCGTACATTGTCTCAGGCAGAACGTGAAAAACTGGATAAAGCACTTGTAGAGAAATTTAATGTAGATGATTCTCTGATCACAACAGAGAGTATTTCTGCTACAGTAAGTTCTGAAATGAGAAGAGATGCAGTAGTAGCTGTTCTTGTAGCAACACTTTGTATGCTCGCTTATATCTGGTTCCGTTTCAAAGATATTCGTTTTGCAAGCAGTGCGGTACTTGCCCTGCTGCATGATGTATTTGTAGTACTGGCATTCTATGGAATTTCCAGAATTTCCGTAGGTAATACCTTCATTGCCTGCATGCTTACAATCGTAGGTTACTCTATTAACGCAACGATCGTTATCTTCGACCGTATCCGCGAGAATATGAAGGGCAGCAGAGCAAATCTTGAAGAGATCGTTAACGAAAGTATCACACAGACACTTACAAGAAGTATGTACACTTCGTTTACTACCTTCGTAATGGTAGCTGTTCTGTACATCATGGGTGTTTCTTCTATCCGTGAGTTTGCAGCTCCTCTGATGGTAGGTGTTATCTGTGGAGCTTACTCTTCTGTATGCATTACAGGTGCTCTGTGGCTGGTAATGAAACGTTATTATAAGAAACCTGTTGCACAGGCTGTGGCAGCAAAGAATACTGCAGCTCCTGCAAAACAGAATAATAACAACCAGAATACAAAATCCGGAAAGAAAAATGCGGATCAGCCGAAAAAGAAAAACCGCAAGAGAGTAGCAGAACGACTGGCGGCACAGGAAGCAGCGGCAAAAGAAAATGCTTCAAATGATGAAAATAAGGATGCATAATCCGAAACATAAAAAGTAACAATTAAGTTGCTGTGAACGGAGTGAACAGTAACACATCTCAGATCCCGGGACAGACTGCTGCCCCGGGATTTGTGTTTTAATAATGGATAGGTTGATAAACAGAGAGGATCATTATGGAAAAGTGGATGGTATATAATAAGAAAGCAGATTTTCAAAAAATAGGCAGTGAATTTGGAATTGATCCTGTGATAGTGAGATTGATACGAAACCGTGATATACAGGGTATGGAAGAAATTCGTTCTTATTTATATGGAACACTTGCAGAAATCCCATCCCCATGGAAAATGAAGGATATGGAATGTGCAGTGCAGATCCTTCAGAAAAAAATTACGCAGAAAAAAAAGATCCGAATCATCGGAGATTATGATATAGATGGCGTGACAGCTACCTGCATTTTGTTGAAAGGTTTGAAACGCCTCGGGGCAAATGTGGATACTTACATTCCGGACAGAGTAAAAGATGGGTATGGAATGCATGAACAGCTGATCGACAAGGCACTGGAGGACGGAGTAGATACAATACTGACCTGTGATAATGGAATTGCAGCTGCTGCTGAGATTGCATATGCAAAAAGAGAAGGACTTACAGTTATTGTTACGGATCATCATGATATTCCGTTTCAGGATACAGAGAATGGGAGAGTCTGGATTATTCCGAAAGCAGATGCGGTAGTGAATCCAAAACAGAATGACTGTTCATATCCGAATAAAAATATCTGTGGTGCAGTGGTTGCGTGGAAACTGATCTGGGCGTTATATGAAAGATTGGGGATTGACAGTGATGAGATATGGGATTTTCTTGAATTGGCAGCAATTGCAACAGTAGGAGATGTAATGGATCTTCAGGGAGAAAACAGAATCATCGTGAAAGAAGGCCTGAAGAAACTTCCTTCTACATCGTATGAAGGCTTGAAAGCACTGATACGAGTAAATAATCTCGAAGGAGCTGAGATAACTGCCTATCATGTAGGATTCGTGATCGGACCGTGTATCAATGCAAGTGGACGGCTTGATACAGCGGCAAGATCTCTGGAACTGCTTCTTGCTGACAATCTGGAAGATGCTATGAAACTGGCGGATGATCTGTATGCCCTGAATCAGAGCAGAAAGGCCATGACAGAGCAAGGAAAAGAACAGGCGATCCAGAGTATTGCGGAAAATAATCTCGGCGCAGATCGTGTATTAGTGGTGTATCTTCCGGACTGTCATGAGAGCCTTGCAGGTATTATTGCAGGGCGGATTCGTGAAGCATATAATAAGCCGGTGTTCGTACTGACGAAAGGAGCTGACGGAGTAAAGGGAAGCGGGCGGTCGATCGAGGCATATTCTATGTATGAGGAACTGGTGAAATGCAGTGATCTGCTCACGCAGTTTGGCGGTCATCCGATGGCAGCCGGACTTTCAATGGAGGAAAAAAATGTAGAACTTTTCCGCAGACGTCTGAATGATAACTGTACCCTTACAGAACAGGATCTGATTCCCAAAATTATGATCGATGTGCCAATGCCGATTTCCTATCTTTCCAAAAAACTGACAGAACAGTTGAAGGTGTTGGAACCATTTGGTAAAGGGAACTCGAAACCTTTGTTTGCACAGAAAAATCTTCGGGCAGTGGGGATTCGTGTTTTGGGCAGAAACAGGAATGTAGCAAAGATGCTTCTCACAGATGAAAATGGAATAAAGATGGATGCAGTATATTTTGGAGAAGCACAGGAATTCGTGGATTTTGTACAGGCGCATGATACCATATCCGTTACATATTATCCTGAAATTAATGTTTTTCAGGGAAGAGAAAACCTGCAGGTGGTCATAAAGAATTATTGTTGATTTCACCACTGAAATAAGGGAAAAGTATGGAGTTTCGTAAAGTTTTCGTAAATACATTGTATGATAATGTAAATTGCATATAAAATTGCACATAATTTCGACAAATATGATATTTCAGCATAAAATTAATAATGTTATAATATCATGAGGGCTATTATATCCAAATATAATGCATGAAGGGAGTCAATTATGAAAACTTTTAACAAGTTTAAGCGAGTCTGTGCAATGACATTGACTGCATTAATGATAATCCAGCAGAGCAATGTCACTACATTTGCATCTGATATTGAAGCGGCAGCAGAAGCAATGGCTCAGAGCGAAGAAGAACAGAATGCTGCGGATGGCAGCGAGAACAATACAGCTGCGGAAACAACGTCACAGGAAACTCCGGCTCAGACAGAACCTGTTCAGACGGAATCAGCTCAGCCAGAACAGGTACAGGAGCAGCAACAACAGGAGACAACACCGGCAACAGAACAGCAGCCAGCGGTGACTCCAGAAATACAGAAGACGACGGCTGATACAGCGAATGCGGCACAAGAGCAGGAAGCAACGCCGGAGGCACAGCCAGTGGCAACGGAAGCAGATGAAGAAATGGCCGTACAGGCTGCTGGTGAGACGAATAATTCAATTGCAGTCCAGTCGTTGCCGGAGTATAACTTTGGAGATTATGCTGCAAGTGTTGAGGTGTCAGTTAAAAAAGGGGCGAATGCATATAATCCAGACAGTTCATATGATTTAAACCAGACTTTTGATGCAGTTATGCAGTTTGTACTGTCAAACGATAAAATCAATGGCTTGAAAACACTTCTGGAAAATTCGACAGACGAAAAAATCACATTTATTTACAAGATGCCAGACAGTGTTATAGGATTTGATAGTCATAGTGAATCACTTACAACACAAGATGGTCAAACGGTAATTGGTACCTATGAAATTGAAAATGACGGAAGAACGATAAAATTTTCTTTTAATAGAGATTTTTTTATCAATAATAGCTCAATTACAGGAAAATGTGATTATTATTTCCATGTCAATAAGGAGGAGATAGATGAAGAGGATAAGATATCTATATCTTTTCCTGGAGTAGCTGCACCTGTCATAATAAAGATAAATAGTTCTGCGGCAAGTGTAGAAAAGAGCCATACAGTAGATGCGGATGGGAATTTTACTTTTTCAATTCCGGTAACTGGTGGTGAAACTGCGACCAGAGATGTAAAAATCAAGGATGTTCCAGGCAGTAACCTTGAAATCGATTATGATTCGATAAGTCTGGACGGTCAGAAAGTAACTGCAACTAAGAATGAAGATGGCAGTTTCAGCGTTGATGTAGGAACTGTTCCAGCCAAAACAACGAAAACACTTACATACACAGCTAAGATAAAAAATAAAAATCTGGTTGATTCGGATGGAAATGTTAAGAATCTGGAAAATAAAGTTAAATGGACGAGTTCTGGACAGAATGAACAGGAGAAAACAGACTGGGGTAATGTTACAAATAAAACAGGAGAAAAATCCAAGAACCAGAAGCAGGATGATCCTCAATGTCTGGATTGGACAGTATCATTAAATAATGGCACGCTGAAAAAGAATATGAATGGTGCTGCTTATGTGGATACTATGAATTCTGATAATCAACGGATACTTTCTGATACAATTAGGGTAAAGACTGCTGATGGAGTTGATATTACGGATCAGTGTACAATTTCACCAGATGTAAATGGAAAAACATTTACAGTAAGTTTTCCTTCAGATCTTGGAGAAAATAATAAAAAAGAATATAAGATTACGTATACATCCCGTACAATAACAGATATTGCAGGTGATGAAAAAGCCACAGGAAACAATAACGGTACGTTAAATGGAAATCCGATTAAAGGCTCGGATTTCAATTATGGATTACCGGAGGTGAAAGACAATCTTCAGAAATCAGGTCAGTATCTGTCAGATGAAAATAAAATTCAGTGGACTTCTGTTTATACACCTGTTACAAAAGTGGTAAACCCTGTGTTTAAAGATGCTTTATTACATGGTGGATATAATGATAAGGGAGAATTAAGCTGGGCGCAGGGATATCAGGATAGTGTTTTTGATGAAGAAAGCTTTGTAATTATATATGATGGGAGACCTCTTGATAAAGGTTCTGATTATACAATAGCATTCAACCGCAAAAACGCTCTGGAAAATGTGGGAAATGATCAGTTTGAAATTCAGTTTAAGGGAAGCTTTTCTAAACCGATTACAATTACTTACAAATCAAAAATCTTTACAAAAGGTGGAGAGAGTAATACTGTTTATAACACGTGTTATATAAATGGAAAATCGGTTGAGGCAAATGTTTATTATACAGTTAAGAAAACCATCGTAAAAAGAGGTGGTTACAGTAAAGAGAATGGTAAAAACTATCTGAATTGGACTATATTAGCAAATGTTTCTGATATACAAAATCCAGATCATCCGGGTGGAGAAGTGGATTTTGGTGGTAAGATAATTCAGATCACAGATACTTTGCCAGAGGGCGTGAAGTTTGTTTCTGCAACTTATAAAAAATCCGCGGACTGGAATGGTTGGAATACAGCTTATGAAATTGTTCCGGCAATAGATGGACGAAAACTTACGTTCACAATTTTGGATGTACATAAAGATCTGATTCAGATTGATATTAAAACTGAAATAACAGATTTTGATTATGATGAAAATAGCGAAGCAAGTTATACAAATGTGGCATCCTGGGGAATTAAGGATGAGGATGAACTGGATAACACCGATAAGACCGTAAATGTTAAATCAGAGATACTTAAAAAGAATGGTACAGTAAGTGAAAATAAGCAAAATGTAATTTACACGATTAAGGTAAATTCAGATGGGTATCAATTGACAAAAGAAGGCAAGGCTGGAAACGGTGTCTTGCGTCTTACGGATACATTGCCAAAGAATGTTACTTATGTATCTTCTGAAATTAAGGGGCAGGATGGCAATACTATAGATGGCGCTCAGATTGCAGTGATTGATGGAGTGCTTACAGCGGTTATTCCAGATGAAACGCCGGCGGTCATAACATATACGGTTAAACCAATCCTTACCGGAACTCCGGATGACAGTGGTAATTATTATATTCAGATTGACAACGCTGTGGAACTTTCCGGTACATCATTTGTTAAATCTGAGGATAATAAACAGTATACAGTAAGGGGAGCATCCGCTTCAGCGGGAGGTGACAGACATTTACTTTCTGTTGAAAAAACAGATGCACTGAATCAGAATATAAAACTGTCTGGTGCAGAATTTGTATTGAAAAAAATTTTATTTAACAGTGATGGGACATCCAGCGAGAATGAAGTCACAAAAGTAACAACTTCTGAAAAAGGAAAAGCACAATTTAAAGATTTACAGCTTGATCAGGTTTATTGCTACGAAGAAACGAAAGCGCCTGTTGGATATGAACTGAAATCTGGAAAAACGTATATTTGTGTTAAAGATCAGGAAAGTTCCTTTAATGAAATAAGTAAGAAGTTTGCAACTGCATATCCTGGAGAGACATTAGTTGCATACAGTGGTGGCGAAAAAATTACGATTACAAATGTAAGAAAATCTTCGGCAGATATTGTTGCAAAGAAAGTTCTTGAGGGTGCGGATTTACGTGCTTATCAATTTGAGTTTAATATCACAGAAGTGAAAGATGAAACGGGAGCTGCACTGGAAAATCCATATACCGAAAATGTTGCTGCAGATGCACAGGGAAATATTAATTTCAGTACTATTAATTATAGTGAGGAAGGAATTCATTACTATCAGATTTCTGAAATAAAGGGAAGTTCAGAGAATATCACTTATGATGAACACAAATTTATTGTAAAAGTAGAAGTGGCTTATAATAATCTTCTTCAGAGACTTGAATCGATTATGACATATCCTTCAGAAGATGGAGTTGTATTTACTAATACTTATACGAAACCAGCACTGGAAGCAACAAGTGCTCAGTTCGAAGTAGCGAAGGTAGTCAGTGGAGAGGGTGCACCAGACGAAGAGTTCACTTTCACCCTTGCCGGAATCAAGGATGCACCGATGCCGGAAGCAACAAGCATCCAGGTAAAAGCGAAAGAGACCAAGAGTTTTGGGAAAATCAAATATACTAAGGCAGGAACCTACGAGTATACGATAACCGAAACTAAAGGAACAACTGCCGGAATGACCTATGATGAGTCTGTTCATAAGGTAGTCGTAACAGTAACAGAGGTAGATGGAAAACTTACCGCAGCCGTAACTTACGATGGAAAAGCAATAGATAAGCTGACCGTAACAAACACTTACGAGAAACCGGAAAAACCAGCACCGGAAGCAACAAGTGCTCAGTTCGAGGTAGAGAAGGTAGTTAGTGGAGAGGGTGCACCGGACGAAGAGTTCACCTTCACCCTTGAAGGAAAAGACAATGCTCCAATGCCGACAGAGAAAAAACTCAAAGTAAAAGCAGGAGCATCTGAGAAGTTTGGTGAGATCACTTATACTTCAGCAGAAACCTACGAGTATACGATAACCGAAACTAAAGGTACAACTGCCGGAATGACTTACGATGGGACCGCCCATAAGGTAGTCGTAACAGTGACAGAGGCAGAAGGAAAACTTACTGCAGCCGTAACCTACGATGGAAAAGCAGCCGATAAGCTGACCGTAACAAACACTTACGAGAAACCGGAAAAACCAGCACCGACAGCGACAACAGCACAGTTCGAGGTAGAGAAGGTAGTCAGCGGAGAGGGAGCACCGGACGAAGAGTTCACCTTCACCCTTGAAGGAAAAGACAATGCTCCAATGCCGACAGAGAAGAAACTCAAAGTAAAAGCAGGAGCATCTGAGAAGTTTGGTGAGATCACTTATACTTCAGCAGGAACCTACGAGTGTACGATAACCGAAACTAAAGGTACGACTGCCGGAATGACCTACGATGAGACCGCCCATAAGGTAGTCGTAACAGTAACAGAAGTAGAAGGAAAACTTACTGCAGCCGTAACCTACGATGGAAAAGTAGCCGATAAGCTGACCGTAACAAACACTTACGAGAAACCAGCGCCGGAAGCAACAAAGGCGGAGATCAAGGTAACAAAAACAGTAAAAGGAGAAGGAGCACCGGAAGAAGAATTTGAGTTTACCCTTGAAGGTAAAGATGGTGCACCGATGCCAGCTCAGGCAACAGTAAAAGCAACAGCAGGTGAGACCAAGAGTTTTGGAGAGATCACTTATACTGTGGCAGGAACCTATAAGTACACAGTAAAAGAAACTAAGGGTGCAACAAAAGGAATGACTTACGATGAGTCAGGACATGAAGTAGTTGTAACTGTAGCAGAAAAGGATGGAAAGCTTGCAGCAACTGTAAGTTATGATAAAAAACAGGCCGATAGTCTGACTGTAACAAACACCTATGAAAAACCAGCGCCGGAAGCAACAGAAGCACAGATCACAGCAAAGAAAACTGTCAATGGAGAAACAGCGAAGGGAAGCTTATTCCAGTTCACACTGACACCAAAGACAGCCGGAGATGCAAACAAAGCTCAGACAGTAAGGAATGCAGATGGAACCATCACATTCAACAAACTTACATATGAGACAGCAGGAACCTATGTTTACGAAGTAAGCGAGGTACAGGAAGTACCGGCAGGTTACACTGCAGACACAGTAAAACATGAAGTGACTGTAGAAGTAGCCGACAAAGACGGCCAGCTTGTGGCAGCTGTAAAATATGCGGAAGCAGACAAAGAGGGAATCGTATTTGCAAACCAGTACAAACCACTTGCAACAGAAGCACAGATCACAGCAAAGAAAACTGTCAATGGAGAAACAGCGAAGGGAAGCTTATTCCAGTTCACACTGACACCAAAGACAGCCGGAGATGCAAACAAAGCTCAGACAGTAAGGAATGCAGATGGAAACATCACATTTAATAAACTTACATATGAGACAGCCGGAACTTACAAATATGAAGTAAGTGAGAACCAGGACGTGCCGACTGGTTATACGGCAGACACCAAAACACATGAAGTGACTGTAGAAGTAGCCGACAAAGACGGCCAGCTTGTGGCAGCTGTGAAATATGCAGAAGCAGACAAGGATGGAATCGTATTTGAGAATACTTATGAGAAAACATTCAAAATCCGCAAAACTGACATCGGCGGCAAGGAATTGAAAGATGCAAAATTCGTGCTTTCCGGTAAGGAAGAAGGCGGAAAGGATATCACTCCAATCTCCTGGACATCTGACGGAACAGCAAAAGAAATCACAGTGAAATCAGGAACATACACTCTTGAAGAAACTGCAGCACCAGAAGGATACAACACCATCCAGAGCAAAGTAACAATCACTGTTGACAAGGAAGGCAAGGTTACAGTAACCGGCAGTGCCGAGATTACAGTGAATGGTAAAAAGGTTTCCGAAGTTAGTGCAGAAGGTGATGAGATCATCGTTAAGGATACTCTTAAAGGTTCTTCAATCACAGTAACCAAGAACCTGGTTCACAACGGCGAAGCTCTTGAAGCAATTAATGCAACCTTCTACGTAGCACTTTATAATGACGAGGCCTGCACCGACAGAGCTTCTGATGTCAAAGCAATTGAATTCAAGAATGCATCTGCTTCTACGGCATCATTTACAGATGTAAAAGTCGGTAAAGAATATTATGTTGCAGAGTGTGATGAAAATGGAAATGCACTGACAACTGGTGAGATTGCAGGAGCAACCTTCATGGCAAACTTCAGCAGCAGTAACAAAGTTTCCGTAGAAAAAGAAAATGATTCTTCAATCATTTACTTCACAAATGAATTCCTGACAATTCCGGATGGATTCTATAAAGAAGCAAAACTGACAATCACCAAGAAACTTCTTGGTACAGATGGCAAAGCCAAGAATGGTGATGGCAAGTTCTATGCAGGAATCTTTATGGATAAAGATCATACAGAACTTGCTGATTCCAATACGGTATCTGCCAATATTGTAGAGCTGGATCTGAATGATGTATCAGAAGCAAGCCAGACAGTCAAGTTTGGAGTTGGAAAGAATGACAAGCTGACATTCTATATTGCAGAGACAGATGCAGAAGGAAACCCGGTGGCAGATGATGAGGACTTCTCTTATAAGGTAACTTACAGTGCAGAGTCAGCTACATTTGATATCACACATCTGAGTGCAGCTGTGACGATTGTAAACAGGGAAACATCATCAGAAAAGACTGAGGTAACAGAGACTACGAATAAGACATCTGGTTCGCCAAATTCTACAGCTAAGACTGCAGTTAAGACAGGAGATGATACACCGATTCTTCCATTCGTGATTATTCTTCTGGCAGCAATCGCAGCTATTGTAGTTTTTGTAAAAAAACGTTTCGGAAGTAAAAAGAACTGATATTTGATCAGAAACAAAAATAAGCAATAAAAAAATCCGTTTCAGGTGATAAGCCTGAGACGGATTTTTTATGTGAGGAAGCTTCCAAAAGAAAAATCATCCAAGTCTTCTGCGGAGCATTTCCGGATTCATTGCGTAGTTGATGGCAGTTTCTTTTGTGATGCGTCCATTTTTGTACAATTCAAAAAGGCTTTGATCCATGGAACGCATCTGTCCGGGACTGGAAGAAATGACACCGTCGATCTGATGAATTTTATTATCACGGATCATATTCCGGATAGCAGGAGTAAGACGCATAATCTCAAAAACAGGAATATTTTTGCCGTTGACATCCGGAACCAGTTGTTGAGAAATGACAGCCTGAAGCACCATAGAAAGCTGCATAATGATCTGATGCTGCTGGGATGGTTCAAAAACATCTATGATACGGTTGAGCGAATTTGCGGCTCCGAGTGTGTGCAGACTGGAAAGGATGAGATGACCGGTTTCGGCAGCGGTCATGGCAGTCTGAATGGTTTCGTGATCACGCATTTCGCCAAGAAGAATGACATCCGGGCTCTGGCGAAGGGTAGCACGCAGGGAAGTAATATAATTTTCTGTATCAGTGCATATCTCACGCTGGCTTACGATACAACGATCGTGTCGATGCAGGTATTCCAGAGGATCTTCCAGCGTAATGATATGCCCTTCGCGAGAATGGTTGATTCGATCTATAAGGCAGGCCATGGTTGTGGATTTTCCGCTTCCGGCAGATCCGGTTACAAGAACCATGCCTTTTGTCAGATCAGCAATACTCATGACATCCTCGGGAATAGAAAGCTCGGCGGGATCCGGCAGCTGGAAAGCGATAACACGTATGACTGCTGCCAGAGAACCACGCTGTTTGTAAGCATTGATACGAAAACGTGACAGACCTGGAATAGAAAAGGAAAAGTCATCGTCACCGGTATTGTGCAGTCGTGAGATATCACGGTTATTCGCCATCTGATAAATTGCTTCGAGAATTTCACTGGTCTGTTCCGGCATCAGACGGTCACCATAGGTGGAAAGACGTCCATCGGTTTTTATAGAAAGTGGACGTCCTGCAATAATAAAAATATCTGAAGCGTGCAGATCTGCAGCCTTAGAGAGAAATTCCAGAGTTTGTTCTTTATTCATGAGTGCCTCCTTTATAAACAGACTGACTGGTGTCCGGAGTCCAGGAAGCCGTGGTGTCTGTTTTCCATTGTAATATTTGTATCAGAGAATCCCCGGATTTCTCCGGGTATAAAACCTTCAGGCAGACAGTGAGCTGCTGAGTGTCAGAGAGTGATTCGGCGAAAAGCAATGTCTGCTTTTCCTCGTCAAAAGTAAGCTCAGAATGATCCTTGCAGAATTGTCCGACAAGGGCAAGATAATTCTTCTGATCGGTGGCCTGCCGGTAGGCATCTGTGAGTTCTGTCTGAATCTCATTGATAACTGTGGAAGCCTGACTGCAGGCATTATAATAATCTTCTGTCTGTTGCATGGAATTACGGGCGGTGCTTAATTCTGAACGGGAATTTCCGAGTGTCAGCAAAGAAAGCACCGCAAGACAAAGCACGGAAAAGATCAGAAACAGAGAGGGAATTCCCGTGGCAGTAAAAAAGCTGTTATGGTCTTTCATGAGCTGGCCTCCTTGTCTGAATTTTCAATAATAGGAAAAACCAGATCAATCGTGTAAATCTGTATATCATTTGTGGCGTGATAGAAAGTAAGGGTTCCCTGTCTGGGGTTCGCTGTTTCGTGTAATGTAAGTTCCATTTTATAGGAAGCCTGTGAATCGGAACAGAGTTGCCAGGAACTGTCATAGTACCATTCGATGAGATTGTCCTGAATCTGTCCATCAGGAAACAGTGAGACAAAGCTTTTTGCGGTTCCGTCACTGTCTTCCAGAATTTCACCGATGGAAGTTGTGAGCGTCTGTATATGACGCCATTCCTGAGCCTGTATATGATTTTTTTTTGCAGCAGCAAAGATACGGATACAGGCAGCACTGGAAAGTGCCAGAAAAAGCAGAACAAAGATCATTTCCATTAAAAAGAGACTTGTTTTTGAATGTGCGGATATTTTTTTCATGATGCCTCCTTGGAAACGGAATTCTGATGGAGATAAAAAGTTTCTTTGTTTCCTTCAGAATCTTTTAATTCAAAAGAATAAAAACCAGGTCTGCTTTCAGAGATCTGAAAGTCAGAAAGTTGAGCAATCGTTGTTCCGGCAGATGCATTGGCAGAAGAACTGTCTGAAGTAAAGAGTTCTTTCAGATTACCCTGATCAAGATAAATATAAGTGATGTAATTCTGATCATTCAGTGTATCACGAAAACAAAGGGCAGAAAGATTATCCAGTTTGCCGGTGAAAATTCCATTTACTGTGTCATGCTGTCTGAACTTGGTTGTAAGATAGGAAACAGCAGTACCGAGAGTATTTTCTGCATTTGTATTTTTTACAGTCTGCTGATAAATGCGTGCTGAAAAAAGCAGCATGAGCAGAAGAAAAAGAACAAAAATGCCAAAAAGCAGAAGAGAAGCCAGTTCAGCAACTGGATGTCTGGTGATAAGCCTTTTTTTCATTTGGCAGCCCCCTTTCCATGTCCGGCAGTATCGGACAGCAGAATTACACTTATATAAGGAAGCAGGTTGGAACCGTTTGGGGTATATTCGACAACAAAACGAGAGCGGTCATAAGTTATGTGGTAATCATTCAGAATCTGGTCCAGACTTTCTGGATATTGACCATTCATGGCATATGACCGGATAGCACCATTTTCAAGGGCCTGTTCCAGTGCCTGTTGTTCTTTGTGAAGGGTTTCGTCGGATGCAAAGCTGACACTGATGAAAAAAATGCTGCTGATCAGAATGAGAAAGCATAAAGGTAGTAACAGACTGAATCTGCGTAAAAATTTTTTTCTGTGGCTGTCAAAGAGTTCCATTTATAGCTCACCTCACAATGCAATATCAGAGAGAATACCCAGAAGCGGCATCATTACAGAAAGCAGAACGAGACCGACAAGCAGGGACAGGATGATGACAATCGTTGGCTCAACGATGGAGATTGCTTCCGAAATCAGATCAACTGCTTTTTCACGATATTTTACGGAAAGCTGATTAAGTGCCTCATCTGCCGAACCAGATTGAAAACCAACAGAAATCAGTCTTCCCTCCATACCGGTAAAAAGTTTGGAATCTGTCAGTGCCTGATAAAACGGAGTGCCTTCTTCCAGTAAATGACCTGTTTCTTCCAGTCGCTTCAAAATCAGAGGATGTGAAACCATTTCAGCAGACAGCTCAAGACTTGTATCTGGAGTGAGACCGCTTTTCAGCCCGAGAGAAAGTCCCTGTGCAAGACGCCCGTAATCGGCAGCCAGCGGGATGTCGTGAAAGACTGGTAAGTGGTAGGCTGCGTTTCTCAGATAAATGTGTCCTTTTTCGCTCAGACTGAGAAAAAGAATCAGACCAACCAAGAGAACTACCAATATCAGGAAAATACCGGAATAATTGCTGAGAATACTTCCGGCTTTCAGTAATCCAAGAGAAAGTGTGTTCATTTCCATCCCCATCTGCTGAAAGACCTGCTGAAATACAGGAAGTACTTTTACAAGAAGAACGACGATAACGATTCCCATCATTCCAAGCATGATCAGGGGATAGGTAACTGCACTTCGAATCTGTTCGGAAATTTCCTGCTCCTGTTCATAGTGCAAAGCCAGGCTGTTCAGAATTTCATCCAGACATCCTGTTTCTTCACCAGTCTTTATATAAGAAACAGAAGAATGGGGGAATCTTCCGGAAGTTTCCATTGCCTGTGTAAGACTTCCGGTTTCTTCCATGGAAGTGAGCAGGGCAGTGATGATTTCACGGTCTGTATCCGTCTGACTTTCATCCTGAAGAATCGCCAAACCTTCTGTTACAGAAATGCCTGAATGAATCAGCATTCCAAGCTGCCCGAAAAAGTTACTGAGCTCCCGGGCTGTTAATGTGTATTTCATAAAAAATCTCCTTTGCCATTAACGTGTGAATTGTACAGTGTAATTGCTTTCATCTCCAATGTAATCCTGAATAGCTTCTTTGTCATCGCTGTTGGAATCAAAGGTAGGGTCCATAAGTGTCCAGGTATCTCCTTTAAAGGAAATCGCCTGATTGACCCAGCCTTTGGAGCGTATATATACATCAATCCAGGCATGCTTGATATCTCCGGCATAACCAATCTGAAGTTTGCATGGAATATCACAGCTTCGGAGCATGGCCGTGGTGAGCGCGGCATAATCAAAACAGATGCCGGTGCCTGTTTTCAGGGTTTCATCGACATCGGGAAGATATCCGGTGGTCACAGTATCTGCTTTTTCATAATCATAAGTCAGATTTGACACAACATAATCGTAAATCTGCTGCAATGCATCTACATCGACGGTGTCCTCATCGATCATGGAGAGCGCAAGCTGGCTGGCTTTGCTGTCCGGTGTAAAGTTTACATATTGATTTGGATAGAGAAAAGGCAGAAAATCATTTTCAAGCTGTACGGTAACTGTTTCGCTGTAAAGAGCTGCATACTGGTCACCCTGTACCTGTTGGTAACCGGTAATTGTGTAATCACCGCTGCCTTCTGTAAAAGTGACGGTTGCGGATTCTCCGGGTGCAATAAAATAAGAATAAAGTACACCAGAAGGAGAAATGATCTGCAAACTGCATGTCAGGTCAGAAGAATCGGACTGGGCAATAAAGTAGCCCTGGCTGATATTGGATACATCCAGTATCATAGGCGATGAGCCAAGAGTTTCTTTTCCGGTGGCTTCAGGAACAAGAACCTGGAGCGGGGAATAGACAGGGGGTTCATCTTTTTTTTGCGAAGAAGATCCGCAGCCTGAAATAAATATTAACAGAAAAGGCAGACACAATAGCATGGCAAGGAGTCGTAAGCGAATGAATCGGTTCATGCGACTGCTCCTTGATAATATGAAATATTTATTTGCGTTTGTTTTGAGTTAAGTATAGCAGAGTAGATGTTTACAGGCAATATTCCTTAAGAGGTTTTTAAATTTATGAATATTACAAAAATGTGAAATATTCAGGAAAAAACGTTGACATTCACTGAAAAAAAAACTATACTTACAGCATAAAGGCAAACCTGCTGAAAGGCAGGGACGCAAAGCCACGGGTCTAAGGTCGTGAGACTAAGGCAGCCGGTTGCCGCATTAAATTCCGATTTAGTGACGTATTATGGACTACAGAAGAGAGAATCTGAATTAACATATGCGGCCGTTTAATTTAATTAAACGGTTTTTTTGTGTGTTAAAATATGAATAACTCTGATGTTCCGGCGACTGGATTGCTGTGAACAATATTGTATTTCATACGTCGATATCTGAAAGGTGTGATAATATGAAAAGAAAAATGAAAATCAAAGAATTCCTTACGAGGAAAAAAGTTGCAGCAGGATGTGTTGCAGCAGCCGCGGTGATTGCCGCAGGAAGTTTTTCGATGGTGATGCAGTCTTCTGACATACCAGAGCTTTCCAGTTATACGGATCCGGTGATCGAAACGACAATTACCGGTGATGATACGCCGCTGGCATCAAAGCCAAAGGTAACAACGAAGACAAAAAGAAAGACGAAGACAACGAGAAAGAAAGTAAAACTGAAAAAAGCATCAAAGAAATCATACACCAAAAAACTTCCAAAAAAGAAAAAAACAACTACCAAAACCAGGAAGAGTGGTAAGAAGACTGTGAAGACACAGACAACTGTACAGACAGCAACGACTGAGAAGTACACAAAGAAATCCAAACAGAAAGTTGTCACACAGAAAATAGTAACAACAGTCAAGACTACAACAACAGTTGCAGCTTCACAGCAGAATGCGCAGACGCAGGAAGTTTCATTCCAGAGTTCCGGAACTCAGAACTCCGGTTCAGCAAAGACCTCCAGTCAGAAGGCATCCAAGCATACGATCAGCAATGTTGCTTCTATTGCACCGAAGATGGACAGCAGAGTACTGAATGCGTATGCAAGAATGGGATTTACGGTAACGGTTGATCCGAATGCCGCTTATGCAGGACATTTTGATGCAAGATCACGAAGCATCACGATCCAGGAAGCAGATGAGACAATTTATCATGAGCTTGGACATTTCCTTGCATTTATTGCAGGCAACGTAGATCAGAGCAGTGCATTCGCATCTGTATATAACAGTGAAAAAGCAAAATTCACTGGATATAACAAAGCATATGCAACACAGAATGCTGCGGAATATTTTGCTGAATCTGTGAAGGATTATATGCTGAATGGTGCTGCACTGAGCAGTCAGCGTCCGAATACATATAAGGCGATCCAGTCAGCATTGAATACAGTAACAACTGCCAGAGCAGATGCAATACTGAAAGCTTACTCTTCAATCTGGAGCTAATAAAAGAACAATTAAGAATTAGAAAGGCTGCCTGCCTGTGAGCAGGTGGCTTTTTTATTTATATAGAATGTCCTAAACAGCTGACAAAACGGGTTAGTCATTGATTCTGTCACAAAAAAGTGATATAATTATAAACCAGATTTATATGTAAAGAAAAGCGAGGTACGCAAAAATGAAAAAAATAGAAGATTACGTAAGAAGTATCCCGGATTTTCCGGAACCGGGTATTATTTTCAGAGACATTACAAGTGTTCTGCAGGATGCAGATGGACTTCAGCTTGCAATTGATTCCATGCAGGACTGTCTCAAGGATACGGATGTAGATGTGATCGTAGGAACTGAATCCAGAGGCTTTATCTTTGGTGTGCCGATTGCATATAATCTTCATAAACCATTTGTACCGGTTCGCAAAAAAGGCAAACTTCCATGTGAGACTGTTTCCAGAAGCTATGATCTGGAATATGGAAGTGCAACTATAGAGATGCACAAAGACTCTATCAAACCAGGACAGAAAGTAGCAATCATTGATGACCTGATCGCTACCGGTGGTACGGTGGAAGCTGCAATTAAGCTGGTAGAAGAACTTGGCGGTGAAGTAGTCAAAGTTGTTTTCCTTATGGAGCTTGCAGGATTAAAAGGACGCGAAAGACTCGCTGGTTATGATGTGGCTTCTGTGATCAGATACGAAGGTAAATGATTCTGCGGCGGCAACAGCGTGAACAGTAATAAATAACGGCAGGCAGGTGGGAGATAATGGCAGATAAGAAAGAGAATGTACAGCTTGAAAAAACAATGGACAAGGCAGAACAGGAAAAGCTTGAATCCGTAAAAAAAGCAGATGCAGCGGTCAAAACCATGCAGGATTTTACCAGCCCGGAGGTTTTGTATGATGAGCTGATAGCCAGCGTGAAGAAATATCACCCTTCTACGGATATTTCCATGATACAGAAAGCCTACGAAGTGGCCAGGGAAGCCCACAAAGATCAGAAGCGAAAATCAGGAGAGCCGTATATCATACATCCGCTTTGTGTGGCAATCATACTTGCAGATCTTGAACTGGACAAAGAAACGATCGTTGCAGGTCTTCTTCATGATGCAGTTGAAGATACCTGGATGACAATAGAAGAAGTAGAGAAGGAGTTCAGTGCAGAAGTTGCACTTCTGGTGGATGGTGTTACCAAACTGGGACAGTTAAGCTATTCAGCAGATAAAGTAGAACTTCAGGCAGAAAACCTTCGGAAGATGTTTCTTGCCATGGCAAAGGATATCCGTGTTATTCTGATCAAGCTTGCAGACCGCCTGCATAATATGCGTACCTTGCAGTATATGAGACCGGAGAAACAGCAGGAAAAAGCCCGTGAAACGATGGATATTTATGCACCGATCGCTATGAGACTTGGTATCTCCAAAATCAAAGTAGAGCTGGATGACCTTTCACTGAAATATCTGAAACCAGATGTATACTATGATCTGGTGGATAAAGTTGCTCTTCGTAAGAGCGAACGACAGGAGTTTGTCAACAATATCGTCAAACAGGTCAAGCAGCATATGGATGAGGCGTCCATTAAAGCGCAGGTTGACGGAAGAATCAAACATTTCTTCAGTATCTATAAGAAGATGGTCAACCAGGACAAGACGATCGATCAGATTTATGATCTGTTTGCAGTACGTATTCTGGTAGATACTGTTAAAGACTGCTACGCGGCACTTGGCGTTATTCATGAGATGTATAAACCGATTCCGGGCAGATTCAAGGACTATATCGCCATGCCGAAGCCAAATATGTACCAGTCTCTGCACACGACGCTGATCGGTCCGAACGGACAGCCATTTGAAATTCAGATTCGTACATTTGAGATGCACAAGACCGCGGAATATGGTATTGCTGCACACTGGAAATACAAAGAATCTTCCGATGGTAAGGTACCTGTTGATAAGAGAGAAGAAGAGAAACTGAACTGGCTGCGTCAGATTCTGGAATGGCAGAAAGATATGTCTGACAACAGAGAATTTATGAGTCTTCTTAAGAATGACTTAGATCTTTTTGCAGACAGTGTTTATTGTTTCACACCGCAGGGAGATGTCAAGAACCTGCCAAATGGATCTACACCGATCGATTTTGCCTACAGTGTGCACAGTGCTGTTGGTAACCGTATGGTTGGGGCACGTGTCAATGGCAAACTGGTTCCAATTGAGTATCAGATCAAAAACGGGGACCGTATTGAGATCATTACTTCACAGAATTCACAGGGACCGAGCCGTGACTGGCTGAATCTTGTCAAGAGCACACAGGCAAAGAACAAGATTAATCAGTGGTTTAAGAAAGAATTGAAAGAAGATAATATCCTGAAAGGCAAAGACATGCTGACACAGTATGCCAAGTCCAAAGGATATAAACTTGGAATCTATACAAAACCGCAGTTCCTGGAATCCGTTATGCGTAAATATGGATTCCGTGACTGGGATTCTGTACTGGCTGCAATCGGTCATGGCGGTCTGAAAGAGGGACAGGTCTTCAATAAGCTGATGGAAGCTTATGATAAAGAAAATCAGAAGAATCTTACAGACGAGCAGGTATTGGAGGCTACAGGGGAAACACAGGAGAAACTGCATGTTACAAAAAACAAAGGTGGCATCGTTGTAAAAGGTATCCATGATGTTGCAGTTCGTTTTTCCAAGTGCTGCAGTCCGATTCCGGGAGACGAAATCGTTGGATTTGTTACAAGGGGACGGGGAATTACCATTCATCGTACAGATTGTGTGAATGTGCTGAATATGTCGGAAATGGATCGATCCCGTCTGATCGAAGCTGAATGGCAGCCAACGGACAATAAAGGTTCTGAGAAATATATGGCTGAGATTCAGGTCTATGCAAATAACCGTACTGGTCTTCTGGTGGATCTTTCCAAAATCTTTACAGAGAGAAAGATTGATATGAGAAGCATTAACAGCCGTACAAGCAAGCAGGAAAAGGCAACGATTTCAATCAGCTTTGAGATTGGAAGCAAAGAAGAGCTTTCATCACTTGTTGCCAAGATACGTCAGGTAGAAAGTGTGATTGATGTAGAACGTACAACCGGTTGATTTAGATGAGGATAATAGTATGAAAAAACTGGATTTACAGAAGTGTATTGTTGGAAGTGTGTTTACGAACTGTTACTTCCTGAAAAATAAAGAAACAGGAGAAATGCTGATCGTTGATCCGGGCGATAATGCCGACAGAATCGAACAGAAGGTTCTTGAAATGCAGGGCAGACCGGTTGCGATTCTTTTGACACATGGCCATTTTGACCATATTCTTGCAGCAGAAGAAATCAAAAAGAAATATAATATTCCAATTTATGCATGTGCCAAAGAAGAAAAGACACTGCAGGATCCAAGAATCAATCTGACAGCATTTCACATGAACAGCTATACATTGAAGGCGGATGTCTATCTTACGGATCTTCAGGTTGTGGAACTGGCAGGTTTTTCAGTTCAGATGATCGAGACTCCCGGACATACGTTAGGAAGCTGTTGCTATTATTTGAAAGATGAAGGAGTTTTGTTCAGCGGAGATACTGTTTTTTGCGGATCGGTGGGAAGAACTGATTTTCCGGAGGGAAGCACCGCGGCAATCGTAAACAGCCTGCACAGACTGCTGGAAGCACTTCCGGATGATACGGAAGTTTATCCGGGACATGATGCGTCAACAACGATTGGTTATGAAAAGAGGTATAATCCATTTGTATAAGATTGGTATTCTGTTTCAGGACAGAGAGTTTGAACACGATATATATGAATTGATCCGTGCATTTTATCCGGGAAGCGAGATCTGTTCTTTCTATGAAGAAGAGGAAGCGGAATGTGATCTTTATTTTCGGATTGAAAAGCAGGGTGATTCCTGTGTGATTCGGTATGAGGACCATGAGAATAAAGGTGTGACAAGTGCAGAGTTTATAGAAGGGCAGTCTTCGGATGCCCTTATTTCTTGTGCGGATGCTGATGACAGTGGGGCTAAAGAACGTGCACATGCAATTCGTAAGGAGCGGAAAGATATTGTTAAGATTGCACTGTACAAGTTATTGGTAAAGCTGACAGGGAAAACACTTCCGTGGGGAAACCTGACAGGTATCCGGCCGGCGAAACTTGCAATGGGACTGATCGAATCCGGTATGAAGAATACGGAAGTGGCACAGGAAATGAGAGAGCGCTATATGGTGAGTCCACAGAAAACAGCACTTGCGATCACAATAGCGAACAGAGAAAGAGAGATTCTCAAAGATATTGATTATGAAAATGGTTACAGCCTGTATGTGGGAATCCCGTTCTGTCCGAGCATATGTCTTTACTGCTCTTTCAGTTCCTATCCATTGAAACAGTGGAAGAACCGTGTGAATCAGTATCTGGAAGCACTTTGTAAAGAGATAAAAGAAGTTGCTGCAATCATGAAAGCAAAAGGCAGAAAGCTGGATACGGTTTATATTGGAGGGGGTACACCGACAACGCTGGAACCGGAGCAACTGAAAGTCCTTCTGGATACGCTGATGGAGAATTTTGGCTGTGAGAATCTTGCAGAATTTACGATTGAAGCAGGAAGACCGGACAGTATTACCAGAGAAAAACTGATGATGATCCGTAATTATCCGATTACAAGGATTTCTGTAAATCCACAGACGATGAATCAGGAAACGCTGGATATTATTGGAAGACGTCATACAGTAGAGGAAACAAAGCAGGCATTTATGCTTGCAAGAGAATGTGGTTTTGACAACATCAATATGGATCTGATTGTTGGTCTGCCTGGTGAAGATAAGACAATGGTAGAAAACACATTGAACGAAGTGAAGGCACTTGCACCAGACAGCATAACCGTACATTCTCTTGCTGTTAAGAGGGCAGCACGACTGAATATTTTTAAAGATAAATATCAGGAAATGACTTTTGAGAACAACCAGGAAATCATGGATATGACCATGAAAGCAGCCTACGAAATGGAAATGGGTCCTTATTATCTGTACAGACAGAAGAATATGAAGGGAAATTTTGAGAATGTTGGTTATGCAAAGGTTGACAAAGCCGGGATTTACAATATACTAATTATGGAGGAAAAACAGCCGATCATCGCTTTGGGGGCTGGCGGTTCTTCCAAGCTTGTCTTTGATCATGGCAAACGTATTGAACGTGTGGAAAATGTCAAAGATGTTACAAATTACATTGACCGTATTGATGAAATGATAGAACGAAAACGCAAAGGAATCAATACCTGGTTATGACAGCAGGAGGTGGACGTATTGCAGACAGCAGAGAGAGAGCCGGGACAGACGGAAATGCTCAAGTCTGGAGACAGATTGCTGGATTTTGATCTTTCTGAGGAACTGAATCATGGAATTGTTGTCAGCAATCTTGCATATGCTGTAGCTGCCGAACTGGGACAGGATGAGGAGTTCTGTTATCAGATGGCGATAGCCGGAATGCTCCATGATATTGGGAAGCTGAAACTTACCGGCTATATTAACGGACAGGAAAATGATCCCCTTCTGATAGAAGAACTGAAGTATGTCCGTATGCATTCTTCGCTGGGATATGAAGAACTGAAGAATCAGGGGTATTCAGAACTGGTACTTCAGAGTATTTTGTATCATCATGAAAATTATGATGGCAGCGGCTATCCGTCGAATCTCAGAGGGGACAGCATTCCGCTGGGGGCCAGAATCTTGCGTGTCTGCGATGTTTATGCGGCACTGAGTTCAGACAGACCTTACAGAAAAGCGTTTGATGTCAGTACAGTGATAGAGCTTATGATCGATGAGATCAAAAATTTTGATATGGAAGTTTTTCTTGCATTTCAGAGAGTTGTACACAATAACAAATAACAGGAGGACAGTATGGCATTAAAGAAGAAACCGGTTACCGGTATGAAAGACATTTTACCAAAAGAGATGGAAATCCGTAATTATGTGATGAACATGATTCGTGAAACATATGGAAAATTTGGATTTTCTGCAATTGAGACACCATGTGTGGAGCATATCGAGAATCTCAGCAGCAAACAGGGTGGAGAGAATGAGAAACTGATCTTCAAGATCCTGAAACGTGGAGAAAAACTGAAACTGGATACGGCAGAGTGTGAGGCTGATCTGGTTGATTCGGGCCTTCGTTATGATCTGACTGTACCGCTTTCCAGATATTATTCCAACAATGCAGGACAGCTTCCGACTCCGTTTAAGGCACTCCAGATGGGGAATGTCTGGAGGGCAGACCGTCCGCAGAGAGGTCGTTTCCGTCAGTTTATGCAGTGTGATATTGATATTCTTGGTGAGCCTACTTATCTTGCAGAAATCGAGCTTGTCATGGCAACAACGACATTGCTTGGCAAACTGGATTTCCATAACTTCACGATCCGTATCAATGACCGAAAAATCCTGAAAGCTATGGCACAGTACAGTGGATTTCCGGAAGACAGCTTTGATACAGTTTTCATCATTCTGGACAAGATGGACAAGATCGGTCTGGAAGGTGTAGCTGAAGAACTGGAAAAAGAAGGTTTCAGCAAAGACAGTATTGATACCTATCTTGGTATGTTCAAAGAAATTACATCTGATATTGAAGGCGTACGTTACTGCAAAGAAAAACTGAGTGATGTCCTGGATCCGAAAGTAGCAGAAGATCTTGAGACCATCATCACAGCAGTTGATTCTGTAAAAAATGCAGACTTTAAGATTTCCTTTGATCCGACTCTGGTTCGTGGAATGTCTTACTACACAGGTCCGATCTTTGAGATTGCAATGGATGAGTTTGGTGGTTCTGTCGGCGGCGGCGGACGTTATGATGAGATGATCGGTAAATTCACCGGACAGAATACGTCTGCATGCGGATTTTCCATTGGATTTGAGAGAATCGTTATGCTGCTTCTGGAGAGAGGATATGAAATCCCGACGAATGCAGCTAAGAAAGCATATCTGATCGAGAAGAACATGACGGCTGATAAACTTCTTCCGATTCTGAAACAGGCAGAAGAAGAACGTAAGAATGGTGTTCAGGTCAATATTTCTATCATGAAGAAAAATAAGAAATTCCAGAAGGAACAGATGACAGCGGAAGGATATACAGAATTTGTAGAATTCTTTAATAAATAAGTGCTTCAAAAAGGAGAAAAATCATGGCTGAAAGTATGAAAGGTCTGCACAGAACATGCCGATGTGCAGAAGTAACAAAGGATATGGTTGGCAGCAAAGTAACCCTGATGGGATGGGTACAGAAGGCACGTAACAAAGGTGGTCTTGTCTTTGTTGATCTTCGTGACCGTTCTGGTATCATGCAGGTGATCTTTGAAAATGGCAGCATTGACCAGGAAGGTTTTGAAAAAGCAGGCAAACTGAGAAGTGAGTTTGTGATCGCAGTTACGGGTACAGTTGAGAATCGTGGTGGTGCTGTAAATGAAAATCTTGCTACAGGTGCGCTGGAACTTCGTGCAGAATCTTTAAGAATTCTGGCAGAGTCTGAGGTTCCGCCTTTCCCGATCGAAGAGAACAGCAAGACAAAAGATGAAATTCGTCTGAAATACCGTTACCTTGACCTGAGAAGACCGGATCTTCAGAGAAATTTGATGATGAAGAGCAAAGTAATGATGCTTACCCGTAAATTCTTCACAGATGAAGGATTCCTGGAAGTTGAGACACCAATGCTTGGCAAGAGTACACCGGAAGGTGCAAGAGATTATCTTGTTCCATCCAGAATTCACCCAGGTTCTTTCTACGGACTTCCACAGTCTCCACAGCTGTATAAACAGCTTCTGATGTGCTCCGGATATGACCGTTACATTCAGATCGCACGTTGTTTCCGTGATGAGGATCTTCGTGCAGACCGTCAGCCGGAATTTACACAGATCGATATGGAGCTTTCCTTCGTAGATGTAGATGATGTTATTGATGTAAACGAAAGATTTCTTGCATACCTGTTTAAAGAAGTACTTGATGTAGATGTCAAACTTCCAATCCAGAGAATCACATGGCAGGAAGCTATGGATCGTTTCGGTTCCGATAAACCGGACATGCGTTTTGGTATGGAACTGCATGACGTAAGTGAGGTAGTGAAAGATTGTGGATTCGTAGTATTCAAGAATGCACTGGAAGCAGGCGGAAGCGTTCGTGGTATTAACGCAGAAGGTCAGGGAAGCATGCCGCGTAAGAAGATTGACAAGCTTGTTGATTTTGCCAAGACTTATGGTGCAAAAGGTCTTGCTTACATCGCTATTGCAGAAGATGGTACACGCAAATCTTCCTTTGCCAAATTCATGACAGAAGAAGAGATGGATGCTCTGGTTCAGGCTATGGAAGGTAAACCGGGAGATCTGCTTCTCTTTGCAGCAGATAAGAACAAAGTTGTATATGATGTTCTTGGTGCTCTTCGTGTAGAACTTGCAAAACAGATGGATCTTCTTGACAAAAACGAATATCGCTTCGTATGGGTAACAGAGTTCCCGCTTCTTGAGTGGAGTGAAGAAGAAAACCGCTATACAGCAATGCATCATCCATTTACGATGTTGATGGAAGAGGATATCCCACTGATCGAGAGTGGAGATCTTGGAAAAATCCGTGCAAAAGCTTATGATATCGTATTGAATGGTAATGAGATCGGTGGAGGCAGTGTTCGAATCCATCAGAATGATATTCAGGAAAAAATGTTTGAGATGCTTGGATTTACGAAAGATGCAGCTTACAAACAGTTTGGTTTCCTTCTGAATGCATTCAAATATGGAGTTCCGCCTCACGCTGGACTGGCATATGGACTTGACCGTCTGGTTATGCTGATGGCAAAAGTCGACAGTATTCGTGATGTCATTGCATTCCCGAAAGTAAAAGATGCCTCCTGTCTGATGACAGAATCACCGAGTGTGGTAAGCGAACAGCAGCTTGAGGAACTTGGGCTTGAAACAGCTAAGGAAGAAACAACAGAAGAATAAGAGCAGTGAATAGGCTGCAGATATAAAAGAAAACGGCTGTCCCGGATGTGGGACGGCCGTTTTGAAGTATAAAAATCAGTTTTGTTCAGAGGAATCAGCTGTATCATTTGCTTCTTCGGATACCGGAGTACTGCTGAGCGTTCCGAAAATTGCATTTCCGATTGCAGCATTGCTGTCCTGAAGTTTCCAGGAAACACCATCATTGGTAAGATGGAAAACGGCAGCAGTCTGTACAGTCGCAGTATTTGATTTGATTTTTGACAGAAGCAGCTGCATGGATTTTTCATAACGTTTGACAGAACCATCAATTACAGCATCTGCAGAACTCAGATAAGTATCCAGTTCATTCTGATAGGCAGTAAGGATCGCGTTGCTGTCAAAGGTAGTGATCTCAGTCTGAATGACAGCATTGTAGCTTTCTTCGTCACAGCTGGAAATATTGAAATCAAAAGTAGAGTGAAAAAGCTCCACCAGTGCGGCAGTAATAGAATTCTTGTCTGTATCAGAAGTATTGAACAGGCTTTCGATTCCAAGATAATTGCCCATTTGTTCTGTATTCATTGTTTTGAGGGTATTCAGATAGACGGCCAGGGTTTCCTCAGGTGAGAGGAGGTTATTATCAGACAGATAAGTCATCAGACCGCCGACAAGATCGTTCTCCAGGGAGTGTGAACGTATGATCTCCCATTCATCTTTGTCATCATTACTTCCCTTATTACGAAGCTTCACAGTACAGTCTCGTTCTACGGTAGCATAATTGTTATTGCTGAGGAGCTGATCCAACAGGAGATAACGTTCTTCCATGGAATCTGTGGTTTCTTCTGTAGTCTGTTCTTCGCTGTCAGCCGCTTTGAGAATTGCATTTTTCAGAGAAGCTTCGCCGTAATCTCTGGCAAGAGAAGCTGCATCTATTGTGGATAAGCGCAGGGAAGCTGTGGCTTCTTTTTTATCGTTGTCGACGTTTACACTCAGAATTTCGTAATCAAAATTCTGGAAGAAGAGAGAAAAGACTTCTTTTACTTCATTTGAGAGTTTGGTTTCTTTAGTAGCGTCGGGAAAAAGTTCTTTGTAGGATACATATTTCTGGGTCGTATCAGAGTCCAGATTTTTCAGTAGATCCAGTTCATTTGTGATAACTGCCTGTACATCTGTCTTATCCACGTGGGAACAGCCGGTCAAACATATGACAGCCAGGATAATCAGCAGAAATGGCATCAGACCTTTTGCGATCTTCATAGGTATCTTTCCTTTCAAAAATAATCCTTTATATTTTATCAGATAAGCATGGAAAAGTCAAAAAACGGTAATTTTATGCTGTTTTGGAAGGTATTTATGAAAATATTGTGAAAACCGGGATGATTTTGTACAGCTCTTTTATTTTCAGGTGTAATCTGATATGATATATAAGTTAAAAAGTGATTTTTACAAAGTAAACACATGAATAGTGTACCATTAAGTCAGTAATGTCTGGACTGATAGGAGGAAACACAGATTTATGAAAAAACGTATTTTAATCCTTCTCGGGATATTGATAATTGGTGGCGGCGCTGCTGCAGGAGTATGCTGGAAAATGGGCGTATTTGGTCAGCAGGAGACAAGTGGAGATTCTGTATATGTAACCAAAATAAGCGACCTTACCGGACAGACGTCAGGAGTTTCCAACCGCTATGCAGGAGTAGTTGAGCCTCAGGAGACTGTTTCTGTAGAACTGGAGAGTGGACGGACAGTAAAAGAAGTCCAGGTTAAGACCGGTGATCAGGTCAAGAAAGGGCAGCTTTTGTTTGAATATGATCTGAGCAGCATTCAGGAGAGCCTGGAGGAGGCGCAGCTTGACCTTGACCGCCTGAAAAATGAGGCAAGCAGTCTGAATGAGCAGATTGCCACGCTTGAAAAAGAAAAGAAAAAAGCAAGTCAGGACAATCAGCTTTCTTATACGATTGAGATTGAGACAAACAAAATGAACCTCAAGAAAAATGAATACAGTCAGAAAAGCAAGCAGGCTGAGATCGACAAACTCCAAAGCGCGACCGGCAATACAGAAGTTCGGAGTTCAATTGATGGTGTTATCCAGAAAATCGATACATCGAAGCTGACAACAGAGGATAACAGCAGCGTAGATGATACAGATTCAGGGGATTCTTCTTATTCTGATGACAGCAGCAGCGGAGGCAGCAATGCATTTATTACAATTCTGAGTACAGGTGCTTACCGCATTAAAGGTACAGTCAATGAATTAAATGTAAACAGCATTGTTGAGGGCGAACCGGTGATCATTCGATCTCGTGTGGACGACAGTCAGACCTGGAAGGGAACCATGGGAACGATTGATAAGGACAGTGCATCTTCCGGCAATAATAACAATTCTTTTTACGGAATGACGGACAGCAGTGATTCTCAGACGAGTACCAGTACTTATCCGTTTTACGTAAATCTCGATTCATCAGACGGGCTGATGCTTGGTCAGCATGTTTATATTGAGATGGATGAAGGTCAGGAAAGTCAAAAGACAGGAATCTGGTTAAGTGAGGTTTATATTGTTGATGCAGATACAGACAGTCCGTATGTGTGGGCAGCAGATAAGAAGGGCAAACTGGAGAAACGCAGTGTGATCCTGGGACAGCATGATGAAGAACTTGGAGAATATGAGATCGCAGATGGTCTTTCCAAGGATGACTGTATTGCATATCCGGCTGATATACTTGAAGAGGGAATGTCTACGACAACCAATATAGAGGATGCAATGGATACAGACAATGTAGATATGCAGCCGCTGGATGACAGCAGCTTCAGTGAAGATTCTATTCCGGATATGACTGATACAGAGGATGTCAGTGAATATGAAATGAGCGATGACGGAACCGTTGTTGATGATCCGGAAGCATTGGATGACAGCATTGTGGATGACAGTTCATCGGATGAAACATATATGGATGAATCAATGGATATGACAGACGGAAGTTCCGATTCAGATGAGATACTGGATGATAATCTCATGTCGATAGAGGAGGATACGGAGGAAGCACAATGATTTTGGAATTAAAGGGAATCTTTAAGAACTATCAGCAGGGAAAAATGAGTGTGCCGGTTCTGAAAGACGTTAATTTTTCCATGGAAGAGGGAGAATATGTGGCCATCATGGGACCATCCGGATCAGGAAAAACAACACTCATGAATATTATAGGATGCCTGGATAAGCCGACAGAAGGGAAATTTTTTCTGGATGGACAGGACATTCTCAACTGTTCAGAAAATGATATGTCAGATATCCGACTTAATAAGATTGGATTTGTATTTCAGAGTTTCCACCTTCTTCCAAGACAGTCTGCGCTTGCTAACGTAGAACTTCCATTGAATTATGCCAAAGTTCCGAAGAAAGAAAGACGGGAACGGGCAATGAAAGCACTGGAAAGAGTAGGACTTGCTGATCGTGTAGATTTTCAGCCGAACCAGCTTTCCGGTGGACAGATGCAGCGAGTTGCGATTGCCAGGGCAATCGTAAATAACCCCAAACTCCTTTTGGCAGATGAACCAACAGGAGCACTTGACAGTAAATCAGGTGCTCAGGTCATGGAACTTTTTCAGAAGCTGAATGATGAGGGGGTTACAGTCCTTATGATCACTCATGATTCGGACATTGCTGCACATGCAAAGCGGGTTGTGATGATTCGTGATGGAGAGCTGAAGGAAAAAGAGGTGAAGTAGTTCATGAAGAAAAAAATCATCATAGGTATCCTGATCGCAGCTCTGGTCGCAGGAGGATCTGCCGGCGGAGCAGTCTATTATAAAAAATCTCATCAGAAAACGGTGTCTGTTGTAAGCGTTGACAGTCTGGCCGGTCAGTATTACATGGATGATACAAATCTTGATGGAAATATTGTTACCAGTGCGACGCAGAGTGTTAACGTAGACAAAGATATGATCATTAAAGATGTCTATGTATCAAAGGGGGATTCCGTTAAAAAAGGGGATCAACTGATGTCTTTTGATATGACACTTGTTCAGATGGAACTGAATATAGCCAAGCTGAAACAAAAACAGCAGGAACAGGAGCTGAATAAAGCAATTAACAGACTGAACAGCCTGAAAAACGGCGGTAAGATAGAAGAAAGTGACGGAGAGACTCTGGATACTTCCGGCAGCACATCGGATGATACAGATACAAGCAGTGGGATGGATGACAGTAATGAAACTGCTTCGACGGGTGGAAGTGTGAATGGCAATTATCTGGCTGCAATTATCCGGCCGGTTCTGGCGGCCGCCGTGGAGAAAACAGATACAGAATCTGCAGATACGGAAGAGACTGCTGTTGAGGATTACGGAAGTGCAGTTTCACAAACACAGGGAACAGAGAGTAGCTCTGAGAACAGTTCGGATGGAAATGCAGCTTCATCAGACAACAGTAATGCAGATGTGAATGTTGATTTTGAAGAGCCCGATACGACAGGAAATGATACCACAGCAACGATCAGTCCGGAGCCGACGAATATGCCGGATGATAATGCCGATGAAGATTTCACAGATGAAATCGAGATCATTGACACAGAACCGGATACGGGAACAGATGATCTGACGGATGGAAGTCCCATGTTTTATCAGGTTCTGGATGAAAATACAGAACCATATACCGGAACAGGTACAGAGGATGATCCATATGTATTCCTCTGCAGCTCCGCAAAAGGCTATGTAGTTGCGAAGGGATCCTTTTTGAATAAAATGGCTGCTTTTCAGGCTGATGGTACGAAGGAACCAGGCAGAGAAGGATACTGGTATCAGCTGGAGTTTCATCAGAATGATACGATAACGAATCTGCTTGACCGCAAAGAATCCTGTACAGGCTATTATCTTGTAGATGGCGGCCTGCTGGAAAAAATGGTAACCGATAACTCTGAAGTTGAATTTTCGCTGGACGGGGCATCTCATTATGAGGAGCCGCCGGCTGATGGAGGCGGAGACGGAGACGGCGGTGGAGATGATGGTGGTTCGGCATCTGTCTCACGTGATGAGGCAATCAAGATTCAGCAGACTAAGATTGACAGCCTGAAACTGGATATCAGAGAAAGCAAACTGAATATTGAGAAACTCGAGAAAAAAGTAAAAAAAGAGGTAATATACAGCAAGCTGGATGGAACGGTTGCAAAAATAGGCGACCCGGTGACTGGTGCATCTGATGGAAATTCTTTTATGACGATCAAAAGCAAAGAAGGTTATTACGTAAAAGGTACAGTCAGTGAACTGATGCTGGATCAGGTTAAGGAAGGTACGATACTGAACTGTTCAAGTCAGAATGGTGATTTTGAAGCAGAGGTGGTCGATGTATCTGAGTATCCGGTTTCAGGTGATAATTATTCCGGCAATGGAAATCCAAATGTATCTTATTATACATATATTGCAACGATTCCAGACAAAACCGTCAAAGTATCGGACGAAGACTGGCTGACTATTTCTCTGACAAATAATACACAGAGCAAAGGAATTGTTCTGGACAAAGCATTTGTACGGTCAGAAAATGGAGTCAGCTATGTGTACAAGGATGACAACGGAGTGCTGAAGAAACAGGTGCTTACCGTGGGTGGTAATGTAAATGGCGGCTACAGTGTACTGGTAACCGGTGGAATCACCAGAGATGATAAGATTGCTTTTCCGTATGGTGACACGGTAAAAGAAGGTGCAAAGACCCAGGAAGTTTCTTCCAGTGAGATCTATGGATATTAGAAAGGTGGTATTTTATGCTTGAAAATATGAGGATATCCATTCAGGGAATCTGGTCTCATAAAATGCGATCTTTTCTGACTATGCTGGGTATCATTATTGGTATTGCATCGATCATCGCGATCGTGTCTACGATCAAGGGAACAAGTGAACAGATCAAAGAAGATCTGATCGGTGCGGGAAATAATACAGTTTCTGTGAGCCTGAATTATGGTGACAGTGATTATGATCCGGAATATGGAATGACCGATGGTACGGAACCACCGCTTCTCTCAGATCAGCAGAAAGAAGATGTTATGAATCTGGATCATGTGGAGAATGCGACATTCTTTTACAGCCGTACATATACCAGCAGCGTATATTATGAAAATACCAGTTTTCAGGGTGGAAGTATTTATGGAATTGATATGAATTATCTGGATACCTGTGGATATATGGTAAGATCCGGCCGTGGTTTTACACAGAAGGATTACGATGAGATGCGAAAGGTTGTACTGGTAGACAGCAATGCGGCAGACAATCTCTTTGCAGGAAAAGATCCAGTTGGAAAAACAATAGAGATTGGATCCGAACCATTTACCGTTATTGGTGTGGTAGAACAGAATGATGATTATCAGCCAAATATCAAAACCATTGATGAGTACAATCAATATTATCAGATGATCATGGGAACAGTTATGATTCCGAATAAATGCTGGCCCATGGCATTTAAGTTTGATGAACCTGAGAATGCCGTGATTCGGGCAGATTCAACGGATAATATGAGCTCTGCCGGAAATGCAGCAGCGGATATTATGAATCAGGGAATCAACACCAATACATCCAAGTACAAATATAAAGCGGATGATGTGATGCAGCAGGTCAAGAACCTGCAGAAACTCAGTGAGAGCACCAATACACAGCTGATCTGGATCGCAAGTATTTCATTGTTGGTCGGAGGTATCGGCGTTATGAATATCATGTTGGTATCTGTCACTGAACGAACCAGTGAAATTGGTCTGAAAAAAGCAATTGGTGCACGAAAGAAAGTGATTCTGTTTCAGTTCCTGACAGAAGCATCCATGCTGACAAGTATTGGAGGCGTGATCGGAGTCATTGTTGGAATTGCGCTTTCCAAAGTGGTATCGGAACTGTCGGGGGCTCCGACAGCTATCAGTATACCGGCGATCATTGGTTCCGTTCTTTTTTCCACATTGATTGGCGTGATCTTTGGATTACTTCCGTCAGTCAAAGCTGCCGATTTAAATCCGATTGATGCACTTAGAAGTGAATGACAGAGGTTGGAGTTTGTTGATCAGAGACAGACTCCAATCTCTTTTTCTGTTATGAGGGGGCATTTTTGATATTTTAATTGAGATGGAGAAAAAAATGTGTTAGACTATAACCAATATGCAATGATTCAGATATGAAGTAAAATACATGAGGAGATGCAGTATGGGAAAAATTGCAATTATAACAGACAGTAACAGTGGTATTACGCAGGATGAAGGAAGAAAACTGGGAATCTCTGTTCTGCCTATGCCTTTTTATATTAACGATGTGATGTATCTGGAAGGAATCACTCTTTCACAGGAAGATTTTTATGAACGTCTGAAAAATGATGAATCCATATCTACTTCACAGCCAAGTCCGGCTGAGGTATGTGGTTTATGGGATAATCTGCTGGAAGAGTATGATGAGATTGTACATATTCCGATGTCCAGTGGACTGAGTGCGTCCTGTGATACAGCTACCATGCTTGCCAGAGATTACGATGGCAGAGTGCAGGTCGTTAATAACCAGAGAATCTCAGTTACGCAGCGTCAGTCAGTACTTGATGCAATAGCATTAAGAGATGCCGGAAAGAGTGCGGCAGAGATTAAAGAAAAACTGGAAGAAGAGAAGATGGAGTCAAGTATCTATATTACTCTGGAAACTCTGAAATATTTGAAAAAAGGTGGAAGAATCACTCCGGCTGCAGCTGCGATCGGAACGGTTCTGAATCTGAAACCTGTTCTTCAGATCCAGGGAGAGAAGCTTGATGCATATGCAAAAGTCCGAGGTAAGAAGCAGGCAAAGAGAGTCATGATGAAAGCAATGCAGGAAGACTGGGATACACGTTTTAAGAAATATGTAGAATCCGGTGAGATGTGTCTGCAGATAGCTTATGCAGGAAACAAAGAAGAGGCCGAGGAATTCAAAAAAGAAGTTCAGGCAGCATTTCCTGGAATGGACATCCATATGGATCCACTTTCTTTAAGTGTTGCATGCCATATCGGACATGGAGCACTTGCTGTTGCATGCTCAAAGAAAGTAACTGTATAAAAGGAGTCAGAAAAATGAAAAAACTTATGGAATTAATGGCAGAAGAACTTGCTTCTGCTTTTGAAAAAGCCGGATACAATCCGGAGTACGGTAAAGTTACCGTTTCCAACAGACCGGATTTATGTGAATTTCAGTGTAATGGAGCCATGGCAGGAGCCAAAGCATACAAGAAAGCACCATTTATGATCGCAGATGATGTAGTTGCATATCTGAAAGACAGTCAGATCTTTGCAATGGCAGAAGTTGTGAAGCCAGGATTTATCAATCTGCGGGTTAAAGAAGAATTTCTTGCTGATTACCTGAAAGAAATGGCAGCAGATGAGAAATATTCTGTAAAAACTGCTGAGAAACCGAAGACGATCATTATCGACTACGGCGGACCGAATGTTGCAAAACCACTTCATGTAGGTCATCTTCGTTCTGCGATCATTGGTGAGAGTATCAAGCGTATCGGACGTTTTGTCGGACACAAAGTGATCGGTGATGTTCATCTTGGAGACTGGGGTCTGCAGATGGGACTGATCATTACAGAACTGAAACACCGTAAGCCGGAACTGGTTTATTTTGACGATACTTACGAAGGAGAATATCCGAAGGAAGCACCGTTTACCATCAGCGAACTTGAGGAAATCTATCCATGTGCAAGTGGTAAATCCAAAGAAGACGAAGAATACCGTAATGAAGCTCTTGAAGCAACACATCAGCTTCAGCAGGGTAAACCTGGATATATGGCTCTCTGGAACCACATCATGCAGGTTTCAGTTACGGATCTCAAGAGAAACTATGCAAACCTGAATGTTTCCTTTGATCTGTGGAAAAAAGAATCTGATGCACAGCCGTATATCCCGGATATGGTTCAGAAAATGAAAGACCAGGGATTTGCATATGAGGATCAGGGCGCACTGGTAGTAGATGTCAAAGAAGAATCTGACACCAAAGAAATTCCACCATGTATGCTATTGAAATCAGACGGAGCTTCTCTGTATACCACAACAGACCTTGCAACGATCGTAGAGCGTGTCAAACTCTTTGATCCGGATGAAATCCTTTATGTAGTAGACAAACGTCAGGAACTTCATTTCATTCAGGTATTCCGCTGTGCAAGAAAGACCGGACTTGTAAAACCGGAGACGAAACTTTCTTTCCTTGGATTTGGTACCATGAATGGAAAAGATGGCAAACCGTTCAAAACAAGAGAAGGCGGTGTTATGCGTCTGGAAAATCTCATCGCAGATATTGACGAAGAGATGTTCCACAAGATCGTTGAAAACAGAAGTGTCAAAGATCAGGATGCAAAAGAAACAGCGGAGATCGTAGGACTTTCCGCGATCAAATATGGTGACCTGTCCAATCAGGCAACCAAAGATTATGTGTTTGATATTGATCGTTTCACTTCCTTCGAAGGAAATACAGGTCCGTATATCCTGTATACGATCGTTCGTATCAAATCCATTCTCAATCGTTATAAAGAAGAAGGTGGAAACCTTGAAGCAGGAGAAATCCTTCCGGCTGTCAATGCAAGCCAGAAGAATCTTATGCTGGAACTGACAAAATTCGGAAGTACCATTGAGAATGCTTTTGAAGAAAAAGCTCCGCATAAGATCTGCGCATACATTTATGAAGTATCCAACGCATTCAACAGTTTTTACCATGAGACTAAGATCCTCAGCGAAGAAAACCAGGCACAGAAAGAATCCTTCCTGAAACTTCTCGGTCTTACAAAAGATATACTTGAAACAAGCATCGACCTTCTTGGGTTCTCAGCACCGGATCGTATGTAATTGAATTAAAGTCTCACCTCCCATCTGGAAGGTGAGATTTTTTTAGAAAAAATTTATTATTTTCCATTCCTTTTTATGATATACTTATTTCATCTCAAAATTCTATAAGTTGGAATTCCCAACATTTTTCCATACAGATATTTATAAAAATCAGCGAAAGGAGCGATCGATATCGATCTAACAGGAATCATACTGAAAGGCCGCTATTGTATTGTCGAGCAGATTGGCAGAGGCGGTGAAGGTTCCATGTATCTGGCACGTGATCTGGAACTTGGCATTTTTCGTGCGGTAAAAGAGCTGCCTGTCAGCAGCAGAAGAGAGACCGGACTGCTCAGACTTCTCGAACATCCCTATCTGCCCAAGATGATTGATTACGCAGAGAGGGGTAACTTTTGTTACATCATCATGGAATATATACATGGCAGATCTCTGGAAGAGTATATGCAGGAAGGATATGTTTTTTCCATCGAGGAGATACTGTGCATAGGTGATGTGACCTTGCAGGTACTGGAATATTTTCATTCCAGGAAACCGGCAGTTTTTTATGGGGATCTGAAGCCGGCAAATATAATGATGACAGATCAGAAACGCCTGTACCTGGTAGATTTTGGAAGTGCGGTTTTTTCATATAGTGCTTCTTATAAAAAAATAAAGGGAACAAGAGGATATGCTGCCCCTGAACAGCTGCAAGGAAAGATAAGTGCAGCCAGCGATTTTTATGCACTTGGAAAAACAATGGAAGTGCTTTGTGGCAAAAAGAAATTCCGGTATTTTTTGAAATGTCCTGCTTTGGGGAAATTTATTTTCAGATGTTGCCGTACGGAGCCGGAGAAGCGCTGGCAGGGTACCGCGGAGGCAAGAAATGAATTATGTAAAATTCATCCGCTGAATTTGCAGTTGAAAGCTGCACTTTTTCCGCTGGCGGTAGCTTTGGTGGTGTTTGTGGCTGTTCTGGGTTCAGGATTAGACAGAGAAAAACTGCCAGAGCTGTCGCAGATGCTGACACCGGTGACCGCGCAGTATTTTACCATGGAATATCAGACTGGTTCTGCAATATGGAAAGAGAAAATACATGTTCACATAGAAAAAGAATTGCAGAATTTGCAAAAAGTTTATCAGAAGACACAGGATCAGATTCGAATTCTGGAACTGCTTGCGTGGAACGGGCAGCTGGCAGACAAAGCAGATCATGCAGAAATCTACTATCGGCAACTGTTAACATATGAGCCGGAGTATAGTAAGGGCTATCTGGAATATGGATTATTTCTGTGCAGACAGGGCAGGTACCAGGAAAGCAGAGCAGTATACAGACAGTGGAGAAACAGGGCAGAAGAAAAAAGAATGCAGATAGCAGATGCTTTTGCTGAAGAATGGCAGGAATGGAAGAAGGAGGCGGGAATTATTCTTGGAAGGACGAAACACTCTTTTTTGGAAAGTGCTTTTTAGTTTACTGATAATGGCGATGTACGGAAGTTGTTCAGCTGCATATGCGGCTGAGTTTGGTGGATTTGATGTTTCAACAGGAACCGGTGAATATGAAGGAATCGGAGAAGAATGGGAGGATGAGCCGGTATACAATACACCGGAACAGAATGACAGTAATCCTTATGCAGATGAAGCACGAAATGACGGACAGGAATCAGAACAAAATACTTCAGGAACGGTATCTTCATATAATGAAGAGTATGAACAAGTGCCTGTACAGAATTGGAATGCACGGGAAAGTTCCACAACAACTGAAAAAGCCCGTTCTTCTGAAACGGAATATACGGAAAGGTATAGAGGAGGGAACGAAAATGTAAGTAGTTCGATCATGGATGAAGACAGAATCATCGAGTCTGAGAACACGGTAGTATCGCTTCCTGCAGAAACGAGTCCGACATGGGTACCGACTGTGACTCCAACTCCGGTTCCTGCGCCAACAGCAACTTCAATACCGGTATTTACAGAAGTTCCGAAAGAAGAGGTGGAAACAGTAACGGAGTACAAAGAAGAGTACCGTCTGCCGCCAGCAGAATGTCTGCGAAAAATGAAACTCTTATGTTTGAGACGGGAATTGGAAAAGGGAGAATATGCAGAAATTCGAATCAAGAAGAATGCAGTGGTAGAAATTGTAAGTGTACGTGTTAACGGACAGGAAAAAGACTGGGATACAGAGGGAGAAATAGTCAGAGTACATGACCTTGTCAATGACATAAATCTGCTGGAGATTGCAGCTATGATACCGGCAGATTTTACGTGGACGGGAGAGAAAAAGAATGTTATACTGACCTATAATGTTTTTTAGACGAATTTTTTGATACAAAAGAAAAATTATCTGTAATTAATCGGAGGAATTATGTATAAAGCAATCTTATTTGATCTGGATGGAACGTTGACAGAGTCAGGTGAGGGAATCACAAAATGCGTGCAGTATGCGCTTGAAAAGCTTGGCAGACCAGAGTCGGATCTTGAAAAACTGAAAGTGTTTATCGGACCACCGCTGATGGAGCAGTTTATGAAGTATGCAGATATGGATGAAGCAACTGCGCGCAAAGCAGTGGAATACTACAGAGAGCGTTATTCTACGACTGGAATATTTGAGAATCGTCCATATCCGGGTGTGGAAAAGATGCTTCAGGAATTAAGGAGAAAGAAATACCTTCTGGCAGTTGCATCTTCCAAACCAGAATATTATGTGAAACAGATTTTAGATTATTTTAATTTGACGGAATATTTTGACGAAATTGTGGGCAGTGAAATGAATGGAGCCAGAACAAATAAGACAGAGGTGATTGAAGAAACCTTGAAACGCCTTGGATTGGATCATCACCGCGAGCAGGTGATCATGGTGGGGGATAAAGAGCACGATGTTATTGGAGCCAGAAAGGCAGGACTTGATTGTGTGGCTGTTTCTTATGGCTATGGGACAGAAGAAGAACTTGCGGCCTCCCAGCCATTGCAGATCGTGGCATCAGCTGAAGAAATCCTGGATTTTTTCGTCTGAGCCCCCGACGCAGACAAAGCCATGTCAGACAGATCTGGAGAGTAGCATATCCCTGTGGGATTCATTTTTTGATTTCACAGATCGTTGGCTACGCAGGTCTGTGGCTGATCATGAAATCTGGCGGGGGAATGGATGCTTATTATCAAAATGCAATTCTTTTTACAGGGCTGACTGGATTACTTGCTATGATTCCCTGTCTGTGGTTTTACAGTAGAGACCGTGCTGCGAGAAAAATTGGCGGACTTGTAACTTCGCAAAAACCATGGCAGTTGAAAATTCCGGAAATGTTACTGTTGCTTGGAATGGGAGCGGCATTTTCGCAGTTTGCCAATATGCTTGTGGGGATACTGCAGTCGGTTTTGAATTATCAGGAATATCAGGAATCTATGGACCAGCTGATGGAAGGAAAACAAATGTGGTTCCTGATCTTATCTATGGGAATCATAGCACCGCTTGCAGAGGAAATCGTTTTTCGCTGGCTGATCTATCTGAGACTTCGGGATTATATGCGAATGGGAGCAGCTGCTGTAATTTCTGGCCTGATTTTTGGAATCTATCATGGAAATCTGGTACAGGCAGTTTATGCGAGCCTTCTTGGAATAGTGTTTGCATATATTCTGGATATCAGTGGATGTCTGTGGAGCAGTGTGCTATTGCATATGGGGGCTAATATCTGGTCACTGATATCACCGGATTTATATACATGGATCATTGCCAGGAATCCGGCTGCAATCATGATATTATTCCTGATCTTACTGATGGTAATGATTTTTGGCTGTTTTTATTTTACAAAAAGAGTACAGGGAAGATCAAAACGAGTTATATAGCAGAGAAAAGTAAAAATTATGATACAAATGAAAAGCTTTCAGATGAAATAAAATCTGGGAGCTTTTGTTATATAAAGAAATAATGGTAATTAGATTTCGGGGTTTAGAAAGATTTTATAATTAGAAAGGTTGCTCTTAAGGGGAATGTATGATATTATGAGTGTATTAAAACAATTAATACACTAAATACACGTGTAGGAAATGATCTACAGCAGAAAGGAGGGGCAATGATTATCTTAGATTATCAGGACAGGCGTCCGATCTACGAACAGGTTACAGAGAAATTCAGGACGCTGATCTATCAGGGGGCATTGCCGGCTGGTTCCAGACTTCCTTCTGTCCGGCAGCTGGCAATGGAATTATCTATCAACCCGAATACGATTCAGAGAGCTTATATGACACTGGAGCAGGAGGGACTGATCTATCCGGTAAAAGGCAAAGGGAATTTTGTTGCAGAGACGCAGCAGATTCAGGAAAAAAGCAAAGAAGATTTTCGAAAAGAATTTCTGGAACTTGTCAGACGTGGAATCCACACAGGTATGACAGAAGGGGAACTGATGACATTGGTTCAGAAAGGCTATGAGGAGGAACAGAGATGATAGAGATAAGGGGATGCAGCAAAGCATTTGGGACGCTTATGGCAGTTAGTAAGGTTTCGCTGGAAATCGGGGAAAGAGAGGTCTTCGGTCTGGTTGGAAGCAACGGTGCAGGGAAGAGTACACTTCTTCGTATGATTGCAGGAATTCTGAAACCTGATGAGGGCGAAATAAAGATTGATGATATGGCAGTATTTGATAATGAAAAGGCAAAAGAACAGATTTTCTACATATCCGATGATTGCTATTTTCCGACAAATTATACAGCACTGGATATGGCAGCGTTCTACCAGCTGCATTATCCGAAATTTGAGAAGCAGAGATTTGCAAAACTGATGAATCAGTTCCAGCTTGATGAAAGAAGAAAAGTCGGCAGCTTTTCTAAGGGTATGAAAAAACAGTTGATGGTACTTCTTGGAATCAGTGCAGGGACAAAATATCTTCTCTGTGATGAAACATTTGACGGATTGGATCCGGTAGTACGTCAGGGGGTTAAGAGTCTGCTTGCAGCAGAAATCATGAGCAGAGATTTTACTCCGGTTCTTGCTTCACACAATTTGAGAGAACTGGAAGACATCTGTGATCATGTGGGACTTTTGCATAAAGGAGGCATGCTTTTGAGTAAAGACCTGGAAGATATGAAATTCCATATTCATAAAGTACAGTGTGTTTTGACAGACAGGAAACAGGAAGAGGAATTGAAAAAAGAACTGGACATATTAAAGGTTGATCATCAGGGATCACTTGTATTGTTTACAGCAAGAGGTACGCGGTCAGAAATCATGGCAAAGATACAGGAGAAGAATCCATTGTTCAGTGAAGTGCTTCCGCTGACTCTGGAAGAAATATTTATCAGTGAAACGGAGGTGGCTGGTTATGAAATCCAGAATATTTTCTTCTAAATATATAAAGACGATTTCTAAAGGTCAGATATGGATACCGGCATTTATAGCACTCGGATTTCTTCTGGCATTTCCGGTGACTGGTATGGTGAAGCTGAGCTCCTGGAGTGATCTGAAATATTCAGCTTTGCAAAGTCAGATTTTGTATAACAATTTGTGGAAGGATGGCTTTGTGCTGTCAGGCCTGATCATTGCATCAATAGCAGCTTTCATAAACAGTGTGAACGAATTTATTTACCTGTACTCTGGTAAAAAAACAGACTATTATCACGGACTTCCGATGAAACGATCAGAAATGTTTCAGGAAAGAATATTTTCAGGATTGGTATATTATCTGATACCATATATTGTTGCAGAATTTCTGATGATCTGCATTGGTGCAGCACGAGGCTTTTTCAGCCTGAGTATTATGGGGATGGCCGTGAAAATGTTTTTCCTGCATCTTATCATCTACCTGGTGATCTATTTCAGCATTGTGCTTGTGATCAGTGTGACAGGAAATATGCTGATGGGTATTTTGTGTCTGGGTGGAATGTATCTGTATGGTATTGTACTGAATCTGATTCTTGTAGCCTATGGACAGTCATTTTGGCAGACCTTCTTTCCGGAATATCAGTATGGTAGCTTTCATACTCTTCTGCATGTTGCATCTCCGGGAACGCTGATCCTCAGTATGGTCAGTGCTTATGCGGAAGGAAAGGCAGGAAAATTACTTATAGCAGTTATCATCCTCGGTGCTGTACTTGGAGTTCTGGCATGGGCAGCATATAAGAAAAGACCATCAGAATCGGCTGGAAAATCTATGGTTTATCCGTGGATTTCAACGGTAGTGAGATTTATGGTCGTGGTTCCGGGTGGCCTTGCAGTCGGCTGGATATTCTATCCGCTCACTACAGGAAAAGTAAAAATCCTCTGGTGGATTTTTGGCATGATACTTGGAACAGTCATAATACATGGGCTGTTAGAAACAATATATCAGATGAGTTTCCAGGGCTTTTTCGCGAAAAAGCTGCAGCTGGTAATTGCAGGGGGACTTGTAGCAGTTTGTGCACTTGTCTTTCAGAAAGACCTTATGCATTTTGACAGCTATATTCCAAAACAGGAAGACATTGCATCCGTGAATCTCAACATGATGTCTTTTGATCAGGATTACTATGAGAATGTCCAAAAGACAAAAGATGGAGACTATGAAATAACAGATGCAAATAACTGGGCTGAACCTGCTATGGCATTAACCGGTAAAAACGGTATAGGTGATCAGACTTATAAGGCTCTTCAGGATATCGTTGCCGGCAATCCAAAAAGTGAGGCAATCGATGGAGATTATACATATTATTCTTATTCAAGTATAAAATATACACTAAAATCGGGAAGAGAAATCTACCGAAAATACTGGATAAGGACGGAAAATTTAAGTGCTCTTGTAAAAGGATTATATGAGGAAGAGAATCTGAAAGAACAGAAATTTGGTTTCCTTAATCTTGATCAGAAATATCTGAAAAATATTGGACTGAATGATGCAGGCGGAAATGGATACAGCATCTTCCAGAATGATTCGGATAAAATGAAACAGCTCCTTGAAGCGATGAAGCAGGATGTCGATGCTGCAACAGCAGAAGATTTTATGCAAGTACCCGAGGTTAAAATTGATTTTGCTTATCAGCTTCCTCGTAAACAGGATGCGAATAATATGATACCAGGAAATACGAATGCAGATGTACAGTATGCAGAATGGATAGTCGGTATATATCCTTCATTTAAAAATACTCTTGCAATTCTTAAGGAAACAGGTTATCCTCTGACGGTAGAGGAACTGGATATTGAAAAGATCATGATGAACTATTTTAATGATGAGAATGGACAGCAGGAAGATGTAACCTATGAGAATCCAGAAGAAATAAAAGCTCTGAAAGAGGCATTGACTGTAAGATACAATGGATATGCTGACAAAGATTCAGAGATATATCAGAATGTTTATGTATCTGTGTTTACAGATAAAGGCGAGGCTGTGAATACATATGGACTGAAGACAGAAAAGCTGCCTGATTTTGTAAAAGAAAAGATTACAGCTCTTGGGATAAAACAGAGTAGTATACAGGTGGATGCACCGGTAATGAATGAAGAAACTCGATATATAGATGATGATGAAAATCTGGCATCACAGGAAATTATAGGTGGAGCAGATGAACCAACTTCAATCTATCTGGAAAGCAGCAGCGATGCAGATTCATCTGAGACAGAATAAGGAGTATATATGGCAAAGGCAGTAAGGCTGGATAAGTTTCTTGCGGATGCAGGAAAGGGTACGAGAAGCGAAGTGAAAAAGTTTATACAGAAGGGGCAGGTTCAGGTCAATGGAGTTCCGGCGAAGAAACCGGAACTGAAGGTTGATCCGGAGAAGGATACCGTTGTACTTTCAGGTGAAACAGTAGGTGCAGTACCGGAATTTGTCTATTATCTTCTGAATAAACCAGCCGGCTGCGTCAGTGCAACAGAAGATCGTAATGACCGAACAGTTATGGAATATGTTCCATCTGATCGCAAGGGTCTGTTTCCGGTAGGAAGACTTGATAAAGATACAGAAGGCCTGCTCCTTATCACAGATGATGGTATGCTGGCGCATGAACTCCTTGCACCGGGAAAACATGTGGATAAAACATACTTTGTCCGCGTAGAAGGAAAGCTTACAGTGGAAAAGATCGAGAAACTGGAAAACGGTGTGGATATCGGCGAAAAAAATCTGACGATGCCGGCAAAAGTGGAAATCGTCGGTGGAAGCTGGGAAGGCGCAGGCGAACCAGAACCAGGACGCGTCCGCAGAGAAAATCTCCCGGAAGTCTATACAGAACTGCATCTGACGATCCACGAAGGAAAATTTCACCAGGTGAAACGCATGATGGCAGCAGTCGGCACCCCCGTTATCTACCTCAAAAGAACCGCCATGGGGTCCCTCACCCTGTCCGACGACCTTAAAAAAGGAGAATGCCGCCCCCTGACCGAGGAGGAAATAAAAAGCTTGCGAGCATAATAACACGATGATAAATGCTGATAATATAATCATTATAATAGGTTAACTTCTTGTGATGACATTACAGGTGGGTGTATCTCCGTGCAGAGCAGGAAATACTCACGAGGCTTTCGTAATGAAGTGCAGGCAAGCTGCCGTCATCAAGCGCACTGTCTGAGGCGAAGCCGAGTTTGCGCGACTGACGGCAAATAAGCGCATGCACTGAATAGAAAACACAGTGGTATTTCTGAACTGCACGGAGAAACTTTCATCGTAAAACTCAAAAATAACTCAAAACCCTCTTTACACAGAGGGTTTTCTTATGCTATACTCTAGGAGTTGCAATGTGCGCAAAACCGCACAAATAAAAATCACGTACAGAGATTCCGATGGATGGTGCCCTTACGGTGTGAGGTTGGGTCCGGATAGAAAATGATCTGTACGGAAGAATTTAACCAAAAAGGAGAACAAATCATGAGCGTTATTTCAATGAAACAGCTTTTGGAAGCAGGTGTTCATTTCGGACATCAGACAAGAAGATGGAACCCTAAAATGGCTCCATACATCTACACAGAAAGAAACGGAATCTATATCATCGACCTTCAGCAGTCTGTAGGCATGGTTGACGATGCATACAATGCAGTAGCTGATATCGTAGCTAACGGCGGAAGCATTCTTTTCGTTGGTACTAAGAAACAGGCTCAGGATGCTATCAAAGCAGAAGCAGAGCGTTGCGGACAGTACTATGTAAATGAAAGATGGCTTGGTGGTATGCTTACAAACTTCAAGACAATCCAGAGCCGTATTGCAAGACTGAAACAGATCGAAGCTATGGAAGCTGACGGAACTTTCGAAGTACTTCCAAAGAAAGAAGTTATTGAATTAAGAAAAGAACTTGCTAAACTGCAGAAAAACCTTGGCGGTATCAAAGAGATGAAACGTCTCCCGGACGCAATCTTCATCGTTGACCCTAAGAAAGAAAGAATCTGCGTTCAGGAAGCTCATACATTAGGAATTCCGCTTATCGGTATCTGCGATACAAACTGTGACCCAGAAGAACTGGATTACGTAATCCCGGGTAACGATGATGCTATTCGTGCCGTAAAACTGATCGTTTCAAAAATGGCAGACGCTGTTATCGAAGCAAATCAGGGAACAACAGAAGCTGAAGAAGCAGAAGTTGAAGAAGCTACAGAGGAATAATTAATTTAATAATTCCAGGAGGAAAATACAATGGCTATTACAGCAGCTCAGGTAAAAGAATTAAGAGAAATGACCGGTGCCGGAATGATGGATTGTAAGAAAGCTCTTACAGCTACAGATGGCGATATGGACAAAGCAGTAGAATTCCTGCGTGAAAAAGGTCTTGCTACAGCTCAGAAAAAAGCAAGCCGTGTTGCAGCAGAAGGTCTTTGCAAGACTCTTGTTGCTGATGATGAGAAGAACGCAGTTGTTGTAGAAGTTAACTCTGAGACAGACTTCGTTGCTAAGAATGAAAAATTCCAGAGCTATGTTGCAGATGTTGCAGCACAGGCACTTACAACTTCCGCAGCTGACATCGACGCTTTCCTTGCAGAGCCATGGGCACTTGATACAACCAAGACTGTAAACGAAGCTCTTGCAGCTCAGATCGCAGTTATCGGTGAGAACATGCACATCAGAAGATTTGCTCAGGTGAAAGAAGAAAACGGATTCGTTGCTTCTTACACACATATGGGTGGAAAAATCGGCGTTCTTGTAGACGTTGAAACAGATGTTGTTAACGATGCAGTGAAAGAAATGGCTAGAAACGTAGCAATGCAGATTGCAGCTCTGAAACCGCAGTACACAAGCGACAGCGAAGTAAGTGCTGAATATATCGAGCATGAAAAAGAAATCCTTCTTGCTCAGATCCAGAACGATCCGAAAGAATCCCAGAAACCGGAGAAGGTTATCCAGGGTATGATCACTGGACGTATCAAGAAAGAACTCAAAGAGATCTGCCTTCTTGATCAGGTTTACGTTAAAGCAGAAGATGGAAAACAGACTGTTGCTAAATATGTAGAAGAAGTTGCTAAAGCAAACGGCGCTAAGATTGCAATCAAAGGTTTCGTTCGTTTCGAAACTGGCGAAGGTATCGAAAAACGTCAGGATGACTTCGCAGCAGAAGTTGCAGCACAGGCAGCTGGTAAATAATTTCTGATTTGATTTAAGCAGAGTATTTTAGTCCCCTGAAATTCATGATACTTCATTGAGGTACAAGGATTTCGGGGGATTTTTTTTGTATGGAAAAGGAAAATATCTTGTAATTTTGAGGGCTTTCATTCATAATATATGCAGTACAATTAGAAATGAGTACAGGAAAATATGATGAATTATAAAAGTGTAAAAATATCAGAAGACGCACGAATAGCGAAACAGTCCGTAATTGTCGGAGATGTGACGATCGGGCGGGACAGCTGTGTATTATATTATACAGTCATTCGTGGCGATGAAGCTCCGGTTGTGATTGGTGAGGAGACAAATATACAGGAAAACTGTACTGTTCATGTGAGCCGTAATAAACCGGTTTTTATTGGAAATAATGTTACGATAGGTCATAATGCCGTGATCCACAGCTGTACGATCGGGGACAGGACTCTGATTGGAATGGGTGCGGTGATTCTTGATGGTGCACGTATTGGAAATGACTGCATTATTGGAGCCGGAAGTCTGGTGACCAAGAATACAGTCATTCCAGATGGATCTCTTGTATTTGGAAGTCCGGCGAAGATTAAACGAAATCTTACCTGGGAAGAGAAGCTTGGAAATCTTGAGAACAGTAAAGAATATGTTAATGTATCCAGAGAAATGAAGGCACAGGGCGTTTTGTAAGATAATTACGATATAAATGATGAAAACAGAATAAAGAGTTAAAGGAGAATTCTATGAATCACGAGATTCCTGTTCGTATTGTGGACAACGAGGAATATATGAAGGTTGTACGTTCGATTCTTGAGGAAGGAAAGGAAGTTCCGCTTGTGGTCACGGGAAACAGTATGATGCCGTTTCTGATCGACCGGCGGGATCAGGTATTGATAAAGCGTATAGATCGACCACTGAAAAAAGGAGACATTGCTTTTTTTCAGAGAGAAAACGGACAGTACATTATGCACAGAATTCACTTTATACGGAAAAACAACAGAACTGGTGAAAGCCAGTTCTATTTTATTGGAGATGGACAGAAAAATATAGAAGGACCTGTTAAAGAAAACCAGATTTTTGGTGTAATTACGGAGGTTATGCGTAAAGGAAAGTGTCTGGATGAACACAGCTTTACGTGGAAATTCTTTAAGAATATCTGGAGTTATGTGATACCGTTTCGGACACTGATAATAGAAATATATTCACTTTTCAGGCACAGAATTGCTTGAGAATAACGAAATGCGGTGCTATAATTTGACCAAGTTTCTGTTGGAAAAAGGCAATAAAAATTCAGTACATACGAGTGGAGTATTATTTTGAAACAGTGGATCAGAAAAATAATCATTAAGATCAAAGAAGGATATCTGAAAGAAATTTACAGGGAAACAGTATGGATGTACCAGTATGCGAAACGATACTGGCTGTCCATATGTTTTTATATCTTTGCCGGAGTCTTCAGTACGGTTATGGGACTTGGCAGCAGCGTTGTATCCAAGTATCTGATCGATGCAGTCACCGGAGTCAGGAAAGACAGGATTCTTATGTTTGCAATATTGATCATATGCATGACCGCGGCAGGAATTATTTCAAATGCAGTCATCAGCCGGATATCAGCAAGGATCAATGTTGTAGTTCAGAATGAGATTCAGGCCGATATTTTTCAGAAGATTATACATACCGAATGGAAAGAGCTTCAGTCATTTCGAAGCGGTGATCTTCTGAACCGACTGTCAAACGATGCGGCGCAGGTTGCTTCCAGTGTGATCGGCTGGATTCCAAACAGTATTACGAAACTTGTGCAGTTTATCGGAGCGTTTATGATTATTTTTTATTATGATCCGGTCATGGCAGGAATTGCACTTCTCAGTGCCCCGGTTACGGTTCTCTTCTCCAGAAAATTCATGCAGAAGATGCGGACCTATAATAATGAAATGCGAGAGATGACCAGCAGCCTGATGTCTTTTCAGGATGATACGTTTCAGAATATCCAGACGGTGAAAGCTCTTGATCTGACCAATGTGTTTGAGAAGAAACTACAGGGACTTCAAAACAGATACAAAGAAAAAATGCTGGATTACAATAAATTTACGGTGTATACTTCGTCCTTTATGTCGGCGGTGGGAACCGGTGTTTCGTATATCTGTTTTGGATGGAGTGTATATCGGTTATGGAGTGGATATATTACCACCGGAACCCTGCTGATGTTTTTTCAGATGGCAAATTCTCTGTCATCCTCTTTTTCTTCACTGATTCAGATCGTGCCGGCGGCGATCAATGCAGCAACCTGTGCAGGAAGACTGATGGCGGTTTCGGAACTGGAAAAAGAAAAATTTCTTGATACGGAACAGGTAGAGGAAATACTGAAAAGTACGAAAAAAGAAATCACGATTGAGATGAAAAATATAAATGCCTGTTATGAAGACAGAAAAAATGTCATTCGCAATGGAGATTTTATTGCACATTCCGGAGAAATCACAGCAGTTATCGGGCCTTCCGGAGAAGGAAAAACAACGCTGATCCGTGTTTTGCTTGGTCTTTTGTACCCGGCAGAGGGAATTGCAGAATTAAAAAACACAGAGGAAGAAAGATGCAGGCTTTCCGCAGGAACACGAAAAATGTTTAGTTATGTGCCGCAGGGAAATACGATATTTGCAGGAACGATTGCTGAAAATATGAGAATGGTAAAAAACGATGCTACAGATGAAGAAATCAGGGAAGCACTGGAAACTGCCTGCGCGTATGAGTTTGTAAAAAAACTTCCGGATGAAATTGAAACAACAGTCGGAGAGAAAGGCAGCGGACTTTCGGAAGGACAGGCACAGAGACTTGCTATCGCCAGGGCACTTTTGAAAAATGCACCAGTTCTGATACTTGATGAAGCAACTTCGGCACTGGATATCGAGACAGAAGAGCGAGTACTGAAAAACATCATGAAAAAGGACAGAGGCAGAACCTGTATTGTTACGACCCATCGGCCGAGTGTTCTTTCTGTCAGTGATCATATTTATGAAATCAGAGAGAGTAATCTGAAGAAATTGAAATAGGAAGGCGGGACAGAAATCTATGAATGAGAAAACAAAAAAGGAAGTCTATACAGATCGGTTAAATCAGGAACTTCTTGGCACACTGGGAGAAAAGGATTCATCGGAACAGACCAGTGCAACATATGAAAAAAGAGAGGTACACAGGGATACAACGTATCATAAAACGAATATAAAACATGCCAGTCCGTGGAAAGATACTGCTCCGGCAGAAAATGCTTCAGAGAGCAGAAAAAAGAAACACAGAAGTTCCAGAGACCGATACTTCCTGTTGCTGTCACTCGGCATTGCAGTCGGTGTACTGACAGCCGCGGGGCTGCTTATTTATGGAAGTCTTTTATTTCTACATTAACGACAGTATCTCGGATAAATGGTAGAAAACAACAGAAAATAGTCGTATGTGAAAAGATCTGTGAACAAATCTTAAAATGAGGATTTGATTCACGGGTCTTTCTTTTTTTTAAGAAAAATCCCCATCTTTTAGGAAAAAGAAGGAAAAAACACATACTTTAGTATGTAGGAGGAGAAAGGAGAAAAGGGTAGAATTATATTCTGTATAAAGTTGTGCTGTAAAAAGGGGATAAAAATGATCGATATACATGCACATATTTTGCCGGATCTGGATGATGGTTCAGAAGATATGGAAGAATCACTGGAAATGGCAGAGCTGGCGGTGGAAAGTGGTGTAGAGATCATGGCAGCGACACCACACAGCAATCAGATGGGGCGATTTGAAAATTTCCAGTCAGAGCAGCTGAGAGCTGCATTTGAACAACTGCGTACTGCACTGAAAGAAGAAAAGATTCCGTTAAAGATAGTGAACGGGATGGAAATTTTTGCCTCAGAGGATATTGCACGAAAGATAAAAAATAAGCAGCTGAGTGGAATCAATGGGACAGATTATTACCTTGTTGAGTTTCCGTTTGATGCAGAACCCTGGTGGATTCAGGAATGTCTGGAAGATATCTTTGACACTGGTAACGTACCATTGATCGCACACCCGGAACGCTATTTTTGTATACAGGATTATCCGGAGCTTGTGTATGAGTGGATACAGAATGGATGCATTACGCAGATGAATAAAGGCAGTATTCTGGGAAGGTTTGGAAGAAATGTAATGGAAACAGCACGTATTCTTCTGAGAAATGATCTGATATCCTGTATTGCCAGCGATGCGCATCGTTCTTATATCCGCACGCCACATATGAGTGAGGCAAAAAACGCTCTTGTTCATATAGGAGGCTATGAATATGCATGGCACCTGACAGAAGAAAATCCGGAACGGATTATAAAAAATATACAGATTCCTCTGCATGGTCGCAGACCGGAGCGGAGGAAAAAATATTTTAGGCCTGTCTGACAGGCAAAGATCAAGAGGAGTGTTCGATGAAAAAGTTAAGGATATTTAGCATGGTGGTGTTTGTGATCGCAGCTGCGTCTTTTGGGTATTTCAAATATGAACAGATCAATTCTAAAGACAATCAGGCACCGGTGATCACCATGGATACAGATTCTATTCAGGTATCCTGCCAGGCAGAAGATGGAGAACTTTTGAAAGGAATTAAGGCAACGGATTCCAAAGACGGTGATGTGACGGGAAGTCTGATCGTGGAATCTGTCAGTAATTTTATGGAAAACCATACGCGTAATATGACGGTGGTTGCTTTTGATTCAGATAATCATGCGACAAAGGCGTCAAGAAAAATTACATATACAGATTATGTTTCACCAACATTTTCTTTGACGGAACCTCTGCGTTTTGCGATGAATACACAGGATATCATGGGAACGCTTACCTGTTCGGATGTGCTGGATGGAGATATCACCGGAAAGATTAAAATGTCCAGTGAATATTATGTCCAGGCTGATGTGGCAGGGGAATATCCAATGGTATATCAGGTTGCAAACAGTGCCGGAGATGTACAGAAATTACCGGTTACTGTTGAGATTTATGATCCGTCAAAGGAGGCACAGAAACCGCAGTTTGAATTATCAGAGTATCTGGTATATACGTCAGTTGGAAATGCAGTTGATCCGTGGTCCTATGTTCAGCAGATCACTATGGGAGGGATTAAATTTGTACGGGGAGAAGATGGTGTTCTCCGTGATCCGAATCCGGCGGAAAAGCAGGAACGTACTGCTATTACTGCAGATGAGGTGCAGATCACGAATCAGGCAGATTTTAATACCGCTGGTACATATGAAATTCTGTATCAGATTACGGATGACAGCGGGAAAGAAAGTGTAACCGGTCAGGTACGTCTGATCGTTGTGGTGAGATAGTGGGAAAGAGGAATTTATGGAAGAGAGAATAGACAACGAAACCGTTCAGCAGATAGACTTGATCAGCATGCTGAAAGACATTGGAAGAGAGTGGCTGACCATTCTTTTGCTGGCAATAGCTGTTGCATTGTTTGCAGATATCTGGATCTGTGCGACTTATCAGCCGGAATACCGAACTTCGACAACATTTGTTGTTACGGCAAAAGGGATGAATAACAATATTTATCAGAATCTGAATTCTACGAAAGAGCTTGCATCACAGTTTACAGAAATTCTTGGAAGTAATGTGCTTAAGAAAAAAGTTGCTCAGGATCTTGGAATGAACAACCTGAATGTGGAAACTTCTGTAGATCTTGTACCAGAGACGAATCTGATCACACTTTCTGTTAAGGCAGGAACAGCAGCTGAGTCATACCGAGTACTTCAGTCTGTCATGGAAAATTATAATACAGTTTCTGATTATGCGATTAAAAATGTCATCATTGAGACGATCCAGCAACCATCTGTAGCCATGGCCCCGATCAATCCGTTGGATGAAAAAAGAACCGTCATGAAGGTATTTGCTGTGGCAGCCGGATGCCTGATCGTTTTATTGGCCGGAATTTCCTACATACGAGATACCATTAAAAATCCGGGAGAAGTATCCACAAAACTGGATACCCGTTTGCTTGGAACGATTGCCTATGAGAAAAAATCAAAGGCTCTTTCCATGAAAAGAAAGAAGGATTATCTTTCTATGCTGATCCAGAATCCACTTCGAAGTTTTGCTTATGTGGAGTCCAGCAAGATGGCTGCATCCAGAGTGAGAAGCTATATGGATAAAGAGGATGCAAAAGTACTTCTTGTTACCAGTGTGATGGAAAATGAAGGAAAATCCACAGTAGCAGCAAATCTGGCACTGTCACTTGCGCAGGGAGGAAGCAGAGTTATGCTGATAGACTGTGACTTCCGAAAACCGGCACAGTACAAAATTTTTAATGTCCGTGATAATGAGGAGAAGGATCTTGGAGATGTACTGATCAACCATGCAAGTACGGAGAAGATTATCCGGAACTGGAATAATTCCGGTTTGTATATGATTTTGAATAAAACCTCTTCAAATGCAATTGAAACTCTGTTGAAAAGCATGACGCTCAAACAGATCATCGCATTTTGCCGTGAAAAAATGGACTATGTAGTTATCGACACTTCTCCGCTTGCCCTTGTGGCGGATACTGAGGAACTGGCACAGATGACGGACGCTTCCGTGCTGGTAGTAAGACAGGATACGGTATTGACGAAGGACATTAATGATGCAATTGATATCCTGAACAATACCAGAGGAAAAGTACTTGGCTGCATTCTGAATGGTGTGACGTCACAAAATATGGCAGGAAGCGGACATTACGGATATGGAGGACATTATGGGAAGCGAGCGTAGTACAGAGATGGATTCCGGAATTCTGTATTTTACTACGATTCTGGATGATATGTGGCGAGGATTTAAGAAGTTTTTCCTCCTGTGTTTTCTGCTTATGGCAGTCTGTGGAGCCGTTATGTATATGAGAGAAAAGACAAACTATACTCCGGTATATCAGGCATATTCTTCTTTTGTTGTGGAGACTAAGACGGCATACGGATACAATCAGAGCTATTCGGATGAAACAACAGCAGGACAGCTCAGTAAAACATTTCCATATATCCTGACCAGTGGCGCACTTTCAGATATTGTGGCAGAAAGTCTCGGGGTTGATTCGATACCAGCAAGTATTTCAGCAGAAGCAATTCAAGATACATCAATTTTTACGATCAATGTAACTGCTTCTGATCCCCAGACTGCTTACGATGTGCTGCAGGCAGTTATCCAATATTATCCGCAGGTTGCAGAATATATTATAGGAGATACACAGCTGACGCTGATGGATGAAAGCGGCATTCCGGAAAAACCACAGAATCCGCAGAATTTTACAGGAGCAGTTGCAAAAGGTGTGGCTGTGGGGGCGGTAATTAGTATTTTTCTTTTATTTGTATATGCATCAACAAGAAAAACGGTACGAAGGGAAGAGGACCTGAAAAACTATCTGAGTATTGCATATCTTGGAAGTGTGCCAAAATCACATGGAAAAAGACGCAAAAGTAAAAAAACAGTACTTCTTGACGGGAAAGGAAATACAACGGTTCTTCGGGAAAGCTTCCGAACGATTCGCACGCGAGTGACAAAAAATGCAGAAGAGAATGGAATAAAAAGTCTGATCGTGACCAGTGCCATACCCGATGAAGGAAAAACAACAGTGGCAGTAAACCTTGCAATTTCTCTTGCAAAAAAAGGAAAGAAAGTTGCTTTGCTTGATGGAGATCTCAGACATCCATCTGTTGCATTGTCTATGGGAATTCGGACAAAAAAGTATGGGATTGCAGATGTTCTGAATAAAAAAGCAGATCTCAAATCGGTTATGCTCCGCTACGGCGAGTATGAGCTGGACATTCTGCCGGGAAAAGAGATGGTAAAAAACCCAGCCGAACTGATTGGAAACGGATATCTGGAACGGCTGTTAAAGGTACTTCGCAAAAATTATGATTATGTGATCGTAGATACGCCGCCATGTGGCATGCTTTCGGACGCATCAGCAATTGCCCGTATGACAGATGGAGCAGTCATGGTAGTACGTCAGGACTCTGCGCGCATAGACAGAATCCTGAACGGAGTAGAAAATATTGCAGATACCGGTGTAAATCTGATCGGGTATGTACTGAATGGAACAGAGATGGGAATTACCGGTTATGGATATGGTTACGGATATGGCTACGGGTATGGCTACGGATATGGCTATGGCCATTACGGCTACTATGGGAAAAAAGGATGAAGAGAAAGAAAATAAATTATCAGTTGTTATTGAGAAGAGTCTGCCTGATTGTTTTGGATATCGTATTAATCATTATTTCGTCTCTGATGGCATTACTTACAAGATTTGAATTTGATATCGAACAGATACCAATAGAATTTTTTGATGTGCTTGTGAGTCATGGTATGTTGATGATTTTTGTGACACTGATCGTTTTTGCAGTGTTTCGAATCTACAGCAGTCTGTGGGAATATGCCGGGTTAGAAGAAACTTTCAAGATCATCGATGCAGTTGCTGTTTCATCTCTATGTGATATGGCAATCGTCGTTGGATTTGGAAAACATCTTCCGCGAAGCTATTATGTGATCCGCACGTTTTATCTGATCGCGCTGGTAGGTGGAAGCAGATTCTTTTACAGACTGATCCGACTTCGATACCGAAAGAGACAGCATTATTCAATAAAAAAGAAAAAGAAGATCATGCTGATCGGGGCCGGAGAAGCCGGAAGAACATTGATCCAGGAGATTCAGAACAGTCGATATCTGGATCAGAAAATCTGCTGTGTGATTGATGATAACCGTCGTAAGATCGGACGTTATATACTGGGAATCCGTGTGGTAGGTGACAGGAATGCGATAAAAAGAAGTGTGGAACGCTATGGTATTGAACAGATCATTATTGCGATACCGTCAGCGGGAAGCCGAAAAATTCGTCCGATTCTGGAAATCTGCAAAGATACGGGATGTGAACTGAAAATCCTTCCGGGAGTGTATCAGCTGGTGAATGGAGAAGTCAATGTCAGTAAACTTCGTCCGGTAAATATTGAAGATCTTCTTGGACGAGAAGAAATAAATGTCAATATGGATGAGATCATGGATTATGTATCCGGTAAAAAAATCCTTGTGACAGGCGGGGGTGGGTCAATTGGCAGCGAGCTTTGCCGCCAGATTGCCGCGCACAAACCAGAGCGTCTGATCATATTTGATATATATGAAAACAATGCATATGACATTCAGCAGGAACTGAAAATGAAATATCCGAATCTGAAACTGACTGTGCTGATTGGATCGATTCGCGATGAAGAGCGAGTGGATACAGTTCTTGGAAAGTATCGACCGGATATCATTTATCACGCTGCTGCACACAAACATGTGCCACTGATGGAGGCAAGTCCGAATGAAGCAATCAAAAATAATGTTCTTGGGACTTACAATCTGGTCTTGGCGGCAGACCGCTGGAAAGTAAAAAAATTCGTACAGATCTCTACCGATAAAGCAGTCAATCCGACCAACATCATGGGAGCATCCAAGAGAGTCTGCGAGATGATCATTCAGAGCTTCAACAGACACTCGAAGACAGATTTTGTGGCTGTCAGGTTTGGAAATGTGCTTGGAAGCAATGGAAGCGTCATTCCACTTTTTAAGAAACAGATTGCAGCAGGTGGTCCGGTGACAGTCACCGATCCGGAAATCATCCGATATTTTATGACGATATCCGAAGCAGTTTCACTTGTCCTTCAGGCAGGCGTCTATGCCAGAGGCGGAGAGATCTTTGTGCTTGATATGGGAGAACCGGTGAAGATCCTGGATCTTGCCAGAAATATGATCCGTCTTTCAGGATATGTTCCTGAGAAGGATATTGCGATCGAATTTACCGGTCTTCGCCCAGGCGAAAAGCTTTATGAAGAGCTCCTTATGGACGAAGAAGGAATGACAGAAACACCAAATAAACTGATTCATATCGGACATCCGATAGATGTTGATGAGGATAAACTTTATTACGCTCTTCAGGTAATGGAAGAAGCAGCAGCAAATGAGACGGATGACATGCGACTGCTGATGCAGAGTATTGTGTCTACATATCACATAAAGGCAGAGGAAGATCAGGAATGCGAAAACCTTCAGAAAGCTATTTAAAACTGAAAAAAGCGACCGATAAAATTCTGTCAGGTGCAGGACTGGTGGTTCTTTCACCGATATTTGCCGGTATTGCGATTGCAATCAAGCTGGAAGATGGAATTACTGCACCGGTATTTTTTAAGCAAAAGCGGGTAGGAATCCACAAGAGTCATTTTATGCTTTACAAATTTCGAAGTATGCAGACTGATACTCCACATGATACACCGACCCATTTGCTGACAGATCCGGAACAGTATCTGACCGGAACAGGCAGGTGGCTTCGAAAAACCAGTCTGGATGAATTGCCACAGCTACTGAATATTTTTCAGGGAGATATGGCACTGGTCGGACCAAGACCTGCACTCTGGAATCAATATGATCTTCTGGAAGAACGCGATAAATATGGAGCAAATGATGTATGTCCGGGATTGACAGGATGGGCACAGATTCATGGAAGAGATGAGCTGGAAATAAGTGAAAAAGCAAGACTTGATGGCTATTATGTGAAACATCTGAATCTATTTATGGATATTCGATGCATTCTCGGAACAATCAGATCTGTGTTGAAAAGTGAAGGCGTCGTAGAAGGCGGCACCGGAGCAAGGCGCATGCAGAACTGTAATAAAAAGAAACTGTTGATCGTGACGAACCATTCGTACATGTTGTATCGCTTCCGAAAAGAACTGATTCAGAGACTGCTGGAAGAATATGAAGTTGTGATCAGTGCACCATTTGTCGGACATGAAGATGATCTGCAGAAAATGGGCGCGCGTTGTATTGAAACAGAAGTTGATCGTAGAAGTGTAAACCCGGTTACAGATATGAAGCTTCTGCGTACATATAAAAAGGTGTTGAAAAGAGAAAAACCGGATCTGGTACTTACTTATTCGATCAAACCGAATATTTATGCAGGGTATTTGTGTGGAAAGATGAAGATTCCATTTTGGGCAAATATACAGGGACTTGGAACTGCTTTCCAGAAACCGGTTCTATCTGGAATTGTTACACAGATGTATCGGATCGCATTTCAGAGAGTAGAAAAAGTCTTCTTCGAAAACCAGGAGAATGCAGCTGAATTCAGAAAGAGAAAGATTCTAAAAGAGGAGCAGAAAGTAATTCTTAATGGAGCAGGAATCAATCTGGAAGAATATAGATATTGTCTTTATCCGGACAATGATAAAATCCATTTTCTGTATCTTGGTAGAATCATGAGAGAAAAAGGAATAGATGAGCTGTTTGAGGCGGCAGAAAGACTGCAAAGAGAAGGCATTGAATTTGTACTGGATCTGGTCGGCTTTTTTGAAGATGAGTATAAAAATCAGGTTGAACATCTTCAGAAAGAAGGAATTGTAAGATTTTATGGATTTCAGGAAAATCCGAAACCTTATTATGCACAGACAGATTGTGTGGTTCTTCCAAGTTATCACGAAGGTATGAGTAATGTACTTCTGGAGGCAGCAGCCACCGGAAGAGCTGTCATTACAACCGATATTCCGGGATGTCGTGAAGCTGTTGACAATGGAAAAAGTGGCATGCTCTGCAAGGTCAGAAACAGTAACAGTCTGTACAAAGCCATGAAGAGATTTACTGAACTGCCCCGTGTGAAACGGGAAGAAATTGGAAAAGCAGGGCGGGCAAAAATGAAACAGGAATTTGATAAAAACAAAGTGGTTGAAGAAACTGTGAATGTATTGAAACAGGAAAGAGGAATGAAATGACACTGACAAATTACTGGTGGCTGCTGATCTGGCTGTTTACTGGCGGAATCGTACTTGCATTATATTTTCCCAAACACCGCGAAATGGTATGCGGAAAGATGGAAACAAGATGGGGCATTGTACCAGCGGTACTGATGGCAGTGCCATATATTGTTTGGGCCGGGTATCGAAGTGATGCGTTTGGAGATACGGCAGCGTATAGAGAATCTTTCAAGAATGCACCTTCCTCTCTGGCAGAAATAGGCTCTTACATGAATACGATTACCAAGGATAAAGGATTTTATTGGGTATCAGCTGTACTTAAGAGCATCACTAATACAAGTGATAAAGGCTATTTTTTTCTTATGGCCGCTTTCCAGATATTGATTTTGGTATGGCTTTTTCGAAAATATTCATCTATGTATTGGATGAGCTTTTTCTTATTTATAGCTTCTACCGACTATCTGTCCTGGGTTCATAATGGCATGAGGCAGTTTATGGCAGTAACAATAATTCTGCTTGCAACTCCGTTCATGATCAGGAGAAAATACATACCGGCAGTTCTTCTGATACTTCTGGCATCTACGATGCATCAGTCGGCACTTCTGATGCTGCCGTTTATGCTTATAGCTCAGGGAAAGCCATGGAATAAAAGAACGCTGTTGTTTCTGGTAACAACTCTGCTGATAATTATTTATATAGGAAAATTTACAACGATTCTTGATAATGCCATGCAGGAAACACAGTATGCGAATATGGTTAGTGACTGGACAAGCTGGCAGGATGATGGGACAAGCCCTCTGCGAGTTCTAGTCTATTTAATTCCAGCGATATTCTCTTTTGTTGGACTGAAGTTTATACAGCAGGAGAACAATCCTGTGATTAACTTTTGTACGAATATGGCCATAATATCTGCCGGAGTGTATCTGGTTTCTATGGTGACAAGTGGAATTTTTATCGGAAGGCTTCCGATATATGTTTCCCTATATGGATATATTTTGTTGCCGTGGGAGATTGAGCATATATTTATGAAAAAATCTTCCAGATTGCTTTTTACATCATCGGTTATGGCATATTGTATGTTCTTTTACTATCAAATGCATTATGCGTGGGGGATGATATGATAGAAACTATTGTGGATATACCTTGCATAAGTATTATTATTCCGGTTTATAACACTAAAAAGTATCTGGCGAAGTGTTTGGATTCTGTATGTGGTCAGACATATAAAAATCTTGAGATTATCGTGATTAATGATGGAAGCACTGATAAATCAGAAATTATTTTAGAAGAATATGCGCAAAGAGACCGTAGGATTCATATTATTACGCAGAAAAATCAAGGAATATCTGCTGCAAGAAACAGAGGACTAGAGTACTCGCAAGGGAAATATGTGATGTTTTTGGACAGCGATGATTGGATTGATAAAAACACATGCAGCAAGGCTGTTCAGGTTATGAACGATATGGCAGCAGAGGTTGTTTTATGGTCATATACAAGAGAGTATAAACAAGCTTCAAAGCCAGTATATTTATTCGGAGATAAAACTTATATATGGAATGAATCCCATATAAAGGAATTATATAAGCAAATGATTGGACCGGATAAGGAACAACTGAGAGTTGCTCAGAGAATAGATTCTCTTATTACAGTATGGGGGAAATTATATCGAAAATCAATTATTAAGGAAAACCGTTTTGTTGATACTAAAATAATCAGAACAGAGGACACTTTGTTTAATATTCAGGTATTTTCAAAAGTAAAATGTGCTGTGTATATTCCAAATATTTTTTCTCATTATCGTAAAACGAATCAAAGTTCGTTTACCAGAAAATATAAAGGTCAGTTGGTATATCAATGGCAGGAATTATATCGAAGAATAAAAACACAACTGGATTTTGAAAATGCATCGCCGGAATATTACCAGGCATTGAGTAATCGAATTGCGCTTGGTTTAATAGGGATTAGTCTGAATTTGGCAGAAGATGGCAGATTAAACTTTACTCAAAAAAGAAGAGAATTAAAAAAAATTCTTCAAATGTCGCATTATCAAGAAGCATTGGCGTTGCTTCCGATGAAATTTTTTCCAATACATTGGAAAGTTTTTTTTTACTGCGCAAAATGGAAATGGACATTTGTACTCGTGGTATTGTCACTGATAATGAATCAAATGAGAGGCTGGTAGCATGAAATGTCGAAAATAAAGTCTGAACCTAAAGTTTCAATCATTATGGGAATTTATAATTGTGCAGATACATTGGAAAGTGCTGTAAATTCTATTTTGGAGCAATCTTTTACTGATTGGGAATTTATTATGTGTGACGATGGTTCAACAGATCAGACTTTAAGTATAGCAAGACAATATGGTAAAAAATATCCTGAAAAGTTTATTGTACTGCAAAATAAAAAGAATCAAGGTTTGAATTATACCTTGAATCGTTGTTTGAAATATGCAAAGGGAGAATACATAGCACGTATGGATGGAGACGATTTGTCGTTGCCACATCGTTTGGAGAAAGAAATAGAATTTCTGGATAAGAATCCAGAATATGCAATTGTAAGTACACCAATGATTTATTTTGATGAGGAAGGCGAATGGGGAATAGGGAAGGCAATAGAAAGTCCTCAACTCAGAGATTTTGTTTTTCATCCGCCGTTTCATTGCCATGCGCCGTGTATGATTCGCAAAGAAGCATACGAAAGTGTTGGAGGATATACGGTTGATAAAATGTTCTTGAGATATGAAGACTGTAATTTATGGTATAAGCTTTATGCTAAAGGATACAGAGGATATAACTTGCAGGAACCGTTGTACAAGATGAGAGATGATCGAAATGCATATCATCGTCGAACCCCTTTGACAAGAATACGCGGAGTGTATGTACAGATGACTGGATTTCGTATGGTCCAGATGCCGTTGAAGTATTATCCATATCTTGGAATTGAGTTTGTAAAGGATTTGTTGATTATTATTATGCCTGAAAAAATATATATGAAGTTACATAAAAAACGGAAATAAACAAGAAAACTGAAATAAGAGAAGAGGAAACGCAGGAAAAAAATGAAGAAAATTTTATTTTTAATTCATGATCTTGGGCAAGGTGGTGCTGAAAAGGTGCTTGTGAATTTAGTTAACCATCTGGATCGTTCAAAATTTGATATTTCTATTACGGTACTATTTGGTGGTGGTGTAAATGAACAGTTTCTTGCTCCAGATATTCACTTTAACGTTGTGTTTCCTAAGAAATTGCCTGGGAACAGTAAGCTAATGAAGTTATTGACGCCAGAACAGCTTCATCAATTGTGCGTGAAAGAATACTATGATATTGAGATTTCTTATCTGGAGGGTACTTCTGCACGGGTAATAAGTGGATGTCGGAATCCGAGCATAAAATTGGTCGGTTGGATTCATGTTGAGCAACATACGATGAAAGCACTTGCAGCATCTTTTCGTAGTGTGCGAGAGGCGAAAAAGTGTTATGGTCGATTTAATCAAATGATATGTGTTTCGGAATTTGTAAAAAACGATTTCTATTCGATTCTTGATTATCGGAAACCTTGTGATGTTCTTTATAATACGGTAGAGTCGGAAGCAATACTATACAAATCAAGGGAACCTGCACCAGAATTAAAGAGTGATGGGGAGATAAAACTTATTGCGGTTGGCACTCTGAAGGAATCGAAAGGATACGATCGTTTATTATGCATTATCAAGAAACTTCGAGAAAAAAAATATCCAATTTGTCTATATATTTTAGGAATTGGACCATTGCAGAATTCTCTGGAACGTTATGTACAGGAGAATGATTTAGAAAAATCAGTCTGTTTTTTAGGGTATCAGACAAATCCATATAAATATATGGCAAAGTGTGATCTCTTTGTTTGCGCCAGTCATGCAGAAGGCTTTTCCACTGCAACAACTGAGGCTCTAATTTTAGGGGTTCCAGTTTGTACTGTAGAAGTGTCTGGAATGAGAGAAATGCTGGGAGAAAGTGTGTATGGTTTAATTACAGATAATTCAGAGGAAGCCCTATATCGGGGAATTAAGAGTTTGCTAGATGCACCAGAGATACTTTTTAATTATAAGAAACAGGCGCAAGTTAGAGGAAGGTCTTTTAGCACAAAAGAAACCGTAAAGGCCGTTGAAAAAATGTTGGTGAGTGTATAGGGAGTAATTTAGTATGGATATAAAAATCAAGATAAAGAATGCAGTGTCAAACTATAATCCATTTGCAATCAACCATAGAAATCGAATGAGAAAGATTCTGGTGAATCGAGATTTTTCTTTCATTTGTCCGAACTGTCTGGGTGGAATGCTGCTTCATGATTTGGGACTACCGTTTTTGTCCCCTACAGTAAATCTCATGATACACCAGCGTGAGTTTGTTAAATTCGTTCTTAATATTGATTATTACTTATCTCAGAAACTATGTTTTTATAGTGATCCATATTATGTGTGTCCTTGTGCAAAAGTTGGAGAAGGTCATAGAACAGTTACTATTCATTTTACTCATTATGCAAACCAGGAAGAGGCAGAAGCCTGCTGGAAAAAGCGTATTTCTCGTATCAGTTATGATAATCTTTTCGTGTTTGCAATGGAAAAAGATGGGATGACTAAGGAGGATATTCTTAAGCTTGGATTGTTGAAGGTGCGTGGATTGGTTGTTTTTACCGCACATGACTATCCAGACATTCCATACACCTGTTTTATCTCCAAATATCAGAATCAAGGCATGGTTGGAAATATTCTGGTGCGTTCTTATTTGAATGATAAAAAAGAGTATGAATCTTATTTTGACTTTGTGAAATGGTTTAATGAGGCAAATGGGGAAAATTATAATTGCAGGCCATATTGCCTGTGATATGAAGACAAAGTGTAAGGAGTAAACGTAATGATTTCTTTGATTGTACCTGTTTTTAATATGGAACAATATTTACCACATTGTATGGAGTGCCTGTTATGTCAAACTGGAAATTATGAAATCATTCTGGTTGATGACGGATCTCAAGACGGTAGTGCTACGCTTTGCGACAAATATGCTATGGAGCATTCAAAGCTGGTGCATGTGGTTCACAAAGAGAACGGAGGACTGTCTTCTGCACGAAATGCTGGAATGGATGTTGCACAGGGGGAATATGTTATATTTCCAGATCCGGATGACTGGGTAGAGCCAAAATTTGTGAAGCGGATGATGGAACTGCAGGAACAGTATCATCCTGAACTTCTGTGTGTTGGCTATGTGGTTAATTTTGATGCGTATTCAGTACTTGCAAATAAAGGACAATTTATTCGGCAAATGGACGGAGTACAGGCCCAGAGAGCGCTGTTGCTACCACCGTCTATTAGCGGCTTTGCGTGGAATAAGTTGTATCATTTGGATATTATCCGGGACAATGGCCTAAGATTTTTAAACGATGTAGGAACAACGGAGGATTTGGACTTTGCTTTTCGCTATTTACAGCAATGCAAACGGATTGTTTTTTCACCGGAGGATAGATTGTATCACTATTACCAGCGTAGAGGAGCGGCAACTCATAGTAATTTTTCACGTAAACAGTTGGAGTCAATTCGAACATATGAGAAGATGATTGTTGCCAGTACAGATAAAGAGCTGATTCGTGCAGCTGAGGAAGAAATCTGCAACACGGCCATAAATCTGATCTGGAGCTATCAAAATAACCATTTTCAAGATGATGAAGCATGGAGGCAGCTGAGGTATTACTTGAAACGATATTTAAAGCAATATTTTACAAGTAAACATTATGGTTGTGGCAGAAAACTTCAGGCGGTTTTAGCATATTGTGTGCCACAGTTATATGTTGCGCTAAAAAAACAAGTCATTTAGGACGTATAAAGGAGAGAAGTTGTGGTTGCAGCAGTAATAGTAACGTATAATCGAAAAGAATTACTGGGAGAAAATATTCGGATGCTGCTGAAGCAGACAAGGCCGTTTGATCAGATTTTTATTATAGACAATTGTTCAACAGATGGGACAGCAGAGTATCTAAAGGAAAACAGTTGGAAAAATAAATCTCCATTTATATATATTAAAACAGAGTCTAATATCGGCGGAGCTGGTGGTTTTTATAGTGGCACAAAGGCTGCTTTTGAGACAGGAGCAGATTGGATTGTACTGATGGATGATGACGGGCGAATGCTAGATGAATTTACATTGGAACGTCTTTTAACGGTGGCAGAGAGGCTTTACCAACAGAACTATGCAAATAAGAAATTGTTTATCAATGCCTTAGTACAGCAAGGAGAGATGCTCTCTTTCGAAATGGAATCAAAATATACAGTTCAACAGGCTTTAGACGCATCCAAAGATGGTCTTTTAGAAGGAGAGGCTAACCCGTTTAATGGAACATTAGTTTCTCGGGAATTGGTTGAGAGTATTGGATACCCTAATAAAGAATTTTTTATTAAAGGTGATGAAGTTGAGTATAAGCAGCGAACAAAGGATGCAGGTGGATATATAGCCACTGTTGTGGAGGCGAGATATGTACATCCAAGGCCAGAGACATATGAGCGCACTGTGTTTAGGAAAAAGGTTCCATTTTTTGTGGAGGCACCGTGGAAAGAATACTACACAGCTCGAAATTTCACTTACATGTACAAGGAAAAAGGATGGTACAAGGCAATTGTATTTGAGCTGATATTGGTGAAAGTGCTTTCTGTTTTATCTATGAAATGTAAGAAAATTAATACATTTAAAATGGTATTTAAGGGTGTTTATGATGGATGGACAGGAAAATTAGGGAAAAAAATTGAACCATACAAGAAAAATAATGATAATTAATCAATCTAAATGGATTAAAGATTAATGATAATACTTAGAAAGTTGGAGAAGAACAGTGACAAAGAGAATATATGGGATAGACTTATTGAAAGTATTAGCATGCAGTGGAGTCGTAGCTTTACATACCGTGAATGGTTCATTGGGTATAGTAAATCGTATAGTGACGATTATTTGTTCACTGAGTATTCCGACGTTTTTTATGTGCAGTGGCTATGTGGCCTTTTTAAAAAGCGAGATATCATATCATTATGTTTTGAAAAAAATAAATAAAATAGTTATTGTATGTTTTGGATGGGAAATACTGCATGCTATTGCTTATTTCTTATACTATCATGATGTAAGAAATTTTGTTGAAAGTTTTTTCTTGGATTTTTTGCAGAAAGGATTATTTTTTCACTTTTGGTTCATGGGTGTGCTGATTATTTTATATTTGCTGTTACCAATTTTGAGAGTACTGAAAATGAAAATGCCAATGATATATGCAGGGATACTTGTGGGTATGTGTGTGATATGCATCTGCATAGATGGAATCAATATGATTATTGGATATCAGGCAAATCTGTCTGTTGTTCAAACATTTAGGTTGTGGCAATGGCTTTTTTATTATATGTTGGGAGGATTCTTTGCTACTTGCGAAAATAAACGAAAGATAAATATTGAACAGGTTGGAATAGCACTGTCTGTTTTGGTGGTTTGGCTTTGGCTTGTTGGAGAGTACAGATTTGGAAAAATTGAGATAGAAGGATTTTATGGTTCGGTTCCTGTTATTGGAGCAACGATTTGTATGTTTTTATTTTTTTACCAAGCAAAATTTAATAGTTTGACAATAAAATTGCTTAAATTAGAAACTTCCTGTATTATGGGAGTTTATATCATTCACCCATTTATTGGAGCTACACTTTCGCATTTTATACCATTATTAGGAATAAAATGTATGCCAAATTTAATGTGTTGGATTATAACAATATTAATAAGTGTTATCATTTCATGGGCAATTGGAAAAATACCGCTTATTTCTGAATTGATAAAAATATAATGGGAGAATATATATGGAAGATTTAATATCAATAATTGTTCCTGTATACAATGTTGAAGCCTATTTAAAAGAATGCATATCCAGTATTATGAATCAAACATATCATGCATTACAAGTTATTTTAATTGATGATGGTTCTACAGACAAAAGTGGGGAGATTTGTGATTGCTTTGCAAAACAGGATGATCGTATTGAGGTGATTCATCAAAAAAATAGTGGTGTAAGTTCGGCCAGAAATGCGGGCTTGCAGGTTGCAAATGGAAGATTTGTTATTTTTACAGATGCGGATGATAAATTGCCAAATACAGCGTATCAGAGCTTACTAGCGGCATGGACAGGAGAAGAAGAAAGCCTTGTAATAGGGAAAATTAAGTATATTGATAATGAAGGAAACGAGATAAAGATATCATCTGATTTTCGAGAAGCTAAAATAGATATAAACACTTTTACAAGGGATTTGCTTGAGGAAAAGAAATTTGGTTATTTAGGTTATTTATGTGACAAATTGTTTGTACGACGCATTATTACTGAAAATGGTTTGATTTTTAATCATGCTATAAAACTTAACGAAGATAGACTGTTTATTCTTCAATATTTGTTTTATTGCAAAGAAGTATTGTTTTGCAACAGAACTATATATTTTTATCGCCAAAGAAGTGACAGCGCCATTAATGAAACGCGACGAAATCATATAGTATCAGATAAGGAAATGACGATGATAGATGCTTTTATTTTAATGGAAAAAATATGTCAAATGCATTCAGATGCATTATATTATATTTGCATAAGAAAAGCATATGAAAACATTTTAGGATTATTAGGTAAAGTATATAAAAATGATTATGAAAAAAAAAGAAAATTGACTAAATTACTTTGGGAGCATTGTAATATATGTTTAAAAAATCCTGAGTATAGATTATTTGAGAAAATAAAATTGATTATTCACAGTGTTTTGAAGAGGTAGTTAAACGCATGAAGAAACAAACAATTTCTGTAATTATTCCAGTATATAAATCCGAAGCAAGTATTCGCCGTTGTGTGGAAAGTCTGTTGAAACAAACATATGAAAAACTTGAGATTATCTTAGTGGACGATGGCTCGCCTGATGAGAGTGGAGCAATTTGTGATGAATATGCAAATAATTATTCACATATTCGTGTACTTCACAAAAAAAATGAAGGACCTGCATCTGCGAGAGATTACGGAATCGAGATTGCAAGTGGAGAATATATAGGTTTTGTAGATTCGGATGATTATACATATCCTCAGATGTATGAACATTTGTGGAATGCAATTCAAACATATGGAACTAAATTAGCTATTTGTGGTTTTGACTGTGTGAATAGTGATGAATCTGTTGTGAAAGAATTTGCCGAGTATAATTCTATACAACAAGGTATTTTTTCTGCGAAAGAGCTCTTACCCAAAATTGTGCAAACAAATGGTTGGGCATATGTAGTCCCTTGGAATAAATTATACCATAGAGATATAATTGATAGTTCTTTTTTTCCTGTTGGCAAATATTACGAAGATGAATTTGGAATTGCTCAGTTGATCTATCGTGCAGAAACAATAGCTTGTCTTTCTTCAAAAGAATACCATTATTATTATATGCGTAAAGGCGGGCAGACAGAAGGTTCAGATATGATTACACATTTGGATGCGCTAGAAGCTCTGTATCTGCGCTGTATGTTTTATCAAAAAGAAGGGTTAGATGAATTCATACATGATAATCGTACAATTCTATTTCGTGAATTGGAAAAATATTATAGATGTCTTGATTACAAAGATCCAATTGTACGTAATAAGTTAAAACAAATTTCTAAATGGTATGGAGATATTCCAGGGAGAAAACTAAATGAAACTTTACGATGGTATTTGTTGCGCATTTCACCACGACTGGAACATATATTGACCACATGTATACATGCACAGAGTAAAGGAATAATACAAAATATTTATGAATAAAGGAAAGCAACTTTCAATTAATTTTATAACACAAATTTTATCTTTTATAATTAATTTGGTGATTAGTTTTTGCTTAACGCCATATGTAATTAAATGTATTGGAAAAGAGGTTTATGGATATGTTAGTTTAGCAAATAATTTTACTAGTTATGTTTCTGTATTTACTGTTGCTTTAAATGGTATGCTTAGTCGATATGTGACAATTTTCTATGCGAAAAAAGATTATGATTCTGTTTCGCGTTACATGTCATCTGTTTTACTTACAAATGTAGGGATAATGTTAGTTCTATTGCCTACTAGTATTAGTTTTGTTGCTAATTTGGGAAAATTTATAAAATTGCCAGTGGGTGTTGAATGGGATATCAAATTACTATTTTTACTAATTTTTGTTAGTTTTTGTATTAACCTTCCAGGGGGGTGTTTCTATTCATGCGCTTATGCCGCAAATCGCTTAGATAAAGCAAATATTAGTAGCCTTATTAGTAGTATTTTAAGAATTACAGTATTAATGGTGATGCTTACAGTTTTGACACCACATGTTTGGTATGCTGGATTTGCATCCTTAATTTGTACAGTATATTTAATAGTTGCTTATTGTTACTATCAAAGAAAATATATGCCTGAAATAAGCATTGCTTTTCGATATTTTGATTGGACAATAGTAAAGGAATTGATGGGAATTGGTATTTGGAATTCTATCAGTCAACTTAGCCAATTATTATTGATAGGCTTAGATTTGATAATAGCAAATGTGATGGTTAGCGTTATAAGCATGAATTTGCTTTCTTATGCAAAAATGATTCCATCACAACTGGTTAGCCTTTTAGCAGCAATTGCGGGGATTTTCGCTCCAATGATGACTATTGCTTATGGAAAAGGAGATAAGGATGAGTTTATTTGTGAGACAAAGTTTGCGATTAAATGTAGTGGATTTTTATGTAGTGTTCCAATTATTGGTTTGGTTGTTTTTGGAGAGAACTTTTTTAGACTCTGGCTTAAGGCATTATCCATGGATGAAATACATATAGTAGCAATTTTATCAATTTTAACTATTTTGCCACAGATTTTTAGTGTTTATATTTATCCACTTTATACAGTTAATATGATTACGACTAAAATTAAAATTCCGGTGATTGTAACTATAGGCTACGGTATATTAAATATATTTTTAGTATATTTACTGCTTCAAGTGACTGATTTGGGAATTTATGCAGTTGCAGGTGTCAGTTCTGTACTTTCGGTGTTATATATTCTGATTTTTGTACCGAATTATGCAGCATACACTATTAGTGCGGCACGGTTGATATTTTACAAACCTTTGATATTGGGAATATTATGTAATGGCATATTACTGTGCATTTTTTGCATAATTCACAATATCCTTCCGATAAAGGGATGGAAAACCTTTTTTGGAGCGTGTGGAATTGCGGCAACTATTGGCTATATTTTAACATTTTTCATCTTATTTAATCGAATGGAACGAAAAGAGATACTTAGATTTGTCATGAGAAGGATTAGGAATAGAATATGAAAATAGGAATTGTAACTGTTCAATATGCTAATAATTTTGGCGCAGTATTGCAGGCATATGGCTTAAAAATAGTTTTGGAACAAATGGGACATCAAGTATTTTATATTAGAAGTTGTACAGATAAATATGCGCGTGGGTTATTTTATCGAATTCGTCCATATGGAAAGGAATATAGACATCTTTTAAGTTTTATTATAAAAAATTATCGAGGTTGGAAGCAGCATTATACATTTCAATCTGTAAAAAAAATCTTCCCAGTAATTGATTACTGGTCGGATGAAGAACTAGATTTAATTATACTGGGTAGTGATGAAATCTGGAATGTAAGAAATCCTCTTTTTAAACAGCCTGTTTTTTATGGATATGGAATGAATCCGGTAATGACTTATGCTGTCAGTATAGGAAATGCAAGCTATACAGATATGCAAACTATACCAATGAAATATTTTCAAACAATAAATCCTGTTTTAGTCAGAGACACTATGACGCAAGACTATTTGAAGTCTATTGGGATTAATAGTGACAGAGTATGTGATCCGACGCTTTTGGTAGATACTGAAGTTTTTTACCGCACATATCGACATAGATTAATGAAAAAACCGTATCTTTTAGTTTATGCATACGGTCATTTGGAAACTGAAAATGTAAAGAAGACTATCCGAGATTTTGCAGAGAAAAGAGGACTTAGAGTAATTTCAGTATGTTTTCATCTTGATTGGTGCGATGGAACAATTAACTGTTCCCCACTGGATTTTAGCGCAGTTATGGAACAAGCAGAGTATGTGTATACGTCTACTCTACATGGAACAATATTTTCTATTATTAATCACAAATCGTTTGTTAGTTTTCCATATAGCGTAAAAACAGTAGATTTATTACAGTCATTACATCTTTCTAATAGAATTGTTTCGTTGGATAATTGTACAGAACAGACTTTAGAACAAAAATTGATTTATGAACATATTGACTATAACTCTGTTGATATAGAAATTGAAAAGCAGAGGAAACAGTCCAAAAAATTATTAGCAAAAGGTATTGATAAAGCAATAGAGAGAAAAAAGAATGCTTCTCAAAGGAAATTTCCTATACTGGTTCCCGAAAAGGCCTGCTGCTGTGGCTGCTCAGCTTGTTATGCTATTTGTCCGTTTCAAGCAATACATATGGAAGAAGATGTGGAAGGCTTTTTGTATCCTATAATTATTAAAGAGCGTTGTATTTGTTGTTATAAATGTCTTGAAGTCTGTGATTTAAAAAAGAACAAAAGAGGCTAGTAGTATGGATGGAAAATTCAGAAAAAAAATATATGCAGCACGGCTAAAGGATGAGGAACGACTAATGAAAAGCTCTTCGGGAGGAGTATTTTGGGCATTAGCTAAAATTTTCTTAAATAGAGGAGATGCGGTTGTCTGTACAATCTACAACAACATAAAGGGAGTAGCAGAACTTCAATTAGTTACGGATATAGATCAATTGGACATAGCTCAAGGATCAAAATATATGCAGAGTAATCCGGGAAATTGCTTTCTGTTATGTACTGAATGGCTAGAACGACATAGTAAGAATAAGATTCTATTTTGCGGAACAGGATGTCAGGCAGCAGGTTTTAGAAATTATATCGATATTAAAAAACTGAGAAATCGGGTGGTAATTATTGATCTTATCTGCCATGGGGTACCAAGTTCGAAAATATGGCGTGAATATGCAGAAACTTTAGAAGAAAAAAATCATGGAAAAATTGAGATGGTTTCATTTAAGGACAAGCGAAATGGTTGGAATAATCCTTATGCTTATGTGAAAATTTTACAGAAGGAAGTTCCTATTTTCGATTATGTTAATTTATTTTATAGTGGCTGTATTTTACGTCCTGTTTGTCATTGTTGCCCTTATGCGACAACAGTGAGGAAGACAGATATAACAATTGGTGATTTTTGGGGAATAGAAAAGGCAATACCGGATTTTTATAGTCAGAAGGGAACATCACTGGTTTTAATTCAAACGGAATTAGGAGAGCAGCTTTTTTGTGAGATAGAAAAGCTGTTAGAGGTGCACAGAAGTTCCGTAGATGAATGTTTGCAACCTAATTTGGTTATGGCAACACCTTGTTCAGAAAGAAGAACTTTTTTTTGGAAGCTTTATGAATCTCATGGAGTAATATATGCAATGAATAGACTTTTACACCCTACATTTTTTCAACGTATAAAGGAGCTAATAAAGCATTACATTTAATAGAAAAAGATAGACTTTAAGGTGATTGTGTTGGTATATGGAAGGAGCACTTTAGATGAGAGGGGATCATTGTCAGAGGAAAATTTTAGTAATTCTCTTATTGGCAATCATTTTAATAATAAGTATTGATTTGTTCGTTTCTAGATGCGTCTTGAGTGTTGTTCATTTGGAAAGGACTACATCGAAGCTAAGTATAGATTCCACCCTCCGCATCCTCCAGCTCACAGATCTACATAACAGTGAATTCGGAGCCAACAACTCTCGCCTTGTTTCAGCCGTCCGCGCCCAATCCCCAGACCTGATCCTCCTGACCGGAGACCTGCTAAATTCAAACGAGCAGCGCACGGACATAGCAACGAACCTGATCACGCAGCTTTGTGAGATTGCTCCGGTCTACTGTTCGAATGGCAATCATGAGATTGAATATCAGGAAAATTATGGAGTGGATGTGGACGAGTTGTACCGGAAAGCGGGAGCGGTAGTTCTGGAAAAGGAATACCAGGATGTTACAGTTAATGACCAGAAAGTCCGTCTTGGTGGCATTTATGGATACTGTCTTCCGGGAAAATATCTGGAGACGGGAGAGGCAGATCAGGAGGAATGCACATTTCTGGAAGAATTTCAGAACACAGATCTGCCAACAATCCTGATGTGTCACATGCCGGTCTGCTGGATGATCAATGGTAGTCTGGATGCATGGGATGTGGATTATGTGTTTGCAGGACATGTGCATGGTGGAGAAGTGATTCTGCCGTTTATCGGGGGATTGTATGGACCGGATCTGGGCTGGTTTCCAGGGCGGATGGAAGGTGTTTTTACTTCAGAAAACAAGGAAAAAACATTGATTTTGTCTAGGGGACTTGGAACGAGTGAGAGGATTCCTCGCTTTAATAATATACCGGAAATTATGGTTGTAGATATTCAGGGAAAGGACTGAGTGCATGGAACGAGCAGAGCAGTTATTTGTCGAGGCAGTAAGTGCATCACTGGAAAATAAATCAGTATCATGGGAGGAACCGCTGACGATTAATGAGTGGCAGCGGATCTTTTATCTTGCGGAGTCACATCATGTATTGCCGATGGTCTATGAAACGATATTTCGATGTGATGCGGTGAAAAAAACGACGCAAAAAGAGATCAGGAATTTATTACAATTTTACAAAAGAATGACGAAGAACCTTGTGATGCTCCAGACGATAAAGACGCAGGAATACCTGGAATTGGTGCAATTTTTGCAGAAAAAAGGAATTCGGATGCTTACTGTTAAAGGAATTATTTGCAGGGAACTTTACCCGAAACCGGACTATCGAATTTCGGGAGATGAGGACATACTGGTGGATAAAACACAGTTCGAAAAATGCCATAAAGCGCTTCTTGAGTTTGGGATGAAACCGGTAAAGAAAGGAATCAACATAGGTACAGAATATGAGGTTTCCTATATGAAACCAGGCTCTCCACTATATATAGAAGTGCATAAAAGTCTGTTCCCGCCTGAGTCAGAAGTCTATGGAGATTTTAACCGCTTCTTTATGAGAAGTGCAGAAAATCCGGCACGGATTCTGGCTGAGGGAACAGAAATTCTTTCTTTGGATTATACAGAGCATCTCTTTTACTTAATTTGTCATGCATATAAACATTTTCTGCACAGTGGATTTGGGATTCGACAGGTCTGTGACATTATTATGTATAGTAATATGTATGGAGAAAAAATTAACTGGCAGTTACTGCTTGGATGGTGCAGAGAGATTCACGGAGAATTTTTTGCAGCTGCATTGTTCAAAATTGGAAAAAAATATCTGATTTTTGATGAAAAAAAAGCATGTTTTCCGGAAGAATGGCGTAAAATAAAAGTGGATGAGTCTTTGCTTCTGCGGGACATTTTGGATGCCGGTGTATACGGTTATGAAGGGCGAGAGCGCAGACACAGCAGCAATCTTACTCTGAATGAAGTGTCAAGACAATGGAATGGGGAGAGAAAAAATCCTGTGTTGCAAACAATTTTTCCTTCGTTAAAAAGTATGAAAAATGAGTTTGCTTTTTTGAAAAAAATTCCTTTTTTATTGCCAGCAGCATGGCTTATCCGTATACTGAGATATGAGAAGGAGATGCGTAAAAATGCTCATAAGAATGTAACTGATGCACTGAAAGTAGGAAATCGGCGCATTGAACTTATGAGAAAATACAAAATCATAGAGTGAGCAATACCTGGCGAGGTGTTGAACCCGCATAAAAGTAAAAACTACTGCTTTGGATAACTCAATAAGACAGAGGGAGACAAGCGTAGGAAAAGAAAAATAGGAAATGAAAAAGATAAATAAACAGAATACCAGAGGAAAGGAAGGAAACGTGTCATGGAAGGAAACATTATTATAGCAGGAGGCTAACATGCAGAAACAGTCAATTGTAATTGAACCTCATGAGACAATAAAAGAATTTCGTTTATATTTGTATGAAAGAGAAAACGCGAAGGCAACAATTGATAAATATCTTACAGATGTGAATACATTTTATAAATTTTTGAATCACAATTATGAAATTTCGAAACAGAGAGTTCTGGAATATAAAGAGTGGTTGCAGAGACATTATGCAGTTTCCAGTGCAAATTCCATGCTGGCAGCACTTTCTCAGTTTTTGGAATTTCTCGGAGTCAGTTCCATGAAAGTGAAGCGGTTCAAGGTGCAGAGGCAAATGATCCTGCAGGAAGATCAGCTGCTTTCGGAGGAAGAGTATCATACGCTGGTTAATGCAGCATATAAGAAAGGACAAAAAAGTCTGGCGCTGATCATGGAGACGATCGCTGCAACAGGCATTCGTATCAGCGAACTCAAATATTTTACGATACGTGCTGTGAAGTGCGGTAATATCATTATTCAGAACAAAGGAAAAATCAGACGTATTTTAATACCGGGAGCTATCAGAAAAAAGCTTCTGTACTATTGCTTTATACACAATATCAAGGATGGAATTATTTTTATAACAAAGAATGGAAACGCACAGAATCGAAGCAATATCTGGACGCAGATGAAAAAACTCTGTAAGCTTACAGGAATTGTAAAAGAGAAAGTGTATCCACATGCATTCAGACATTTATTTGCAAGAATGTATTATCATCTTACCAGCGATATTTCCGGCCTGGCAGATATTCTGGGACACAGTAGTATTGAAACAACACGTATCTATACTGCTGATTCGGAGAAAAAGTATCTGTCCAGCATGGAACGGCTTGAAGTACTTCTTAGTAGTGGAAGACCGTTGGAAACGGTGCTGGAATAAACAAAAAACACTACATAATAATAATTAAGTAGTGTCGTTAATGTTATAAAAAAACAAATTTTCTTCATTCTTTTTGTATTCTAACATACAGCTATACAATGTTCAAGTTTTTTTAAACTCTCTTCTGTTAATATAATCCCAAGAATCAGTTTTTTATGGTAAATCGACAACAAAATGAATGGTAAACACTACTTAATTATTATTATGTAGTGCCAGGCTTTTTTACAAAAAGCAGAACAGTCATTCCCTTTATATAATGGCATGATGCAGAAGGAAAAGCTGGAGTATATAAACGCAAATACAGAACATTTGCAAATAAAAAGGCATGATCTGTGTTTATTTTGTGTGCCATAAAATGGATGAATACGGTTCTGGCAGTGATTACAGGGAGAAGAAAAATATTATGAAAATCGACAGGAATTTTGTGTTACGGGAAATTGCCGGTGAGTATATTATTATTCCCACGGGAAAAACAGCATTGGAGTTTAATGGACTGATCACAGTGAATGAGATAGGCATGGAACTCTGGAAAATGCTCCAGAATGAGGTGACTTTTGATGATCTTTTGAAGGGTATCATGGAAGAATATGATGTAGATGAAGAAGTTGCCAAAGAGGATATTCAGGATTTTCTGGATAAACTGATCGATGGAGGAATCCTTACAGAAGATGACAGTACAGAGAGCAGATAAAGCATTTATTTTTACGAAAGATAATTGTATAGATAAAACATATGAATTGGAGAAGGGGATAAAAATGTTCCCTTCTATTTTTATAGAAGGAGCAGCGGCATCCGGAAAGACAGTTGCAGTCAAAATGTTTCTGGAGAAACAAAAAGATATCAATTTTGCCCTCTTTTTTATGGACAAAGAACGTGACGATGGAACTTTTATCAGGAAACTGTCTCAGATACGAAAACGTATGGAACAGGAAACAATCTGGGTGATCTGTGAAGATATTAATCAGCCTTTATCTGAGATAAAAGTAACGACCCTGGTTGACTTTGTACAGAGGCTTCAGGATAAAAACAGGTGCATTTTTGTCAGCAGAGAAAAACCGCACAGAAAGTTTCTGGAATTATTATGGAAAGAAAAAATGTATATGGTTACGCAGAAAAATTTTCTTTTTTCTATAAATGAAATAGAACAAATGAGGGTAGAAAAGCAGATTTCGGTGAGAGCAAAAGAAATATATCAGGAGACAGGAGGCTGGCCGGGGTGTGTCAGTCTGATGATGCGGATACTTGAGCGGAGAGAAGAAACTGGAGAGAAAATATCAGTTGCAGAAGTACGGGAATGCTATGAGATAGCAGAATACATTGAATCAGATATTCTGGGAACGTTATCGAAACTGGAAAAGGATTTTCTGGAGATTGGTACTTGGTGTCCATGGATCAGTAAGAAGATGTGTGGAGATATATGGAATATACCGGGCAGCACGGAAATTATTGAAAATCTTATCAGAAAAGGTTTTTTGACAGAGAGTGAAAAAGGAAGATACAGTACGGCAATACTGTTTAAGAAATCGTTCTGCAAACAAGTGCCGGAGAAAAAATTCTGGATGCTGGTTGGAGGGTGGTATGAGTCAAATGATTTTATAAAAGAAGCATTTTTATGCATAAAAAAGTCAGAAGATCAGACCATATTTAAGGAGTTTGCAATCCGTAATTATGCAAAACTACCTTATATAAATATGGGAGTTGAAGATTTTGGAGAATGGAAAGAAAACCTTCCGGAACTTTGTTTCCTGCGAGGAATGCAGTGTTGTTTTCGACAGGATATAGACGGAATGGATCGGGAAATACGGAGACTTGAAAAACAACTGGATCAGACGAATGACCTCAAAGTAAAAGAAATTTATCTGAATTTATTGTATGCAAGACCGAATTTTTCGCTTGATCTATGGCTGAAACTTCTTGAAAAAAATGAGAAGACAGATGTCAGTATATCTTTATATAACGTACTCGGTGGTTCAGATTCCTATCTCTGTGGCCTGCGAGATCTGTCAGAACTTTTTTCCTGCTCACGCAAGGAAGAAAACAAAAAAATGCGTATCTGGAAGGAAAGTCTGGATGAACAGGCAATGGAATGGTATCGAAGGGCACGGAAAGAATATTACATTGAAATTGTCCAGGAAAAGTGTGAAACATTTGAAAAATGTGAGGTGTCTCAGGTGCTTCGAGACAGTGAAGAAGAACTTGCATTAGATATAAATGAGCAAAATTACGGTAGATTCCTACAGTATGGAAAAGCCTATCTGAAGATGCGCCAGTATGAAAAAGCGGAGAAGATTTTTGAAAAACTGATTCCTTTTTTGAAGTTGTATCACAGAAATCGATTTCTCGCAGAAGTTCTTTTTGAACAGGCAGTATGTACCTGGGAAAAAGGTAGTCACGGACAGGCGCTTCGTTATGTAATCGAGTCATTTCTTTATAGTGAGAATGCAAGGTATGTCCTTTTTTATACAGAATATGGAAAAGGTGGAAAAGAAGTTCTGAGTGCTTATGTAGAGTGGATGAAGCAAAATTCACCGGAAGGATGGCACCGTAAAAAGAAATATAACTATGGAAATGTGCGTCGAATGCCGAAGGAGGATTATCTGGAACTGATTCTCCGAATGGCAAAAAAACAGTGTTCTTCGGCACCGGAAAGTGTTCAGAAAACACCGGAAGAACATCTGACAATGATGGAAACAGTTATTCTTACATTAATTGGAAAAGGCAGGTCAAATGTGGAAATCTGCGAAGAGCTGAACCTCAAACTTTCTACTGTAAAAAGTCATATTTACAGCCTTTACAGGAAACTTGGAGTGAAGAACCGGATGCAGGCAACTATCAAGGGAAAAGAAATGGGAATTTTAAAATAACAGACAAAAAAACTCATACTTTAGTTGGTGGGAGAGAGAGACCTGAAAGAGTAGAATTTATAGCTGTATAGATATAAATTCATGCAAGGAGGGATGAGAGTGAGCGACAGGCAAAGTGGACATGGCAGGAAAAAAAACAGACTGTGGATCCTATTGATTGTTGTGATCGTGATTCTTCTGGGAATTGTGATTGCGATAAATCAAGGTGGACATAAGCAGGAACCTTCCACGGAGCAGACTGAGGAAAATGAGACTGTTGATGATGTACAGACAGCAGAAACAAATGAGGAAGAGGAAGAAACAGAACCTTCAGAGGAAACGGATACAGGATTGGAATTTCCATATCTCCTGGATGATGACAAGATTCAGATAGATTCATTATTTCAGTATTCCGGTATTAATCTGGATGCACAGAATGAAGAATGCGAAGATGTTGCATCGTTACAGCTGAAAAATAACTCTGATCAGTATCTGGAAAAAGCAGAAATTTCTGTTGAATTGACAGATGGAACTGCATTTTCTTTTGAAGTAGAAGACATTCCGGCCGGTAAGTCTGTGATGGCATTTGATACAGCAAACACAGCGTATGATGGAAAAACCGGAGTTGCATTGATCGATGCAACGACAACATATTCTTCTGATGCAGGACTAAAAGAAACTGATGTAAAAATTACATCAGATGATAATGGCGTCCAGCTGGAAAATATTTCCGGTGATGCACTAGCAAATCTGAAGATAAAGTATCATTGCCTGATGGACGATATGTATTTTGGCGGTATCAGTAGTGAGACAGAGGTTGCCGGACTGGCAGCAGGAGAAACAACAACCGTAGATACATCTGAGAGCATTCTTGGGGATGCGGAAGTAGTTAGTATCACATACTAGAGAAAGCGTGAATAGTAAAAAACAGGAGTGTTAGATGCAACACCTCCGGATATTAGAGGTGAAAAACTATGTGGAGAGACATTAAAGACTATGAGGGGCTGTATGAAATTAATGAGAATGCAGTGGTACGCCGTGTAGAAGGTAAAGGAATCGACGGACGTAAGGTAACGACACATGTCGTCGTGTCATCGAAAACTAGAAAAGGAACCAGATATATTGCACTGTGGAAGAATGGAAATCGAAAGACATTCATGCTTCACAAACTGTATGCAGAGGCGTTTTATATGTCCGAAAATGAAGCATGCCGACGCCTGTACAAAGGGTTTATTGGATATGGACAGGCAGTTCAAAATGTCAAAGATATCCTGCTCAAAAATCTGTCAGAACTGGAAAAAGAACAGTCAATCGGTGAGAATCGACATGATGAGATTTTGTATATTCAGCAGTTTCTGGATGAGCTAAAAAATGACAAAGTATGTGGCGTGCGTCAGGTCGAAAATATCAAATGAAACGATGTGAAAGGAGAGAATAAAATATAATGAAAAAAGTGTATGAGAAACCGCAGGTGTATATGGAGCGGTTTGAACTTGCGGAACATATTGCAGGGTGCAGTGTGACCTGGAATAGCGATCACAAGAGCGCTGGCGATCCTAAAACTTGTGAAGCAATAGTTGATTTGGGTGATGGATATATAGTTCCACATGCCTTTTTTGATGCTAGCGTGTGTTGTGCTAGTGGTGTGATGGAAGCATATTGTTATACAAATGGAAGCTTAGATGTTGCAATAATTAATTCCTGATGCAGACAGAAGTTAATAGCTATTTTTTTTCTATAGCAGGTTTAGTTTTTAATATTCATATGCCGTATAGAATAAGGATCACCGAAAATTTTATTCCGTTTCTGGTGAATGAAGAAAAGAACTGTATCCATGTGTATATAAATGAAGTCAAAAAAATACATTTAAATAAAGAAAAATTGCTTTCTACACAAATTCCTTTTTCTGTATATGAAGATGAGAATGGACATTTTCGAATTTTTCATGATCATAAAGAAAATGACAGAGAGTATGCTGTGGGAAGAATTCTTTCTGCAGATAAGGAAGTAATTAATTATTTGGCTGAAAACAGAAAATTTTTCAATGAAAGCAATAATACATTTTCGCATATTGCCTTTGAAGAGCTTTTAATACGAAATAATGCAGTGATTTTGCATGCATCATTTATAAATACAGAGTATGGAGCTGTGCTGTTTTCAGGGCCATCAGGGATAGGAAAGTCTACACAGGCAGAGTTATGGTGTAAGTATAGAAATGCTGAACAGATTAATGGTGATAAACCAATATTGAAAAAAGATATGGATACATGGAAAGCATATGGATCACCATATGCAGGTTCTTCGAAATGTTGGATCAATAAATCCTCACAGGTAGCTGTGATTGTTTTATTGGAGCAAGGGAATAGATGTCATATAAAAAAAATGAGAAAAAAGGAAGCTTTTTGCAAGGTATATGAGGGCCTGGTTGTGAATAGCTGGAATTCTGCGTATGTGGAAAAAATAGCAACTTTAGTTGAAAGTATTATTGAAGAAGTTCCTGTATACCACATGACATGTACTCCGGATGAGAATGCGGTAGATATGCTGGAAGGTGTGCTGAAAGGAAAAAAAAGAGATGAATACCAGAGAAATTCGCTATGAAACACCATTGACGAAATTTTTATTCAATAAAGCAGCTGCAAATAGAATTCCATTAAGTGGTACGTTTGAATTGAGTCCAATATGCAATTTTGACTGCAGGATGTGTTATGTAAGACAGACACCAGAGCAGGTTGAAAAGCATTCAAGAAAAATGCGAACATTGCAGGAATGGAAGGAAATTGCTGATCAGGCAGCAGAAATGGGAATGCTTTATCTTTTGCTTACAGGTGGAGAACCGTTGCTATGGCCAGATTTCTGGGAATTGTATGAGTATCTGGTACAAAAAGGTTTTGTTATCAGTATTAATACGAATGGCTCACTGATTGATGAAAAAGCAGTAGAAAAATTCAGAGAGATGCCTCCTTCCAGAATTAATATTACGTTATATGGTGCATCGGATAATACTTATGGAAAACTGTGCAGAAATAAAAAAGGTTTTACAATGGTTGATAAAGCAATATCTATGCTGCAGGAAATTGGAATCAATGTAAAGTTAAATTGTTCACTAACTCCATATAATTGTGATGATTTGGAAAAGATAATCGAATATGCTCAAAAGCGTAAATTGATTTTGGAGATAGTTACGTATATGTTTCCACCGCTCCGTAAAGATCCGACAAGGATTGGGGAAAATGATCGATTTACAGCAGAAGAATCTGCGCAATGGAGACTGAAAAGATATAGATTGCAATATGGTGAAGAACATTATAAAAAATATCTTCAGGATATTGTAAAGGGAATGGGGAATCCACTGGGAATAGATGAGAATTGTTATGATCCTGTAGATGGAAAGGTTCGGTGCAGAGCTGGTAAGGCTGCTTTTTGGGCAACCTGGGATGGACGGCTGCTTCCCTGTGGAATGATGACTAAGCCAGCAATTAATTTGGAAAAGAAACTCTTTGCAGAGGCATGGCAGGAGTTGTTGGAAGTAACTGGAAAAATTAAATTATCAGGAGTCTGCAGCAAATGTGGTAACCAAAGCATATGTCATGCGTGTGCAGCCATGGCACTTGCGGAAACCGGGGAGTTTGAGCAGATACCGAAATATTTGTGTGAAATGATGCAATTTTTAAGAAAACAGGCATCAGAACAACTTAGAATCTATGGCATGTAAAAGTGCATAGATATAATGTGACTTTTTATTAAGGAGGACAGTTATGAAAAATAAGGTAAAACAAATACTGTCAATTGCGATGACAGTATGCATGTTGTCAACAATGGTTCCTCTTACGACTTATGGTGCAGATGTGGATTTTGGCGATGATACAGCTGTCACGGTAGAGTCAGAAGAAGACAATGAAAATGGTGAAGAGACAACGGATTCAGCAGAAGTTGAAATAAGTGAGGATGAGCAGACTGATGAAAATGCAGATGTCCTCATAGAAGATGATGAAACGCAGGATGAATCAGAAGATAGTTTTTCTTCTGATGAGAGCCTGACTACAGAGGAAGATGTATTTACGGACAGTGTTGGATCATCAGAGGGAGCGAAACCGGTAGATGGAGTGACTCAGGGACAGCCATTTGTAGCAGGAACTGCTGGAAGCCAGAACTTCAGAATTCCATCAATGGTTACGTTGTCAAATGGAACCATTGTTGCAGCAGCAGATATGAGATGGAATACTACAGTAGATGCTGGTGGCTTGGATACGATTGTTGCAAGATCAATGGATAATGGAGCAACATGGAATTATACAGTTGCAAATTATATGGGAGATAATGGGAATAAATATGACTCTGCGTCTACGGCTTTTATTGATCCGGCACTTGCGACAGATGGCCAGAAGGTCTATATGCTTGTGGATCTTTTTCCGGGTGGAGTTGGATTAAATAATGCCAATACAACACCAAAGGCCGGTACAGGATTTAATGATGCGGGCTATTTAATGCTTACTGAAAATGGAAAAACATCATACGAATATTATTATGACAGTGATAATAGATATATTTGTAAGAATGATGGAACAGTAGTAGCGGATTATACAGTAGATAAATTTTATAATTTATATAAGAATGGGGAAAAAGTAAGTAATCTGTTTTATGCGGATTCTCCATATAATGTATTTCCGACAAACTATTTGTATTTTACAGTATCAGAAGATTCTGGAGCTACATGGTCAGAGCCGATGATCATTAATAATAATCAGGTTCGAAATTCCGGTGAAACATTTTATGGTGTAGGACCAGGAAGTGGACTTGTGCTTACAGATGGAATAATTGTAATGCCATGCTATTCTTATGATGGCAATGTGAATAACCAGAGAACAAGTTTTATTTATTCAACAGATCAAGGCAAAAACTGGACCAGAGTTGCAAATGCAACAGGTTCTGAGCATTGGTCAAGTGAAAGTGCAATTGTACAGATTAATGATGCGACAGTACGTTCTTTCTATAGAGATGGTTATTCAACCATATATTATACAGATTATGTATATGAAAATGGTAATTGGAAAACATGTGAACCTGTCGATCTTGGAATCACAAAGAAATCCAATAATCAGTTATCTGCAATTAAATATAGCAAACAAATTAATGGAAATACAGTAATCTTCATTTCTACAGCTACAACAGGACAGAATTATGACAGACTAGATGGAAAAATTTATGCATTTGCGTTAAATGATGACAATACCATGAAGAGTATTGGAGAATATGCTGTTAATTCTGGAACATATCAGTATTCTAGCCTGGCAGAACTGGCAAATGGAAATATTGGACTTCTTTATGAAAATGGAAAAGCATCTATTGTATATAGTGAGATACCAGTTTCATCAGTTGTGAAAGAAGAAGAGATACCTGGTGACCCAGGAAACGGAACCGAAGAGAATCCATATAATGTTTCAACAGAAGTAAGTCTCCCTGAATTGAAAACTGGAGAAAGTATTTATTTAACAGCTGGAAAAGAGGCAGAGTGGACGATTAGCGGTACAAACCTCAATATAGAAGCGGTAGATGCTGAAAGTCTGGAAGTGCAGGACGATGTATCGGTACAGGATGCAGAGAATAACCCGAATGTAAAGGCAGAAGTGGTTGAGATAACTGCTGTTTCAGAAGGTAATGCAACAATTACTGCGTCAACAGACGGTGTGAAATATGAAAAAACAATTAATGTTTTGGCAGCAGATAACAGTTCTGATGTGATTGGAGATCTGGTAACAATAGAAAATACTCCTTTTGTTGGCGGAACGAATTATATTAGAGAGAAATCAAGCAGTTGGCCATATAATTATTCAAACAAGGATAGTAGCAGTAATACACAAAAAATCACAAAACTGACAGTGTCAGTTGGTGTTACATTTGATGTAGATATTTTGTCGGGAACGAACGTGACCTGGAGTAGTGCAAACAGTCAAATAGCATCAGTTGATTCAGAGGGAAAGGTCACAGGTGTGAAGGCTGGTGAAACAATAATAACAGCTGTGATAGGTGGAGCAGCCTATAGTATGCCAGTTGTCGTAACACGAGGCGCAGGAACGACAACAGATGGCTCGGTACGATGGGTAGATTTCTATATCAGTAATATACTTAATACTACAGTATACTATAGCAGGGATTGTTCATCGGATCTGATTGAAGCTAAAGTAGGTGAGGTTTTTTATGTTACTTATTCAAATACAGATCCTTTTGCGGTAGACTTTTTTGGAAAACCGAATGAAGGTTATGCATTAACGAGAATGAGTGCAACAAATTCAGCTGGCGAATATTTTGCATTAGATAAGATAACGGATGTAAAAGAGCTGGAGTTTTATACGAAAGGACCTGGAACAAATCAGGCAAATATATGGGGATTAACTAAATTAAGTGGAATGCTTCAAAAAGCACGGGACAATTCTTGTGACGGTGTGATGGGATTTACACGATTAGAAGGAGATGCAAATAATATTCAGTCATCTCTGGTATTTGAATCTGAAAAGTTACCTACAGTAAAGAAAGAAGTAGAAGGAATTTTAGGAACAAGTGGAAATAAAGATGACTATCGTGAATACCAGGAAGGAATGTCTGCGTCAGTTGGAGAGACTGTGTATTTTAAAGTTACAGTGACTCAGTATGAGACACAGGATAAGGATAAGGAATATGATGCTTCTATTACATATAGTAATGCAGCATTGACTGACAAATTGAATAAAGCAGTATTTAATGGAACTAGTTCTTCAACGATGGAGATAGCATCATCTACCAGTCCATCAGATACAGAGCTAAGCAATTCAGTCGTCAACAAGGACAGAGAACTTGTTTATTATGTTGCATATAAAATACAGGACAAAGATCTTGATACAACGATTACAAATGTTGTAGATCTTTCGTTCAATTATAAAGCAAAATATAGTTCTGGTACCTTTGCGAGTTCGGCAGAAGACAGTGCTGTTATTTCAGCTTTAAAATTTAAACCAAAGAATATTGTTATTGATTTTGGAATTCCGGTAAAGATTGACTATAGAGGAAAAGAGGCACATGGTCGATATGACTTGGAAGATGCTGAATTTGACACCACATATGGAAAAGTAGAGGTAAAGGATAATGTTATAACATATACACCAGTTCGTGTACTGGAAGGAACGGATACAGTTACAATAAAAAATGAAAAAGGCGCTTCATATTCATTTAAAGTTTATCCGGCGACGACCGTGTATTATGAAGAAGAGTTTGCTGAAAATACAGAGCACACATCTACTGATATGCGTCAGCAGGATTCAGCACCAGGCAGTGGTGGAGCTAATTATGGATATGATGCTGCATATAAGAATGGAACTGGATCTGCGGTAAACCTTTTGGAGGCTAAGAATATTCAATTTAAGGGCACTGGTGTAGATATTTATGCAAATACCACTACTAATACTGGAACTATGATGATAAAGGTCAAAAATTCCGAGAATAAAGTGGTAAAAGTAGTTGCTGTTGATACCAAGATGGCAAATGGTGAAGGAGCTCCTCAGGAATACAATCAGGCAGTTGAAGGAAAGAATGTTCCGGTTGCAACACTAGATTTTGGAACATATGATGAGTATACTGCTAATATAAGTTGTGTAAAATCTGGAAGTGCTGGAAAGAGTGAAACATGGTTTGATGGTTTCCGTGTATATAATACGTTGACAGATAATGATACGGTAGAAAGGGTTTATACTCAGGATAATGAGGCAAATCCGGTTTATTGTGAGTTACGAGATCAGGTACTCAGCGGATTAAATATTGATACAACAAAAAGTCAGTATGCAGATCAGATTGGTCAAAAACTGCACAGCCAGATTTATGATATGGCGGGAAAAGATACTGGAGCTGTTGTAATTTCGAATGCAAAATATGATGGAAGTACGAAGGTTGATCCGATGTGGCTTCTGGATAATGGGCCTAAGAATGAACTGTATTTAGCAAAGAATCAGTCTGTAGTATTTAGGCTTAATAATGCAGCACAGATTGGTATTAAGGGAGTAAATAACAATACAACATATGACATGGGAATAGATGGCAGCATGGTAAAAAGCGGAGAATCTGTAGGAACTGCAGATATGTTTTATCCAGTGAAGGCAGGAACTGTTGTTATTACTAACAAAGGTGATGCACTCCTCTCCATCACAAAGATTAAGGCATTCAACGTTGCCAATGCAACCTACCTCTTCGCCCCACTTACCGAGGAATCTCTGACAGCTGCCCTAGTAGGTCTTGGATATGAGAAAGCACCGGAACCAACTGCAACTGCTACTCCAACACCGACCGTAACTGCAACCGCTGCACCAACTCAGAAACCAGTTCAGCAGATCAAGCTCGCAACACCGAAGCTTGGAAAAGTTGTTTCCGCAGGATACAATGCTCTGAAACTGAACTGGAGTAAGGTGAACGGTGCTGATGGATACCGTATATACGTAAAAGTCAACGGACAGTGGAAAGCACTTGGAAATACCAAGAGTACAACCTATGTTCATAAGAAACTGGAAACAGGTAAGAGCTATACTTATACAGTAAAAGCATACAAGAATACCAAATCTGGTACAGTTTGGAGTTCTTATGACAAGAAAGGTATAACAGGCAAAGCTGTCTTAAGTGCACCGTCACTTCGTAAAGCAAAGAGAACTTCTGCAAAGAAGGCAACTCTTTCCTGGAAAAAAGTAAACGGAGCAAGTGGATATGTTGTTTACCGCAAGACAAACAACGGAAGATGGCAGATTGTCAAGAAAATTACCAAAGGAAATATAACTTCCTTCACAGACAAGAAGTTATCTAAAGGTAAGAAGTATACTTATACAGTAAGAGCTTACCGCACGGTAGGAAAGAAAAATATCTACAGCGGATACAACAAAAAAGGTCTGAAAGTAAAATAAGATAGGAATTAACCCAAAAGGGTCTGGCGAATAATGCCAGACCCTTTTGATTTCCGAAAATAACCAACGAAAACCTCATACTTTAGTAGGAAGTAAGTACACTCATTAGATAGTAGAATCTAAAAATGTATAGGTAGCTTTAGTGCGACTTGCGTTTTGAGGAGAAAGAAAAATATGAGGAGGGTGTGAGAGTGAATTGTGATAAGAAGCCGAGCGAGGAGCGGCGCTGGATGCAATATTATCCGCAAATGATGCTGCGGATGATCCAGAAACCGGATTGTACTGTGTGGGAATATCTGGAACGTCATTGTCCAGGAATGGATGTGGCTGCAATCCATTATTATGGAGAGGATATCACCTGGAAAACGGTTTTTGAAGAATCAGAAAAGTGTGCAAAATCGTTAAAGACAATGGGATTTGGTGAAGGAGATCAGATACCGGTATTTTTCCGACTTGTACCGAACTTTATCTATCTCTTACTGGCAGCAGAAAAAATTGGAGCATCCCTGCTTTGCAGAGATAACACACTTTTGGAGAATGTAGAGGCTGTCAGTAAAGCGGATGCAAAAGCAATTTTTGCGCATGATTTTCTTTCTAAGAAAGAGATGAAAGCTTATTGCGAGAATGCAGGAGTGAAGAAAATTATTCTTCTTGACCCGATGTATTACGGGGATCCGAAGACACTTCCGGATTACATAAAGGCATCACTGGATGAATATTATCCGCGGGTTACAGCTGCAGGTGACTGCATTATGAATTGGGATAAGTTCCTCAGTTTAGGTGAATATTACGTGGGTAAAGTAGAAGTGGAAAAAGATCTTTCAAGACCACTGTTTCGTGCGTACACAAGTGGTTCAACCGGACCATCCAAGCAAGTGATCCACTGTGCAAACAGTATTCTTGGAACTATCTGTCAGATGAATTTTTATGGTGGTGCAGATGATTTTCGTCCAACCTGGATGGTTACCTGTCTGCCACCTGCATTGGTTGCAGTTGTCGTTTCGATGGTATTGCTTCCGTTATCTTCCAATAAGCTTTTGATTATGAATCCATTTGTGGATCCGGAGGATGTTGATTTAGAAATGATGCGTTATCGCCCGAATGGATGGCCGATGATTCCGATGTTTATTGAAATGATCATGCGAAATGGACGAGTTCCGGATGATTATGATATGTCACATCTTCTGGCAGCAGGTGCCGGATGTGAGGCGGTAAATAATAATCAGCTTGACCGCGTGCAGAGTTTTCTTGAAAAACACAACTGCAAAGCACGTTTTACGGTTGGATATGGAAGTAGCGAAGGCGGCTCTAATCTGACATTTCAGATGGCACCCAAAGCAATTCATAACGGAAATGTTGGTGTACCAATGCCATTGAATGATATGGGAGTATTCAAGCCGGGAACGCAGGAAGAACTTGGATATAACGAAATGGGTGAGATTTGTACATCAGGACCGGGAAATATGCTGGGCTATGATCGTAGGAGTGCAACGGCCAAAACACTTCAGACGCATGCAGATGGAAAAATCTGGCTGCATACCGGAGACATCGGATATGTAGATGAAGATGGAGTGTTCTATGTATTAAATCGTGGAGCAGCACATCGTTTTGGCGGGGGAGAACTTGCAGTTCTTCCAATGGAAAATCGGCTTGCAGATGCAAAAATCAAAGGCATCAAAGATGAATTTTTTGTTTTGATTGAAGATGAGGATCATGATGGATATTTTGTTCCGTATCTTTATGTTGTCCTTGAAGATGGATACACCGTAGAGGACATTACTGAGGCTGTACAGTCTTGTCTGGAACCACATATGTTTCCAATTGAAATATTAGCAATTGATGAAAGACCTTTCTTCCATTTCAAGACAAACCGTATCGAATTGTCTCAGGAATTGAAGCAAAAGAAATTCAATTGCTAAATAGATCTGTTTCTGTGAAACAAAGGAATATCGTAACTGCGAGGTTACTGAGCGGTTACGACATACCAGGTGAAACTGTAAAATAATAATAAGAAAGAAGGAGAGAATAATGAGTAAAAAATTTCACTCAGGTCTGAAGCGTACACTTGCATGGATGCTGGTCGTAGCACTTACAGTGCAGGGTTGTATGGTTGTATATGCAGATGATTTTACCAGCGAACCGGATGCGGCGGTCGTTTCGGAAGAAATCTCTGATGCAGACGTTGACGCAGATAATGACCTGGAAGTTGTCGAGGATGAAGACACAACAGATGATGTGGATATATCCGATGACAGTAATGAAGATGTGGATTCAGATGTAACTGTAGAAGAGGAACAGGCAGACGAATCCGGAATCAATGAATTTTCCGACGGAAGTGATGCATCTGTATTTGCAGATGGTGCAGAAGCAGTTGGAGATGATAACACAGGTGATCTGAAAAGAGATACAGGCGAAATTGCGATTACTAAAAACGAGAATTACAGTTATACACGTCTGTATGATGAAAAAGGTTATATCAAACTTGCAGTTGGAACATATCCGGCAAATAACAGCACCGTAACTGTCAAAGTTGGAGATAAAAAAGGTCTTCAGTACAGAACTTTATATACAACATCAACTCAGACAGATTACAAAAAAGCAAGCTGGTCTAACTGTACATCACAGAATGTGGGACAATATCAGAACGGTGTTGAATGGAAGAGCAGTAATGAGAATGTAGCTAAAGTTGTTTCTAACAGTCAATATGGTCCATATACAACAGGAGTTTGGGTTCAGGGTATCAGTGAAGGTGCAACAACTATTACATCTACATGGAAACCGGGTTCAAAGTTTAAGGACAGTGATGGAAACTATACATTAGGTACAGTTACCAATTCCTTTACTGTTAAAGTTGAAAAAGCAGCTGATCCGGTTGAAGTAGGAACATCATTTACTCTGAATGGTAGCCCATCATCTCCATTTCAGGTAGCACGTGAAGGTTCATCAGCCGCTAAGTTATATTGGGGCAGAACTTCATCAGTTAATTATAGTATTCCTGAAAGTACAGAGAGTTTTGATAATTCCGGAATGACTACCTGTAATGCAAGCTGGGGCGCATGGTCTGATACAGGCGAAATTACGCATGCATTTTGCATTAACTATGCAGAGATGATAGGTGGAGTACTTGATAGTAAGAAAAGTGCTTATGACAACTCTACTTATAGAGAATCGGTTTCTTCATATTCCCCTGGTGGTACGACAGATGTTTTCTTACGTCCATGTAAAATGCCAGCAGATGGAATTTATGTGACAGGAACTGGCGGTGACAGAGGTTCATTTGTCAATAATAATGTAGTATTTGACAGAGTATCAAGTAATAGCTATGTTTATGTATATGGCTACTGTATTAAAAATCAGAAGAAAGTTGACAGTGCAACCTTTTATAGCAATATTAAGTGGAGCAGCAGTGATGAGTCTATTATGAAAGTAGCTAGGCAGGATAAATATTCTGTACAGCTTGCAAGCTATAAAGCAGGTATTGCAACGTTACATGGTTCTTATCAGCCGGTAGATGCTGAGGGAAATCCGGATGGAGATCCTCTTACGATTGATGTCAAAGTTATCGTATGTGGCTTCTATATTGATGAGAAAGCCGAAGATGGAACAAATACCATTGAGATGTCACTGGATGATGAGTCTACCACAAAGAAAATTCAGTACAAAGTAATTGACAGTACAGGGGAAGCTGAACCGACAGATATAATTTCTTGGTCTTGTGATAAAC
>NZ_CAKRXI010000005.1 GCF_934424005.1 uncultured Blautia sp.
GTCGATTATCGCTTGCTGAACTGCGGAGCGCGACGAGCTGCTTTGAGACCGTATTTCTTACGTTCTTTCATACGTGGATCACGTGTAAGGAATCCAGCAGCTTTAAGAACTGGTCTGTATTCAGCGTCTGCTTCAAGAAGGGCTCTTGCAACACCATGTCTGATGGCACCAGCCTGTCCTGTGTATCCGCCACCTTTAACGTTAACAAGAACGTCAAATTTGCCTTCTGTTTCTGTTGCAGCCAGTGGCTGACGAACGATAACTTTCAGAGTCTCTAATCCGAAGTATTCGTCGATATCTCTTTTATTGATTGTGATTTTGCCTGTACCAGGTGTAAGGTAAACTCTTGCGATTGATTTCTTTCTTCTTCCTGTTCCGTAGAATTTTGCGCTAGCCAATGTCTCCTACCTCCTATTAAAATGTTAAGGTTTCCGGTTTCTGAGCTTCATGTTTGTGCTCTGGTCCGGCATAAACGAAAAGTTTCTTGTACATGGTTCTTCCCAGAGGTCCTTTTGGAAGCATACCTTTAACTGCCAGCTCGATAACCTTCTCCGGTTTCTTAGCCATCATTTCTTTTAATGTGGTTTCTTTCATTCCACCAACATAATCGGAGTGATGATAGTAAATCTTCTGGTCCATTTTCTTACCAGTTACTTTTACTTTGTCAGCGTTAACGATGATTACATAATCACCTGTATCAACGTGTGGTGTAAACTGAGGTTTGTTCTTTCCTCTTAAAACGCTAGCAACACCAGATGCCAGACGGCCCAGTGTACAGCCTTCAGCGTCAACTACATACCATTTTCTTTCGATTTTATCTGGATTAGCCATATAAGTCTGCATGGTTTTACCTCCTGTTATTTATCAACGATAGTTTGTGTAATTACGGTCATCCGTAATATCATGTATAAAATTCCTGGTGAACAGTGCAAATCTATACTGCGGAAATGTCCGAAACCGCTGATAAAAACACCTTTGCCGGGGCTTTGGCTTAGGAGTTATCGCACTATGTCACATTGGGTTATTCTACTATAAGGGCATTCATATGTCAACAGTTTTTTCCATAATTTTTACGTTTTTTTTACGCTGTATTTCATGGTTGGTCATCCTTGATCACTTTCCACGATTTACCACATAAATTCCAACACTTACAAGCAGAAGTGAAAGCAGTCCCAACATTCCGGATGCCTGGTCTGTTTCTCCCAGCAGAAGTGCCGAAAGAAGCACGCCAAATACTGGATTCATAAAACCAAACACCGTCACTCTTGAAACCGGATTATATTTTAGAAGAATTCCCCAGAGGGAATATGCCACTGCTGAAACCATTGCCAGATAGACCAGAAGTCCGATTCCGGCTGGTGTCACCTTTGTAATATGACCGCCCATAAATCTGCCCGTCGCCATAAGTACGATTCCCCCAAGCACAAACTGATAAGCGCTGAGCATGACCGGATTAAATCTTTGTGAAAATTTCTTTACAAATACGGACGAAAATGCATACGCAATCGTAGAAAAGAAAATAGCGCCCTCTCCTGCCAGACTGAACTGAAAATTCATTCCATTCAGGTTGATCAGAACTACCCCTGCAAATCCCAGAACGCATCCGATGATTTTTCTTGATGTAATTTTTTCCTGATGAAACAAAAATCCAGCTACCAAAATCGCAATAAACACATTCACCGCTTCTATAATAGAGGCTTTTACTCCACTGGTATGTGCAAGTCCCATATAAAAGAAGAAATATTGAATGATCGTCTGAAGCAGGCTTAACCAGATAATTTCTTTTGCTGCTTTTCTCTCCGGACGTAAAAAACACCCCTCCATTACGCTTCCAATCCCAGCAGCCAGAACTCCTGCCAGTGTAAATCTGCAGCCGGCAAAAAGGATCTGCGATGCCGTATCCGCTGCATCGACTTCAAACAGCCGATATCCGATTTTGATACAGGGAAATGCACTTCCCCACAACAGACAACATAAAAGTGCGCCAAACCAGACAACAACTGTTTTCTGCATCCACTCCTGTTTCACTTTCCATACACTCATAATTTTCTCTCCTCTGCTGCTATCCTTCAAAAATAATGTATCCTATTTTCTCACCGCCACCAGTTCCTGTCAACCTTGCGAACATTCCATTCTCCTATTATAATGATAAAATAACAACTATTATTTACAGCTAACTTATCAGAAATACAGCAAAATCAACACACGGAGGAATCCCATGTCAAACATTACCAAACATGCTCTGGCAGAATCCCTGAAAAAACTTCTTCTCAAAAAGCCGCTGAACAAAATTACGATCAATGACCTGACCACTGACTGTGGCATCAGCCGTATGGCTTTTTATTATCATTTCAAAGATATTTACGATCTGGTCGAGTGGGTATGCCTTGAAGAATCCCGAGGAGCTCTCCAGGGAAAGAAAACTTATGATACCTGGCAGGAAGGACTTCTTCAGATTTTTGAAGCAGTCTATGAAAATAAACCTCTCATTATAAATGCGTACAACGCAATCAGCCGGGAACAGATTGAGAATTTTCTCTTCCAGCTGACCCATGACCTTATCATGGGTGTTGTCGAAGAGCAGTCAAAAGAAACACCTCTTACCAAAGAACAGAAAAATTTCATCGCTGACTTTTACAAATACAGTTTTGTCGGGATCATGCTCGACTGGATTCGTCAGGGAATGCGATCGGATTATGCATCTATATGCGACAACATGTGTATTACGATCCACGGAAACATCACAAATTCTATTCAAAACTTTACAAAACATGCCAAATGATAAGTTTTTACTCATTCCATATTTTTTGTAAATTGAATTCAAACGCAAATGGCAATACTATAAGAGACAGAAAAGGAAAGCTACACATCATCACAAACAAATGAAAGGTGGTTTTTTACATGTCTAAAAAAGGATTAAAACTTGGTGTTGCACTTGCAGCAGGAGCCGGTGCAGCGGCTATTCTTACCAAAACTTCTCAAGAAAACAAAGAGATCAAAGCTACAAAGTCAAAAAAAGCTGAAGCTGCCAGATCTGATTACCGCAATACAGAACGTGGCAAATACGAAAAGAACAGCAAAGGTATTTACTATACCAACGGCAATTATGAAGCATTTGCCCGTCCGGAAAAGCCAGAAGGCGTAGATGATAAACACGCTTATATCGTTGGAAGCGGTCTTGCATCTCTTGCCGCTGCCTGCTTCCTCGTACGTGATGCACAGATGCCTGGTTCCCATATCCACATTCTGGAAGCCATGGATATTGCCGGCGGTGCCTGCGACGGTATTTTCGACCCAACGCGCGGCTATGTCATGAGAGGCGGCCGTGAAATGGAAAACCATTTTGAATGTCTCTGGGATCTGTTCCGCAGCATTCCTTCCATTGAGACACCTGGTGTTTCCGTTCTGGATGAATACTACTGGCTGAATAAACACGATCCGAACTACTCTCTCTGCCGTGCAACCGTAAAACGCGGTGAAGATGCACATACCGATGGCAAATTTAACCTCAGCCAGAAGGGCTGTATGGAAATCATGAAACTTTTCATGACCAAAGATGAAGACCTCTACGATAAGACCATCGAAGATGTTTTCGACGATGAAGTATTTAATTCCACCTTCTGGCTGTACTGGAGAACCATGTTTGCATTCGAAAACTGGCACAGTGCCCTGGAAATGAAACTCTACTTCCAGCGTTTCATCCACCACATCGCAGGCCTTCCGGATTTCAGTGCACTTAAATTCACAAAATACAACCAGTATGATTCCCTGATCCTGCCTATGCAGAAATATCTGGAAGACGCCGGTGTAGACTTCCAGTTTAATACCGAAGTTACTAACGTTATCTTTGATTTCAAGGATGGCAAGAAGATTGCATCTGCAATCGAATGCAAGGTAAATGGTGTGGAAAAAGGCATCGTTCTTACTGAAAATGATCTCGTATTTGTTACCAACGGAAGCTGTACAGAAGGCACGATCTACGGTGACCAGAACCATGCTCCAAACGGTGATGCAGAAGTTCGCACAAGCGGCTGCTGGTCCCTCTGGAAAAATATCGCAGCACAGGATCCGTCCTTCGGACATCCGGAAAAATTCTGCTCCGATATCAGCAAGACTAACTGGGAATCTGCGACCGTCACAACTCTGGATGACAAAATCATTCCTTATATCACCGACATCTGCAAACGTGATCCACGTACCGGCAAGGTTGTTACAGGTGGTATCGTAAGCTGTCAGGATTCCAAGTGGCTCTTAAGCTGGACCATCAACCGTCAGGGACAGTTTAAGGATCAGGACAAAGACAAGGTCTGCGCATGGGTTTACGGTCTGTTCACAGATGTACCTGGCGACTATATCAAGAAACCTATGAAAGACTGTACCGGCAAAGAGATCACCGCAGAGTGGCTGTATCATCTCGGTGTTCCGGAAGATCAGATTGATGAACTTGCTGAGCGCAGTGCAGTGTGCGTACCGACCATGATGCCTTATATCACCGCATTCTTCATGCCAAGAACAAAAGGTGACCGCCCGGACGTAATCCCGGATGGCTGTGTAAACTTCGCATTCCTCGGCCAGTTTGCAGACACACCTCGTGATACAGTATTCACCACAGAATACTCTGTCAGAACCGCCATGGAAGCTGTTTACGGCCTGCTTGGTGTTGACCGTGGTGTGCCGGAAGTATGGGGAAGCGTTTACGATATCCGAGAACTCTTAAGCAGCAGCGTGAAGCTGATGGACGGCAAATCACCGCTGGAGATCGACATCCCAGGTTTCGGAATCATCAAGAAACCTCTGCTTCACTTCATCAAAGGAACTGTGATCGAGAAGGTTTTAAGAGACTATGATGTGTTGAAAGATGGTATGTAATATCCGCCTCGGTTCTGTATGAACATCAAAGAATGCTATATTTCTATAATATGTGTTACTGCATCTGATAAAAAATCATGATATTCTAATGATGCACACATATTCAAAAAAACACCGGAACAGATTTCAAACCTGCTCCGGTGTTTTTCTGTAAAATCACATATCTTTTTATCTCAGGTTGATTCCCTGATCACCAGTTCTGTATCAAGTAAAAGCGATTTCATTTCCCCATGAGGATCTTCCATCAGTTCCAATAACATCTCACAGGCTGTATAGCCCATCTGGAATTTCGGCTGATTGACTGTTGTGATCGATGGTGTAGTCATAGATGACAGTTCAATGTTGTCAAATCCTACCACCAAAATATCCTTCGGCACATGGAAATGAAAACGTTTTGCTGCCCGGATCACCGCTGCTGCAAAAACATCTGATATTGTAAAAAATGCATTCGGGCGGCTGTCTGAATTCAACAATCTGCAAACTGCTGCATATGCCATCTCATAACTTACCTCCGGCAGCTGCACGATCCACTGCTTCGGAATCATGACCTCGGCCTTCTGGAGCGCATTCATAAAACCTTCCTGACGCCTCCTGGCATATTTAAAATTTCCAGGTCCATTGATCAATGCGATCTTGCTTCCTCCATTTGCCAGAAGATATTCTGTCGCAAGTTCTGCTGCTCTGGTGTCATCAATACTGACATACGGATAATCTGCATGTTCATTATATTCGCAGCATTGTACCAATGGTGCGATCGTCCGTATCTGATTCAGTGCCTCTTCTGGTATGCGGTTCAGAAGAATAACACCTGCTGCATCCACTCTTCTCAGAAGATTACAAAAATCCAGCATATTTCCTTTATTCAAATGTGACTCATGAATCAACAAATGGCAGCCATGCGCTTTCGCAGATACTCTTGCTCCACGGATGATTTCCTGATAAAATGCATTTTCGATTCCCGGAATGTTCAGAACGATCAATGGTTGTGTTTCTTTTGAGACAGTGACCGTGTTTTCCATCTGGCATCCCAGTGAACGCATAGCCTCTTCTACCCGGCGGATCGTCGGCTCTTTCACCAGTTCCCTGTGATTCAGCACTCTTGATACTGTTGCCGGTGATACCTGTGCTTTCTCAGCAATTAATGAAACAGTTATCTTCTTCATACTTTCTCTCTTTTTCAGGTTTTATATTTTTATTATAAAGCATTTCCTGCCTGTTTAACAGAGATATTTATGTTCCGGTATTTTATCCTGTGTTTTATTCACCCTTTTTTAATTTCTGTTTGATCTGCGGTCCTATGATCTGTACCATAATAACGAGCAGTAAGATGATTCCCTTGATTGCGTTGTTGATAAGAGAGTCCATTTTAAGGGACACTATAATCTTATCAATGATTGTATAGGACATTGCACCAAACAGGATTCCAAGGCATTTTCCCTTACCACCAGACATGCTGATCCCACCAAGTACTGCTGCTGCGATCGCATACATTTCGTAACTGTTTCCTGTTGTTGCCGGGTCAGCGGAAGCATTCATTGCAATCCAGAGAAAAGCACCGATTCCAACAAGTGCACCAGCGATCACAAATACAGAAATTTTCACAGCCGCGGTATTGATTCCTGCCATCTGTGCACCTTTCATGTTACTTCCTACTGCATATACTTTTTTACCATATTTTGTACTTGTTGTGATATATACAAAAACAAGTGTCATGATAATAAGGATCAGACCAACGATCGGAATCGTAGATACCTTTCCATTACCGAAATTATAAAGCGTCTGATAAGAGGACTGGCTGTTTGCCATCTTATACACAGAACTTCCTCCACCGATCAGTGCTTTGTCCACATGCTGGCAGAAATACTGTGAAAAAGAACGATAGATCAGCATCGTTGCAAGCGTAACGATAAATGCAGGCATCTGGATCCATCCTACCATCACTCCGTTGATCAGTCCGCAGAATGCGCCAAACAGAACTGCAAATAAAAATGTGAGGATAATGCTGTTTGTCATGTTAAAGATAATAACAGAAAATCCACCATCTAAAGCCAGCATGGAACCAACAGAAAGATCGATCTCACCGGTGATACAGATCAGGCCCATACCCAGTCCGATGATACCGATTACTGCAGAATGGCGAAATACATTCATCATACCGCTCCAGGTCAGTCCGTTTGTTGTCAGTGCATATACGATAAAGATTGCCACAAAAACAATGATATAACTGTTTTCTCCCAGAAATCCTGCAATACGTCCAGGAACTGTTGTATTCTTTTTACTCATCTTATTTTCCCTCCTCTGCCTGCGTCGCATTTGTTGAATACATCATAACTGTCATCTCATCAATTTCCTGATGTTCCAGAACCTTGATAATCTTGCCGCTATAAAATACTGCACAGTAATCGGCAACTTTCTGGATTTCTGGTATTTCCAGTGTATTGATCAGAATTGTTTTTCCCTGTTTTGCAAGTTCCAGAATCAGTTTGTAGATTTCGGCTTTTGCTCCTACGTCAATTCCCTGTGTTGGGTTGTCCAGAAGAAGAATTTCTGCATCAGTATTCAGCCAGCGCGCAAGAAATACTTTCTGCTGATTTCCACCACTCAGGGATGTGATCAGATCTTCACAGGAATTTGCCTTGATATTCAGCATCTCCTTGTATTTCTTATATCTTTCGACTTCTTTCTTTTTTGAAATAGCTGGTTTCCGTGCCGAAAGTGTATGCTCTGACAGATACATGTTTTCCAGGATGCTCATGTCCGGAATCACAGAATTTTCTTTTCTGTTTGAAGGTAGCATCGCAATTCGATCGGTCATGGCTGTATGAATAGAGTGATCCCGCATGACTTTGCCCATCACACGCATCTCGCCGCTGTATGCTCTTGTTACACCAAACATACACTGCATCAGTTCACTGCTTCCAGCACCCTGAAGGCCAGTCAGTCCAACGATACTGCCTTTTTTTACCGCCAGATTGATATTGTGAAAACCTTCTCCGCTGAAATTCTTCAGTTCCAGGATTGTGTCTCCAAGCGGTCTTTTTTCATATACATCCTGATCTGAATATTTCTCACCAACCATCATACGTGTAACGTCTTCCGGTGTAGTATCTTTTATATTTCCGGAGCCTATATATTCTCCGTTTCGGAATACGGTATATCGGTCTGACAGACGGAATATCTCCGGCATTTTATGTGAAATAAAGATAAAGGAAGTTCCCTTTTTCTTTAAATTATTGACAATGTCAAACAGATGTGCCACCTCATCATTGTTCAATGATGTTGTCGGCTCATCCAGAATCAGAAGTTTTGCTTTAAAAAACAGTGCTTTTGATATTTCAAGTAACTGTTTCTGACTTGTTTTCAGTTTAGAAACCTGCTGCGCAGGATCAATATCCACTCCCAGTTCCTGGAACAGTCTCTCTGCCTCCTGAATCATTTTTTTCTTATCCAGGCGGCCCAGTTTCGTTGTGTATTCTTTCTGAAGGAATATATTTTCATAAACTTTCAGATCATTAAACAGATTCAATTCCTGATGTACAAAAGCAATTCCCATATTCTCGGACTGCCTGATCGTAATATTCTTTAATTCATTTCCATCAAATTCAATTTCACCTTTATCACGCGGAAAAACGCCTGTCAAAACATTCATAAGCGTTGATTTTCCCGCACCATTCTCGCCAAGAAGTGCATGCACTTCTCCTTTTTCTACTGTAAGCTGTACATTTTTCAGTACCGGAACCCCACTGAAGGACTTACAGATGTTGCTCATCTGCAGCAAACTCATAATTCTCGCCTCCCCGCCCGATCTGTCGGGCTTTTTGATACACTGCTCTGATACACATTCATTTAATTATCTGACAGAAGGGAACTTTTCAGTTCCCTTCGCCATTTCTGTCCTATTAAAAAGAATTATATCACAAAAAATACTCGATTTAGAAAGAAGGATAGTCTTTTACGTTATCCTTATTTACGATTTCGCAGGCAATTACGTGATCCTGTTCTACATCTTTTCCATCCAGATAATCAACCATATCCTGGATTGCTGTCTGGATCATTGCCGGGCTGTAGGTTACAGATACAATACCGCCAAACTTATCTGCGATATCTGTGAAGGATTCACCACGAAGTACTGCATAAAGTTCATCCAGTCCACCGCAACCTGTCAGATAAGGTGTGTTTCCGAGGAATTTTTCTTTTGTTGCATCGTCAATTCCACCACCCTGAAGAGCTTCAAGGATACCCATTGCAAGTTCGTCATCTTCTGCATAGAACCATTTGATGTCTGCATTAGATGCATCACCGAGCAGAGATTCAAAAGAAGTCTTTGTATCAGAACGGCTCCAGTTCATAGCACCTGAATATGTAATGGATTTCAGATCATCTTCTGACCATTTTGCATCATCTGCGATTGTTTTTCCATCATATTCCAGTTCTCCTGTAAGGTATTTTGTAAATCCACCGTCACGGAGAGTTGTTACAGAAGAAGTATCTCCTTCGTATACATAAACTGCATCACCAGGTTTCATTCCCTGCTCTGTATAATAAGCCGCACATGCTGCACCGATACCTTCGTTGTCACCTTTTACATTGGATACTGCACTGTCAGCTACACCCTCAATGATTCGGTCAAATGCTACATATGGGATCTCAGCGTCAACCAGCTGCTGGATTGCAGACTGAACAGTGTCATCGATTGGCTGAATAACAACAGCGATGTTGTCTTCACCAGCTGCGATGATATCTTCGATGTTGACGATCTGTTCTGCTGCATCTGCAGATGTGATCAGTTCTGCACTGTAAGTTCCGGCATCATTTACTTCTTCGATTTTTTCTTTTGCGAATGTTGCTACGGAACCAGTCCAGCCATGGTCTTCCGGAGCTGTCAGTACATAAATGTGTTTAGCATCTCCTTCTCCGTCCGCAAATACAGGAGTAACCATACTACCCATTGTCATAGCTGCGATCAGCATGCAAACCACTGTTTTCTTCATAATTCATTTCCTCCTTTTGGAATGTATTTGTTTTTAATAAGCGGTTTTCCCCGCATTATTTCAGCATTTAATTAATATTCAGAACGTCTTTTCAGATTACAAACTGTCTCAGATATCTCAGAGAAAGTTTCAGGCTGTCCAGAATTCTTTCTTCGGAACCTTCGAAAGATTTATCTTCAATTTCAATACAGGTATATCCTTCAAATCCAATGTCTGTTAATGCGGATACATATCTGCCCCAGTCCACATCTCCCAGGCCTGGAAGCTTCGGTTTCATATACTGAAGCGGATACGCCATTGTTCCACACTCTTTCAGTTTTTCTTTGAAGAGTTTGATGTCTTTGTAATGTACATGGAAAATTTTATCCTTAAACTCATACAATGGCTGGATGTAATCAATCATCTGCCATACAAAATGAGACGGATCATAATTGATTCCGATATAATCACTGTCAAGAATCTCAAATACTTTTCTCCAGATTACCGGTGTGGTCATCAGGTTCTGTCCGCCCGGCCACTGATCTCCGTCAAAAAGCATCGGGCAGTTTTCGATTGCAATGCGTACTTTCTTTTCTTCTGCATAATAAACGATCGGAATCCAGATTTCTTTTACCAGTTCCAGATTTTCTTCTACTGTCTTTGTCTGGTCTCTTCCGATAAAGGTTGTAACAAGGTTAATCCCAAGTTTTTTGCTTGCATCGATTACTTTGTATAAGTGTTCTATGTTGGCAGCTCTTTTTTCCAGATTTCCATCCATGGTATTCGGATAAAATGCCAGAGAAGAAATCTCCACATTCTTTTCTTTACAATAAGAAAGAATTTCTTCTGCTTCTTTGTCTCCCAGATTTGTCACATCGATGTGACTGACTCCTGCATATCTGCGCTCCGCTTTGGCTTTCGGCCAGCAGGCAACTTCCACGCATTCATAGCCAATCTCTGAAACCGTATCAATCATTTTTTTGAAATCATAATCTTCCAGTATTGCACTAACTAATCCTATCTTCACTCTAATTCCTCCTCATCTACGCGAACGGTTCTTCCAAGTTCGCTTGATTTCAGACTTCCGAAAATTGCCTTCATTGCACTAAGTACGCTTTTTCCCGGAACAGCAGGTTCTGTATCGTTTTCTACAGATTCTACAAATGCATCGATAATTCCTGATTTTGTCTGATTATCATTTGTCTGAATCTGATCAATATCGTAGAACACTTTTCCGCCGTCTTTGCGAATCAGTTCGATGCAATATTTCGGATCATGATAGATTTTGAGCATTCCTTCCGTTCCATAGATGATCGTAGAATTATCTTCCTCTCCATAATAAGTCCAGCTGGCGGTCATCGTTCCGATGATTCCGCTCTTCATTTTGTAAATACAGAAGGCGTTGTCATCTACACCGATCAGATTTCCATTACTGTCTTTCTTATCCAGTGTTGTCACTTTTGCAGTTGTTTCCTCTACTGTATCATTAAGCAGGTACTGAATCAGATCTGTCTTATGTACTCCAAGGTCGGCCATTGCTCCCATTGCAGCTCTCTTCTTATCAAAGAACCAGTTCTGTGGGCCGGCATCTACACTCCATGTTTCCGGGCCACCATGTCCGAATGTTGTTTTAAAAGTAAGAACGCTTCCGATATCTCCACGCTCGATAAGTTTTTTTGCTTCTGCATGAGCTTTTGCAAATCTCTGATTCTGACCGATCATAAGTTTTTTGCCCATCTGCTCTGCTGTATCCACCATCATCTGACAGTCTTTTAATTTTGTTGCCATCGGTTTTTCACAAAGTACATGTTTTCCAGCTTTTAATGCCGCAATCGTAATTTCGGCATGTACATGATTTGCCACGCATACACTGACTGCATCAATTTCCGGATCTGCCAACATCTCCTCAATGCTTTCATAAGACTTGCAGCCATACTTTTCAGCAAGATTCTTTGCCCGCTGCAGATTCAGATCATAAAGGCCAGTCAGTTTTGCATTCGGATTATCCAGATATTCTGGAATATGACGAACCTGTGCAATCTTTCCACAGCCAATTATTCCGACTCTTACCATCTCATACCCTCCTCTATGATTCAGTTTCTTTCATTTTTTGTTTCATTTTTCATATAAAACATATCATTTTTCATAAATACGGTCAATATTTTTGTGCTATACGTATATTTTTTCTATGTTTTGCATCTTTATATTATTTATTTTTGATATTTATTACCATGTTTTATGATTCATTTCTGAAAACTTTTCATTTCTTTCATTTTTCTATCGAACAACAGACATATTCCATCTGCATCTACTACATAATAACCTTTATTGTTACAGGCTTTTCTGAGCATAAAAAAGGAAGCACCTGCCATCCGGCAAATGCTCTCTTTCTGTAGTCTATCTTTTATTTTTGTCTATCTTTTATTTTTGAAAGGAATTCAGAAAACTTTTTATCATCCGCTCCGAAATTTTCACGCTCTTTTTTTCGGGATGTAGAGTTTTTGTTTATGTAAGATTTAAAGGCATATTTTGTTTCAGCCCAGAAGGTCAGTAAAGATACACCATTTTCTCTGTCATGTTTTGACGGCCATAATACATAAAGTAACAAGGTAATCAGCACACCTCCACCAGTATCAAGGATGCGGGCGATTGTGTATGGGAGTACCCGCTCCGTACCTACTGTATAGATCACGACAAAATAAATAACACTTCCAGGCTGAATTGCTGAGTCTGCGCCCAGTGCAAAATTGCACCAGATCACAAGACACAGACCGGAAACAAGCCATATCCAGTCAGGAACCCCGAAGGGCTGACTGCTATACAATTCATAAAAAGGAATCACCAGAAGACCGCCAACCAGAGTGCCGATCACCCGGTTGATTCCGTTATGGAAACCTTCTTCAAACTGGCTTCCAACCGCGTAGACTGCACCGATCAGTGCAAAACACGGATTTCTTTTGCTTAGGAGGTATTCGTAAACTATAGCAGTGATCAATACTGCCAGAGCAGTACGCCACATCCTCGCCCGAATCCGGGGAGATTTGAAATTTTTAAGTGGCGTAAGCTGCCATTTGTCTGGCACCTGTGCTCTGTCCAGCATTTCCTGCGGTCCAAATCCAAATGCCATATCTGTATCCTTCCCTTATTAAAGCCTCTTATGGCAGGTACGTGCGATAACATCAAGCTGCTGTTTCTTTGTCAGGGAAATAAACTTAACGGCGTATCCGGAAACACGGATTGTAAAGTTCTGATACTCTTCTTTTTCCGGATGTTCCATTGCATCGATCAGTTTCTCGGTTCCAAACACATTGACATTCAGATGATGAGCATCCTGTGAGAAGTATCCGTCAAGGATGTTTACCAGGTTTTCTTTGCGCTCTTTTTCTTCATGTCCCAGTGCATCCGGGTTGATCGTCTGTGTATTGGAAATACCATCCAGTGCCCAGTGATACGGAATCTTTGCAACAGAGTTCAGGGATGCAAGAAGTCCGTTCTGCTCTGCGCCATAAGACGGTGAAGCACCTGGTGCAAAAGAAGTATATGCTTTACGTCCGTCCGGTGTAGCTCCTGTAGCCTCTCCATATACTACGTTGGAAGTAATGGTCAGGATAGAAGTACTCGGTTTGGAGTCACGGTATGTGTGACGACGGCGGATTTTGTCAAAGAAGGTACGCAGAAGCCAGGTTGCGATCTCATCTGCACGCGGATCATCATTTCCGTAGCGTGGGAAGTCTCCCTCAATCTCGAAGTCTTTTGTGATGCCTTCTTCGTCACGGATAATCTTAACTTTGGCATATTTGATCGCACTGAGGGAATCTACAACGTGTGAGAATCCTGCAATACCTGTTGCAAAGGAACGTTCACAGTCATTATCGATCAGGGCCATCTCTGCTGCTTCATAGTAATATTTATCATGCATGTAGTGGATCAGGTTGAGCACGTTTACATAGATATCTGCGAGCCAGTCCATCCACCAGTCAAATTTCTCAACCACTTCATCATAATCAGCATATTCAGAAGTAATTTTTGCCATTGCCGGTCCACACTGGATTCTGTGTTTCTCATCAAAACCGCCATTGAATGCATACAGAAGTGTTTTTGCAAGGTTTGCACGGGCACCAAAGAGCTGGATTTCTTTACCTGTCTGTGTTGCGGAAACACAGCAGCAGATAGAGTAATCATCGCCCCATTCCGGTTTCATAACTTCGTCATTCTCATACTGAATGGAACTTGTATCAACAGAAATCTTAGCCGCATATTCTTTAAAAGCTCTCGGAAGGTTCGGGCTGTAAAGAACGGTAAGGTTCGGTTCCGGGCTTGGTCCCATGTTTTCCAGAGTATGAAGAAAACGATAGTCTGTCTTTGTTACCATGTGGCGTCCGTCCAGACTTGTTCCACCGACTTCCAGGGTTACCCATGTCGGGTCACCGGAAAATAACTGGTTGTATTCCGGAATACGTGCGAATTTTACCATTCTGAACTTCATGGTCATGTGGTCGATCAGTTCCTGTGCCTCATCTTCTGTGAGGATTCCTTTTTCGATATCACGCTGAATGTAAATATCCAGGAATGTGGAAATACGTCCGACACTCATTGCTGCTCCGTTCTGTGTCTTGACTGCTGCCAGATATCCGAAGTACAGCCACTGAACTGCTTCGCGGGCATTTTTTGCCGGTCTGGAGATATCATATCCATAGATTTCAGCCATCTTCTTCATCTCATTGAGAGCTTTGAGCTGCTGGCTGATCTCCTCACGCATACGAATGACATCATCGTACATGTTTCCGCAGCCTGCACGGTAATGAGCTACTTTTTTTGCCTCGATCAGACGATCGATTCCGTAAAGAGCCACACGGCGATAGTCACCTACGATACGTCCACGTCCGTAAGTATCCGGAAGACCTGTTACAACATGTGTCTTTCTTGCAAGACGCATTTCCGGAGTATAAGCACCAAAAACAGCATCATTATGAGTTGTCACATAAGTTGTAAAGATTTTTTTGAGTTCCGGATTAATCTCATATCCGTAAGTCTCGGCAGCCTGAACCGCCATGCGGATACCACCATAAGGCATGAATGCACGTTTCAGAGGTTTGTCTGTCTGTAAACCTACAATCTGCTCCAGGTCTTTCAGTTCTTCACTGATATATCCAGGACCATAAGCGGTCAGACCAGAAACAACCTCTGTTTCACACTCCAGCACACCGCCTTTTTCTCTCTCTTCTTTCTGCAGCTTCTGAACATGGTTCCATAATTTCTCAGTTTTCTCAGTCGCATCTGCCAGAAAACTTTCATCTCCATCATATGGTGTATAGTTTTTCTGAATGAAATCACGAACATTGATTTCTTCCTGCCAGATTTCTCCGCGGAATCCGTCCCATGCTCCTTTGCTGTCAAACTTTCCAGGTTTTGTCATTGGCATTGCCTGCATCCTCCTTCTTTGCTTTGCGTTTCCTTTGATGCATTTATTATATCCACGTATTTTCAATAATAACAAATCATTGATACGTATGGTACTATAAGAAAAACTTATGGATTTTTGGAGGAACAATCCATCTTTTTAGTTACAATGCCCCGAAAAAAAACAAAAAAGAAGACCATTTCTGATCTTCTCTTATAATTTCTTTATGTATTTGTAAGTATTCCTATCGAATACTTTCCGGATACTCCACACCCTCCGGAAGTGGCTGCCATTCATTCAGTCCAAGGCTCTGCTTGAACTTCGCCTGTTCAAGTGTGAGCTTCGGGAGGTCATCCTGAAGATATGCCATCAATTCAGGAATACCCTCACGTGTCACATTGTTCACCTCAAAAATGTGCTCGCATCCCATATTCTGCATCCACTGACGAACCATTGGTAAATTAGCATATGGAGAATCAACCTTTGTAATAATACCAATCAGCGGTCTTAAAAGAAAGCATCTGCTGCCATCGCTGAATAAGTTGAATGGTTCATCTGCTGCCTGCACGATTGCGATCACATCTGCCTCAAAAGAAAAGCACGCAAGTCCGACACTGAAATGCTTGGATTCTGCGTATTCCCCCGGCGAATCGATCGTATCTTCATTTGAGTTAGTATACTGGGTTTTGTGATAATGCAGTTCTTCTCCCTTCAGTGCCTGAGTAAGAGAAGTCTTACCAGCCTCACTTCGCCCCATCAAAAAAACTTTTTTCATTTTTTATCCTGCCCTGTATCAGCTTTTGTGAATCTTACATACATCAAAATGTAACTCATCACGGAAATATTTCACAACTTCTTCTATTGCAGTCATTACCTGAGACAGACCTCCCAGGATAATCAGTGCACCACTGAAACGATCCATAAAACCGACCTCAACGTCTGCTGCCTTGACAGCCACGTCTGTTGCGACAACAACAGCCTCCCATGGTGTCACACGAACAATACCGATTGACTGGCCTGTGTGATCTTCGCCTTCATGTACACCTATATTTAATGCAAGATTCTGATATACCGATGCATCTGAAGGACTGATCACATGTGCAAAGTCAATAGAACGGCCAGGCACCCTCACTCTGGTAAGACGAAGCTTCTTTCCTTTCAGATTCTCATAATCATCATGAAACAGTCTCTCGAGAAGTTCTTCTCTCGTTATACGTTCTTCCATGTTTTACTTCCTATCTCTTGGTAATGTTGCAGACTACATATCCCAGTGTATCACGGAAATAATCCACAACCTCAGTCATCGCAGACATAACATCGGAAATCTCTCCTGTAATGATCATCGTCCCTGTAAAACGATCCGCAAATCCAAGATAAACATTACCGCTCTTAACCGCAATATCTGACGCGATAACTGCGGATTCTGAAGGAGTCATATTCATGATTCCGATTGCAGAAGAACGATAGTCTACCTGCGGATTCAGTCCGAGTTTCTGATATATGATCGGAGCCGGGCCACCCATTACATGTGCAAAGGTAATCTCCTTACCTGCAACCGTCTCCTGCACGATTCTGATCTGATCGTTATGTTCATTTGCCATTGATAGCTCCTCACTTTCAGTCAATATATCTGTTCATTCTCTATATAAGTACAAAATAGTGTCTACCTAATTGTTTTAATTGTACTATTTTACGCACATAATGTCAAGGCGATTTTCAGTCAACTCAGCACAAAACAACTATTTTAGTTTTTAAAATCCACATAAAACAACACTCTTGTTTTTTATATAATTTAAAATGCACCAAAAAACAACTGTCTCGGATTTCTCCAAAACAGTTGTTCTCTGATAGATATATCACTTTTCTCTAGATCAGCTTATTTCTGATACATATCAGACTGATCACTGTCAAAATAATTGATTCTCATAGATGCCTTAACGTCATTCAGAGTCTCAGCGGCCTTGGCTTCTGCTACTCTGCTGCCTTCTTTGAGAATATCCATAACATCTGGAATACGCTGTTCCCATTCTTTTCTTCTTGCACGAATCGGGCTCAGCTCTGCCTGCATTACATTATTCAGGAATTTCTTAACCTTAACATCCCCAAGACCACCTCTGCGGTAATGATCCTCGAGCTCTTCGAGATTCTGGTATTCCGGCAGGAATTCCGGGAAATACTCATCCTTACAGAATGCTTCCAGATAGATAAATACCGGATTGCCCTCTACGCGTCCAGGATCCTGTACACGAAGATGATTCGGATCTGTAAACATGGACATGATCTTCTTCTTAACATCTGTTTCCTCATCAGAAAGATAAATGCAGTTGCCAAGAGACTTGCTCATTTTTGCCTTGCCATCGATACCCGGGAGACGTAAACATGCCTTATTGGATGGCAGCACGATCTTCGGATCTGTCAGAGTCTCACCATAAACGGTATTGAATTTGTGTACAATTTCTTTACACTGCTCGATCATCGGCATCTGATCTTCACCAACCGGTACATGCGTTGCACGGAAAGCAGTAATATCTGCTGCCTGACTGATTGGATAACAGAAGAAACCAACCGGAATGCTTGCCTCAAAGTTACGCATCTGAATTTCAGCTTTAACGGTAGGGTTACGCTGCACACGTGCAACCGTAACAAGGTTCATATAATAAAAAGTCAGTTCTGTCAGTTCCGGTACCATAGATTGAATAAAAATCGTAGATTTTGCCGGATCGATTCCACATGCCAGATAATCCAATGCAACCTGAATGATATTCTGACGTACTTTCTCCGGATGCTCGGCATTGTCTGTCAATGCCTGTGCATCAGCGATCATAATATAAACTTCATCATAATCACCGGAATTCTGAAGTTTGACACGTTCTTTCAGTGATCCTACATAATGTCCTACATGAAGTCTTCCGGTAGGACGGTCACCAGTTAAAATAACCTGTTTCATTTATTTTTTCTCCTCAGGGCACTCTGTCGAATCCTGCGGTGCCTCTTTTTCTATAGTTTTTGCCTGTTCTTCCTGCTGTTCTGCGGATTCTTTTTCGAGATCCCGCAACACTTCTTCACAGCCTTCCTCCGGTGCTCTCTCATCAAACGGAACGAAATTTGCATGATGACCTACATACTTATATGCCGGACGGATGATCTTGCTCGCATTGAGGATTTCCTCAAGACGATGTGCGCTCCATCCCGGAATACGTGCAATTGCGAAAATTGGTGTAAACAGCTCTTTGGGGATTCCAAGCATAGTATATACGAAACCACTGTAAAAGTCTACGTTTGCGCAGACATTTTTGAAAAGTCTCCGCTGTTCCATGACCAGTCTTCCTGCCAGACGTTCTACCAGTTCGTAAAGGGCAAATTCTTTCATCATTCCCTTCTCCTGTGCAAGGTCTTTGGCAAAACGTTTCAGGATTACTTCACGCGGATCAGAAAGTGTATAAACAGCATGTCCCATACCATAGATCAGACCGGTATGGTCGAATGCTTCTTTATTCAGAATCTTGCGAAGATACGCTTCTACCTCTTTCTCATCTGTCCAGTCTTTGACATTGGCCTTGATATCCTCAAACATATTCTGCACTTTAAGGTTTGCACCACCATGGCGAGGTCCTTTAAGAGAACCGATGGATGCCGCTATAGAAGAATAAGTATCTGTTCCTGATGAAGTAACTACGTGCGTAGTGAAGGTGGAGTTATTACCACCGCCATGCTCTGCATGAAGGATCAGTGCGATGTCGAGGACTTTAGCTTCCAGTTCCGTGTATTTGCCGTCCGGACGAAGCATCAGAAGGATGTTTTCTGCGAGGGAAAGTCCTTTCTGAGGATTACGGATAAACAGCGTCTCATCTTTACGGAAATGTCTGTAGGAATGATAGGAATACACTGCGATCAGTGGCAGTTTCGCAATCATCTCAATGCTCTGACGAAGAACATTTTCGGCAGAAATATCTTCTGGTTTGGAATCATAGGTATACAGAGTAAGAATACATCTCTGCATCGCGTTCATAATATCGCTGTTAGATGCCTTCATAACGACATCTCGAACGAAACGTCCGGAAAGTGTCTCAAAGCTTTCCATAACATTTTTGAACATTTCCATATCTTTATCAGATGGAAGTCTGCCAAACAGTAACAGATAGATGGTTTCCTCAAAACCAAATTTACGTCCCTTAAGCCCGTTTACAATATCATTTACGTTATATCCCTGATAGTAGAGTCTTCCGTGTGCAGGAATTTTACGACCATTGATCAGATCGTATCCTGTAACGTCAGAAATTTCGGTAAGTCCTGTCAGGACACCTTTACCTGCGGAGTCACGAAGACCTCTTTTTACATCGTATTCTACATACAGATTCGGGTTGATCCGGTGACCATTCATCAGTTCATCCCCCAGCAGCTCCATGCTGTCTCTCAGGCTGCCCATCTCTTCAAGATTCATCATCTCATGATCTGCCATTTGTATTCTCTCCTTCATCTCTATTGTATTTCTGTCATGGTGTCAGGTACGGGACTCTGCTCCACACTCTGATTCACGCATTCATGCTTTACCAAACTAAATTGTAATCTATTTTACACGAATATCCCCTAAAATACAATAGATAAATGGATAAAACTTTCATATAGGAAAGTTTTACAGTATAAAAATATCAACAGATGGATTCTGACCTCGTATTTCTTCATGATTTCCATCAGGAAATGTGTTTTAATCTGTAGATTTTGTTCTTTGTCTTACCTTCACTTTCGAAAATACTGTTTTTTTCTGCCTTCGAGAGAAGTCGAGCCGCTGTTTTAGGCTGAATATCCAAAATTTTTGCTGCTTTGGCACTGGTTATCGCATTAAATTCGTTTATTTGCTCCATATATGTCAGTAACCGGTGCAGTCTTTCTAATTCCAGTTCTGACATTGTTAAATGCATTTCCTCTACCCATAAAGATTTCTGATTTATTATCACCCTATAATCCAAATTATTTTTCCAACTGTCCCTGCTATTTTTTTCGGACATTTTTTCGGACATTTTTTCGGACACTTTAGACTGTTTAAATCCATCTCTTATAAAAATAGTAGTTTCAAGATAATTCCGCTCTTCGTCCATATCAAAAAGCGGTTCCGGCGAACCATTCTTTTTTAACTCCCTGAGAATCTTTGTAATTCCAGTTCCCTGCTTTTCAGACAGATCAATCTCTTTAAAAAGCTCTCCAATTCTTCTGTTGCGATATTTACGCGCCCTTGCTTTTCCAGTCTTGAATTTTTCCTGACTGATGTATTTATCCACACCCGGATAATTAATGATCATGATACGATCCACATAAATTCGAACTTCTACTGGTTCCGGTTCTCTGTACGACTTATGAAACACTGCATTTACAAGAGCTTCTTCCAGCGCATTATAAGGATAATTCACATAACGCTCTGATTCTGCCCGTCCTTGTATCTTAACAACCTTTTCTTCTATAATATTGGTATTAATATAATCAAGGACATCTCGAACCTGTTTCCAGATTGGACCATAAAACGTTTTTTCAAAAAAATCATCTGAGCCTTCTGCTTCTTCTGTATTAAATTTCACAAGATCAATCTGTGCTCCTGGGATAAATTTATCCGGTCTTTCCATAAACATAAGCACGCCAATATTTCGTATATTTAATTCCGTATCTGTTTCATCAGCAACTTCCAGTGAAACCAGAAGATCTTCCATAGAACTTTTATTAATCTCCTCAACAAGCGAGCTCTTACTTTCTCTCAAAAAGTCCTCCAGATATCCACGGCGGATGTCTTCTATTGTAGCTTTACGATTGATACGATCATCAAAAGGTACCGAATTGAATTTATCAAATAAATCCGCAATTTCTTCCCTGTCAGCCGCAACTGTCAGGGATGCCGGTCTGATCCAGTAATACATGCGCCTATCTTTTTTCTTCCCTTTTTCTACATATACATCTACCGGTGCCTGATACGGACCGCTGTCACCGGCGCTGCACCACAGATAAATCAGATAAATTCCGCTATCTTTATAATCGATTACTTCAATTCTTGGAATATATCTTGGTGTAATCATATTACAATACTGAAAAATTTCCTGTTGAATGGAATCAAGACGATTTGCCGGAAGCCCCTGTGGTGGAAGGACTGGAATTCCATCTTCTGCTTTTATCCCGATAACAAGATATCCTCCGTTTACATTATGGAGGTCATTCGCAAACGCACAGATTGTATGGATAATATCATTGGGATTCCATCCCTCTTTATATTCCACTCGATTCTGCTCAACAATTTTTCCCTCAAGTAATGTTTCCAGTTTTAAAGGAATCATATCTACCCCCGAATCTTCTCTTCCCACTCTTTCTCACGGAATCCAGTCAGAATGAAGTCCTCTCCGACCACCAGAGGGCGTTTAACAAGCATGCCATTGGTCGCAAGGAGTTTCAACTGTTCATCTTCCGTCATCTCCGGAAGCTTATCCTTAAGATTCATCTGCTTGTAGAGCATGCCACTGGTATTGAAGAATTTTTTAAGCGGCATTCCGCTTCTTCCATACCATTCCCTGAGTTCTTCATATGTAGGATTTTCCTCTACGATTGAGCGCTCCTCAAAAAAAATCTTGTGTTCATCGAGCCACCGGAGTGCTTTCTGACAGGTACTGCATTTGTGATATACTAAAACTAACATGATGAATTCTCCCTTCTTATCTTTCAGACAACTTTTCCATATTTATAAATTGCATCACTTGGAAGATCTATATCCTCATTCCAATATACACACGTACGACTCGTATCCAGTTGCACCTGCTGAAACAGTCCCGGAATTTCCCGTAGATCTTCATAACTTTTAATATGTTTTATATCCTCCTCTACATCATAAATGCATTTTTTTCCATCATCAAATATAACTTCTAAAAAAAACTGACTGAGTGGTTTCACACTCCTTATTCTTGGAATCATAGCGTCTCCTTTCTAGCCTAATGGTGGTAATTTTTTCAAATCCTGCTCTTCCCACATCTTCTGCAATGCTGTTTTATGTATTTTCATCCAATCCTTCACCAATTCCTGTGCTTTTATCGGAAGATCACCTTCAATCAAAATCTGCTTATTTCAGGCATACTCTTACCTCCTTTTATCTGGCAGGTAAGCTTTTTACTCTCAGCACTGCCGTACAACTATTACTTTCAATGAAATTTACGGCGATGTGCCAAGATTTTGTGAAAAGATTTATCATAGATATGCCAAATATTTTTGAGGTTCTGTAAACAGTTACCTCTTTTGTTCTATGATACCCTACCGCCCTGGTACTGTCAACGAGCTTTTTCTGTAACATTTTGTCGAAAAATGCAGGTATAAGCGCACCGGTAAATTTTCGGAAGGGCGAACGATTTTTCTGAACGGCTCTGGTATTTTAAAGATGAATCTGCTACAATATGTTGCAGTGATTTAACTTACTGTTTGTAACGCTTGTAAAATCAATCTGCGCCCGCTACAAACTGATTTTTATTATAAAGGAGGTCCCGTTATGGGCTACGATAAACTTGAACGAAATCTGATCGACATCATCAAAGAAGAACAGGCGAAACTCGGTTTCTTTAAAGAAGATATCCGCCTGTACTACCCTCTTTCTTCCCTGAACCATTTCTTTTCTTCCAAAGACAGTGCCGATGCGATGCAGAAACGACTGAACACACTTCCTGCATCCATCACAGAAAAGCTTGGACAGATCGAAGTCTCTCACAAAGGTGATCGGTTCTGTTTCCACATCCCGAAAGAAGGTACAGTCTATGTGCATGACAATACTGCTCCAAACGAATTCATCAAAAGCCTTGTGGAATTAGTTGCAAAACATGGCTGCACCATGAATGAAATTCTGGATCTGTTCCATACTTATTCACAGAACATTATCACAGAAGAAATAAACAACGGCGAATTTGACCGTCTGATCCGCTTCGCTGACAAACCGGAAGACACTTATTACTACTGTTTCAAAGACGAAGGCTGCCATATCATCTATCATCGTTTTCTTCCAGAAGATTATGCAGACTTCAATTTCTAAGGAGGAACACTTATGTGTACAGCTGCTACTTATAAAACAAAAGATTTTTATTTTGGAAGAACACTGGACTACGAATTTTCTTACGGCGATCAGATTACGATCACTCCAAGGAATTATCCGTTTTCTTTCCGACATGCCGGTACAAAACAAACGCACTATGCGATCATCGGCATGGCTCATGTAGCCGGTGATTATCCATTATATTATGATGCCATCAATGAAAAAGGTGTTGGCATGGCAGGACTGAATTTCGTTGGAAATGCTGCTTATGCCGATGTAAAACCGGACGTAACCAATGTTGCACAATTCGAATTCATCCCGTGGATCTTAAGCCAGTGTGCCTCCGTCACAGAAGTACGCGAACTTCTTGCGCATATGAACCTGGCAAATACTCCGTTCAGCGAACAGTTTCCTCTGGCGCAGCTTCACTGGATCATCTCTGATGAAACTGCATCTATTACAGTAGAATCCATCGCAGACGGTCTGCATATCTACGATAATCCGGTCGGTGTACTCACAAATAACCCACCTTTTCCACAGCAGATGTTCCAGTTGAATAATTATATGCACCTTTCTCCAAAACAGCCCGTGAATACTTTTGCAGATGATCTGGTGCTTACTGCCTACAGCCGCGGAATGGGTGCCCTCGGACTTCCGGGGGATCTGTCTTCAGCTTCCCGTTTTGCACGTGTTGCTTTCACAAAGATGAATTCCATCTCCGGAGATTCTGAAACAGAAAGCATCAGCCAGTTTTTCCATATTCTTGGCTCCGTTGACCAACAGAGGGGCTGCTGCGAGGTTGCTGAAGGAAAATATGAAATCACACTCTATACATCCTGCTGTAACGCAACAAAAGGAATATACTATTATACAACTTACGAAAACCACCAGATCAGCGCTGTTGATATGCACAGAGAAAATCTGGATGGAACTACTTTAATCTGTTATCCGGTCATTCAGGGCGAACAGATTCATTTTCAGAATTAGGAGGCACGATACATGAATCTTGGAAATTTAATGCAGTTAAAAAATTCCTGGGCAACCTTTACCCAGAATCACCCGAAATTCCCGAAGTTTCTTCAGGCAGCCAGCACTGCTGTCAAAGAAGACACCCTGATCGAGATCAAGATCACAACTGCTGAAGGCAAAGTAATTGAGACAAATCTCAAAGTAAAAGCGTCAGATATCGAGCTTGTCAAAAATCTGGCCATGTGATATACTGACCACAGATTTTAGAATATGTACAAAAGAACAGGACACAAAAGAGAACTTCTCCGGTAACTGTTCAGAACAGCAGTTTCTCTGCATTCATGTTCTACATACTCTGTGGACAGTTCTTGTCTGACACAAATGATAAAATAAAATCTAAAAGGACATTACAAATGTATGTTATTACATCTGCAATGTCCTTTTTTATAATCTCACCCGTTCTTCTTTTCCGTTTGCCACGCGAAACGCTCTCGGCGTTGTATGGTAGCGTTCTTTAAATACCCGATGGAAATAACTTCCATTCTCATATCCTACGGCTGCAATGATGTCACTGATCGGGAGATCTGTCTCACACATCAGCTCGACAGCCTTGTTCAGACGTTTGCGCTGAAGCAGTTCTTTGAAATTAAATCCCGTATTTTTCCGGATCATCTTACTCAGCATATGCATCGGCAAATGCAATTTTTCGCAGAGTTCTGTAAGTGTCGCCGTTTTGTACTGCTGTTCGATATAATCCAGCGTTGTCATTGTGATCATGTTTTCATACTGATTCGGCAGGCGCATCTCCGCATACTGCACAGATTCCAGAAGATAGAGGAAAATCAGTCCCATCGTTGTCTGGTTGATCCGATTCTGATCGCCTTTACCGGTCACAAGAGAGTAGATCATATTTTCCAGAAGATTCTGGATCTGTAGCACCTCTGCGACCTTAAAATGCAGATATTCTCCACGCTCTTCATCTTGGCGCAGCACATTGACCAGGAAATCTGCAAGGACATTATTATTCCCCGCCATCGTATAAGCCACATCAAAAAATTCCGGAAGGATCATAAAGTTGATTGCAATATCTTCTTCCCCCGCCGGCAGGATCTCATGTCTCGTATACTGATTCAGAAATAACAATTCGCCTGCATGGATCACGACTTCTTTACCACCTATGATATTTGTCAGTTGTCCCTGGCAGACATAAAGCACCTCAATATAATTATGCCTGTGCGATGGAAAATGCACAAATCGTGTATGGGTACGTACAGCGATCAGTTTGCCCTCACTGAGCATTTTCGCACTGTCCACCGTGAAATCCTTCCCAGATGTATAAAGGTCCTTATCTACCTCTGCAACCCCATCCAGGATTCTCTGTTCTTCTTCTGTTACAACTCTTAAATGATCCAATAAAGCCTGCTGCATCTGTTGCTCCCGCTTTCTTCACTGCTGTACTTTTGCTCCGGTAACTTATTTCTTTTATTCTACCATGCTCAGACAGTATAAAGCAATATGGCAAAAAAGTACACAAAAACAGAGCGAAGCCTTTCGGCTCCGCTCTGTTTTTAAGGATTTATCATATTCAGAAAAACTTTAGCTTCTCCAAACGCGCTGATTAGTACAGTTTAGCGTAGTCAGCTACGTTGTCTGGTGTGAACTGAAGTGGCTCACCAAGAACGATTTCTGTTCCTTCATCATCAGCTTTTGTGATTGTGAATTCACCCATATCGCCAGCTGTGAATGTTTCATCTTCTGCACCAGTGATGTCACCTTTTACAAGTGCCATTGTTGCATATGCGGAAAGTTTTCCAAGGCCTTCCATATCCCACAGATAGAAGTATGGGCAGGAATGTGCATCGTCATCACCTGTGTACTCCTGCATTTCAGAAGGAAGTCCAAGACCTGTCAGTTTACAAGCAGATTCGTTGTCCTGAAGGTATTTAGCTGCTGCAGCGATACCAACTGTTGTAGGTGCGCAGATAACTTTCAGATCTGGGTAGTTCTGAAGAAGAGCTGCTGTCTGGTCTGTAGATTTCTGAGGTTCATCATCACCATAAGCAACTTCTACAAGTTCCAGTTTGCTGTATTTCTCATCGCCTTCCATGATGGATTTCATAGCGTCGATCCAAGCATTCTGGTTTGCAGACTGAGATGTTGCAGAAAGGATAGCGAACTGTCCTTCTCCACCGGAGATGTCAAGAACTGCATCCATAAGAGCCTGTCCAACTGCCTGTGTACCAGCCTGGTTTACGAATACCTGACGGCTGTCTTTATTCGGAGCGGAGTCGAAAGAAGATACTTTGATTCCAGCGTCCATAGCTTCTTCCAGTTTAGCCTGAAGAGCGTTAACGTCATTTGCGGAGATGCAGATTGCATCTGGCTGCTGAGAGATCAGGTTGTCAAGAACTTTGATCTGAGCATCTGCTGTTGCAGCTTCCGGGTAAACAACATCTACAGTTGCACCTTCAGCTTCTGCTGTTTCTTTGAATGCTTTTGCAGCGATTTCGAAGAATGCGTTACCTGCTGATTTTCCAACCAGTGCGATTTTCTGTCCGTCCCCAGCTTTGTCAGCTGCCATTACAGGTGCTGCACAGCCAAGTACCATTGCTCCGCAAAGAAGTGCGCTGATAATTTTTTTGTTCATTTTGTTTTCCTCCCTTGGAAATATAGTTTTTTATTTGCAACTGCTCCCCTGCTACAAGAGAGCAGCCACTTACGTTATTAAATATTTAGTTTTTCTTCATGCTTACTGCTTTTTTAACATTTCCGATGATGTTCGGAAGAGCTACTGCAGCGATCAGAAGTACACCGATGATCAGCAGGATAACCTGTGCATTGACGTTTCTCTGACCAAGACCTACACGAAGGCATACAATAATAAATGCAGAAATAAATCCACCTGCGATATTACCTTTACCACCTGTAGAGGAAATACCTCCGAATACTGCCATTGCGATGGCATCCATTTCAAATCCGTTACCGGTTGTTGTATTTGCACCGTATGAAGAAGAAACTAAGAACAGTGCACACAGTCCGGAAACTGTACCCATGATGGTGTAAATGATGAAACGGATCTTCTGTACATGAACACCTGAGTAATATGCTGTCAGACGGTTTGTACCGATTGCATATACACGACGTCCGAATGTGCTCTTGCCTAAGATAACAGCAAAGATCACAGAAAGGATTACTACGAGAAACAGAATGTATGGAACATTTCCGATCTTTCCGCCGATTGCACGGAAACCATCGGTGTTGCTTGCAGAAATACTACCGCCGCTTCCAAGAACGATCTCGGAGATACCACGGAAGATGATCTGTGTTGCCAGTGTTACGATCATTGGAGGCAGTTCCTGGAATTTTGTAAGGATAAATCCGTTAACTGCTCCGCAGATGGTGCCAACACCAAGTGCTGTGATCACAACTACGATAAATGGTGCATTTGTGTTGCACACGATACAGCTCATTGTTGCAGAAAGGCAAACGATCGCACCTACAGAGATATCGATCTCGCCAAGTACCAGGATGTATGCCATCGGCAGCATCATGAATACTTCTGCCAGATAAACCGGCATCTGACGAAGCAGACTGCTCAGGTTATAATATTCAGAAAACATTGCACAGAAAATATTGACTGCAATAAACAGCAGGACCAATATTCCTTCCCAGGAGAAGATCATTTTCTTCACTGGGCTCTCCGGTACATTATTAATACTTCTTCCAGATTTTCCAGCCATGATTACATCTCCCTTCCTTTCAGTGCATTCTTATCAGCGATACGCTGCAGGATTACGTTCATTACTACTACGACGAGGATGATAATACCCTTGATGGTATTCAGCCATAACTGGTTGAAGAATGGAATCAGCGGAAGTGCTTTTGCAATTGTTGCAAGGATCAGGGATCCAAGTAAAGCACCGATTACGGTACCACGTCCACCGCTCATGCTTACACCACCAATAACGCAGGCTGCGATAACATCCATCTCACCGCCATACTGCATATCCGGCATTGCGGATGCATATACAGAAACCTGAAGAGCTCCGCCAAGACCTGCCAGAAGACCCATGATCGTATAAACAAGAAGTTTGATATTCTTTACGTTGATACCGGATACTTCTGCTGCACTCGGGTTACTACCTACTGCATAGATCATACGACCTGTTCTGGTCCATTTCATAAACCAGAAGAAGAATACATAGCATACAATGATTACCCAGATGACTGCATTCAGTCCAAGGAATTTTGTTGTTGCAAAATTCTTAAAGTTACCAAGTGCTGCTGCACTTGCCCATTCACCACCGTGAGATACCTGATAACCAAGTGCACGGTAGATATACATAAAGCCCATGGTTGCAATGATCGGAGGAACATCTGCTCTGGAAATGATCAGACCAACAACTGCTCCACATACGATACCGATTGCGATTGCGATCACGAATGCGAGGAATGTGCTGGAGATATGTTCATATTTCAGAAGCATACCAATGCTCATACCGGAAAGTGCAAGTGTTGACATGATGGAAATATCGATTCCGCCAACAAGCATTACACACAGCATACCAAGTGACATTACCATTGTTACTGCATTGTTTTTCAGCATATCCATCAGTGACTTAGGAGTCAGGAATGATGGGTTGATTGCTGTAATGATTACAAAAAGAACGATCAGGACAACTGCAAGCAGTGCTTCACGGGAGCCTGTAATCTTCTTCATGACTGATTTCTTTTCCATTATTCAGCACCCCCTGTATGTCCTTTTTCCATTGCGAGTTCAAGGATTCTTTCCTGTGTAGCTTCGCCACGGTTCAGCTCGCCGGTCTTACGTCCGTTGCACATAACAACGATACGGTCTGCCATGCCAAGAATTTCTGGCATTTCGGAAGAAATCAGGATGATCGCATAACCTTTCTTTGCAAGGTCGCCCATGATCGCATAGATTTCAGCTTTTGCACCTACGTCTACACCTTTGGTAGGCTCATCCATGATAACAACTTTCATTTCCTGGCTTAACGCCTTGGCAACAACAACTTTCTGCTGGTTACCACCGGAAAGAGAGCTTGCCGGCTGGAAGATATCAACTGCCTTTGTATCAACTTCTTCAAGAAGTTTTTTGGCAAGATCACGTTCTGTCTTTTCATCATTGATACCACTCTTCGCATATTTGCTGATGGTAGGAAGTGTTACGTTTCTTCCAAGTCCCCAGCTCATGATCAGACCTTCTTTCTGACGGTCTTCCGGAAGAAGAATAATACCTTTTTCCATTGCATCGGATGGACGTTTGATATGAACTTCTTTGCCTTCCAGGTAAACTTTACCGGAATCCGGCTGTGTGATACCACAGACAGCTTCTACTGTTTCTGTACGTCCTGCACCTACCAGACCGGTAAGTCCAAGGATTTCACCGGCACGAACTGCAAAAGATACATCTTTGAAATAACCTGTTCTGGAAAGATTTTCAACCCTGAGCATCTCATCTCCCAGTTTCACTTCCGGTTTCGGGAACAGGTCTTTGATCTCACGACCAACCATTGCTTTGATCAGATCTGCATTTGTAATTCCATCTACATCGTAAGTTCCAATGTACTGGGAATCACGGAATACAGTAACTCTGCTTGCCAGACGATACATATCCTCAAAACGGTGAGAAATGAAGATAATGGAAACTCCGTCAGCTTTTAATTTATCAACCAGTGTGTAAAGTTTTTCAGATTCGGATCTTGTCAGTGCTGCAGTAGGCTCATCAAGAATGATGATTCTTGCATTGGTGGACATTGCTTTTGCAATCTCTACCATCTGCTGCTGAGCAACACTTAAGGTACCCATTTCTGCTGTTGCATCAAAATCTGCATCCAGCTGTTTCAGAAGTTTGTTTGCTTCTGTGTTCATGGCTTTCCACTGGATCATTCTGTTTTTGATGATCTCATGTCCCATGAAAATATTTTCTGCAACGGTCAGATGCGGATAAGATGTCGGATGCTGATATACGGCTGCGATACCTGCGGCCTGTGCATCTTTCGGTCCTTTGAAATCCACCTTCTGTCCATTTAAGAACATCTCGCCTTCTTCTGCCTTATGTACACCGGTAATTACTTTAATAAATGTAGATTTACCAGCACCGTTTTCACCCATAAGTGCGTGAACTTCGCCAGGTTTTAACTGAAACTGTACATTGTTCAGTGCCTTAACGCCCGGGAAAATCTTTGTTATGCCTTTAAGTTCAAGAACATATTCAGACACGGCTCTTTCCTCCCTTTTCTTAAATCTGTTATTATTATAACAATAAAACTTTCTATCCAAAACAGGAAAATATTTCGAATCGGGGTAAAATATTTTCCTGTTAATGGGTAATATTTTCCAGTTATCTTCCCAAAACAGGCACTGTCATTGGTAACTGTTCACAGCAAGCCTTCCCTGACATTGACATGAGTTTTTGCATTTGTTATAGTTACTATATATTTATTACTGAAGGGAATTCGTGCAAAATGAGCTTTCTTGGCAAAGTAAAAAAGAAACTGCGAAACGGCAGCTGGTATCCTTTTTACAATACATTCTATGAAAAAAATAATCTGGATCCCCATATGATCCTGCTGGAATCCAGAAGTGGCAAAGCTCTGGAGAGTAATATTCTTTCCTTATTAAAAGAGCTCTGTCAGGAACCATATTGCAGCTTCACACTTGTACTGTCTGTACATCGTGACTCTGAAAATGAAATAAAAGAGAAACTCCAGAAGAACTCCATTCAGGGAGTTCATTTTGTGCGCACCGGTTCTGTTGCTTATTACCGCGCCCTCAGCCGTGCCGGCTATCTTGTGAATGATACCTCATTCCCGGGACGTTTTATAAAAAAAGAAGGTCAGATCTACCTGAATACCTGGCATGGCACACCTCTTAAGAAGATGGGACGTGACAATCGTCCTGAGATGGTAACCATGGGAAATGTACAGCGGAATCTGCTGGATTCTGATTATCTGGTATTTCCCAACCAGTTTATGGAAGAAAAAATGTCCGGAGCCTATATGCTGGACAGTCTGTACCGTGGAACCGTTCTTCGCGAGGGTTACCCACGTAACGACATCTTTCGGCAGCCAGCAAATCTCCACTTAAAAGAGCAGGTCGGACTGCAGGACAAAAAACTGCTTGCCTACCTTCCGACTTTCCGTGGTAATTTTAATGCTCTGGACGATCAGGGATATATGCAAACGCTCTCTCAAAATCTTTCTCTGTGGGATTCCCAGCTGAATGAGGATGAGATTCTTCTTATTAAATTGCATCCGTTCCTTCATGGTCTGGAAGATTTTTCCGGTTATCATCATATTCTGCCATTTCCGGCATCCTGGGATACTTATGAGGGATTGAGTGTCTGTGATACGCTGATCACGGATTATTCCAGCGTATTTTATGATTATGCCAACTCCGGCAAAAAAATCATTCTTTTTGCCTATGACCGCAAAGAATATGAAAGTTCCCGTGGTATGTATGAAGAAATTGATTCCTATCCTTTTGATTATACAGAAAAAGCAGAGGAGGTCATTCCATTTGCACACCGCTCCGGCGGCACACCAGACGATGCTTTTATGCAAAAATATGCCAGCTATGAAGACGGACATGGTGCCAAAAAGATCTGTCGTCAGGTCTTTCTTCATGAGGACTGTTGCCGTAAATACCGATATCATGGCAATGGCAGAAAAAATGTTCTGATCTACGCAGGAGACCTGGATCTCAACGGCATTACAACTGTCCTGTATTCCCAGCTTCATGCACTGGATCTTACCCGTTATAATTATTTTATTTCTTTCCGTTCACTGTATGTAAAAGATCATCCCGAAAGGATGGAACGCCTTCCGGATGGCGTGGGAATCTATCCACTGGCGAGTGAAATGAATATGGATCTGCTGACAATGGCTGCCCAGCTTCTGAAACTGAAAGGCCATGCCGGCTCCTGGTCCGAACGCCGACTGCATACCGCTTACAGACGCGAATGGAAAAAACATTTCGGAAATACCGAATTTGCCTGTGTAATTCATTATAACGGCTACGAAGCCTATACAACTGCACTTCTTGAAGAGGCACCATGCCCGCGAAGTATCTGGGTTCACAATGATATGGCAAGAGAAGTTCATCTGAAAGGCAATATGAACCCTCATCTTCTGAAAGAGGCATATCACACTTATGACCATATTGTGCCAGTGAGCGAAGATCTTATCCAGCCTGTTGTCAGGGAATTCAGTGCTGACCGTTCCAGAATCACGGTCATACACAACTGTCACGATTTTCAGAGTGTACTGGAGCGAAGCCTTGCTCCCGTTGCATTCAATGAAGATACACTATCCAATGTTTCTCTGGAATCACTACAGTCTGTACTTGATTCTGACGTTCCAAAATTTATCAGCATCGGTCGTTTTTCACCTGAGAAGGGACACAAACGACTTCTGGATGCTTTTGAACAATACTGGAAGGATCACCCGGACACCTGGTTGATCATCATCGGTGGTGTTGGTAATCTCTACGATGAAACGCTGGCTCATGCCAGGACTCTGTGCGCATCAGATCATATCATCCTGATCCGTGCAGTCACCAATCCTATGCCCATTCTGAAACGCTGTGATCTGTTCCTTCTTTCTTCTTATTATGAAGGCCAGGGAATCGTTCTTATGGAAGCGGCAACACTCGGTATCCCTGTAATGGCCTGCGACGTAAGCGGATGTCACAGTTTTCTGAAAGAATACGGTGGGCTTTTGCTCGAAGATTCAGAAGCCGGACTCCTGCACGGCATGCAGTTATTCGCAGAAGGAAAAGTTCTCCCACTGCATATCGATGCCGAATGCATTAACCGTACCTCAGCCGCCCAGGTAGAGTCTTTGATTGCCGGTGATATCTCGTCCAAAAACTGAAAGGAACTTTTTATGACAACAAATAAACCTCTGATTTCAGTTATCATGCCAGTCTATAATGGTGGCTTTACCATCAGACAGGCGGTGGAATCTGTTTTCTGCCAGAATATTCCTCTGGAACTGCTGGTCATTGACGACGGTTCCACGGACCAGACTTCAGAAGTACTGTCCGTTTACCAGAATCGTCCAGATTTCCATTATCTGAAAAATCCACATAATATTGGAGCTGCAGCCTCCCGTAACCGGGGTGTTCAGGAAGCTCACGGACAGTATGTCGCATTCCTTGACGCAGATGACTGGTGGGAAAACGGCAAACTGCAGATTCAGTTGGATACTCTTCGTGAAACAGGTCGTGTACTCTGTTCTACCGGAAGAGAACTTATGAACTACGATGGAACTCCTGCCGGCAAATATATCCCGGTGAAGGAAACAGTCTCTTACAGGGATCTTCTGAAACATAACAGTATCAACTGTTCTTCTGTTCTCCTGTTGAGAGATGTCGCTGCTGAATTCCCGATGGAACACGATGACAGCCATGAAGATTATCTTACATGGCTTAAGATTTTGCGCAAATACGGTCCCGCTGCCGGCATTGACCGCCCGCTTCTTAAATATCGTATGAGCAAAACCAGCAAATCCGGAGACAAAAAGAAATCTGCCATTATGACTTATAAAGTATATCGTTATATGGGCTACAGCCACATGCGCTGTATTCTGTATTTTATTTCCTATGCCATACATGGATTCTGGAAATACCGCTGATACTGTATCATTTTAACTGGAAAGGACATAGCAACCATGGGAAAAGCCAAAAATCTGCTGTTCACAGCATGCCTGGAACATTTTGGACAGATCCGTCCAGATTCTCATATCTGGCTGTTTTCTTCTACAGATAACAGTCATTACAATTATAATTCCCGTTATCTTTTTGAATACGTAAAAGAAAATCTTCCGGAGATCACCCCTCTTTTCGTGATCAATGATCCGAAGCTTCGAAACAGTCTTTCCACTAAATATGGAAAACAGTATTTTATCGAAACAGAAAGTATACAGGGTATTCGTCAGGCACTGTCAGCCGGTGTATGGTTTACATCTGCCGGGCTTCCTGCCTATGGGACCGGTCTTCACAAAAAGAGACTGATCATCAATCTCTGGCATGGAGTTCCACTGAAGAAAATTGCTCTTCTGGATCCTAATCTCAAAAAAGCTGCACGTATTTATTTTAAAAAGATTTTCTCTGAGAACTATACCTGTATCCTGACAACATCTCATGAACTGATTCCCCTTATGGCCAGAAGTTTTGCTGTTTCTGAAGACAAAATCAAGGTCTGGGGACAGCCTCGAAACGATGGGATGTTCCAAAAAAATGACTGCCGTAAAATTTTAAGCCAGCTGTTTCCGGATCTTCCGGAATATACAAAGACTGTGCTTTATGCCCCAACTTTCCGCGATTATGGACAGGTTCAGCTGTTTCCGTTTAAAGATTTTGATCAGAAACAGCTGGAGGCATTTCTTGAGGAAAAAAACATGTTGTTTTTTATACGGACTCATGTTGCCGAACAGGGTTCTGCTGCTCCATATCTTGGAAAAAGAATTCGTTTTCTTGGAAACGAACAGGCTGAAGATGTCACCGGTATTCTGAATATCTTTGACTGCCTGATCACCGATTATTCCAGTATTTACATTGATTATCTTCTCACTGACAAACCAATGATATTTCTTCCGTACGACCGTCAGCAGTACCTTGACGGACGCGGCATGAATTTTGATTATGATGACGTAACCCCTGGTCCGAAGCCCGAAACATTCAACGACTTTCTGGATGCCCTCTCTCCAAAAGAGGATTTCTGGAAATCTGAGCGGACACGGGTAAACCGGCTTTTTAATGAAATTCAGCATCCCTGTGCTGCTGATATCTGTAACAAGGTTCTGAAAATGATTCGGTAACTTTAATCTTTACTGCACCAATACTAAGGAGAATCATATGAAATTACTGATCGTAGATGATGAAGAGCTTACCCGCACTGGTGTGATCACTTCGCTGGACTGGGCTTCTCTTGGCATAGATGAAGTACTGCAGGCAGATGATGGTGTACACGGTCTTGAAACGGCACGGCTCTGCAAGCCGGAAATCATTCTTTGTGATGTGCGTATGCCTCGCATGGATGGCATTTCCATGTTGGAACGTCTGGAAAAGTTTCTTCCTGATACTGTTCCGATCTTCATGAGCGGATACTCAGATAAAGAATATCTGAAGGCTGCTATCAAATTAAAAGCAGTCAACTATATTGAAAAACCTTTTTCTATTTCAGAAATTGAAACTGCCATTCGCGAAGCCCGTGAACTTTACACCCAAAAAGTCCATTCCCGCAGAGGCGAAACACTGCATTCAATGGAAACTGCTTCCCGTCTGGCACTGCAGCTGACTCTTCCTTACGGAAGCAACAGCCAGATCATAGAGCAGCTCTCATCTGAACTTGGACTTACTATGAATGCATCCACTTATTTTACTTCTTTTATCATAAAAACAGATCTGTTTCTGGATGCATCCATTCCATCCATGACTGATTTTTATCAGGAATTCCTGGATTTTCTGGAATCATTTCACATGAAATGCATTTATCTTGAAAAGAAAATGCAGTATCTTGTTTATTTTCTGTTTTCACAGAATGAGCCAACCAGCAGACAGCTGCAGTCAGTGAATACTTACCTTTGCAGTCATTTTGCAGAGATCGGACATTATTCTATGGCATGTGGTGATACAGTATACGGCCTTTCAAAAGCCTATCAGACCTATACTTCTGCTGTTATTCTGTTACAGAGCAGTTATTTTTTTCCAGAAAATACGCTGCTGACTTCTGCCCAGCCAGACGAAAGTCCGGATGTACAGAGTAATATTTTTTCAGACTCGCCGGCGGCGGCTTTTGCAGATGCATTATCCAGGCTGGATCAGACATCCGCTGAAAATATTCTTCAGAAACTGTATACTACTTTTTATAAAAATCATCGTTTTCTGCAGAATCCGGTCAAAGATCTTTATTATAAACTTTTTTTATGTCTGGAAGATGCACGCTATCAACAGAAGATTGCAGGTTCTGGAAATATTGAAAGTATCGCAGAAACAATTGATGACTGTTTCACATTTCCAGAACTTCATCAGACGCTGATCAATAAGACGAAAGAATATTTTTCCAAAGCAGAAAATACCTCTCAGGAAAATCCAACCATTTTTCTCATTAAAGACTATATCAGCAAGAATTATATGAATGAAACACTTTCTGTAAAAGATATCAGTTCCCATGTGTTTCTTTCTACTTCGTATGTATGCACATTCTTTAAAAGCGAGACCGGGCAGACGCTGAATCAGTATATAACAGAATATCGTATGGAAAAAGCCAAACAGCTTCTGAAAGATGCACGTTTTAAAATCACGGACATATCTTCCAGGGTTGGCTACAGTGACGGTAACTATTTTGGAAAGAGCTTCAAAAAATACAGTGGGCTTTCTCCTTCTGAATACAGGGAGCGAAATTTACAATGAGTCATATTTTCACACGGATCAGGCATTCTTATGGTGATATGAAGCTGGAATCCAAATTCACATTAGTTCTGTTGCTCACAGCAACCGTTCCTGTCATTATGATGGCATGCTTTTTCTACGGAAAGCTGTACGATATGGTTGTCTCCTACACGATTCGTCAGGAACAGGATACTTCCGCCCAGACAGCTCCTTACATAGAAGATCTTGTACAGCAGATCATTGATGCCCATGACGGAATCACTGATCAGGAATTTTTTCAGATTCTGTTCCACCAGCCTGTTAACTCACCATTTCAGATGTTTCTGGATACAAACGATGCACAGTATTTTCATGAATATGTAGAAAATCTGATTGATTCTGATATGATCTCCGGCTTACAGATCTATATGGATTTTCCACCGCAATCTGTACGACTTTTCAGTGATGATCTTACGAAAGATTATTTTTCACCTATGAGCAAAGCTCGTGGTACCTACTGGTACGGTATCTTTCAGGGTACACAACAGTCCTCCCTGTTCTGTCCTGCTTTCTATCTTGGTGAACGCGAGAAAAAAAAATACGGAGATCTTGCATATATTACTTCCACGACCTTTTATTATCAGGGAAAAGCCCGTCAGGCTTACATCGCCCTTTACAGTTCTTCAGATTATCTCTCAGATATGTTGAAAGATAATCTGACGATTGACGGAAGTGTTTCTTACATCATCAATGATCGAAATGCCGTGGTCGCATCCTCCGATATATCCCTTTCGGGTATCTATCTGTTGGATTACGATACAATTGAGGAGTCTTTTATGTCCTCCAACAACTTCATTGAACGGAATATTTTGGATACTACCGTGTACGCCGGCTTCTATAACATCAAACAGCCCGAATGGTTTATGGTTACTGTCCTGCCTTCCGGTCCACTGATTCATCAGAGTAATGCCATCATGGTTCAGTATGTCCTGATGTATCTTGGTTTTCTGGTATTCGCCCTGGTTCTTGCACATTTTATGTCACACTCGATCACGAACCGAATCTCCTCTGTCATACATCAGATGAGTAAGGTACGTAAAGGAACCTTAAGTCCTATGGACAGTCCGGAATACCATGATGAGATCGGTGATCTTATTGATACTTACAACTATATGACGCGTAAGATGGATCAGCTTATGACTGATCAGGCTAAAGCTGCAGAAGAACTTCGAATCGCTGAATTTCGTTCTCTTCAGGCCCAGATCAATCCACATTTTCTTTATAATACCATGGATATGATCAACTGGCTGGCGCAGCAGGGACGGACAGATGAAGTTTCCCGCGCCGTTCAGAGTCTCTCCCGCTTTTATAAGCTGACTTTAAGCCGCAAACAGAGCATCAGCACGATTTACAGAGAAGCAGAACACGTTTCCATCTACCTGCAGATACAGAATATGCGTTATCATGACAGCATTACCTTTGTATCCGACATTCCTGATGAACTCATGGAATATCAGATTCCAAAGCTGACTCTGCAGCCAATCATTGAGAATTCTGTACTACACGGCATTCTGGAAACCGCTGATAAAACAGGAACTATTGTTCTTACCGGATGGATGGAAGATTCAGACATTGTTCTTCTGATATCTGATGACGGAATCGGAATTGCTGCGGAGCAACTTGCAACGATCCTGTCCGGTGAAGGTGCAAGTTCCTCCGGTGGCACAAATATAGCAGTGTACAATACACATCGACGTCTTCAGATCCTGTATGGCCCTGATTATGGACTCAGCTACACCAGCAATCCCGGCCATGGAACAGAAGTTGAAATTCGTATACCTGCCCGAAAGCATTCTGCAACCCTTGATTCTATTCCTCCATTATACAGAAAATAAAAAAAGAGACCGCTTTATGCGATCTCTTTTTTTGAATATGAATATGTGTATAAAGTAGATGGTAAAATTATCTTGTAACGATATCAACCGGAATATTGAAGATTTTTGCTACCTTCAGGATTGTATCGATATGTCTTCCTGTAGCTGCTGCCATATGATGTGTCGGGCCAGCTTCGCTCCAGCGGTTAACAAACTCTCTTGCTCCACATGTAAAGCGTGTTCTCATGTTTGTATCACCGAAGGAAAGGATAGGTCCTTCTTCGTTTACACCTTCTGCTACAACAAATTTGAAGTGTCCGTCTTTATCCTGTGTGATTGCAAGATAGGTAACCGGACCTGTGTATGGATAGAACTGTGTCAGGTATCCGCCGCCTGTTTTACCGTGGAATACCGGCACGATCTTCATGGTAGGTTTCTTATCGGAAATATCAGCATCTCCACTTCCGGAATGTCCGATAATGCAGATGTCCTCATTAAAGTCGATGGAATACATTTCTGACAGCTGACCTGTACCTGAAATTGTCTTCAGGATACTCATTGCCATGGCAACTTTCATATCACCTTCAACAGCGCATGCTGTACCCTGTTTGATCAGCATGGAAAATGCCGGGATCAGCATACTGTCAAGGACACCAGCTTTACCCTGAGCAAATCCGTCGTAATGAGAAGCAACCATGCTGAGGTGCTCATCTTTTACCCATTTTTCAAATGCTACAACGTATTTTGCCATATCCCATACTTTTTCGATTGTGCCGCCATCTTCGATATCGAATGTATCAAGAATATCCTGAGCTTTTGCGCGGATTGCTTCTTCATCTGTGATATCATCAGCGATAGCCCACATTTTTTCCCAGTCAAACTGTTTTGTGTACAGGAACATTCTGTTGTACAGGTTTGTCTCATCGATGTAAAGGTCCATCATACCCGGATATGGTCTTCCGATCTGAGCTATGTTAGTATCACGGAATCTTCTTCTGACCTGAGCAGCTTTACACCAGTCTTCGATCTCAGCCTGAACAGCCGGATCTCCACCTTCTACAACACCTGTGATAACAGCGTGTCTCTTGCCTGCTCTTTCAAGGTCAGCAACAGCTTCACCAACAGCACCGCAGGCATATCCTTCACCAAGCCATGCAGCGATATCTGTGTGATCGTAATCCAGTGCTTTCAGTTTCTGAACGTTAACCAGAACAACCGGCACATCCAGATCACGGATTGCAGGAAGCATATTGTAAGATGTAGCATAAGTCAGCATCTGAAGGAAAACGATGTCTACGTCAGCTGCACGGAATTTGTCTCCGGCTTCCATAGACTGCTCTTTTGTTGTTACCATTCCTCCGTCAATGATCTCTACTGTATCTGGAAGTGTCTTCTTGAATGCCTCATACTGAGCTTCAAACTCAGGTACCAGTGACGGGAACTGAGGAAGATATGCTCCTAATGCGATAGAAAATACACCAACTTTTGCCTTTGTGTTTACTAACATAGTAAAACCTCCTATTTTTTATTTATAAATTTTGATCCCGAAGGACTCGTGGATTGTTGTACGAGCCTCTTCTACGGATTTGAAATCTCCGGCTTTCAGCATCTGCGCTGTAATATTACCGATTGCTGTTGCTTCGCCAGGGCCAGCATGAACTTCTTTTCCTGTAGCTTTTGCTGTCAGTTCATTAAGGTATCCAGCGTTAGAACCACCGCCAACTACATGAATACGGCTGTAAGTTCTTCCTGTGATCTCTTCCAGTTCTTTTGCTGTTTTTGCATAGCAGTCAGCAAGACTTGTATAGATAACTGTTGCGATCTCACCCATTGTTTCCGGAACTTTCTGTCCTGTTCTACGGCAGTAGTCTTTTACTTCTTCTGTCATATTTTCTGGAGAAAGGAAACATTCGTCATTTGCATTTACTCTGGATGGGAAGTCTTTTGCTTCTTCTGCCATTGCACAGATTTCTGCAAAGCTGTATTTGTCATTTACTTCGTGACGTACAGACTGGATCATCCACAGACCCATGATGTTTTTGATATAACGGAAACGACCTTCGTATCCGCCTTCGTTTGTGAAGTTCAGCTCACAGCTCTTAGCGGAGCAGTCCGGAGTTTTTCTTTCGATACCCATCAGAGACCATGTTCCAGAGCTGATGTAAATGAAATCATCATCGTTAGCCGGTACTGCAAGTACCGCAGAACCTGTATCATGTGTTGCAGGTGCAACTACTTCTAAGTCAAATCCAACTTCTTTCTGAAGTTCTTCAGTCAGATGTCCAACTACTGTTCCTGGCATGATCAGTTTCTGGAAAATTCTTCTTGGATATCCAAGTTTGTCAATAATCTCATAATCCCAGTCTTTTGTTTCAGCGTTAACCATCTGTCCTGTTGTAGCTTCTGTATATTCGCAAGTCTTCTGTCCTGTCAGAAGGAAATGGAAATAATCCGGTACATGAAGCAGAGTTTCTGCTTTTTCCAGGTATTCCGGATGTTTAGTTTTTACTGCCATGAGCTGGTAAATAGTATTGTAAATAGCTTTCTGAATACCAGTTCTTGCATACAGTTCTTCTACCGGAATGAATTTGTAAACTTCTTCATCCATACCTTCTGTACGATGATCACGATATCCTACAGTGTTACCGATCACTTTGTCCTCTTTGTCAAGAAGAACAAAGTCAACACCCCAGGTATCAACGCCCATACTTACCGGAATCTTGCCGATTTCTTTACATTTTTTAAGACCCGCAACGATTTCTGTAAAAATACGGTCGAATTCCCAACAGAGTTCTCCGTCTTTCTTAACCATACCATTTTCGAAACGATGGATTTCTTCAAGCTCCATCTTTCCGTTTTCCATATGTCCAAGAATAAGGCGTCCACTGGATGCTCCCATATCTACTGCTGCATAATAAGTTGCCATTGTTAAATCCTCCTAAATATGTAAGATGTGTATAGCATTTAATGTTGTGCAAAGTGCTATGTCAAAAAGGTTCTTTCATATTTGATAATAACATAATATCCTAAAAGGCGATAGATGTTAAGAACCTCGTTTGTAAAAAAAAGTGTCCTCAGTTGCTTTATTGAAGTAAATTGTGAATGTGTTACTTAAAAAACCCCCAGGGCAAATGCCCTGGGGGTTTTCACCCTGTCTTTAGCGAATGCCATCTCAAAACCTTCGGTTTTTCGATGTTCGCTGCGCTCATATAGTCTCTCTCAGAAAGCCTTATGCCTGCAAGCAGTCATCGCCTTTCTGTTTCGAGCCTGCATTCGCTTTAGTCGTACAGGTTTGGAGCGATCTCTTCGTCGTCCATGTTTGTAGAATCATACCAGTAACCATCTGTAGGAACATCTTCAAGCTCCTGTCCGTTAGCTGCTGCTGTCAGAGCGTAGATTGCATAGTATCCCATCATAAGAGGAGACTGTGTAACTGCACCAAGGAATGTTCCATCCTGAACAGCTGCTTTGATGATAGAACCAGCATCGAAACCAACACCGATAACGTCGCCGTTAGCTGCGTCAGATCCAAGAACGTTCAGGTTAGCGTTAGCTGCAAGAACACCTTCTGCTGCTGTCTGGTTGGAACCGAAGATAGCGATGCAGTTTTCTTTGGAAAGGATAGCCTGAGCTTCGTTAGAGCAAAGCTCTACAGTTGTCTGTGCCGGTACAGCAACCTGGATAACAACGTCTGCGTCAGCTTCTTTTGCATCAGCGTTTTTAGCTGCGTTTACATAGAATTCGTTTCCAGCAACTGCTACTGTTTTTCCGTCAGCCTGAAGCAGTTCGATCATTTTGTCGATGAATCCGCCACCACGCTGCTGGATGTTCTGAGCTGTAGCATCCTGGTTAACTTCACCGATGATAACCTGTCCTTCTGCGTTAGCTACAACATCTTTGATTGCGTTGTACATGTTTTCAGCTGCTACAGAACCAGCCTGTGCGTTGTCTGTACAAACTTCGCAAGCGATGGATCCTTCTGGAGCATCTGCGATACCTGTATCAAATGTAACAACCGGGATATCTTTGGATACACATTCGTTCAGAGCGTCAAGAACGGAAGATGTATCACAAGCTGCAAGTCCTAATCCTTTTGGATTGGAAGCGATTGCTGTATTGATCATGTTAACCTGGTCAGCGATATCAGATTCACTGTTCGGTCCCTGAGCTGTGTAAGTAACACCAAGTTCTTCAGCAGCTTTCTTCATACCTTCCTGTGCTGCATCCCAGTATGTGGACTGGAAAGATTTAACCATCATTGGGAACTCATAAGCTTCATTTGCTTTGAGATCTTTGAACTGATCCGGAAGATCAGCTGCCATAACTGTTGATGCGGACATTCCTGCTACCATTGCTGCACAAATGCTTAATGCTACTACCTTTTTGAAATTCATAATTTACTTCCTCCTTATAAATATAAATTATATAGTTTTTATGATGATACGTCAGTAGGAAATTGTCTGACGCCCCACATCCTTATGAAGTTTTAATAAATATTCAATTTCTTTTACAGCAGAGCGGATATCTATAATCCACTGTGCTGTTTAAATCATTCATTTATACTGCTTACATAGCAGCTTTTTTCTTTTCTTTGATGATATCGATCAGGACTGCAACGATAAGTACAAGACCTGTGATGATCTGCTGCCAGTTAGCCTGCAGGCCGATATATGGAAGACCTGTCTTCAGGAGCATGATAACGAAGATACCAACAAATGTTCCAATTACGGAACCGTAACCACCGGTTGCTGCAACACCACCAACGAATACACCGCCGATCGCGTCCATTTCAAGTCCGGCACCAGTACCAGGCTGTACAGTAGGTGTTACTGCTGCATAAGCAATAGCTGCAAGTCCTACGAACAGGCCACATACTACGTATACCATAACATGGTAGAATTTAACATTGATTCCAGAAAGAGCTGCTGCTTCTTTGTTAGATCCGATTGCGATAGTGTAACGTCCGAATTTTGTGTGATTCAGAACGAATTCCATCAGCAGAACCAGAAGAACCATCCACAGGAATCCGATTGGGTAACGGGAAGCACTTCTTCCTGAACCAACTGTGATCTTGAAGATTGAGTGGAACCATCCACCATCCTGTGTAAGTCCCGGCCATGGTGTTGCGCTGCAAAGAGAACCAGCACCACGGGTGATCATACATGTACAAAGAGTTGCAAGGAACGGTGGCAGGTTCATAACACCGATGAGCACACCATTCAGGGCTCCAATGATGAGTCCAAGTACCAGGCAGAGCGCCATAGCTGCTGCTACCGGCCATCCATGGCTTCTTACCATTGTTCCGGCGATAAGTGCATAACAAACCATTCCGGTTCCGATTGACAGGTCTACACCACCAGTGATAAGTGGGAATGTAACACCGATTGCCATCAGAAGATCATAGTAAGAGAAATCCAACATACTTAAGAGAGTTGTATACTGTCTAAACTCCTTACTCATAATGGAGAAAACCGCTGTCAGAGCGATAATAACCAGTAATACAATAAATCTCTGATCACTTATAATACTTTTTTTCTTCTTAGTCATGACTATCCTCCTTAATCGATATTTCTTGTAGCCTTATCCATGATGTGTTCCTGTGTAGCTTCGGAAATATCAATATTTCCAGTTACTTTACCTTCGCACATAACGATGATACGGTCACTCAGACGGAGAATTTCTGTCATTTCAGAAGAAATCATGATGATTGATTTTCCTTCTGCTGCCAGTTTACTCATTAACTTGTAAATTTCGTTCTTGGCACCAACGTCGATACCTCTTGTAGGTTCGTCGAAAATCAGGATGTCACTGTCGCGGGTAAGCCATTTAGCAATAACGACTTTCTGCTGGTTACCACCGGAAAGGTTAACTACCAGCTGATCACCGCTTGGTGTCTTAGTTGCCAGCTCTTTAACATATCTTTCGCTGACTTCTTTTTCTTTTGCCTTATTGATGAAGATTCCATTTGTGAACTCTTCCATTGTTGCCAGTGTTGTGTTTTCGTTAACAGATTTCTGAACGACAACACCATATCTTCTTCTGTCCTCTGACAGATAACCGATACCATATTTAACAGCATCCTGTGGGCTGTTGATTGTAACTTCTCTAAGCTGACCGCTCTTGTCCATAATGGAGATCTTTCCACTCTGTTTCGGGTCTGCTCCGAAAAGTGCTCTTGCAGTCTCTGTACGTCCTGCACCCATAAGTCCTGAGAAACCAAGGATCTCACCTTTACGAAGTTCAAAGCTTACATCCTGAACCATCTTACCAGCGTTCAGATGTTCTACTTTAAGAACAACCGGTGCATCCGGAGCAACCATGCTGTGTTCCTTCGGATCTTCATAAATAACACGACCAACCATCATGTTGATGATGTCTTCTTTTGTACTGTCTTTTGTGATCAGAGTTCCTACATATCCACCATCTCGCATGACTGTTACACGGTCTGTGATAACTTTGATTTCATCCATACGATGTGAGATGTATACGATACCAAGATTCTTCTCACGAAGGTCTCTGATGATTACGAACAGGTCAGCGATTTCTTTTTCTGTAAGAGCTGCTGACGGCTCATCAAAGATGATAACTTCTGCTTTGTGGGAAATAGCTTTTGCGATCTCACACATCTGCTGTTTACCAACAGTAAGGTTGCTCATCTTTTCTCTTGGGTCGATATCGATGTTCAGATCCTGAAATAATTTCTTGGAATCTTCGATCATTTTTTTATCATCTACACGGATACCTTTTTTCGGCTCACGTCCGATAAAGATGTTCTGTGCAACTGTAAGGTCTCCGACCATGTTTAATTCCTGATGTACGATTACAACACCATTGTCCTGTGCTTCACGAGTGTTGTGGAAAGCAACTTCCTGGCCTTTGTATGTAATAGATCCGGAATCTTTCTGATAAATACCGGTAAGAACTTTCATAAGTGTTGATTTACCAGCACCGTTCTCTCCCATAAGTGCATGTACTTCACCGCGTCTCACTTCGAAGTTAACGTGATCCAGGGCATGAACTCCAGGAAAGGACTTATCAATATCCTTCATTGTTAAAATAACGTCACCCATTGTTTCATCCTCCCTTTCGATCAGTTCTTTCTACGTCTTGCAGAAACGTCGGCATATACAGCTACGATAACGATGATACCTGTGATGATCATCTGCTGTCCTTTACCAAGGCCGAATGCCATGATTCCCTGCTGCAGAAGAGAGATAATAAATACACCGATTACAGTACCGCCGATGGAAGCAAGTCCACCAACCATGGATGTACCACCCATTACACAACCAGCGATTGCTTCGTTGTTGTACTGATCGCCATAACCTGGCTGAACGGTTGTATATGTTGCTACAAAGAAAAGTGCTCCAATTCCAACAAGGACTCCACAGATTACATATGCGAGCATGTTCCATTTCTTGGTATCTACACCAGAAAGTCTAACTGCTTCACTGTTGGATCCAAGGCAAAGGATGTAACGTCCTGGTTTTGTGTTGTAAAGAACGATACCACATACAACTGCCATTCCGAGGAAGATCACCAGACCTACCGGGAATCCATTAACTGATACGATGCTACGGAACCATCCGTTTTTCGGATCAGTGCTCAGCGGCCAGCTAACGGACTGTGTTTTTGTAAATACAGAAGCGATACCTTTTGCGATATTCATGGAAGCCATGGATACGATGAATGCCGGAACTGACAGATAAGATACCAGCCATCCGTTAAAGATACCGAATGCAAGACCGATCAGGACGCAGATAACCATTGCTGCTGCACATGGAACACCATAAGATGTCATGCAGTAACCGGATACCAGTGCACAACAGAACATAACCGGTCCGATGGAGAAATCGATTCCTCCGGTTGCAATTACGAACGTAACTCCCAGTGACAAGAATCCCAAGAAGTATACATAGTTTAAAGTGGACTTGATGCTGTCTCCAACAGGGAATTTATTTCCCAGCACTAACTTAAAAACTGCGAACATCAGAACAAGAATACATACAAGTAAGATTCTGTTCAGGCCGAGTTTTTTGATTATTGGATTTTGTTTCAGCTTTTCCAATGTTTCACCCTCCTTAAAAGTTTTATACACATCTCTTGCGTTTTCTATATAATACCGTTAATTCTGCACAATTGTAATGGAATATCTTCCAAAAAAAGGTTAAATATTTACGGTTCGTACATAAATATTTAACCTTTTTTATAATAATTTCATTATTTACTTTATGAAAGCTTCAGCGTATTAAACGGAAAAAGCAGTTTTTCGATCTCACTATTGTACATATTGTCAGGTGTAACCAGTTCACAGCCGGAATTCACATCTTTCTCATAATCTTTCCCTCTGAGCATACGTACAGTTTCCTTCACACCCATATACCCCATCTTGAAAGCTTTCTGAACAACAAGCGCTTTAAATACACCATTTTCCATCAGCTGAACAGCTTCCTGTGAACTGTCGACACCAACTACCTGAATCCGGTCTTTCGCTCCAGCTGCCTTAACTGCCCTTGCAGCACCTACTGATGAATATTCGTTCATTCCTGCGATCATCTTAAGATTCGGATATTTTTGCATAAGTTCATTTGTCAGTTTACGTGATTTCTCATACTGCGAATCACAATATACAACCTCAACAATATTATCTGCCAGATCTCCGAGTCCTTTGCGAAATCCCTCTTCTCTCTCCACTGCGGTGGATACACCCTTCACATGGGCCACGATCGCAATCTGATCATCCGGTCCGAGAAGTGATGCCGCAAATTTACCGAGTTTCTCTCCTGCTTCCAGATTGTCCGTTGCAACCGTCAGATCCTGCACCGGTTCTTCCGTATAGGAATCAATAAAACTGATCCTAATTCCTTTTTCCTTTGCTTCATCCAATATTTTGTTGGATTCTGTAAAACTGGATGGAGAGATCAGAATCGCATCCGGTCCCTCTTCAATCGCCTCTTTCAGTAGTTCATTCTGTCGTTCCACATCATTTTCTTCTGTCGGCGCCTTGATCTCGATTGTTGCATTGTACTCCTGTGCTGCCATTCTGGTTCCCAGGATCAGTGCTTTCCAGAAATCATTTGTCTTGTCTACGACCTTTGGAATATACACAAGCGAAAGCCTGCGCTCATCAATTCTTTTCTGGCGATACCAGATGCCACCTCCGATTCCGCCGATCAGACAGACTACCAGGAAGATACTCAGCCATTTTTTCTTTTTCATATCTGTCCCTCCTGTCTGCCTGGAATTGTGATCGTTGCAGTTGTTCCTTTACCCAATTCACTGGTATACGTAATTCCGTAATCTTCTCCATAATAGAGTTTTAAACGTTTCTGCACATTGTAAACGCCAACCCCATTGGAATGATAATTTACTTTGTGTCTGTCATAAATATGCGCAAGTGTATCCGCATCCATTCCCACGCCATCATCAATGACCTGCAGAACTGCATTTCCGTCTTTCATGAACCCCTTTACAATAAGAAGTCCCTTACTCTCTTTATACTTCAGTCCATGATAAATAGCATTCTCTATGATCGGCTGCAGGACCAGTTTGATCAGAGGTATATATAATATAGAAGAATCTACCTCAATCTGAAATTCCAGTTTGTCCTTGTAACGCATTTTCTGTATCGTCAGATAGCCGCGCGCATACTCTACTTCATTCGCGATCGGAACAACTTCATCCTCATTGCTGATACTCTGACGGAGAAGTCTTGCAAGAGATGCCGTCATAAGAACAACTTCTTCATTTTTCTTTCCTTCTGCCATCCAGATGATCGAATCCAGCGTATTATAAAGGAAATGTGGATTGATCTGGGACTGTAATGCTTTCAACTCGCTCTTACGTTTTTCTTCCTGTTCGTGGACATTCTGCTCCATCAGTTCATGTATCCGGTGTGTCATCACATCAAAGGACTTTGTCAGACTGCCGATTTCATTTTTTGAATCTACCACAACATCAGAAACGCTGAAATCACCTTCCTGTACTTTTTTCATGGAATCACGGAGTTTCTGTATCGGAAGAGTAATACTCCTTGCCATAAATCTTGAAAAAAGAAGTGCCACAATGACCAGTATGATTGCCGTCAGTACATAGACACTCTGTGCCTGCCGACTTTTACTCAAAAGTTCCTTCACATTCGTACAGTCAACAACCGTCCAACCGGTCTTTTCTGAACGCGAGATGGAATACAGTTTTCCGTCGTTTCCGGTACCGGTCAGTACGGTATCTTCATCCGTATCCATGATCAGACTGATATTTTCGGTCTGCAGTTCATTGTAGAGCTGTTGCTGCTGTGGGTGATAAACAATATTTCCTTTTGCATCAAGAATAAACGCATATCCCTTTGTTCCAACTGTACTCTGATCACAGAGTCCACTGATGGCGCTGTAGTTCAGATCGATAAAAAAGACACCTTCTTTTTCACCACTGCCGCTCCGGTCACGGATTCCACGGCTCAGTGTGATCACCCATGGGCGTTCTCCACTAATGATGTGCTGTACATGGGAAGAAGTCAGGATCGGACCATTAGGCTTTTCGAGTGCAGTAGCATACCATTCCTGCGTATTGAGATCCAGATCCTGATTCACCGATTTACTTCCGTCATTGATCAGCATCCGTCCGTTCTTACTGATGATACCAACATTTCGAATATCACTCCGGCTGTCCAGGATTGTCTGGAACTGATTTAAAATACGGTATCTTCCTTCGTTATCGATTTTCTCATCAAAAAGGTAATCCTGCACATCTTCATTGCTGGATATCAGATAAGCAATATTTTCCATATAATCGATATAAGAATCGATATTCTGATTCATCTGCTGGATGATCGTATGCGTATATTCCGATGAATTTTCAAAAATAGATGTATTGGTAAATTTCATGGAAACACCGGTAACGATCACAACCGCACTCAGGATCAGGACTGCAACGGTTGCAAAGATAACGCTCTGGATACTGCTGAATTTTCCAATAAATCTCGCCGACAGATTTTTCTTTTTCATCTGCGCTTCTCCCTTGCATATTCCGTAGGTGTACACCCGGTCATTTTCTTAAATGAGATTCCGAAATAATGCGGATCAGAAAATCCGACTTTTTCTGCAATCTCATAGTTCTTTAAGGTTGTATTTTCCAGCAGTTCTTTTGCTTTTTCCATTCTGGTCCGAATCAGGACTTCGGTAAATGTCTCACCTGTCTCGTCTTTAAAAATCGTACTGAAATAGCTGGTGCTGATATTCAGATAAGAACAGATACTGTTCAGACTCAGATCCGGATCCATATAATTTTTCTGTATGTAGTCAATCGCAAGTCGGGCCTGCCGCTCGCTACTGGATGTATTCAGTTCAGAAAGGATTTCAAAAATCCTGTCCGTATGTTTCTGTACAACTTTACAGGCATCTTCAAAAAATTTCTGATCTGTTACCTGGCGGAGCAGTTCATCTCTGTCTTCTCTGATCCTGTCCATATCAGCAGATACATCTTCGCATGCATTGTCCATTGTACGGATGACCTGCTGCAGATACATGCAGGCACGGCTTTTTTCCATAAGTGCCTGACGAATGGAATTTTCAATCTTTATAAGGGTCTGGTAAACCAGCTCTTTATGTCCGGTCTTCATGGCTTCTTTGAGTTCTGCCAGATCATCTTCGATTGCGATTTCCTGAACGGGGTGCTGTTCTTCCATATCAATAAGAAGGTTTCCACCAAGAAGATAGCGATACTGAAGGGTCTGTGCAGCCATATCGTGTGACTGGATCAGTTCTTCTGGTTTTTTTACCCATTTACCGATACCCATGGATACGTCAAATCCCATGACTTCTTTTGTTTTTTCCTGAATCTCATGACAGATTTCTTTTGTTCTGGATGTAAAATTACGGCTCCATTTTTCCTGAAAAAGGATTCCGACGCGGTTATTACCTTCCTGATAGGCAATACCGGCCTCTTCTCTGGTGACGATCTCATCGCTGATGTTGAAAAGGACAAATGCCATCAGTGCGCTTTCCTGACGTTTTTCTGTATCCAGCTGGTACATACCGGAATAGAGGTCGATATCAAAGATTGCCACGCGGTAACTTGCTGCGGAGATGTCAATTCCCATTTCCGCAAGACGTTCAATACTTGCATTCACATCTGTCGTACAGTTTACAAGTGCTTCTATATTTTTTGACCGGATTATCTGCTTATTTTTACGATACTCTTCCGAGTTTTGGGTCAGTGCATCCATTTTACTTTTTTCAAGACGTTGCTGCTCCACTTTTTTCTTCATTTTTTCAATTACCCCGGTAAGTTCCATCGCTGTCACCGGTTTCAACAGATATTCACTTACTCCATACTGAATTGCCTTTTTTGCATATTCAAATTCTCCGAATCCGCTAAAAATCACAATTACAATTTCCGGATAATTATCATGCAGAAAACTGCTCAGTTCCATTCCGTCCATGTATGGCATCAATATATCTGTCAACACAATATCCACCGGATGTTCTTTTACAAATTCTGCTGCCTCTTTGCCGTTTTCACAATCTCCGACCAGTTCACAGTCCATGCCCTTCCAGTCAATGTTTTCTTTGATTGCATCTCGAACAAGGATTTCATCATCTACTAGTAAAATGCGGTACATACAGTTTGTTTTCCCCCTGCTGATAAAATAACGTTTTCCGTCTTTGCCTTCTGGTGATTCAGTTTACAGACAGAAAGATACTCCTCATATGATAGTTACAGAGTTTCTCCCACTGTCTACCATATAAGGAGCATCTTAAATCATATGCTTATTTATTTGAGAATATCTTCATAGCCTCATAAGCATTTTTCTTCATGGCTTTCATTCCCCAGTCTACGATGTCATGATAGTAAACCGGAATTTCCTTGCCCTCTTCCTGAAGTAAATAATGCATCCTATATTTCCTGCCCTGGTGAACAATCGGCATTTCTTTAAATGGAAGTTTGCTCTCTACACCAGTTCCGCCGGCTTTTGCCATATATGTATAGTAGTTGATCTTTCTTACGCCACGGGCGATGACTTTCCTGTAGTCTTCTTCACTGACACCAGATCCACCATGCATAACAAGTGGAATATTTACTCTCGCTTTAACATTCTCAAGTACAGACATATCGAGCTTCGGCTTGGTCAGATACAGACCATGGGCTGTTCCAAATGAACAAGCCAGTGCATCAATACCTGTTTCATTAACAAATGCTTCTGCCAGTTTCGGGTCTGTATAGATTTTCTTCGGCTCATCGCCTGTCGGGATTCCGTCATCATGTCCCAATCCAAGTTCTCGTTTGCCAAGCGTACCAATCTCTGCTTCTACGGATGCACCCTTTGCATGTGCAAGTTTTACTGCAATCTTAGTGTTAGCCACATTTTCTTCATATGGAAGAGCAGATCCGTCAAACATTACAGATGTAAATCCAATATTTAATGCTTTGTCAAGATATGCAAGTGTTTCGCCGTGATCCAGGTGAACACATACCGGAACTTTAGCTGCTTTGGCTCTTTCGATCATGATTGGTCCAATCACACTGATCGGCATCATTGGCTCATGTACTTCCGCATGCATAATGATCACCGGTACATTTAACTCTTCAGCCGCACCAATAACAGCCATAATACTTTCAAGGTTTGGTGTATTAAAAGATCCTACAGCACATTTCTTAGCCTCTGCAAGCTGCAGAATCTCAGATAACGTTACGAGCATTTTGTAACTTCCTTTCTGTCCACTTCGGACTCCAACAATATGTTAAGATTATAACACAATATAAAAATATTGTGAAGAGTTCCTGTCATCTTATTTTTTCAAAATAAGTGCGATAAATTTGAGATCTTCTTTTCCATTATTCAGAAGTCCATGTCCTTCTCCATCATCACAAAAGACGACATCTCCTGCTTTTACCGGATACTTCGTACCATTATCATTATAAATTCCGGTTCCGGTCAAAATATAATAGGTTTCTGATTCTCCTTCATGTACATGAAAAGCAAGATCACTGCCTTCTGGCATAACAACTTCTGTATACATTCTGCAGTGTTCTCCCAGCTCTTTATCATAAAGAAGTGCATTTTTCTTTAAAATGCCTGAACCTTCGCCGGTTAATTCTTCAATTTCAATTTCTGATCTCGCGATTTTTGCCATAACTATCTCCTATCTCTTCTCAAATCAAGCCATTCTACTTCTTCTTTTGTAAGTACAATATCCAAAGCTTTCGCATTGCTTGCGATCCTGCTCGCCTTTCTGGCACTGACAAGCGGAAAGACCTCAAAATCCTGATTCAGGATCCATGCAAGTGCAATCTGCGGTACTGTGCAGTCCTTTTCTTTTGCCAGCCGTTCTGCTCTTGCAAGACGTTCAAAGTTCTCAGGATAACAGTATCCTTTCACTGCATTCGGATCCAGGATTTTCTTCGCCCCTTCTATGTCATTGCTTTTGACGATTCCGGCAAACATCCCTCTTCCCAGACTGGAATATGCAAGGACCGGAATCTGATTATCACGATACCATGCCCGCGCTTCCGCATTCGACGGGCCGGAAATTGTCACACATCCCGGGCCACCGCCCCACGGATCTCCGATCTGATCACAGAGTCCAAAGTTCGGGCTTGAAACTGTAAAAGGAATTAGTCCGTGCTCCCCGGCATATTGATTTGCTTCTGCAATTCTCTGATGCGTCCAGTTGGAACCACCAAACGCACCGATTCTGCCTGCTTTATGATATTCATTCAGGATTTCAACCATCGGCCCTGGCTCAACCTTCGGGTCATCTCTGTGCATCAGATAAATATCTATATAATCTGTGCCCAATCGTTCAAAAGACTGTTCAATATCATGTTTCAGATCTTCCGGAGTCACACGGTCTCTTCCATCATATGGATGGCATCCTTTGGAAATAATCACGACTTTTTCCCGGTTTCCACGGTTTTTGAGCCAATGTCCCAGAGAGGCCTCACTCAATCCATAATTTTCAGCTGTATCAAAAGTCGTAATTCCCTGCGCATAAACCTCATCCAGCAGTTCATCTGCATCTTCTCCCTGAATCATCGCCGGTATTGCGCAGCCAAAAATGATCTTCGATAATGGTTTTTCAACATTTTTTATTTTCTGATATTTCACTTCAGATTTCCTGCCTTTTGTTCCTATTTCTGATACAGTTTAATATCCACATGATAGTCAACTGCTTCTCCTGGCTTCAGGAATTTCAGCATTCCGGTTTTTCTCATGACATCTCTTCCGTCCGGATAACAGTTGCCGCATTCCAGACCAAGCACATAGTCACGAACCCCCATCATCTTCCATTCCACAAATCCATCCAGTTTAGAAGCGTCAAAACTGATTTCCAGTCCAACATTTAATTTTGGCTGATAGATGCCTGCTTTGCCATCAGCACCTTCGAATTTGTGATAATAGCATCTTTCCTGATAATCACTCTGAGGTTTTTCCATATGCATCCAGTTGGCAATGTCTTCCTGAGCATGATCATCACGTGCCCTGACTTCCACCGATGGAATCGTTACTTCGCTGTCTTCATCCAGAAGCGGATAGCCCATGTTCATATGATACAGGATCTCCATTGGCTCTGTCTTGCTTCCTGTATTTTCAATATGATCATCAATAGAAAATGTATTTTCTTCTTTGGAAATCGTTACTGTTCTTTTGAGAACAAGCTTTCTGCCAAAGATCACTTCATCTTTTGTTACAGAATGAATACGGATTTCTTTGTCATCCTCTTCCCAGTAACTCTGTCCACATGGCTGGTTTGCGATCGAACCATGAAGTGGAAGTTCTTCTCCATCATCTATACACGGTGTGCCAACAGCCTGCAGACCACAGGTAGTTAAAAAACCTGCTGTAAATGACTGCAGCCAGTTTGAACCTGTTTTATCATAATATGCAGGAGCTACATAACCACATGGGGAAAAATAACTCATGTTAATGCCTTTATAACGAAGTCTTGTAATATCACCATTTCTGTCCGGGGAAAGTGTCAGCTCAAGGCCTTTTCCGTTCGTTGCCTCATAAAGGCGCATCCCGTCTCCCTTGCCTCCAACCAGGCGATGTTCCTCAACTCCACTGATCTGTGTTTCATGTCCAATATAAGGATTCATTGTAATCTCCTTTCCAGATAACACTTTATCATCACAGAAGCCGCCCGTTTACACGAGCGGTCTTACTGCCTGATATACTTTCGCATATCTTTCAAAGATATGCATGTATTTTTCATGCATTTCCTTTCTTGGAAGGTATTCCACGGTTTCTTCTACCATATGTTCAGCCGCATCATTCAAGTCTTTGAATACTCCTGTGGCAATTCCGGTCAGCATAGCACTGCCAACTGTACCTGCATCCACTGTTTTGAGTGCTGTGATCGGTACATTCAGCATGTCTGCTTTCATCTGCATCCATTCTCCTGACCTTGCACCGCCACCGGTTGCATTGAGCTTTTTGAATTTACATCCAGATTTCTTCAATGCGCTGGTGTTCACCAGCATTTCATAAACAACACCTTCCATGCAGCCTCGATAAATATCTGCTACAGTCGTGTCTGTGGTAAGTCCAAGAATTGCTCCTTTGGATCCTGTGTCCATATAAGGTGTTGCCGCTCCGGCAAAATGAGGAAGGATCAGCAGGTTACTCGGATTTTCCTCACCACGCTCTTCTGCGTATTTCTTTTCGAGATATTCATTCACTGACATATCTTTGTCTGCTGCTGCTCTTTTTTCATCTTTTGCAAGATTATCCACACACCACTGGATCAGTGCCCCGCCGGTATAGGAAAAAGCATAAGCAACATATTTTCCGGGGATCACATATGGTACAATGGAAAAATATCCATCGTACATTGCATCTATATCCGGAATGGAATCATAAATTGGAGTTACACATTCAACAGTCCCTGCGCCATCCACTGCAACAGAAGAATCAAATGCACCGGCTCCGATTGCCGCAGATACCTGATCATGACTGATCGATACAATATGTGTGGACGGTGCAAGACCGGTTTTCTCTGCAGCCTCTGCCGTGATCACTCCGGCATCTGTACCTGTCGGTACCGTCTTTGACATTTTATTCACATCAATGCCGGCTACTTCAAAAATTTCCTTACTCCAGTCAAGTTTCTTAATATCAAATGCCATAGTCCTGGTAGCCAGAGAATAATCAATCTGGCGTTTTCCAGTAAGATGATATACTACATAATCTTCCATCAGGAATATGTATGCAGCTGCATCGTAAATCTCAGGTCTGTTTTTCTTGATCCACATCATTTTAGGGATACTGTACATCTGATGTGCTCGCAGACCGGTGATTCCGGCAAGTTCACGTGCACCGAACTTTTCTGTCAAAGCTTTGCATTCTTCTTCTCCACGTGGGTCTGTATAAAGCATGGCTGTATGAAGTGGTTTACCATTTTCATCTGTCATAACAAAAGTTTCTCCGAAACTGGTCACACCGATTCCGGCAATGTCCGGATATTCTTTTGCCATTTCTGCGACTACTGCATAAACCCCATCCATGATCGTAGATACATCTACTTCATGTCCGCTGACACTTCTGCGGACCGGATAATCTTTGTAAGCTTTATTCAGATATTTTCCCTGTTCATCAAACACCGTACATTTACAACCGGTCGTTCCTATATCTAATCCTGCAATTTTCATATCATTCACTCCTAGTCAATATCTACCCATTCATATCCCAGATATGTAGTAAATGCTTCTTTTAAGATGTCTTTCATATGTCCGACACCTACACATGTATGATGTTTAAATCCACCTCTTGCCAGACGGATCATCTTGTCTTCCATATTCGGAATCTGGCATACACCGGCGCATCCAAAGTATGCATCCTCGATCGGATCATCGGTAAATTCTGCTTCAGATGCATAGATTTTAATCTTACCGTCTACTGTCAGGCAGTTAGAAATTGTTGTCTTGAATGGACGAATTCTTCCTTCGTTGGTTCCCCAGCCACTTCCCGGATCACCTTTGTCAAACATCTTGTGGGATGTAACGGTTCCTTTCTTTGTCATCAGACTCTGTGCACAGGATCCACAGTGGAAAAGAATCAGTTTGTCTTCTGCATCGCCGTAGTTGTTGTTCCAGTCAAGTACTGCTGTCGGCTGTTCGCTTGCCAGCTGCATTGCACGCATGGAGATTGCAGATGTCAGGTCGATCTCGCAGGATGTTGCGATTCCACGGTCATTCAGTTCAGAAAGGAGTACGCATGGACATACGCGAAGGATTGTTTCCATTTCATTCCAGCAACGGATTGCAAGTGCATCCAGATGGTACTCTTCAACATATTCATCAATAACAACGGAGATCTTGGAAAGCATAATCTTCTTGTCTTCCGGAACATTTGAGAAATCTGTATAGTTCTCAAGGCATTCTTTTTTAGCCAGTACGGCTGGATCGTTATCTTCTTTTGCGTTTACTTTATAGAATACCTCAGAAAGGTCAAATGCTTCTACTGTGATTCCGTTTTTCTGTAATCCGATCTCATCAAAACGTGTAGTCTTGAATGCTGTAGTTCTTGCTCCGATACATCCGATCGTGAAGCGTTTCATACCGTTAACAACTCGGCAGATAGCAGCAAAATCTCTTAAATTCTCCTGGAATTTCTCAGAGAGTGGATGTACAACGTGCGGTTTTAATACTGTAAAAGGAACCTGATACTGAGTAAATACATCTGTTACAGAGAATTTACCGCAGAACGCATCACGTCTGTGAGCAAAATCCATTTTACCGATTTCATCCGGATATGCCTGCATCAGAATCGGAACGCCTGCATCCTGAAGTGCTGTGATCGCACCATTCTCATCTGCAAAGATTGGCATGGAGAAGATAACACCATCATACTGACCTTCGTGTTCTTTGAGCCATTTTGCATAAAGAAGACCTTCGTCTCTTGTCTCAATTCCGCCGTATCTTGTCAGGTCTGCATCCATTGCGATGTAATCATATCCTGCATCCGTTACAGCTTTGATCATATCCTCTCTTGCTCCGTAGATCAGTTCGCCTGGCATAAATCCTCTATTACAAAATGCCAATGCAAATGTCATTTTTTTGCTCATATCTATATCCTCCTTGTTTCTTCTTGAGTGTTTTTTTCATTTTCTGTGTTTATTTTAGTGGATTTTCTTTTTCTTTTATATAGACTTTTGTTCTACTTACTTTGATTTTGTTCGCATTTGTGATATGATTCCTGTATTGTCCAGACTTTAGGACAATACATTTCAGCTATATTATAGAAAGGATGTAACTGTTCGGACACGAAACAGTTACGCAAGGAGCTTCCCAAATGATATCCAGCTTTGATATTGCCAAATTGCATTCTTTGTTAAAAGACTTTTATCAGCTCACAAAAATCCGCATCACTGTTTTTAATGACTCTTTTCGTGAACTGACTTCTTATCCGGATGAGATCGCAGATTTCTGTAAGCTGATCCGCCAGACACCCGGCTGTGCCATGAAATGTCATCTGTGTGACCGCCATGCCTGTGAGATTGCTTCACGTCGTACTTCTTCTTATACCTATCACTGTCATGCCGGGCTTACAGAGAGTATCATCCCGATCCGTATGGGAAATATTGTGATCGGTTATCTTCTGCTCGGACATGTTTTTTCGTATACAAGTTATGACGAGGGTTGGAAAGTGATCCGTGAGAGATGTGCAGATTATGGAGTTTCTTTTGATGAGCTTGAGAAATGCTGCCAGAAGCTTCCAAACCTTTCGGAAGAATATATTGATTCCGCTTCGCATATTATGAAGGCGGTCGCATCTTATCTTTGTATGGACCGTATGGTTTCGATGCATCAGCAGGAACTTCCAGTACAGATTGATGAATATATTCAGTCACACTACACTGAAAAAATCGACGCGGTGTCGATTGCACAGCATTTTCACATTGGAAAAACGAAGATTTATGAAATTGCGAAGCAGAACTATGGGATGGGAATTGCGGAGTATATCAGAAAGCTCCGCATTGACAGGGCCAAACAGCTGCTGGCCGAGCAGACGGAGCTTTCGCTTGCTGAGATTGCATATAAATGCGGATTCAGTGATTATAATTATTTTATCACGGTATTTAAGAAGCTGGTGGGAGTTCCACCGATCGCGTACCGGCAGCAGATCGTGAAGGCAGAGTAAGGGGAGAGCGGCCTTCGCAACTGTGAGCGCCCTCCCCTCGCAAAGTTTTTCAATTGTCAAAATGATTGACGGGTCTAAGGGCAGTTTTCTTACTTAACAATAAATCCCTCTTCATCCCACAGATCATGCCAGTCTTTTGCACCTTCCCACAGGAATACCTGACCTTTAACCAGACGGTTTCCTCTTTCCAGTGTTCCAATCCTGGCCATTTCTTCTTCTGTCAACGGATCTTCTGTCACACATTTCAGATTGCTTACATAATTATGTACAGAGAATGGAATAGAAATCTCACCTCTCTGATGAGCCCATTTCAGAGCGATCAGTGCAGGATGAACGCCGTGTGCTTTGGCAATTTCCTGCATTTCCGGTGTCTGCATATCCGCAACATCTTCCGGACAGATATCTCTTTCCGGTCTTCTCGGTGAACCAAGTGGCATATAACCTACCGGCTGGATATTATGAGCAACAAGATAATCATACTGTTCCTGCTGCTGGAAGCATGGATGAAGTTCCAGTTCGCAGGCTGCAGGTTTGATTTTCATTAAAGGAAGAACAGCTTCCAGTTTCGGGATGGTCATATTGGAAATACCAATATAACGGATTTTTCCTTTTTCTACCAGTTCTTCACACTGACGATATGTATCCATGAATTCTTCTACGCTGAACGGTCTGGAATCTGGATTTCTGGAATCTACATCACAGAATGGTGCATGATAGTTCGGGAATGGCCAGTGAATAAAATACAGATCTACATAATCGCACTGAAGATCCTGAATACTCTTTGTGCAGGCTTCTTCAACCTTTCTGTGCATGTCATTCCATACTTTTGTCATGATAAAAAGATCTTTTCTTTCTACGACACCTTCATCAAAAGCTGTTTTGAAAACCTCACCTATCTGATGTTCATTTCCGTAGCATGCTGCACAGTCAAACATACGATATCCGCTGCGGATTGCACCTGCAACTGCTGCTGAAACATCTTCAGCGCTTACTCTGTCAGAACCAAAGGTTCCCATACCCATACATGGAACTTCTTCTCCTGACGGAAGTGTTACCTTCGGCACGATTGCCGGATCAATAAATTCTGCCATTTTTGTTTCCTCCTGGATTTTAATTATATAGTTTTTGTATAACAATCTGCGGAAGCAGTTTTTCCATATCTTCCATTACAAAAAATCCCGTTTCTTCACGCATTGCCGCAGCGGCTGAGATCGCACTTGCTCTTCTTAAAGTTTCTTCCAGAGAAAGACCCTCGCTTAAACCAAGTGCAAATCCAGCGATCATGGAATCACCACATCCTACGGTATTTACTGCATCAATCTTTGGAACGATTGCCCGGAAGATTCCCTCTTCACCAACAGCAAGAGAACCATCTGCTCCAAGGGAAACTGCTACGATTTCCACTCCGTTTGCATGGATTGTCTTAGCTGCATCAATGATATCCTGAATGTCATCACAGTGTTTGCCCGTCAGCATACGAATCTCATCAATATTTGGTTTGATCAGTGTCGGACATGCTTCGATTCCCATTTCAAGAAGTTTGCCACTGGTATCAAGGATCACTGGTTTGCCGGCTTCTTTTACAATTTTGACCAGTCTCTGATATGCAGTTCCATCAAGACCCTTCGGTACACTTCCGGACATAGAAACAACATCTGCATCCTTAACAAGCTCTGTAAATTTCTTTTCGAATCCCTGGAAATCTTCTTCAGTCAACGTAAATCCCGGTTCCAGAAATTCTGTCTGGACATGATTCACTTCATCCCAGATATTGATGCAGGATCTGCTTTCCGCATCTACATGATAAAACTCACCTTTGATTCCAAACGGTTTCAGAGCATCTTCAATATAGTTTCCTGCGTGGCCACCTACAAATCCGGTTGCTACGACTTCTGCACCATAAATAGATGCCGGCTTGGATACATTGAGACCTTTGCCTCCGGGAACGTAAGAACATTCCCGGACACGGTTTACTTCACCTACTTTAAAATCATCAACTACATATCGTTTATCGATTGCAGCATTTAATGTTACTGTCAGTATCATTTTATTCTTCCTCGTTTGATAACAGGATCTTACCTTTTACAAGTCCCGGTGTCTTAAATAACTGGAATGCTTCCTGTGCCTGGCTCATCGGGATCTTCTTATAAATGAAGCCCGGATCAAATTTCAGCTGGCCGGTTGCAAAATAATGCGCGGTCAGATCCCATTCACGTCCCGGGAATGGTGCACTGTAAGACATCCATGAACCTGTCAGTTTGAATTCTTTACGGTTCATATTTTCCCACTGTTTTGGTGTAAAGGTCAGATTCTCATGCGGTGTTCCGATGAAGCATACATGAGCTTTGTTTGCAGCCAGTTCAAATGCCATATGCATGGTCGGAACCTGTCCGGCTGTCTCAAATACAAAACCATATCCTTTTCCACCTGTAATAGCCATGGCTTTTTCCATATATCCTTCTTCTTTTGTATTGATGACTTCATCTGCGCCAAGACGTTTTGCAAGTGCAAGACGTTCATCACTGATATCGAATACAACAACTTTTTTTGAACCGAAGATCTTTGTCCACTGCATAGTGAACATTCCGACTGTACCACCACCAAGGATTGCAACATATTCGCCACCATGATAATCATTCTGGAATACACCGTGGATTGCTACTGTTGCAGGCTCAAACATAGCGCCCTGTTCATATGGAACTGTCTTATCAAATGGTACTGCATTCTGCTCTGGAACTACAACATAATCTGCATTGCTGCCCTGCTGTCTGGATCCAATAAAGCTGTAATGTTTACAGAGTGAGAAGTTGCCCTGCTGACAATCGTCACATTTCATGCATGGAAGAAGTGGAGCACCGGATACACGATCCCCAACTTTGACTTTGGTTACGCCTTCGCCAACTTCTACCACATCACCGGAAAATTCATGTCCGAGAACGATTGGATAAAAATGAACTCCGTGATTAAGAACACGAGGAATGTCAGAACCACAGATACCAGAGTATCTGACTTTGATTTTTACGGTTCCTTTGGTTACTTTTGGTTCTTCGACTTCCTGATACTGTACATCTTCATTTGCAACTACTACTGCTGCTTTCATAATATATATTTTCTCCTTTCATAAAGGAGGGAAACGCCTTTTTCTTCCACTTGGAAGTGGAGGAATCCCACTTGGCAGCGGAAGGAATCCCGAGGGGGCGAGCATCGCCCCCTCAGACTCCCCCTGCATTAAAAGCCCAAAATACTCTTTGTTATTCAATGCAAAAGGTTGTGGTGAGGGTGTTCTCTCCTGGTTGTTTAAATATGTAAAGTGTCCTGTGTGGGGACGTTCTATTGGTTATGGGTTATCTGTCTCTCAAGACAGACAATCTGATATATCTTTTATTTTGCGGTCATCATATGGGCCAGGGACTTATAGAGTTCAAGATAAGTCTGATAAGTCTTATCATAAACTGCTTTGTTCTCCGGATTCGGTTCGTGGCGTCTGGTTTCTTTGACAGTAAGTGAAACTGCCTCATCATAATCTTTATAAAATCCCACTCCTACACCTGCAAGAATTGCTGCTCCAAGTGTCGTAGCCGTATCAGATGCCGGAACAACGATCGGTTTACCTGTGATATCGGATTTAATCTGTGTCCAGAGTAAAGAATTCGCAGATCCACCCATGGCTCTCAGAACTTCTGCGTCCGCTCCGGCTTCCTCTGCAACTTCCAGGTTATGTCTCAGGGAAAGAGCCACTCCTTCCATACAGGCACGCACCATATGTCCCTTGGTCTTGGCAAAATCCAGGCCGTAGAAAACACCTTTTGCATACGGATTCCAGATTGGTGAGCGCTCTCCGGACATATATGGAAGAAATACCATTCCATCACATCCCGGGGCTACTTTTTCTGCAATTTCGTTAAGCTGATCCAGTGATGAAGCTCCTGTCTGTTCTTTCATCATACGCTCATAGTCTGCAAATTCATGTTCAAACCAGCGCATGACTCCGCCGCCTCCGGTAGTTCCTCCCTGAAGAAGCCACTTGCCCGGAACAACATGATAACTGAGGATCAACCTTGGATCAGCTTTGTACTCATCTGTACAAATGCTCATTCCACCGGCCTGTCCTCCCTGTTCCTGTGTTTCTCCTGTATGGATCACACCAGCTCCAAGCGTTCCGCATGCGGCATCAAGTCCACCGGCAACAACCGGTGTTCCCTCGGCAAGTCCACACTCTGCTGCTGCCTTCGCGGTGACAGTGCCTACCACATGATCACAGTCACATATTTCCGGAAGAAATTCCATCGGAATTCCAAGCCGTTCACACATCTCTTCATCCCAGCATCCCTTTTTCATATCAAAACAATGTAATCCATAACCCTGAGAAACATCCTGTGTGATCGCATCTGTCAGTTTAAATGCGATATAGCTGTTCGACTGAAGGATCTTATAGATTTTCTCGTAAACTTCCGGCTTATTTTCTCTGTACCAGATGATCTTTGCTGTAGAATAAGATGGCTGAAGAGAATTTCCTGATATCTTAAAAATCTTATCAGCCCCAACCTCCTGGTTCAGTCTGTCACAAACAGCCTGTGCTCTGGTATCCATCCAGATCGGAGTATTCGTAAGGACTTTTCCCTCTTGATCTATTGCGATTGCCGACCAGCTCTGTCCGTCAATTCCCACTCCGGCGATTTCTTCCGGTGCGATTCCGGCTTTCTGTATCGTTTCCTCCGTTGCCTGGCAGACTGCGCTCCACCATTCTTCAGGATTCTGCTCTGCCCATCCCTCATGCGGATAATATACCGGATAAGCACCATTTGCTGCTGCAAGGACTCTGCCTTCTCTGTCAAATACAGCAACCTTGCAGGCACTTGTTCCTATATCAATTCCAAGTAAATATGATTTTTTCATTTTGCTGCTCCCATTTTCCGAAATATCCGGATTTTCTTCTCCTTGCTGCTACCCCGATCTGTTTTATCCCTGTATCATTTTAAACAATTCAAAGTATTTACAGACTTGCCTTCTATGATTTCTGTCTGAAGTTTTTCTGTAAAAAACTCTTCTGATTCTTTTTTGCCATTTTCCAGATGTTCCAGCATGATTCTTGCCACTTCTCTGGCAATTCCATCCGTTGGCTGGGATACGATCGTCAGCTTCGGATTACATGCTCTCGCAAACTGCAGATTGTCAAAACCAATCACAGAAAGCTGTTCCGGTATCTGTATTCCAAGTTCATTTACACCGATCATGGCTCCCATTGTCATTTCGTAGTTGGTAACAAACACCGCTGTCATATCCGGATTTTTCTGTACCAGTTCCTCCAGACTCCGTACCCCGCCCTGAATCGTATAGTCTCCATGACAGATCAGGGATTCTCTGACCGGAATTCCGGCCTTTTCCAATGCTCTGTAATATCCGGCCATACGCTCCTGTGCAGTAAAAATCCCCTTCGGTCCACCGATGATACCGATATAGCGATGGCCTCTTTCTATAAACTGTCGTACTGCATCCTCCGCAGCTTTTTTATTGTCCACCAGCACACTGTCACAGGAAATTCCCTGTATCTTACGGTCAATCAGAACGATTGGTTTTCCTGTCTTCTGAAATTTCTTCAGATGATTTCCTTCTTCATCAACCGGCATATTGATAACCCCGTCAACCCGCCTGCGGATCAGGAACTCTATTGCCTCCCGTTCCAGTTTCTTATCGGTTCGGCAGTCACAGACGATCGTGGCATAACCATGGCTTCGAAGGATATCTTCCATACCCGTTATGATTTCAGCGCAGAATGTATTATTCAACTCCGGAATCACTACACCTATTGTTTTGGTCGCATTCGTCTTCAGCCCTCTGGCAACTTCATTGACTTCATAATGGAGTTCCTCAATGGCTTCTTCAATCTTTATTCTGTTTTTCTCTCGGACATTACCGCCATTAAAATAAGAAGAAATCGTAGCCAGACCAAGGCCAGTCCGTCTGGCGATGTCTTTCATTGTTGCCGCCATTATGTCTCACTGCCTTCTTTTCTAATGATATTTCCGTGTGCCGAATCATGGTTCTCGTACTTTTGTTTTTATTCTGCTTTTCCGTCACATCCGCAGACTTTCATTCTTGCCATAACCAGTTCCTTCACTGCTGCAATAGCTGTCTTGCCATATGCTTTCGGATCAATGGTATCCGGTTTTTCTGCAAGAAGTTCTTTCACTGCCTTAGAATATGCTGCACGAAGTTCTGTAGCAAAGTTTACTTTGCAGATACCACGTTTTACACAATCCATAACATCTTCATCGCTGAGTCCGGATGCGCCATGGAGAACCAGCGGAATATCTACGACTTCACGAATCTCGCTGAGACGTTCTTTGTCGAGAACCGGTGTTCCCACATAGAAACCATGTGCAGTTCCGATTGCAACTGCAAGAGAAGTAACTCCTGTACGCTCTACGAATTCTTTTGCTTCCTGTGGATCTGTGTTGGTGTCTGCTTCTGCCTCCAGATCATCTTCTTTGCCGCCGACCTTACCAAGTTCTGCTTCGCATGGAATATCCAGTGCTTTTGCTACATCTGCCACACGTTTGGTCTCTGCGATGTTTGCTTCAAAATCCAGTTTGGATCCATCGATCATAACAGAAGTATATCCTGCATGCATTGCCTGCATAGCAAGCTCAAAACTGCTGCCATGATCCAGATGAAGGCAGACCGGAACAGATGCTTTCTTCGCTTCTGCTGCAACGATTGCCGCATAGGTATCTACAGTACCGTATTTAACTGTGGACGGTGTAGTCTGGATCATAACCGGTGCTTTGAGTTCTTCTGCTGCCTGAATGATTGCTTTGACCATCTCCATATTCTCTGCGTTAAATGCACCTACTGCATAACCGCCTTTCTGAGCTTTGGACAGCATTTCTTTTGACGTAACAAGTGGCATAATGATTTTCCTCCTCATAATATATGTATGATTTTTGTTCTTACTGTTTCTGTAGTACCGGATAACATTTACAAAACCGAAACGTTTCCGTTTGAGCCAATCATACCTCTGTTCTCTGGTTCTGTCAACCATAAATTCAAGAATGCCCTCGGCATTCTTGCTGCGAGGTGGGAGTCATCTCACATCTGATATTCACTTTTCACTTTCTTCAAAGCAGTGTAAAATATTCATCTTTTATCGGAAAATATTCTCTTGCAAAGTATCATAAATGCAGGTACATTTTTAATATAAAGGCTGTCTCTGAGCGAGATATGCCATAATTCAGTAAAATTTTGAACGGAGGCATAAAGATATGTTAAAAGGAATTCCTGAAATCTTATCACCAGAATTATTAAAGGTATTATGTGAAATGGGACATAGCGATCGTCTTGTTATCGCAGACGGTAACTTCCCTGTTGAATCTATGGGCAAAAATGCGATTACCATCCGCTGCGACGGACATGGTGTTCCGGAAATTCTGGAAGCGATCCTGAAAGTTTTCCCGCTGGATACTTATGTAGAACATCCGGTTAACCTGATGGAAGTAATGCCTGGTGACGATGTAGAGACTCCGATCTGGGATACATACAAAGAAATCATCCGTAAATATGATGACAGAGGTGATGCTGTAGTAGGAAACATCGAACGTTTTGCATTCTATGATGAAGCCAAAACAGCTTACTGCATCATTTCTACAAGTGAAAAAGCTCTGTACGCAAATGTTATGCTGCAGAAAGGTGTTGTTATCAACAAATAATCATCGGCCATCTTTTTTCCTAAGCTGCCCTGGAGATTTTCGAATCTTCAGGGCATTTTTATATCCTCAGGCCCTGCTTTATGCAGCTTTGCTTTTTTTTATGTATGTGCTATGATAAAAGAAATAATTTTTCCATACACAGTACAGTTATCAATCAGGAGGTTTTCATGATTCATCATAAACAACACGACAAAAAGAGAATTCTGGCATTACTTCTGGCAGGTTCTGTTCTTTTCACTAACATACCGGTTTCCGCGAACGCAGTCAGTGATGTTGAACTTTCAGCAGACGAATCTGCTTCTGAAGAAACAGATAACACAGGAAATACTGTTACAAATGATACTGTTGATATAAGTATTGATTCCATTGATGAAAATACTGCTTCCTCAGCGGTTGAAGATTCTTCTGAACTTCAATCTGCTGCCTCTGATGACTCAACGTCCTCGGATGATTTTTCTTCTGATGACGATGAAGCCGTCTTTTCTTCAGGGTCAGAATCTCCAAATAGCGAAAATATAGACTATATTCTTGGCCGTCCCATGACGGATGAAGAACGTCAGTCACAGCTTGCACCATTACAGAACCTGGATGCATTTGCTCCGGAGCCGGAAGTTGACAGTAATATCGATATTGCGACCTATGCACTTTATCCCGGAACTTACAATGCAAATGAAGAGGGATTTGTCACTGATGTTAAAAATCAGAGAAATACCAGCCTCTGCTGGGCTTTCAGCCTCGCTTCCAACCTTGAGACTTCTCTGCTTACCCGGGAACAGAAGTACTACGATCTTTCCGAAGAACAACTGGCTTATTTCTGGGCAAATCGAGTAAATGATCCCCTCGGTAACACTCCAAATGATAAGATCACACGGACGCAGTCAGATTATCATGGTACCGGAAATGGCCGTGTTGCCTCCTTCTTTCTCAGTACCTGGTCCGGCATGACAACCGAAGAAAAAGTTCCGTTTCAGTCCTCTGCAGTTACATGGCCTGACAGCCTCGCCTATGATACCAGCGCTTATATGGAAGATGCCATTTTCTCTCAATACACTGTGGAGCGTACCAAACAGCTTCTTATGGAATATAATTCTGTCTCTGCCATGATCTACATGCTTGATAACTATTATTATCCGGATACAGCTTCATATTCCTGCCCACAGTCCGGTCTGGTAAATCATGCTGTAACCATCGTCGGCTGGGATGACACTTACTCCAAAGAAAACTTCCCGTCAGCTTCCGGTGTGAAGAATGATGGTGCCTGGATCGTCAAAAACAGTTATGGCAAAAACTGGGGAAAGAACGGTTATTTTCATCTTTCCTACGAAGATCAATCCATCACCAATCTGGTCTCCAATACGGCCTCAACTTCCGAAGAATACAATAATAATTATTTTTACGACGGTGCAGCTGCCGGAACTGTCACTTTCCCGGGCAAAACCATCAATAATGGTTACTATGTATCCAATATCTTCAAGGCAACTGCCGGAAATGGAAAAGACGAAGAACTCGGTGAAATCGTTACTGCAGTTCCACAGGACAATACTGATTTTCAAATTCAGGTCTACACAGATCTGAAGAATACTTCTGATCCGACAAGCGGAACACCCGCCTATGCAGAACCTGTTGATTACACACAACCACTGGCCGGAATCCACACGATCCGCCTGAACACTCCGGTCAAAATTCCTCAGGGTACTTTCTATTCGGTTGTGATCAAAATACCAAATGGAGCCAACAAATTTTACGTAGAAAAAACAACCACCAGCACATCCTGGTTTACGGCAACTGCCGGTATTGATCCGGATCAGAGCTTTTTTTCTACTTCCGGAAAGAAATGGTATGACGCAGGAAATCAGTATAACTGCTGTTTCTCTGTCAAAGCACATACAAAAACCTTAGACAGTTCTACTGTTGTAACACCTTCAGTGGAACCGACTCCTGATGCCAAACCAACCGTTAATCCAGAAGTGCAGCCGTCAGTCAGTCCGGATCCTACTCCGGAAGAAAAGCCTTCCGTTACACCAGCGGTCAAACCGAATGATACCCCGGAAATAGTTGAACCGGAGTCTCCTTCGGAGGTTACACCAAAAGTCACTCCCAAAGCAGTTCCAACCAGCACTCCAACTCCGGCACCGCCATCCAGCGCTCGTGTAAATACCTGTTTCCGTGTTGGAAACCTGAAATATCGTATAACTGCCAATCAGGTTGTTACATGCTATGGAACGACCAACAGCCGGGTTACCAAAATCCGTATTCCTTCAACGGTCCGTTACAATGGCGTAACTTATCGCGTTACCAGTATATGGGCCAACGCATTCAAAAACAAATCACGGCTGACCACGGTTTCTATCGGACACAATGTCAGCGTAATCGGTAAAAATGCATTCTACAAATGTAAAAAACTAAAGAAAGTTACAATTGGTACCGGGCTGACTCAGATCAATCCAGGTGCATTCCGCGGTGTGAAAAAGGGATGTACGATCACGATCAAAAGCCTGAAGCTGAAAAAGGTTTCTTCCCGGATTGACCAGTCTGTATCCCGAATGACGGTACGCGTTCCCAAAAGAAAATATTCAGCTTATAAAAAACTGCTTCGCAAAAAATCAAAATCTGTAATTATAAAAAAGTATTAAAAATCGCCCGGTCAGAATCATAAAGTTCTGGCCGGGTTTGATTCTAACTTCATCTATATTTTGCTAATTCTTTTTCCAGTTCTTCTATTTTCTGGTCTTTCTCTTTCATGCATTGTTTATTTTCTTCAATCTCTTGATTTTTCTCTTCCAGCTGTCGATCCTTTTCATCTATCATTTCCTGCATCTCGTCCACCATATACTTCACGGTATTTCGATCCATGATTTTCAACTCTTCTGAAAATATCCCCATAATATCCTCCACATTCCGGCATATGTAATACACATGCTCATACATTGCACTGAATTCCGGATATCTGTCAATTAATTCTATAATTTTTTCTGGTTCATCTATACCCAGAAATGTCAGCCATGCGTCCAATTTGTTCTTGATACCATTATTGTCTACATTTTTCCGAAAAATGTCAAGAGGAACAAAAACATATTTCTGTAAAAGATCTATCACCAGACCGCTATTTGATTTCTGCTGAAATATATGCACATACTCTTCTGGATATTTATGAAAAACTCCGGAACTTTTTTCCATTAAAACAATCGTATATACGCCCTTTACATCTTTATAGGAAAATTTATCTTTCTTTATGCTCCTGGCTTTCTTATATTGCCGAAGCAAAAGATCCGAAGAATAACAGGCACTTCGTTCTCCCGGAAACGCATATCCTATTTTCTGTACTTCAATATTGCAATATGTACCATCTTCAAAACGTACCAGAATATCCATGATCAATAACGACTGTTCATCTGCAAGCCGGGTTGAATCACCTGGAAGCACTTCTACAATTTTTACTTTCTCCCCAAGAAGAACTTCCAGAAATTCCTCCAGCCTCTCCGGTACTGTCTCTGGATTCATAACTTCCTTAAAGAAAGAATCATACAGCATTTTAATACCACGAGCTCCTGTGCAAATGTCAAGAAACTCCTGCCGCTGCGCCTCCTTCCAACTGTAAAATTTGTCTGTAAGCTTCACATTTGCATCAATTTCCTTTAAAATCTCATCGCGATTTCTTAACATTGGAAAGTATTTCTGTAATTTTGTCGGCATTAGAGGATTTCCTTTCATATAAATAGAAATTTCGTGGATTTTTGTTTCTGAATTGAAATATATCAGACTGCCTCGCCTGGCATTAGATTTTTAAGATGTGGTCATTTTAGCACGTTTTGTACTTGTGTTTCAAGTAAAATCATTCTTCATTTTCCCTTATAAAACGACAAAAAATCTCATCCACCCAAGAAGAGATATGTAATCTTACTGTCTCTTCTTAGGGAATGAGATTTTTTAATTAACACTTAAGTTGTTATTGTTTAGTCCATTTCGAAAAGCTGACGCTGTTTCAGGTCAATGGATGCCCATTTTGTTTTGGTATACTTCTTTCCATAGAGTGTAACATTACTGGTTACCTTTGCATATATCTTACAGTTCTGTTTATAACCGCCAGTATCGTCTTTCAAATACTGCTCTATATTATTGACCGTAAATGCATATGCATTATTTCCAACAGAGAACCCAGCACCGGACTTTCCTATTACTGTACCAGTACCATAAGTAGTCAGTCCATCAATTTCCTTCATAATACTGGTCAGCCTGCTTTCATCCGGGGTGCCTGACTGTGTACCGCTGGTATCAATAAAGAACTGTACATTCATATCTTCAGTTCCCTCGTCTTCGGAACCAAGGCTCGCACTGACCATATTATAATCTTTGACATTCAGATAAAACTGCATATCTTTTTCAAGAACATTTCCCTGATCTGCCGAATCAGTTGCCCAATTTGACTGATCTGTCATATAGTATCTTGAAGTTTCAACCTGTGCTGCCGGATTCAGTTCACTGACAAAATTTACATCCGGGTCCACAGCAGAGACATTGGCAGCAGCCACAATTGCATTGATAAAAAGTTTAATCTCGTCTTCCTGATTCACCTTACTGTGTCCTGCACCTGTGTAAATAACATTTCCTTTGCTGTAGAAATAATAATTGTTGCGGACGTCATTTGGGGACTGAGAATATCCATTTTCTCCGTTATAGTTATTGCCATTTGTATCCGTACTTCCTTTAAGACAATACCATACAACTACATCGTTACATCCATCCTTATCATCATCTCGCTCCATCGCAAGCTGATAATACTGACCATGTGTTTCTGAAACCGGTATTTCATCATCCAGTTTAAACGGATATTCTGTAATTGCTCCATCATTAACCTTTGATGCTTTCGTTGTTCTTGTAGCATCCAGCCCTTTGATTACTGCATTGGAATATCCCTGTGTCTGAACATAACTTGTACTCTTACTGTTATCCGTATAGGCCACATCACCTGCCAGCTCCATCAGCTCCTTGAAACTTACATCTTTATTATCTGTCAGCGTAATACCTTTTCTCGTCAACTCACCAACTGTGATATTTCCATATGTTGTATCAATTTTTTCATCTGATGTCACACCATATCTGTCCATTCCGACAACAGAACGAAGGATAGAATTCAGAGAAAGTCCCCAGGTAATATTCTTTACTCTTTCCCCCGATAAATATCCATCCGGATATATCTCCATAACATTATCATCCCCATCCTGATAACTTCCAATCTGTTTATTCATCTCATTCTTATCATAATTTATATAAGAAGTTGTATCATGAGAGAAGATAACACTTCGTCCTGACTGAATATACTCCAGAATCGCCTGCACCTGATTATTATTATTCGGTATATCCTGATATACATCGGCAAATCCAATGATCAGCATCTGCTGTGTATCCAGTTTCGCTTTCATAGCTTCATATGACATACTTGATATGTCTCTCACCATCAGTTGATCTATATTTAATGAAAAATCTGTGACCTGACTCATCAACCTTTTGAAAGTTGTATCACTGGCCAAATCATTTGCCAGATTCCAGGTACATGGATTTTCTTTTCCAGCGCTGTCTGGTACCAGCTGAAGTACATTGATCTTCTGTGCCTCTCCATTCTTTTTCTGCTTTGCATATCCTGTTTCCGAAACATGAATATAAGAATTTCGATTACTGCTTATTTCCAGCTTCCAGTTCATGACTTTATAGTAATCTGATGGAATTTTTCTGACCAGCGTATATTGTTTTCCTATTTTCAGTTCATACTGACCCTTGCTATTTCTGGAAAGAACATTTCCTGTTTCATCCTGGATCTGGATATATTTCTGTTGATTCTCCTCTTCAGACATATTTCCATCAAAATTCAAATCAATATAAAGCCTGCAGTCATAACTTGTTGATGCCGGAACAACCTCTGAATTGTTTGCAATTGTAAAGACATACTTCAACTGGCCATCTTGTATATATTCATATTGCTTTCCGTCATTTTCAGTATTGTCTTTTTCATTCAGCCCCCTTGCTCGCGGCGCCTCAAATGGTTTCTCACTAAAATCAATCTGTGGTTTTGCCAGATTCATATAAAAAGCCATGTCCTCATTGTTTTCCGCCTGTGTACCAGTCATTACGTTGTCATACTTCAATGCATCTGTCATAAACTGATAATACCAGGAGGATGCCCCCACCTCAGAACTGTTTACTGTTCCATTACTGTTTACAAGTCCGCCTCCCAGAATAACCGGATATCCGCTTTTTACAAAATTCATCAGTTCTGTATACTGCTGTTTCGTTATATCATTACCAGATCCGCGATAATATCCGGCACCATTCTCGTTATATTCCGAGTACGGAGTAAAACGGTATCCATTGTGACCACCATTTGTATAAGTGTCATTCCAGATTTGCCCATGCCAGCGCGTTCCATCCGCATTACGATAATAATCAATGTCCAGAATACCAAGCAGCTTTCGCAGGTTACCATTTTCATAATTTCCATTTGATATCCATTTTAGCAGCAGTCCACTCCCAACATGACTGTAACGAAGATTTCCGGCTCCTGTAATAAGTTCATCCTGACTACTGTAATTATTGTTATCGCTTATGTAAATCAGATCATACTCTGAACCAATATCATCAATATGACCGACAAACTCCGATGCTGTCATTCTCTTAAATTCAACATCCATATTTGTTTTATCAGACGCCTGAGAATAAAGGACACTGAACTCCGCACAGGAAGCCATCTTCGTTGTTGTACTACTATACGCATCCGTAAATTCTATTTTCATTTTCTTTACAGAATGCTGTTCATTCGGAAATGTAATGTCATACTTTTCTGCTTTTGTAATATTGACGTTTCCTGATATTTCCCCTGTAGTTCCATTCGCATAAGTGAGAACTGCCTTATAGCTTTTCAAAATACCATTACAACTGCCACCAGAAATTTCCTTTAAATTAAAGCCTTGTCGCGGTGTATAAGAAAATCCTCTGATTGATTCTGCCTTTGTAAAGTTTACCTCAATATAGTGATTTCCTTCATGATTATAATGAGGATCACCTGAATTATATGCAAACTCCCACAGTGTTCCCGGCTTGCCGTCTTCCAGTAAGTCTGGCTCATTTCCAGTATGATAACAGCAGACACTTATCTGATCTCTGGCCTCACCATTCAGCCAGGACAGAACTTTTTCTTTTGAAAGATCCTCTTCTGCCAGTTTATTCGGCATGATTTCCAGTACATTAATCTGTTTCTTTCCTGTAATTGCTCGCTTATACTTATAGTTGATAATATACTCAATTGCTCTTGCCTGTGAAATTTCTCTGCTCAGCGGCGCGATACTCTCTGTGTCGGTATTGCCGTCACTGACGCTGCTTTCATCCGCTTCTGTTGCTGCATCGCTGGTATTTCCAAGGCTTCGATACTGGTTCTCGCTGTTGATATATTTAATGATTTCCTCAAAACCCTGCATTGCATCTTCATCACCGTAGCTTATATCTTCCTCGGAATCTGTATGTGAATTAAAATTTTTATAGAAGTTTTTATTCACCAGATTTGACGAATCTGCTGTGTCCGTCTCATCCGAAAAAGAATTATTTTTAAAGAAATACACATTTGTATTCACATAATGTCCGTCAGCATCTGTAGCATTAATTACTGAAGAAAATGATGTTTTAAATGCATCATCATCTGCTGTCTTTTCTGCATTTACAATACAGGGAACACCTGCTGCAATAATAGCTTCCGCAACAGCCTGTGCCGGTTTTCCATTAAGGTAGATCAGATCATATTCTTTCAGAGAATCAGACAGTGTGTCTGTACTTTCACCATCTCCTGCATCAGATGCCGTATCTTCCTCTGTCGGTACATCAGCCTCATCCTCTGTCGTTTCATCCACTTCAGCATCTACACTAGTCTCATCGGAGTTTTCATCTGTTACTGTAACATCCTCGTTATCGCCCACTGCTTCGGTTGTTTCTCCGGCATCCTGTGTATCTGGTTCCTGATATTCAGAAGTAAACTCTACTTCATCAGATGCATTGCTCTGCTGTGTTCCTGCTGCACTATCTGCATCTGTACCTTCTGCATCAATGCTCACTGCCTCATCATCCGCGGAGACGCTCTGTGCTGCTGTGTCTTCCCCTGCAACAGCCTCTGCATAAGCCGGATCCGATGCATTTTCTGCTGATTTTGTATCTACTTCGATTCCAAAGTTCTCAAACTCGCCGTCTTCCTCATCTTCGGAAGCTTTTGGTGACAGATGGAATACATATTTTTTGAACCAGTCATTATTGGTGTAGCCACCCTGATAATAGAAGCTGTTGACCTGTACCTGACAAGAATTGTCTCCTCCAGGAACGAAATCATAATTTCCCTTTCCCGGAGTCAGACTGTAGGAAGCTGCTGAAATATAATGCGTTGCGGATTTTCCATCTGTAACCGGCAGATATGCGTCTTCATTCGCCGGATAAGATGGATAATACCAGCCCTGATATACACAAGCTGACGGATTTTCACTCTGGTTATCCACCGATTTGCAGCAGAAATACACTTTTTCCACACGATAATAGTAATTATAACCCAGGTTTTCCGGTATTTTCTGTAATTCACTAAAGGCAACTGGCTGACGGCCTGTCACTACAGAAACCGGATATTTTTTCAATGTACCGTTATCGTCTTTATAGTACCAGTACTGGTCATTGTCCAGAAGGATGTCGCCAGCTTTTATCTGATAGTTCTGATCACTCTTAAGATTATTTGCTGTGGTTTCGGCAGCGGCCTTTACATACTCCATATCACCGATCAGTTCATATTTATAATATGGATATTCCGCAATGTTTTCGCCAAGGTAAACATACGGATTTGCCTGCGTACCGGCTGTATTCTGATTCCGAATATTGCCAAGTATCTTCCTCTGTGTATCCGTCTGATCAGTTCCGTCACCTGCATCTTCTACAGAATCTATATCCGTCTGATCTTCTGTAAAAGAATCTGTATCTTCCTGATTCTGCACTTCTGTATCCACATCTGCTGACGAATCTTCGGAATCAGCTGCCTGATCTGAAAAATCATCTGCGAAAGCATCTGCACCAGAGGATTCCACTGGTTCTTCATAGGACTGCTGTTCCATGGAAATATCAGAATCAAAAGCATCACTGTCACTTCCGTCGAAAGACTCTGTTTCGTCACTCTGGAATGAACTGTCAGAATCTGTACTTCCGGAATCACTTCCGGAATCTCCGGAAAACTCATCCTGACTGGAAGAATCGGTAGTATCTTCCGTACCGAAAGCTGTCTCTCCTGAAGTAAAGGAATTGGATTCCTCAATGGTACTCTTCACAGCTTCGTCTGTATTATCCTGTATAAGAACACTGTCATCTTTATTAAACCCAACAGGGTTCTCTCCGGGAAACTGATACTCTGCATTTTCATTATTGGCCGCATCAATGTTATCTACAATTTCTTTTGTCAGATCTGTATATACATTTTCATAATAGCCATATCTTCCATCCGTATACTCATACTCTGGAAGGATTTCTGCTTTTCCATTATCTTTTTTAAGCGCATTATTAACTTTATCGTTCTCTACTTCTGCAAATTCCAGGTAATATGCACCACGGGAATCACTGCTTTCAGATGGATAAAAGTTCTGGATATTTTCCCGGTACTTTTCGGTCTGCGCATTGTCTGATGAAACGTCTTTTCGTATCGGATAATACTGCTGTTCTGCTTTTGTATAGTTTCCTGTTCCGGCTGAATTCTCCTGATAAGAGCCGTTCACTGATACGGTATCGATACGGGTATTTCCGTTGAAATCTGTCAGATCAACTTTCGTCCATCCGGTATCACCGGAATTCAGAAAATATTTTTCTGTATACGGACTGTACGATAATGGTCCGTCATCTCCGGCTACGGCCGAAATATTTTTTATTCCGGTGGTACTTCCATCAGATTTTATGTTCTGCATAAATTCTGAACGTTGTGCTGCCGGAAGCTTGCTTAATGCCTCCTGCACGCTCGAAAAATGTACCGTCTGAGGATTACCTGATGAATCTGTATATTGATAATGATACAGTTTCAGACTTGGTTCCTGCCCTGATATGTAATAGCCGATTTCCGCATCTTCACTGTTATTTACCAGTTCCAGAATTCGAAACGGCTCATCTTCTGTGTTTTCACTGACAATCTGCTCAATTCCGGGCATCATATCCGACGATGCCTGCACTGAAAGTACTGTCTGCAGCAATGCTCCAACTCCCAGGGCGCCTGCGGCCGCAACCGCAGTGCCTGAGATAAAAAGTTTCTTGTGTTTGAATCTCATGTATTAAATTGCCTCCTCAGGAAATAAACAATGTTTCTTCTGCAACAGTCTTTCATTCATTCTTTACATTGACTGATATAGACTTAGTGAACCCGTACCCAGTGTCATTACCGCATATTCTATCGTTTATTTTATACACTCCTGCTTCTATTTTTATATTAGTAATCCCATATGAAATACCATGTAATACGTAATACCATTTAGAATTATCCTCTGTCGCGTAGCTCTCTTCCCAATATCCACTTCTTATATGCCAATTTTCAGCATTTTTAGGAGTTACCGCAATTATTCCCTTCTTTCCATCAACATCATATATATTCATCCAAATAGCCGCCTCGTATCTATTTTGTGTTATAATTGTATCTCCATCATGAATCTGCTTTCCATCTGGACCCTTTAATTCAAATTCTATATCTTTAGCAATTTTAAACTCTCTCTCTGTATATCCAGTTATCTTCTTACCTGAACTATCTATTCCAGTATATTTTGCGCCTACAACAAAGCCCGTCTGCATATTTGCTGGAATGTTGATAATAGCATCCACGCTTGGATTATAGTTTGAATCATTAACAATATTAAGTATTCCATTTTTATCTCTAACATACCACTCAATCTTTGCTTCACCATTTCCCCAATTTAGCTTATCATCAAGTGATAATTTAAAATGTCTATCATTATAAGCACTACAATAATAATTATTTCCTGCTATCACAGTATCATATTTCATATCATTACAAAGAATAATCTTTCCATTACTTGTATCTATTTCATCCTCCACCTTAAACGTCTGCGTATCTTTTACAGTTCCATATCCCCCTTTTTTCTTCAAATCATAAGAAATATTGACGGTCCATTCCCCTACGTCATCAGCTAAAAATGTATTAGCTTCACCCAAATAGTCCCCAGTTGTTCCGTCTGTTTTCTGAGCAGATATTTCAATCTCTGTTCCATCTATTTTTGTATCCTGACCTGCTTCTTTATATACTTGTGCTGTTCGTGGATCTGGTTTCGCATCTCCTACTTTATAGGTTCCAACCGGCTGTGTCAGATCAATTCTTGCAATTCTTACTTCCAGATCTGCTGATTTATTCGCACCGCTGTCTTTTTCTGTTGCGGTCAGTGTAACGGTTCCGCTGGTGCTGTCTTTTCCGGCTTCACTGGTTACTGCCAGGCTGCTTCCATTCAGGGAAACTCCTGTACAGGAAGTTTTAATACTCCACGCAATTGGATTTTTCACATCTGCAGTTGTGTTATCGGAATATAACAAAGTACCTTTAACAATCGTACTGAGATCATATGCTCCAGCTGCTGCTACAAGAATACTGTTCGTACTCAGTGTAAATGACTCCGGAGTTGCAGCCTTTCCATTGATCGCTATCGTCACCGGAGCAGATGTGATCATATCTCCATCTACGGTTCTTGCAGAAACAATAACCGTGATCGTACCGGATGCCGTATCTCTGATCGTCAGCTTTCCATATGTCGGATCTGCAGTCGGGAAACTTCCGTTTTCTGTATTTGCAGTCACTTCCCATTTGACGGTTGTCGGGTCGATCTTTCCGTTTCCTGTCAGGTCATAGTCGAGTGTATAGGAATTTCCCGGGTCTACGGATGACGGCGTATTGATGATTTTGATTCCAACACTTGTTGACGGTGCATCGTCATAGGAATCTGCCGGTTTCTTTACCTCTACCGTATTTCTCAGACTGACGCTGTGGAGTGTTTCAATTTCTTTTGTTCCATTCTGTGTGCTGAGCTGAAAACGCACGAGCTTGTCAGACTCCACTTTGGATACATCGGCACGGAAATCAAGGATTCCGGTCGCCAGGACAGATCTGTCCACTTTCGTCTTGAGATCTTTTGCTTTTGTTTCACTTTCTGATGCACCTGCATCTGCCGCATTTTCTTCTTCCGTATCATCCTCTGCTGCCATAAGTGCTTCTACAGAAGTCTCACTTTCTGCCGAACTGCTGGCTGCTTCAAATTCCTTCTGACTGTAATAAATCGTTGCATCGTCCCTGTCCCAGTCCAGAACATCACAGATATACTGACTGCTTCCGGTACCGTTTTTGTACTCATTGCAGATGATAAAAGTTTTATCACCGGTGCTGTTTGCCCCACCACTCTGTTTGATATCGTTCCTGATTTCAGCACCAAGACTGTCTCCTGAACCATTCGCATAATATAAACTTCTGTTTACATCGATGATCAGTTCTTCAATCTGGTCAAAAGTCTCCTGTGTCTCCATCTGCACCTTTGCACTGCTGGAAGTACTTCGATATGTATTAGATCCTGTGTTGATAAAAGTCAGTACTACGCCTGAAAAGATAGCTATGATCGCAATCGTTACGATCAGCTCGATCAGAGTAAAACCTTTATTCTGTAATCTCTCTCTTCTTTCTTTTGTCTTCATAGGATCTTCTCCTCCAAAAATTGTTCTATATTTAATTCCATCCGGAAGTCATCGTATATTTTCCTGTCTCCTGGATCAGCTGCAAAGTCTTGTAACGGCTTCCACCTCTTACAGTGATCTGTGTACAGTAATTGCCCTCCCGCTTCAGAGGAATGTCATTTCCTGCGGCAAGTGTGCTCAGAATATCGTTCTGTGACCATGTGTTATCCTGTAACGGCAGGAAAGCTCCGGTCGCACGGTCATAAGTGATAATAATACTCTGTCCTTCCTGCAGCACGCTTTCATTTCCGCCATTCACGCTGTAACTGATCTGAGTCCGGGCCGGAGCTATTTTTTCCGGCTGATCCTGCTGTACATCAGATTTCACGCCTGCTTTGCCTCGGTCCAGATAATAGCTGATATAATATCCGTCTGCTCTTTTTTCCAGTTTCATCTCTCCAACCAGACGGTTCATCGCTTCTGTCCTTGTTTTGTCCAGCGCAGAAGCTATGGAATTGGCCGCCCGGTTTACCCGAAATCCCAGGATTGAATTGAGAGAAGGGATTGCAATTCCCAGAAGGATCGTCATGACAGCGATCACTACGATCAGCTCAATCAGGGTAAATCCTCTGTTTTTGCTCTTCATGCTTCTTCCTCCTTTTTCCATCCTGTATTACTGTTTCTTCCAGTTCTGATAGCTTACACAATCTGCAATACTGTAGACACTGGATCCATTTACATTATTTCCATTATTTGAAGATGTAGAATTACCAAGTACATACTGATCGCCATCCCAGAAGAAATCCTGTGGCTTCACGCTGTCTTCTTCCTGTGAGTCCATCTGCGCCTGGAATACTCTGGCCGCATCGATCGGAGAAGATTCCAGTTTTGCTCCGGCCTTCAGAGTGATCGTTCCTTTTGCCATAATGATTCCCTTGAATTCTACGCCTTCCTTTATCACGACATCACCGGTGCATACGACCAGACGCAGATTCTGTGCCATATCCTCACTGATCGTAAGTGGAGTATCCGTACCAGGTATGATCTCCGTTGTAGTGGTTGTTCCATCTGCAGCTGTCTCTGTATATGTGCTGTCTGCACTTCCGTTGTGATACATGATTGCCTGCAGACCACCATCTTCCTCAGATGATGTAAATGTATATCTCCATTCACTGGTATTTTTATCTTCGGCGTCCATTTTTCCTTTGATGAATTCCACCATTTTTTTCTCATTGACCAGGTTATCATAGACACTTCTTGTGCTGTCTGTTTCATCATGTGTCGTACCGTTGTCATCTTCTTTGACAGCTGTATTCAGAAGGTCAACGCTGGAGATCATCTTACGGTTCAGCGCATACCAGCTGTTCTGATATCCGATCTGCTCTTCAACAAGTCCATCTCCCGTTGATGATTCTGTAGATTCCTGAAGATTTCCTTCTTTTTTGTTTCCATCATAGGAAAGTGCATTTCCATTTGTGATATAACGAAGATATGCCTGTCCGTCCTTGATGTTGATACCGGAATTTTCTCCACCGAAGTAGAAAGACAGATAGCGGTCCATATTGGCTTTGATACTCGGATTATTCTGGTAATACATCTGCATAAAGTCTGCCGCCTTCTGGTCATCTGTAAAATTCAGGTAGAAATAAACATATCCACCCTCACCAGTTGAATTGTCATTATAGAATACAGTCTGTACCGGATTCTGTGCATCTACACCGATTTCACTTAAAGAGCGACCACCCCAGGCATCTACTGCCTTACTGGTATTGATATTGATTGTTTCACTTCCATCAATAGAAAAGAGGGTGAGATAATCATTATAAGTCATTGGATTTCCTTTTGTTCCATCTCCGATAATCTCAGACGGAACCAGATATGCCAGCTGCGTTCCTTTTACGGTGATACTTTCACCGGTGATGATATCATTTTTATTTGATCTATTTCCGCTTACTTTGGAGCTTGCAATATAGTTTCTTCCTGCAAGCATCACTTTCTGTGCCTCGGAGAAATCCAGTGTTGTGTTCTTACCATTGATAACGATCGCACTGCTCAGATCTGCCCCGTTCATCTGCGCATTTTTGTACTGTTCCTGCATTCTGCAGCTCTCATCCAGTGCTGAATCCACAGAACCATATCCATAGTATGTTCCGGCAATCTTAACATCGTTGTTTTTCCCGGAAATGGTAAGGTCATCTGCAAAATAAGTCGTGCCAAGAAGACTGACATTTTTTACTGAATCTGCATTCAGACCCTTCGCCCAGAGATTCACACCATTTCCACTGGAAAATGTGGAATTTGCATTTACATTGATCTCGCCTTCGCAGACTACTTTATCTCCGGAATCAATGCTGAGACTTGCATTTGATCCCACCTGGATACTGGTATCTGACGCTGTAGTTCCATCGCCAGGAAGAAGTCCGGCATAAATACTTCCCTGAATCGTAGAAGGTGTTGCATCTGTCCCTTCACAGATGATACCTTTATCTGCCACAACGATCATATTCATAAGGTCCGGCAGGGTAGATGGTGTCGGAAACTGTACTTCCGGTACTTTCAGAAAAATATCCGTACAGATCACTGCTGCACGGCCATTAGGATCTACATAGATCACTTTCAGGTTTTTCAGCAGGACGCCACTGTCACCGCTGTTTTTGCCTGTTGTCTGAATTGCTCTCAGTTCCGCTTTTTTTCCACTAGGATTTGTGATGATCAGAGATTCTTCGTCTTCATTGATCTCCCTGTACAGATCTACAAATCCTTTAAGATGCGCCAGATTGTAAGTATCTTTATCGCCTGTTGAGCGAAGTTTACTGACCACCTCACTGATATAATTTTTTTCAAATTCTTTTTTTCTCAGCTGATCCATGGAGGCATCTTTTGAACTGCTATCTTTATTATAATTTTCCAGTACCTGCGTATATGCTTTGGACATGGCATCTCCCACATCCTCCTGCAGACCGGCACGGATCTCCTCCAGCGCACGTTCCGCTGTATAAAAGCTGTCCTTTCCTTTCAGGTCTGTAATCTTCATCTGAAAATTCGACAATGCAATATATAAGATAAGCAATCCAAGGATTCCCACTAATGACACAGCAATGATCACTGTAAAAAGTGAAAATCCACGATTCTGCTGTTTTGCTCTTTTTCTGATGTTTCTCATTCTTTCCTCCCGGAAAATTAATCTTCTTTTGAACCATCCAGCGTCACTACAAGATCACTGTCCGGAAAATTCTTCTCAGCTGCTCCCGCTTTATATACGCTCACTTTTGCAGTATAAATCCGGTCTTCTGCTTCTCTGTCATCCAGACTGTTGCAGGACAGGATCTTCTTTGCTGATATACCAGGTGCCTTGATACCATCCACTCCATTATTATCCACCGCCTGATAAATCAAAGACATCTGATTCGTTTTCAGTCGTTCTGCGCCTTCGTTTTCATCACTGATATCATAATCCAGATTGGTACGAAGCTTTGTAACTGCACGGTAAAGACTTGCATTGGTATTCCAGTTTGATTTATTTCTCGCTGTCGGATTTTCCTTTACAGTCAAAGACATACGATAAAGCTTTTCCTGCGCATGCGACTGTCCGTCCTGCTGTTTGGAAACATAAAAATTCACTTCATAGTTGATCCGGTTGTCCAGTATGATCCGGTCCAGAGGACTGGCAGAGCTGGTAGAATTGTAATTCGGATAATAAAAAAGAAAAATATTTTCCATCTTTTCACCCGTTTCTGTACTGTACACAATTCCACTGGATTCAATCGTTTTTCCAAAATCTGTACTGTTCGTATCCATCCTGTCCGGATAATTTGCCTTTATCCAGTCCCATGGATCCAGCTCACGGTCTTCATAGATCTTGACGCTTCCGCCATTTTCTTCAATACGGAGTGTCAGCGTTTTAACTGAATGGTCATATATTTCATCAACGAGCGCAGCACCCTCTTCCGTATCCGGATCAAAAGACGACAGACAATTTTTCAGGTTCTCTGTAAGATAATTTTTGTCTGGATATTTTGCTTCTGTCAGAAGTGCATTTGTCTTGCTGTTCATATCCGAAATATTCGGTGACAGATAATCATTCTTTCCATTTCCCGCATCTGCAGTAGTTTTTTCTTTATAACCGGAATCTGTGCTTCCGTCAAATTCCACCAGCGCATCAAAGCTCTCATGATCTGCATTTACATCGGTCAGTTCAAAATAATATTTTGAGGCATTTTTGCCTTTTTTACGTGGATTGAATTTATATGTTTTTCCACCATCTGTGGAGATCACGGATGCAGTAACTTTGGATTCATCCACGCCATCTTTGTACTGACTGACAGCACTGTATGTCGTGTCACCTTTGTCATTCGTATTCCGCATCACTTCCCTGATTCCCAGTGTTCCATTCTCAATTCGGTTCTTCTGTGTGTTCAGGAAATTAATCCTTGTATCTCCTGTGGTACTGTCGATCGGATAATTAAACGCGAGCGAAACCTCTTCAAACTTTCTTGATTTAATTTCCTCCATCAGGTTCTGCGCCATTGTGGTCGCTTCCAGATACAATCTCGATTTGCTGTTGATTCTCCCGGAAGTAACAAAGCTCTGCAAAAGTACGACCGCCGCTATGGAAAAAATACTGACTGCAACGATGAGCTCGATCAGCGTCATTCCGGCATTCGTATTCTTTCTTTTTCTGTCTTTCATTGGCTTCTCCTTTCCAGAATGAACTGTCGATATATAGACAGATAGAGGGGTCTGAAAAACATCCCCTCTAACATACGTATCTTCTTATGACTGGCCCTGATCGTCAGCAGGTGCTGATTCACCTTCCGTATTTTCACCTACCTGACTGTTATCTGTCAGGCCGTCACTGCCTTCTGCAGACTGATCCGCAGCCTGTCCGTCAGCAGTCTGGTTTCCATCTGTATCCGGTGCTGCCTGTTCAATCGTTCCGAAAATATTATCTGTTCCGTATGCAACATCTCCTGCATCCGGCTCTGAATAACTGTTGTCCGTTCCCGTCATGGAGAACATATTTACAATGATCGTACCGGTCAGATTTCCGGTAGATGTATCATAAGACGCATTCACATTGTCCAGTGTCATTCTTCCATTCTGCTGTGCAAGATAAGTTACCGCTTCTTTCAGACCTGCATAAGTTCCATTAAACTGCAGCGTTACCTGTGTACGGTACAGAACCGGTGTCTGCGATGTATAGCTCTGGTCTGCAGCTGCTGCATCTGAAGCATTCTGCAGATCTTCTTCCGCCTGGCTGTCGGTTCCCTCAATATTGTCAAGCTGTTCCTGTGTCTGCTCATTTGCCTGCTCAGACATTGTCTGATCCATTTCCTGTGCAAGATCCTCTTCGGAGCTTCCGTCTATAGATGCAATAAATTCTTTTTCCCCAAGTCCGACACTTGTGATCTGGAATCCAAGTTCATTTTCCATGTTGCGGGCAAGTACGATTCCATCCTCCGGTCTTACATCAGGTGGAAACTTTGTTGTATATTCGTTGATCTTTTCCTGGATGGATGCTGTCTCACTTACATAAAAATCCTTGTTGGCGGCGAGATCGAGCAGCTCCTGCAAACGCTCTTCCAGTGGTCCATTTGATTCTTCTATCTGACTTGCAATCTCCATCTGTGGACGGTATCCGAAGAACCAACCAAGGAAAAATACAAGAATGCCGATAAACATCAGCAGTATTTTTTTGTCACGCATCGACAAATTCATGTCCTGTCTGCCTCCTATTTATTCTGCCGTTTCCTTATTCTGTAGTATCATCATCCAAAGGTGCCGGATCTGCATATGTACAGATCACACTCATGGATACCGTATTGTCTTCTGCTTCTTCCAGCCCTGTCGTGGTAACTGTCGTAAGACTCTCAAACGTACGGAGCTGCATCAGGGTATTGGCTGCTGCAGATTTACTGGAAACCCGCATGGAAAAACTTACCTGCGTTCCCGTAGAACTGAATGTCTCTACTGTAATGTCTGACGGCATCTTCTGTTCCATCTCCTCCAGGAAAGTCTTCAGTCCTTCGTTTGGTGTATTGGTATACTGATACATTTTCTGATAATTTTCATAATTCGTCTTTGCACTGGTATACGTATTATAAATATCTTCAATGGAACTTTCTTCACTGATTCTCTGATTCAGATGATCCTGTATGTGCTGCTGATAAAGATGGTTCGCCACACCGGCACCTGCAAGTGCTGCCCCTGCGATCACACCAACTGCACAGACCAACACCGAACCTCGTAAATTATCTTCCGCCTCTTTTTTCTTGCGAGTGGTTTTTTCCATCAGATTCACTCCGGAACGGACCGGTGCAATGACTGCCGTATAGAGGTAAAGTCCCTCTGATTCCGGAAATTCCGGATACGTGCATTTATCAAGTGCATAGAGAACTTCTACTTTCTGTCCCAGTTCATTGGCAAGAAGCCTGCGGATACCTTTGATTCCGGCACCCAGACCGCAAATCTGAATCGACGAAAAAGTGACATCTGTATTTCTGGAAATATAGTAATCCATGATTCGGGAAATATTTCCAACCATGTAACGGAAGCTCTCGGTAACTTCCATCTTGGCATTTTCCAGTAATTCTTCCTGCTGATCCAGTTCCGCAGCAGCAATTCCATTCAACGTATCCTGCAGACATCTCCGGTCATGCAGAACTGTAAGTGCCTCTGTCTGAGTAAGGTCTTCTCCAAACTGCGGAAACGCACGCACTGTCTCTATCGCACTGTCCACTCCATAGTTGACTGTTCTCTGCAGCGCCAGTTCTCCGTTATTAAGTACGCTGATACTTGTGGAATTGTATTCAATCTTGACCAGCATATGTACTCCATCTGCAAATGTATCTTTTACAGCAGAATATACACTGTCACCGGTGTAACCGATTCCGGCCATGGAAAGTCCGGCATATCCGGCAAGTTCATGGAACGCCGTCGAAATAGATGTCGGTGCAGCGTACACCATCAGATGATACTGTTTCAGTTCTTCTCCCGGTTTCTGCTCTGTTGTTTCTATATCGATAATGCTGTAAGATAACACATAACTGGAAATATCTATCGGGAAATAATCTGTTGCATTTTCCTGAATGACACTCTGGATCTTATCTTTTTTTACCAGCGGTATTCTCACTTCCCTGCTGGCAATTCTTGATGAACCTGCAACAAAAAATACTTTTTTATTATTTATGTTCCTGGCTTCCAGTTCTTTTTTCAAAAGCGTACCCAGAGTCTTCGTATCACGGATCTGACCATCATCCACGGCACCCTGAGGAACCGGAAGTGTAAAACAGCGATAGATTCTCAGTCCACGGCTGTCCGTCTCTGCCACCCTCAACTGGGCTGTATCAATTTCTATATTTAAAATTTTCGCCATTTCTCAGGTTTCCTCCATTTTATTGTTGTCCTGTCCGACAACTTATGTATCAGATTATCAGGATTTCTTCTCTTCCTGCTATATCAGTTACAAAAATATGGATTCTGTCGTAAAAATATCTCAGACAAAATTCATATTTTTATAACTGAAAATCAACTGAATTATCCATTGTCTTTCACAAGGATAATCCCTCTCAGTTATAAAGAAGCTGCTACAGGCCAAGAAGACCAATATACCAGCTGATCCATGTATTTCCCCATAATGCAGCCAGAAAAATACCGACTGACAGATACGGTCCCATAGCAAGTACTCGTCCGGCACCACTTATTTTGATACGGATCACATGAACAACAGAACCGATAATACATCCCAGCAGAAATGCCAGAATGATCAGTTTCCATCCAAGGATCAGTCCGCAGGATGCCATCAGTTTCACATCTCCGCCGCCGATTGCACTGCCACCGCTTACCAGAAACAGGATTTCCAGAAAAACACTGACACAGATCAGACCGATCAGATGTGAAGTTATGTTTCCTCTGTCCAGCCATGTAGCTGCAATGCCAAGGATAAACAGAAATACATTGATTCCAAACGGAATCTCATATGTGCGCCAGTCAATAAGACTAAGGGTCAGCAAAGCCGACACCATTAAGCAATACAACAGGCTGACCCAGGTCAGTCCATTGACCACACATACCAGAACATAAAGAATACCATTGAGAGCCTCTATGATCGGATACTGCGCAGAAATTTTTGATTTACAATTACGACATTTTCCTCCCAGCACGATCCAACTGAATACCGGAACCATGTCATACCATTTCAACTTCCTCCCACAGGTCATACAGTGGGAGGGAGCCGTAATGATCGATTCATGCAGCGGAAGCCTGTAGATACAGACATTCAGAAAGCTGCCGATCACGATTCCGAATACGAAGATTATGATGTACGGGACGGAGTCTAAGAAAAGAAGCATAGGGGGTTCCTTTCAGGGTGTTATTTTTTTTCTGCAACACCAATATAATCACTTAATGCTTTTGGCTCATATGCAACTGTTACTTTTCCATCATCAGCTACTGTAATTGTAGCTTTGATTCCAGTTTCGCCCCATTTTTTAGATTTAAGCTTTTTAGTTGCATAATCTGGAACATATTCACTTAAAGCTGCTTTAAAGTTCGCATTATCTGTTACTGCTGTTGGTCCTCCAGTTGTCATTGTAATTGTGTAATCACCAGCTGTTAATGATGCTGCACTGTCGGTATCTGCTTCATAAACTTGAACAGCTTTTACCATTTCTTCCAAATTTGATGCATCTGCCGATTTTCTTGATTTCTCAACATATTTTGTATACTGAGGTGCAAGAATACCAACCAGAATAGCAAGGATTGCTACTACGATTACCAGTTCTACCAGCGTAAAACCTTTGTTATTTTTCTTTTTGTTTAAAAGTTTGAACATACTACTGTCTCCTTACTTTTAGTGTTTCATTCGACAATAGTATTCGATTTCAAACAAAAGAATTGTTATGCATTCATCAAAAAGTCAAACCTATTTACGGATTAGTATTAGTAGTAGTATCTACAGTCGTATCTACTCCACCATAAAATTTCTTGAAATCATCTGGTGCAACATTAGTTGTTTTTACACCGCCTTCAGCATCAATTGTAAGCGTAATTGTTGGGTTACCGCCCCACTTCTTAGATTTCAGTTTAACATTCTTCCAGTTTGGCATATATGCTTCAAATGCCTTTACTGCAATATCAGAGTCTTTAAGATTGCTTGGTGTATTATTAGTTCCTACAGCACCCTTTACTCCATCTGCAGTTAACTGAATAGTCACAGTTGTAGTGTTGTTAGCCTCTGTTGATGTTACCGCGTTATCTACCGCATATACCTGTACTGCTTTTACCAGTTCGTCCATATTAGATGCATCCGCAGATTTTCTTGATTTCTCAACATACTTTGTATACTGAGGTGCAAGAATGCCTACCAGGATTGCAAGGATAGCAATTACGATTACCAATTCTACCAGTGTAAAACCTTTGTTGTCTTTTTTTCTCTCTCTAAGAAATTTAAACATAACTCAATCTCCTTCATTACTTTCTTTTCATCGGAACAGAGTTATGATCTTCCGGGTAAGGTTTTCCACCTTTCCCAGAGAAACAACAGGCTTTACGCACATATTCAACTTTTTGATGAATACATAACTCTCCTGTTGTTTTGATCACGAATACTCTGTCCGATGATTGTTCAACGAGCGAGAACACCCGGAGGTGCTCTCCACCCCCCCCTGAAATTTCAGCATTTCAGAGGGGAGGGAGTTATGTTGTAAACTCGTTATTCAGTTTTCTTGTTACTTTTTGTTGCCTGATCGTATGGTTTTTGAAAAGCCCCCTTTTTCGTTCCATTTGATCTATCGTGAACACAGCCCCTATGCCTTGCTGTGTGACAACCATATGGTCATTTCAGAAACTTTTAACGCGGTTCCCAATCGCAAAAATTTATAAACTTTTATTACAAATTGTTTAAACCTTCATACATTGTTCTCATCGGCATGATCACAGCGATTACCAGTGTGCCGACAATCAGTGCCATGAACACGATGATCAGTGGTTCCATAGCTGCGAGTACGCTCTGGGTAGTAATCTCTACTTCTTCGTCGTAATAATCAGCGAGTTTATTGAGCATCTCTTCCATATTACCGGTTTCTTCACCGATCCCGGTCATATGACACACCATCGGAGGAAAGACTTCACTGGCTGCAAGTGGCTCCGAAAGTGGAATACCTTTCATTACCTCTTCTTTTGCCTTCTGAAGTGCATTCTTATAATGAATGTTATTGATGATCTTAGTGCAGGTATCCAGACATTCCGTTGTGGAAATACCGGCTCCCATCAGGGTACTCATCGTTCGTGCAAACTGGGCACAGGCAGTTTTGACTGTCAGTTTGCCGAACAGTGGGATTTTCATCTTGATATAGTCGATTTTCAGCCGTCCCTGATCTGTGTTATAGATAAGGCGGTATGCAGCGACCACTGCCGCTACCACAGCAAGGATGACGTACCAGTGGCTGGCCGTCCATTTGCTGAGGTTCATGACCCCCATTGTCAGTGCCGGCATCTCAATATCCAGATCCGCAAACATATCAATGAAGATCGGGATTACATAGAGCAGCATAACTGCAACTACACCAATAACCGCAAAGATCAGGATGATCGGATAGATTGTTGCTTTACGGATCGTCGCCTTCAGCTTAGCCTCTTTTTCGAAATGGGTTGCCATTCTCTCAAAAGACATATCTAGGCTACCTGAAGACTCACCCGCTGCCACCATATTGACAAGCATCGGCGGGAATACATCCGGGATTGCTGCCATGGAATCCGCCAGCGTATTACCTTTTTCTACATTGAGAAGCACATCGGCTGTCGCCTTCTTGAGCCATTTATTTTCTGTCTGCTCCGTCATCATCTGCAGGGCTTCCTTCATCGGAACACCTGCCTGTGTGATGCTGACAAACTGCCGGCAGAAAACGCTCAGATCTCTGGGCTTGACTTTCTTACCAATAGAAAAATCCAGGTCTTTATTCAGAACTCCCTGCTCTTTAATTTCAACAGGAAAGAGTCCGTCTTTTTTTAACTGCTGGGAAACCTCATCTCGGTTCTCAGCCTCCATCTTGCCGCGCTTTTCTTTACCTTTCTGGTCAACGGCAATATAGGTATAACCGGGCATCAGCTCAGTCCTTTCTGTTAAATCTCAAAATTCACTTTCCGGTTCATTGCAACCGGGTCCTGTGCATAGGTCACAACTGCATCTGCACTGATCTCACCTCTCATAAAGAGATCATACAGTGCATCATCCATTGTGATCATTCCAGATCTGCGGCTGGTCTGCATAATGGATGGAATCTGGAATGTTTTTCCTTCACGGATCAGATTACGTACTGCGTTGTTTGCAAATAATACTTCCAATGCTGCCACACGCCCCCCCTTTTCCTTACGAATCAGCTGCTGAGAAACAACGCATTCCAGCACAGCTGCCAGCTGAATTCGGATCTGTTGCTGTTGGTCTGGTGGGAACACATCAATGATTCGGTCGATGGTCTTGTCCGCACCGATCGTATGCAAAGTCGAGAACACGAGATGACCGGTCTCTGCTGCCGTAATTGCAGTGGAAATTGTCTCCAGATCTCGCATCTCTCCGACCAGAATCACATCAGGATCTTCTCGAAGCGCTGCACGAAGTGCTGCTCCATAACTATTCGAGTCACTTCCAATCTCTCGCTGATTGACAATCGATTTATCATGTCTGTGAAGATACTCAATTGGATCTTCCAGCGTAATAATATGGTAAGGATATTTCTGATTGATGACATGAAGCAAAGATGCCAGTGTCGTGGATTTACCACTTCCGGTCGGTCCTGTTACAAGAACAAGGCCTCTCTTACGGCTGGTGATCTCAACTACTTCTTTTGGGATTCCAAGGCTCTCCGGCTCCGGGATCTCGAACGGCAGACATCGCATAACCGATGCAAATGTGCCACGCTGCATAAATACATTGACACGAAAACGGCCCACCCCTGAAATGGCGTAGGCAAAGTCTGTCTGACCGTCCCTGCTCAGCTCTTCTTTGTGCCGTTCTTCCATAATCGGAACGAGAAGTTCCCGCAGCATATCCGGTGTCAGTCTTTCACCTTCTATCGGAGACAGGACACCGTCAACACGGTAACAGGGTGGGCGTCCAACTGTGAAATGAACATCTGACGCCTGCTCTTCTATTGACCTCATTAATAATTGTTTCAGATCATACATTTAAATTCTGTACCTGATTTCTGTTATATTTTCTTTCACATACTTTCTTTTATGTGATAATTTCTGTATTTTATTCCTGATAGTATCTATCATTTACTCTTTGTAGTTTCTATCTTTTATTCTTCATAGGAAGCCTTCAGCATTTCTTTAATGGAAGTGGTTCCATCCAGTACGTAACGGATTCCGTTTTCACGAAGGGTACGCATACCGGATTTCTTCGCTGCTGCGATCATCTCTTCTGTAGGTGCATTTTCAGCGATCAGCTTGCGCATCTCGTCATTTACTTCCATGATCTCAAATACGCCGGTTCGGCCAAAATATCCAGTGTTGCTGCAAAGTCTGCATCCGCCCGGCTCATAAATTTCTGTCTGCTCGGCTGCCGAACGCTTCAGAATCCGCTTTTCCTCATCTGTCGCAAGACGTTTCTTCCTGCAATGCGGACAAAGTTTACGGACAAGTCGCTGTGCAATGACGCCAATGATCGCATCAGAGATCAGATAACGGGCAATCCCCATATCAGCCATACGATTCAGTGTGCCGACTGCATTGTTGGTATGCATAGTAGATACAACCAGATGGCCGGTAATAGAAGCCTGCACCGCAATCGATGCCGTCTCCTGATCTCGGATCTCACCGATCATGATGATATCCGGATCCTGACGGAGAATGGATCTCAGTGCGGATGCAAAAGTCAGATTCACTTTATTATTTACCTGAATCTGGTTGATTCCCTCTATGTCAGCCTCAACCGGATCTTCAACCGTTACGATATTTACCTGTTCTTTATTCAGTGCACTTAACGCGGTATACAAGGTTGTAGATTTACCACTTCCTGTCGGTCCCGTTACAAAAAGAATACCATATGGTTTGGCAAGCATGTGCTGTAGCATTGACATCTCATCCAGATTCAGACCAAGTTCCTTGATATCTCTGGTCAGATTGAGTTTGGAGGAGATTCGCATAACGATCTTCTCGCCATGTACCGTCGGAATCGAAGAAATACGGATATCATATTCGCGGCGGTCTACCATAACAGACATTCGACCATCCTGTGGCTTTCTTTTTTCGGAAATATCCATACCACCCATGATCTTGATTCGTGTGGAGATTGCCGGAAGCAGACTGTTATCGTAAACCATTTTTTCATAAAGCGCGCCATCGATACGGTAACGGACACGAACCTTGGATTCGAGTGCTTCAATATGAATATCACTGGCTCTCTGACGAACTGCCTGCTCGATCAGGGAACGGACCAGCTGTACGATCGGTGCATCACTGACATCTGCTTCTTCTATGGTATCTTCTACATTTCCACGAAGCTGCTCTCTTTCCCTGGTAAATCTTCGGGCTGCATCCATTGTCTCAGATGCCCCATAGCAGTGGTCAATCGCTGTCAGGATATCACGCGGTGTTGCGATATATGGCTCAACCTGAAGATTGGTAACAATAGAAATATCATCGATTGCTGCCATATCCATCGGATCTGCCATCGCCAGATGCAGAATGTTGGCATTGTATGGATCCAGTTCAAAAGGAATACACTGGTATTTCTTCAGCAGGTTGACACTGACCAGGTTGCGTACTTCCTTCGGAATCGTGATTCCGGTAAGCTGTATTACCTTCAGTCCGAGCTGTGTCTGGAGTGCACGGGCGATCATTTCTTCCGTAATAAATCCATTCTCAACCAGAACTTCACCGATTTTTTTACCGGTTCCTTTCTGTAATTCCAGTGCTTTTTTTAAGTTTTCTTCAGTAAGAACGTCCTGCTTGATCAGTAAATCACCAAGCCTCATTCTTTCACGTCTCATTGCCATTGGGTTATCTCTTCCGTTCTGCGTATTTGTTGCTGTTTTTTGCAGCATATCCGTATTTATGTCATAAAACGCCAACATAAATAGTTATATGCAATTAATTTATCATGTCGATTCATAAAAGTCAATGAATCGGACATTTTTGGTCCAGAAATGTACAAAATTTCACAATTAACACAAAAAAAAAGACAAAAAAACATTTCGTTTCCCTGTCCTTTTCATCCAAGTTTCAGGCACATGCCCTGTCTTCTCTTTATTATTTTTTCTTATTGTGGTAGATCAGTAATCCTGCCACTGCCAGTACTGCGATCACTGCGATCCATGTAAATGGGTTCTGATACCATCTGGATGCGGTAACTTTTACATTCTGCCCGGATGCCTCGCGGCTGTCCTTTGTGTCAGTGTTTTCTGCTTCAGGCTCTTTGGAGTCTTTTTCTGTATTTTCAGCTTCATCTGCTTCTTCTGTAATTGTCGGTGTTGGTGTCTCGGTCGCTTCTGCGGCCTCAGTTGGTGCTGGTGTCTCAGTTGCTTCTGCAGTCTCTGTCGGGGCCGGTGTTTCAGTTGCTTCTGCAGTCTCTGTTGGGGCTGGTGTCTCGGTCGCTTTAGCTACTTCGGTTGGTGTTACACTCACTTCTGCCACCGCATCCACACTCTCCTCTACAGTATCCAGATGTTCTGCTTTCCATTCTTCTGTTTTCTCCAGATCTACCCAGCCTTCTGTTCCGTCAACTCTGGTCACGCCCCAATGGCTTCCATCCACCATTTCGGCATCCTGTGTGATATGAAGAGTCTCGCCATTTTCAATATCGCGCACTCCCGGAACTTCTCCATATTTTGTTCCAGGTCCCTGGTAGAGCTTCTGCGTTCCTTCTTCTGCATATGCGTTTACATCATAATCAGCATTGTAATTCACATGGTCCTTGCCTGCGATATACAATTCGGAATCAATTGCTTCTTTACGGGAATCTGCCGGACGGCATTCATCAAGTGGAGCATATCCATACATGCCATGATATTCCGTGTATCCCCAGGTGCGGTTATTCTCGGTATCCTCTACTTCGCCCTCTATATGAAGTGCTGTTCCATTCGGGATCTGCTCATCATTCAGCTTCGTAGATTCCAGATCTGGCTGTGAGTAGATGTCAATTCCTCCTGCCTTTGATTCTACGATCATATAATAGTCTGTCGGATAATCCGGTTCTGTCTTACCTGTCTGTACATCTGCCATGACGTTCACACTCATAAAAAGTCCAAGTGCTATGACAAGAAGGCTCTTTGCCAGTTTTTTCATTTTATGTTATCCCCTTCACTCCCGTGTATTCCTTTAATTCTTAACATATCATACCACAGACACAGCACAATGATAATCCTTTTTTGTCATAAAAAAATGTAAAAATCAACAAAAAGCGGAAGTTTTTCGACATATAGTGTAAAAAAACAACGACCCCGGAGATAGTTCCGGGGTCGTCATTTATATCATGGCATTTTGTCTGATTATTTGTACAGAGGTCCGTAGTTCTTGCAAGCGCGGAAATCTGCACCTTCTTTGTCCATTCCGAATGCATTCCATGCTGCCGGACGATAAATATCTTTTTCCGGAACGTTGTGCATGGATACCGGGATACGAAGCATAGAGCACATTGTGATCAGGTCAGCTCCGATATGTCCATAGGAGATAGCACCGTGGTTAGCTCCCCAGTTGTTCATTACATCATAAGCTGTCTTGAACGGTCCTTCTTTGCCATCGCATCTTGGAGCGAACCATGTGCATGGCCATGTGTAGTCTGTACGTTTCCAGAGTTTGTCAGATACTTCTGCCGGAAGAGCTACTGTCCATCCTTCAGCGATCTGCAGAACCGGTCCAAGTCCTTTCACAAGGTTCAGACGGATCATAGTTGCAGGCATCTGAGCTTTTGTTTCATAACGGCTGGAGTATCCGCCTCCACGGAAGTATCCGTTGTCAGCCATACA